>NZ_VIUP01000003.1:0-587035 GCF_007828365.1 Rhizobium sp. SJZ105
GGGATTTACGCTGGTAACGCGGGGTGGAGCAGCCCGGTAGCTCGTCAGGCTCATAACCTGAAGGCCGCAGGTTCAAATCCTGCCCCCGCAACCAAAATTTACGAATAAATTCAACACGAAAGCCCTCTCATCGTAGAGGGCTTTCGTGCGTTTTGGGCGTTGGATACCGCAAATGAATTGCTGGCGATATATCACCGTGGGGCTCTGATAGCGTGCACCTAGGCCTATATCCTGCTCGCGGAGCACTCTGCAACTATCTAACGATTGGTTCTGAAGATCACGTTCTGCTTTGGCGTATCCCGGTAAAAAACGAGGCGCAAATCCAGAGTTGCTCGCGCCAATTCAAACCCCCATAGTTTAGCTTTTCTAAACAAAAACCCATCTGTGGCGGGATTGTCTCTCTTTGTTGACGCGCAAATAATGAGATTTGTCAGAGGGATAAATTGAGGTGAGGCCTTGGGGCTGCAAATTGGTGAATACCAAATTGCCAGCGAGTTTTTGAGGAAGTTCTGCCTCCCGCGAAAACCTTTGATCGTCTGCAGGTTGAAGCAAGCCTTGAGCGATCTCACGGGGAGGGCTCTTGAGGCGATCTGTAGATTTCCGGATATTGCAATCATCAGGACAAGCAAATCATGACGACCCGCCTGGATCCACGTTTTCGCCCGTTCGAGGTAAAGCGCAAGGTGCGCGAGAGTGCCACGATCACGTCTTTTTACCTCACGCCTGTCGACCCTGCGGATTGGTGTACTTTTGAGGCAGGCCAGTTTCTGACGATCCAGATACCGCATCCCGAAGGCAAAGAACCGCTTGTCCGGAATTACACGGTTTCGTCAGGACCAAATGAGATCGGGGTCTATCGTATTACCGTGAAACGGGAGGCCGCTTTAGCGCCCGATATGGCCGATGGTCTTGTTTCGTGCTGGCTCCATGACGCCGTTGAAGAGGGTGCGGTCATCCATATTGACAGGCCGCGTGGTGCGTTCAAACTCGACAAGGCCAGTCAGCGACCGGTTATTCTCTTGTCCGGTGGCGTCGGGCTGACACCTACGATTTCCATGTTGAAGGTCTTGGTTGCGGAAAGCGATCGGCCCGTCTGGTTCGTCCATGCCTGCGACGGGGCTGCTACCCATGCGCTGCGTGAAGAAGTACGGGTGCTCGCTGAAAAGCGCAGCAACGTCCATATTCATTACTGTTATCGTTTTCCGACCGACGAGGATGCCAAGGCCGGACTATTCCATTCCGCCGGTTTCATCACTCGGGAGACCTTGCAGTCGTTTCTGCCGCTGGACGATTACGAAGTCTATATGTGCGGACCACCGCCGTTCATGCAGGCGATGTATGACCTGCTCCTCTCCCTCGGCTTGGAGAAAAGCAAGATTGCCTACGAGTTTTTCGGGCCTGCCTCCCTGCTTTCGCCATCGCAGCCGAAGAAGGAAGCAAACCTCAGCCTCACTGTTGCTCCGGTGGCGTCAGAGCCTGAGTACTCAGGCATTGAGATCGTTCTTGGAAAGTCAAATGCCAGATTCGAGTGGGATTCAGCCTCGGAATCCATCCTGAGCTTTCTGGAGAGCCGGGGTATTGAGCCAGCATTCTCCTGTCGCGCGGGTGTCTGCGGCAGCTGTGTCCAGGACCTTGTGTCCGGCGACGTTGAATATGTGGAAGAGCCGCTGGATGACGTGCCATCCGGGCAGATTCTCCTCTGTTGTTCCAAGCCCGTGAGTTCAGTCGTACTCGACCTCTGAAACCAGATTCCAGCGTTTATCCAAATCAGCGAGATCAACCCATGTCCGATATACTCAGACTCAACCCGCACGTTGCTGAACTTCCGCCTTATAATGCTGGAATGAATATCGCCGTTGCGCGAAGCAAGACGGGTTTGACCGAAATTGCGGCCCTTGCCAGCAATGAGAATCCATATGGTTGCTCTCCGAAGGTAACCGCTGCGCTGGCCAGTCTCGACCCCTCACGCTATGCGGATCCTGCCTGTGTGATCTTGCGTGATGCGCTTAGTCGAAAGCTCGGCGTTGCCGGAAACCGGATTGTCATTGGAAACGGCTCCGAAGAGATGATCGCTGCCGTTTGTCGCGCGGTCCTGCGTCCGGATGCTACCGTGGTCGCGATGATACCTGGTTTCGGCCTTCACGAAATCGAGCCCAGAGCAAATGGTGCGAAAATCATCAAGATACCGATGACGAAGGATCTTCGGTTCGATCTTGAGGCGATGACGACCGCATTGCGCGAAAAGCCATCGATATTCTTCATCTCCTCGCCTTCCAATCCCGTGGGCCCGGCGTTGCGACAGGATCAGCTCTCAAGCCTCATTGCAGCTGTCCCGAAAGAGACGTTGCTTGTTTTCGACGAAGCCTATTTCGAATTCTGCGACGGGAATACGCCAGATGGGCTTAAGACACTGGCTGACAGCGCTATCTCCTGGGTCGTGCTCAGAACCTTCTCGAAGGCCTACGGGCTGGCTGGGTTGCGCGTCGGATATGCCGTGGCTTCCGATGAGCGGCTGGCACAGGCCATGTCATCTGCAAAGACACCGTTCAACGTCAATGCAGCCGCGCAATTGGCCGCAGTTGCCGCGCTCGATGACGAAAACTGGATGCGGGTTTCCGTCGAAAGCGTCGTCAAGGAGCGCAGGCGCATGGCTGCGGCAATCGCCTCGCTTGATCTTTTCGTTCCGGACTCTCAGACGAATTTTCTCTTCATCGATGTTGGTTGCGACAGTTCGATCGCTTTCGATCATTTCCTGTCCCATGGCGTCATCGTCAAACCCTGGAAAGAACCGGAGTTCGCCAGCTTCATTCGTGTGACCGTCGGGCTTCCTGCGGAAAACGACCGTTTTCTCGAAGCGTTACGCTCACTCAAAGATAAGCTTCCTGAGGCAAAAGTCGCGTCATGATCGAACACAATACCGCCTCAACACGGGATTTGTCCGCCGCGTTTCTCAATGAAATCGACCAGATTATCGGCCCGTCGAACCTGAAACGCGGTGATGCCGTTGCCAATCTCGATTATGGCGTAACGCCTGCGAATTTCGGTGCGGATGCGGTTGCTTTCCCTTCATCTCCGCACGAGGTTGCGTCGATCATAAAAACTGCGGTTGCCCATGGTATATCGGTTGTACCACAGGGTGGCCGAACCGGGCTTGTTGGCGGGGGTGTGTCCGTCCCCGGTCAAATCGTGGTGTCGACCGCCCGGCTGAACCGGATCGTGGAAATCTATCCAGATGAGCGGGTTGCCGTTGTTGAGGCGGGCGTTACGCTTCAAGCGTTGCAGGCGGCCGCATCGGAGCATTGTCTCGAGCCAGGCATCGACTTGCCATCGCGTGGTTCTGCCACGATTGGCGGAATGGTCTCGACCAATGCCGGCGGGATTTCTGCCTTTCGATATGGGGTGATGCGACATCGCGTGCTCGGACTGGAAGTCGTATTGCCTGATGGCTCGATATATTCCGACCTGACACGCGTGGTGAAGAACGCCGCAGGATACGATCTCAAGCATCTCTTCATCGGGGCCGAGGGTACGCTTGGTATTGTGACCAGAATTGCCATCAAGCTGGAGCCGGTTCCCGCAGCAACCGCAACCGCACTTTTTGGGCTTCCCTCCGTTGAAGCGGCTCTTGATGCAACCGGGCTGGGGTTGACCGTGAGGTATGGCCACATGCGTGCGGCGGAAGCGATCTGGAATTCGTTTTTCTCCCTGACGGCGGGCGAGCACCTTTGGTCGGCGCCAGATTATGCCCCTGACTATCCTGTCAACCTCATCATGTCTCTGGGCGGCGGTGACGAGGAACAGCTTCAGATGGAGCTCGGCCGGATTTACGAGGAGCTGTATGAAACCTATCCGAACGTGTCCGCTGTCGTCGCAACATCGAAGGCGCAGGAAGCAGAGTTGTGGCGTCTGAGGGAGGACACGGACCTTATCTATCGCAGATATCCGGCTGCGCCGTCCTTTGACGTCTCCGTCCCCTTGTCGCAGATCGGAGAATATGTGGCTCGCTGCGTACCGGAGCTTCGGTCAATCGATCCTCTCCTCGATCCCTACCTCTTCGGCCACATTGCCGATGGCAATCTTCACATTGTTCTCAATGCAGCCGGGGCAGCTCTGACGCCCGCCAAGATTGCTGCCATCGAATCCGTTCTGTACCGCGACCTGACGCAATCGGGTGGTTCGTTCTCGGCGGAACATGGGATCGGCTCCAAACGCATTCATGCGTTGCGGGAGACAGCGAACCCGGTAAAATTTGCCTTGATGACGCAGATCAAGGCCGCAATCGATGGCGGATACACTCTTAACCCCGGCAAAGTCACCGGCTGACATGACAACGCCGCGCTCTTTAGGCGCGCGGCGCGGACACGACATAGGAGGCTACGGTTCAGTTCGCCAGAACGCCTTTTTTTTGGCTGTCCAGGCGGCGATATAGTCCATAAATGCGCGTGACAGGCAGTCGTAAGGTTCGAGACTACTGGCCTTCAGCGCGCTTCGTGACGCATCAGATGTGCCTCAAGCATGCGGATGAGCATGACGAGGGTGAGGTTGATGACGAGGTAGATGGCACCCGCCAAGGCGAAAACCTCGAAAATCGCGAATGTCTGGCTCATCAGGCGCTTTGCATATCCCGTGATCTCGAGAACCGTGATTGTCGAGGCAAGGCTCGTACCCTTGACGACGAGGATCAGCTCATTGCCGTAAGCCGGCAGAGCCTGGCGAATGGCGAGCGGGAATTCGATCCGGCGGAAACGCATAAATGGTGACATTCCCGTGGCTTTGGCCGCTTCCTTGAGACCCGCGGGAACCGATAATAATCCGCCTCGCAGAATCTCCGATGTATAGGCGGCTGTGTTGAGCGCCATCGCCATGACCGCGCAGCGCGCACCATCACTAATCACCCACCACGTTATGGCATTGCCTTTGATAAAGCCAATTTGGCCAAGCCCGTAGTAAAACAGGAACAGCTGTACAAGCAGCGGTGTACCGCGAAAGACCATGCTGTAATATTTTGCAAACCCGGCAAGGAAACGGTTTTCGGACAGCCGCATGAGCGCAAGACCAAGGCCGAGATTGAAACCGATCGCGACAGATATCGCGGTTATGGTCGCCGTTGTGGAAAGCCCTTTCAAGAGGAAAGGCATCGATGTTTTCAGGAATTCGATATCCATCGCGTTACTTCCTCGCCCTTAGTCTCACCAGGCGTTCGACCCTGTCGAATCCAGCCTGGCTTATGATGGTGATCGCGAAATACACGACGGCTGCGATAAGAAAGAAAATCAGGGGATTGCGGGTGCTACCGGCGCCAACCGAGGCGGCGCGCATCAGTTCCTGTAGCCCGACAACCGATACCAGTGCCGTGTCCTTGATGGTTGTCTGCCAGACATTGTTCATACCGGGGATGGCAATGCGTAGCATTTGCGGGATGATGATGCGCCTGAAGATGCGGCGCCCGGGAATCCCCAGTGCGCGCGCAGCTTCTATGTGTCCCGTCGGGATGGAAGCCAATGCTCCCCTGATAACCTCGGTCGAGTAGGCGCCTGAAATCGTACCGATGGCAATGATGGCAATGATGAAGGCATATCCGCTGTCCGCAAGGGCAGCATATCCGAAAGCTGTGGCAACCTGTGTCACGAATTGCACGGAAGAAAAGAACAGCAGATAGATGATAAGCAGTTCAGGCACCCCCCGCACGAGAGAGGTATAGGCGTCTACCACAAGTGTCAGCGGGAATATCCGCGCCCACTTGATGACCCCGCACAAGGTTCCGATCAACGCACCGACAAGCATGCTGACCGTACCGACGGCAATCGTTATTGCGGCCCCCTGCAGAATGGCTCTTATCCAACCACCCTGCCAAACTAGGATCAGACTAGACTCCATTGGATTTGCCTTGGTTTTGCTGCGCACTCCCTTGCCTTTTTGGCAGCAGGCATCGTCAGCGTCTTCGACCGTGCGCACCCTGTCAGGTTGCGATTGAGTGGTTGCCCCGCACTTCTGGGAAGAGCGGGGCAGGCGTCTTAGTTGCAGGGTCTGGAGATATCCATCTTGAACCACTTCTGGCTCGCTTTGCCGATCGAACCATCCGCGACGAGCTCGCACAGTGCCTTGTCGATCTTCGTCTTCAGCTCGGTGTTCTCCTTGGCAATTCCGACGCCGATCCCTTCGCCGAGGGTGGAATCGAATTTGCTCTGAACTTTCACGTCGACAAACTGAAAGTCCTTGCCTTCGGGCTTGGCGAGAAAATCCTGAAGCGCAGAGGCGTCTGCAAATGCTGCCTCAACGCGGCCGCTTGCGAGATCGATCTGCATATTGTCGAGCGTGTCGTAGGTTTTGAGATTGGCATTCGGCACCCGCTTTTCGATGAAGTGGGCGTGCGTCGTTCCGGTTTGAACGCCGATCGTCTTGCCGTCCAAGCCCTTCAACAAAGTGTCGATATCCTTGATGCCGGCGAGATCGGATGTCTTGGGAACGAGGAACATGTTTGCCAGCTCAGCATATCCGACCGAAAAATTGATTTCCTTTTTTCGATCCTGGGTAATCGACATCCCGGAGATGATGACGTCGAAGCGCTTCGCCTTGAGGGCAGGGATCAGGCCATCAAAGGCCTGCACGACGAACCGGCACTTCACGGCGAGCTTCGTGCAGAGCAGGTTGCCGACATCGGCGTCGAAGCCGGTCACATTGCCGGCAGCATCGGCCATGCTCCATGGTGGATAGGCACCTTCGGTGCCGATCGACAATTCGCCTTCGGCAGCGTGCGCCGTGCTGACGCCTGCAAGAAGCAGGGCGAGTGACAGGACTTTCAGATTCATATGCGAATTCCCCTATTTGGTTATTTGTCAGGTTTGATTTGCCGGACACAGCCCCGGCACAGCTGATCAGCGGATCACGTCATAAAGTTCGCGACAGAAATTGACGCAGGCGTTCCGATCGCGGATTGGTGAACAATTCCGCCGGGGTACTCTCTTCCTCCACCTTTCCTTTGTGTAAGAAGAGAATCTTGTGAGATACCTCGCGCGCAAACTGCATTTCATGCGTCACGAGGATCATGGTATTGCCCTCTTCTGCCAGCTGACGGATCACGCGCAGGACCTCTCCCACAAGTTCGGGGTCTAGAGCGGATGTCGGTTCGTCACAGAGGATGACTTTTGGCCGCATGGCCAGTGTTCTTGCGATGGCCGCACGTTGCTGCTGGCCGCCGGAGAGCTGCCCGGGATATTGGGCATGCTTTTCCGACAGTCCCACTTTCTTCAACAACTGATGGGCATGGTCGATTGCATCCTGGCGACGCTCGCCAAGAACATGGACGGGAGCCTCGATGATGTTCTCAAGCACGGACATGTGGGGCCAGAGATTGAAGTTCTGGAATACCATTCCCACGCGGGCGCGAATTCTCTCGACCTGGCGCATGTCTGCTGGCTGCGAACGGCCATTCGCTCCGCCCTTCATTCGTATTTCCTCGCCATCAACGACGATCGTTCCACTGCTGGGCTGTTCAAGCAGGTTTATACAGCGCAAAAACGTGCTCTTGCCGGAACCTGACGAGCCGATCATCGAAACGACTTCGCCGGGATCGGCACTCAGCCCCACGCCCGACAGGACTTCGTGCGTGCCGAAACTTTTGTGGAGATCATGAACTTCAACGGCTGGCCGTTCATGGCGTTTGGTGTTCACAGGCACGGCCGGTGGCCAGTCGCTCACCAAAGCCGGAGCGGGTGCGCCCTTTGAAGCCGGGGGAGTAACCGAGGCAAGTGCGGTCAGCGCGCGGTCGAAATATCGCAAGCTTGTCCCAAGACAGTTCTGCTGCCATTCGGGATCGTCAGGAATGAACGCCGTTCTCAGCGTCTTCTTGATTTTCTGCCCAAGCGGAGATTCGATATTCCCGAAAAGATGCAGCCAGTTATCGGCCTGCACGGCGTCCATCACCACCGGGCCTTCAAGGGTTCCGCATTCGATTACCAGCGGCAATACGCGGCTCTCGGGCAAGGATTTGCAGACCGCTGCTGAAACGTAGCCCGTAGCCGTTGCCGCAATGCCGGTATCGGTCGTTGCGCCATTGCCGGTCATCACGACCGCGAGTGCGTGCCCATAGGTTTTCCTGCCCCATTCCAGACCGGCATGGTCCTCTTCCGCCACGGATAGCAGTGCGGGATATCCGTAAGGGCCTGCACCGGTGTGAAGATCGAAGACGACGACATCCGACGCGCCACTGACGAAAGTGCTCAAGATATCGTTGAGGGTGCGGTTCGACCATGTCGGGCCGTTGCCGCCATAAAACAGTCCGTCTGGAAAGTCGTATTGGCCTGCTTCGATAATCGCGGCGATCCCGGCGTGACCATTTAAAGCGGCCTTGGCATCTCTCAGCAGTTGATCGGCACGGTCACGATCGGGTCCATCCCACTCGGCGCAGACAAATGCATTATGGAGTGGGGCGTATCGTTCGTTTCGTGGAACGGCTCTCTTCCAGTCAACGAAGTTTCGGTTGAGATCGACATTGTCCTCGTTGACCCGTCGGCTCCATGCTGTTCCCCATGGGTTGATCAGATGGATCATCACCACAGCCGTATCGGGAGGAAGCGGTAAAGGGTTATTTGCGGCAAGCCATTCAGCCTGGCAAGCCGATCCGAATTGCCCCTCAACTCCGTGCGTGCCGGACAAGATGACGAGTTTTTTTGACGCGTTGCGTTCGCCCAGATATGCAACATCCGTGAAAAGGTGCTCTCCACCTGGGCCATGCAATGGATGCTTATATTCGAACAACGCAGCATTCGACCGGCGCGCAGCGGAAAGAAAACGTTGCCGCAGCACATTATAGTCCACTGAATAGAGCTCAGGCTGCCTGATGTGGCGCATCAAGGATACTCCCGATTTGTGGCGGGCGTCGGCTTTTGCCGATCACCAGCTATGTTCCCGGTTATTATTTTTTTGCCATCTCCGCCTGATACATTTGAGCAGGCGAAGACCATATCGTTAGTCGTTCCGGCGCAGGCGCTTACTCCGCGGCAGCGACGACATTCATGGTCTCGCTATCGATCATCTGTGAAAGCTTGCGTCTGAACCGCAGCGGTCCGACATCGATCTTCAGATCGAGGTTTGGAGTCTTCTTGTTCGCGATCCCGTGGTGGACCGCCTCTAGCACGACACGGTCTTCCTCGAATGCGCCGCGTACGGATGTTGCGAAGCGCGCTGAAACGTCCGGGTCGTCGGGCGCGAAATTTCGCATCTGAAACCAATAATACTTCGTGCGGTTCTCATCGACTGGCGTCATGAAATTGTAGCTGTCCATCAAGAACGTATTGGCTGGCAATTCGCGGCCTTCGCCACCGGAGCCTGATGGTGCAAAGATGGCCTTGATGATGGCATTGCTGGGGTAGCGAACCTCGTAATGCTGTTTTCGATCGCATTTCCCCTCAAATTGCAGGAACGGTGCGTAGAAGGGGGCTGGATCTGAATCCAGCATCCAGCGCCAGACGACGACGCCATCGCTTTTCACCGTTGTTTCCAATGGCGTTTCTTCGCAGGCGGAACTGGCGAACGAGCTCTGATGTACCCATGCGACGTGGGATGGGTCCAGCAGATTGTCCGTCATGTAGAGGTAATTGCAGTTGATCGTCATCGACTCGCCGCGATTGACGCCCCAGGACGGATCACCGAAATGTTCGACATGGAAAATCTCTGCGGGATCGGCTTTCGCGGCCTCACCCATCCAGACCCAGACGAGCCCGTAACGTTCCTCCACCGGGTAGGAGCGGACGCAGGCCACATGTGGAATACGCTCTGCACCCGGTACGCGGGTGCAGGCGCCGGAACAGTCGAAGGTCAATCCGTGATAGCCGCATTCGACGTCGTCGCCCTTGATACGCCCCATGGACAAGGGGAGCTTGCGATGGGGACAGGCATCTTCGAGCGCTGCAAGCTTGCCATTCTGAAGACGATAAAGAACAATATTTTCGCCGAGCATCGTTACGGGTGTCAGGTCTCGTCCGATTTCGTGATCCCAGGTGGCGACGTACCAAGCATTCTTGAGAAACATTTTCTTCCCCCGTTCTCGCTTTAATCGGATCAGTATTTTCCTTGTTGCGATGCGGGACAAGCGGATTTTCGTTGCGTTTTTGTTTAGAAAAAATTAACAAAAAGCAGAACTGGAGATACTCTATTGGCTATGCCCCCACTCCATGCCCTGCAAGCTTTCGAAGCCGTAGGAAGGTGCGGCACGATGAGCACGGCCGCCAAAGAACTGGGCGTAACACCCAGTGCCATCAGCCAACAGGTGCGCAAGCTTGAGAACCATCTCGGCGTTACGCTCCTCGAACGTATCGGACGCCGTGTGGAACTGACGTCGTGGGGTGTTCTTCTTCACAAGGAAGTCGCCAAAGGCTTCAGCCAGCTCAATCATTCCGTCGATGTTCTCGAACGGGCGCGGAGCCAGACCGGCATCGTGCTGACTGCGCTCAGCTCGGTGGTGAACAAGTGGATCGGCCGCAAGATCTTCGAGTGGCAGGCTCTCTATCCGGAAGCCAATGTCCGTATCATCGGCAAGGATGACGAACCCAGCCTGTCGGGCGGCCAGAGCGATTTTCGCATAACCTATGGAAAGCGGGCAGAGGTGCACGCGCATTTCGTGCCGCTTTATACGGATTGGGTGGTTCCCGCATGTTCGCCGCGTTTGCTCGGGGGACGGACATTATCGGCGCCCGCCGACCTTCTCAAATTCCCTTTGCTCAATATCGAGTGGGAAGCCCATTACAGCCGTCCGCCACAATGGAGCGAGTGGGCGCAGCTGGTTGGCGCGACCGTGAATGAAAAACTCTCGAGCCTGTTTTTCGCGCTGTCGAGCAACGCAATCGACGCTGCGGTCAACGGACACGGCTTCGTGCTGGCTCAGGTCTCGATGATCGAGGACGAGTTGCAGGCCGGTACACTTGTTGTTCCTTTCGACATCCGCCTTCCGCTTCCCGAGAGCTACTATCTGGCATGGGATCGTTCCGTTTTCGATAAGCCCTACGGAAGAGAATTTCATATGTGGGTGATGGGGATCGCGAAAAAGCAGTCTGTCGCATCGTCCCCGAACCGCAGTGCGTGACTAATGGCCTACCGCTCGGGATATCACTTTCTGATGTGTTGATATTCTCCGCGCCAGTACAGAAGTGGCCGGGCATCGTCATGTGTCCTTATCGACCGGACGAGGCCGATCAGGATCACATGGGATCGATGGATGATCGCGTCTTCGAGTTCGCAGTCCAGACTTGCCAGAGCGCCATCCAGCGCAAGGCCGCCTGACGCCATCGTGTGCCAGACGGCGCCATCGTAGCGGCTGCCACCCTTAAGGCCATTAAAACCCGAGAATGAGTGGGCGACGTTTTCCTGACCTTCAGCGACGACGTTGACGCAAAACCGTCTGGCTTTCTCGACGATTTCCCAGGACGAGGATCCACGATTGAGTGCGACCATCACCGTCGGGCCATCCGCAGAAAGTGCTGTGACGGATGTTGCGGTGAAGCCGGTTCGTGTTTCACCCGTGCCTGTCGTGATGACGCAAACGGCACCCGCCAGATTCCGCATGGAGGATTTGAAGAGGTCAGCGCCCGGAGACGGCACCTGCATTTTCATCTGGTCCACCATGATCGGCTCCTTCAGATGCGCTCTTTATCGCCTTTGGCGGCCGTGTAACGGTTGGCAGGCATCGAAAGCCCCAGGTTCTCGCGCAGCGTCGATCCTTCATATTCCTCACGAAACAGTCCGCGCCGCCGCAACTCCGGCAAGACAAGGCGGACGAAATCTTCCAGGCTTGCGGGAAGTGTCGGGAACATAAGAATAAAACCGTCGGCGGCACGGGTTTCGAACCACTCTTCCATGTAGTCTGCGATCTGTTTTGGTGTCCCGGTTATTCCGTTTCCGGTGTGGCGTTCTGCGTAGTGGCGGATCAATTGTCCCACTGTCTGTCCTTGTTTGACGAACTCGACGAGCTGGTCAAACATCTTGCGCGAGCCTTTCGGCTCGGCGGGCAGCCGGTCCATCGGAAATGGTTGATCGAGGGGAACGCCACGAAGGTCGGCTTCGAGGAACTCCGAAAGCATCAACCGACCCACGTCCGGATGCAGGCTGTCGATGAGAAAATCGACTTTTGCCTTCGCCTCGGCCTCGGTCTCCCCAACATTGACGACAATTCCCGGCATGACCTTGAGATCTTCGGGATCGCGACCGAATGCCGGCATACGTCCTTTGACGTTCTGATAGAAAGCCCTGTTGCTCTCGATGTTGGATGCCAGGCTGAAGACGATTTCCGACGTCCGTGCAGCAAGGTTCATTCCGGCCTCGGAGCCGCCGGCCTGAGCAATAACAGGCCGCCCCTGCTCGGAAGGCGCAATGTTGAGCGGGCCGCGCACCTGAAAATGCTTGCCGACATGATTGAGGGTATGGTGCTTGTCCTTGTCATAATAAACGCCGCTTTCGCGATCGAGCAGCAAGGCGTCGCGTTCAAAGCTGTCCCATAGGCCGAACACTACGTCGATGAATTCCTGCGCGCGCTCGTAACGGACGGCGTGAGGATCGAGACCCTGACGATTGAAGTTGTAGCCGGTCTCGTCATGATCGGAGGTGACGACATTCCAGCAGGCGCGTCCCCGGCTCAGCTGATCGATAGACGCGAAAATCCGGGCGACATTGAAGGGTTCATAATAGCTCGTCGATACCGTCGAGACCAAACCCAGTCTTTCCGTCATCACCGAAAGTGCCGAGATGAGAGAAAGCGGTTCGAACCGGTTCTGCTTGGTCGGGCTGCGCGCCAAGGCGTCGGGGTCACCAACGGCAGCCGCAGCGGAATCGGCGAGGAACATGAAATCGAATTTGGCAGCTTCAGAAATTCTGGCCACATTCAACATGTGGCTGAAGTCGGTTGCTGCGGTTACCTTGCTTGCCGGGTGCCGCCATGCGGCTGCATGGAAGCCGAACGTGTAAACAAAGGTTCCGAGCTTGATCTTGTCCTGCCGTTTCGACATCGTTCCCTCTTTTGCCTGATACCAATTCTGGTCTCAGGCTATTCGAGGATCAACGCTGCAACAATCGGCCGAAATCTTCTCCGTAGGTTAGAAATACTAACAAGGATTAGTGGCGCGTCTGCGCATCAGCCCGAGAGGCTGCGGCGCCACGCCACGGGATCACATTCCCGTTGGAAGGCCTGATGATGGCGCTTCACTATAAGTATTCATAAGTCACACTTAAGTCGCTGTTAACCAACATCTGGTCAATTTATTCATATAAGAAGTTGTCTTCTCAGGCGAATTTCGCGCAGGCGCTTCATTTTCATGACCACATGACGCGGTCGTCTTTTCCCAAAAAAATGTTTCCAGATCCGTAGAATTCGTTCGGTGAAAGCCGAGGAGTTCGCGCGTCTATTCGCCCGCAATCCAATGATAGCGAGGACAAGTGCAAATCGTATTGGTCGATGACAGCAAGTCGATTCTTGTTGCCCTGAAAGCGACGGTCCGCGGGCTTCCGGATGTCGGCACCATCGTGGGCTTCACCGATCCCACGGAGGCGTTGGAATTCTGCCGCAACAATGCGGTCGATCTGCTTGTGGTGGATTATACGATGCCGAAATATAACGGCATACAGCTCCTCAAGGCACTGAATACGTATGAGCATTTCGCGCATGTGCCTGTCATCATGATCACATCGGAAAGAGGCCGGCCTGTCCTTATCGAAGCGATAGAGAGCGGTGTCACGGAATTCATCCACAAGCCCTTTGACCCGGTGGAGCTGAAGGCGCGGGTGCGCAACCTTCTCGCCTTGCGCAAGGCGCAGCGCGATCTTGCCGGACAGGCGCGCAGCCTTGTGGATGAGGTGCGCAAGGCCACCCGGCAACTCGCGGCCCGCGAAGAAGAAATCATCTGGCGCCTGGCGCGGGCCATCGAATTCCGCGACGGCCACACCGGCGACCATATTTCCCGCGTCGCGCAAATCAGCATGCTGATGGCAAAGGATCTCGGCCTCGATGACGAGCATTGCCGCATGATCTATCTCGCGGCACCCTTGCACGATGTCGGCAAGATCGGAATTTCCGACAGCGTGCTGCTGAAGCCGGGTCGCCTGACGCCTGATGAGATTACCGAAATGCGAAAACATGTCGGTATCGGTGTGCAGATTCTCGAAAACGGTTCATCCGACCTGCTGCGCATAGCCGAGGCGATTGCAGGTGGCCATCACGAAAAATGGGATGGAACGGGATATCCGCACGGCTTGTCGGGCGATGGCATTCCGCTGGAAGCCCGTATCGTCGCCATTGCGGACGTCTTTGAGGCTCTCTGCTCCGAGCGCCCTTACAAGATGGCGTGGTCGACCCAAGAGGCCTATGCGCATGTTGTCGCGCAGAGCGGCAGCCATTTCGATCCCGCTTGCGTCGCGGCGTTCCAGCGCCAATGGACGCTGATCGAGAGGCTCATGACGGGCCACGGCGTTCTGGAGATCGAAGTGCCGAGCCTCGAAACACCGGAAGAACAACCGATCAGGGCGGATGGCGGCATGCAAGCCGCAGCCGTTCGGGAGACTCCCCATGTTTGATGAAACCACGAACGACACACTGAAGATGCCGCAAGCGCTTTCCATACGGTCGATTGCGCCGGCACACGGTCTTCTTCTCGACCGTCTCAAAGACACCGACAGGCTGGTGGTCGAGGTGCCCAAGGATGCGGATGCGGATTTGAGCTTCGTGCAGCTGATGGAAGCCTCGCGCAATTTCGCGGCGCAGAACAACAAGACGATAACATTGAAAGAGCCGGCTGACGGTCAGGTTTTGCAGACATTGCGGCGGGGCGGTTTCCTGTCGCGGATGGATGAAACCTCCCGCCAGTTCTGGTTGCATGGAAAGGACATATCATGAGCGCACATATTTTAACGGTCGACGATTCCGCCAGCATTCGCATGACGACGAAGATCGCCCTCACAGGCGCGGGCTACCAGATTACCGAGGCCGTTGATGGGCAGGACGGTCTTGCCAAGGCGAAGGCCGCGAATTTTGACCTCATCGTCACTGATCTCAACATGCCGAACATGAATGGTCTCGAGATGATTGAGGCGCTTCGGCAATCTCCGGCTCATACCGGCATTCCGATCATCTTTTTGACGACGGAATCCGATGCGGACATGAAGGCGCGCGCCAAGGCCGCCGGTGCCACCGGCTGGCTGACCAAGCCCTTCGATGCCGAACATCTGGTCAAGATCGTCAGAAAGGTCCTCGGAAAATGACGACGCTGGACCCTATTCAGGTTTTCAGAACGGAGGCTGCGGAGCTTTTCGAGCAAATCGAGGGTGGCCTTCTCGATCTGCTTCACGATTTGACCGATCAGGATCAGATCGACGCCGTTTTCCGCGGACTGCATACATTGAAGGGGTCCGGGGCAATGTTCGGGTTCGAGGCGCTTGCCGCCTTCACCCACCATTGCGAAACCGCCTTTGACCGGGTGCGCAAGGGCGAGGTTCCGGCAACCAGCGAACTGGTCGCAGCCGTTCTTGAAGCGCAGGATCATATGCAGGCGCTGGTCGACAATCCGCACGGTGTGCAGGGTGATGTTGGAGAGCAGCTGCTCGCCAAGCTTCGTGCGGCAGTCGGCACTCGTGGCGATGGCGGTGTCCTGACACATGTTCCGGCGCAGAATCTCGCCAGGAAGCAGGCAAAGGCAAAAGCCGCCACCTGGGAAATCCGGTTCCGGTTGCCCGTCAATGCCATGGCAAACGGAACCAATCCCCTTGGTCTGCTGGATGAGCTGGCCGAACTCGGCGATTGTGAAATCGTTGCCGACACCTCGACGGTGCCGTCTCTCGACGCCCTCAATCCGAGCGATCTCCATCTAGGCTGGACAGTCCGGCTGACGACCGAGCAGCCGCAATCGGCAATCGACGACGTTTTCATCTTCGTGATGGATGACATGGAGATCGATATCCGCGCAATCGAAGCGGTTGTCGAAGAAGAGCTCCCCGTTTCCGAGATCCTGCCGGAAGCCAGAAAGGTCGCCGCCGATCCGAAGGGCGGCAAGGCGGCCGAAAACGTACGGGTGCCTGCTGAAAGACTTGACGAGTTGATGGATCGGGTCGGTGAACTCGTCATTGCCCAGTCCCGCCTTTCGCAGCTGGCGGGTAGCAGCGTCGATATTCTTTTGCGCTCTGTTTCGGAGGATGTCGAACGTCTTTCCGGAGAACTTCGCGATACGATGATGGTCCTGCGAATGGTGCCGATCGCCCAGCTTTTTGGTCGGTTCCGCCGTCTGATCCATGACCTGGCGCGGGAAACGGGCAAACAGATCGAGCTGGAGACCGAGGGCGAAGGCACAGAGGTCGACAAGGCGGTGATCGAACGCCTGGCTGATCCACTCGTGCACCTTGTCCGCAACTCCTGCGACCATGGTCTCGAAAAAAGCGATGAGCGTGTGGCGGCCGGCAAACCGGCGACGGGGCGGATCACCCTCATTGCCCGCCAGTCGGGCGGTGATGTGACGATCACCATCCGTGACGATGGCCGTGGCATCGATCGCCAGCGCGTCCGGGCAAAAGCGGAGGCTTCCGGCCTTCTGGCTCCGAACGCGCAGGTCAGCGATCAGGAACTGCTGCAGATGATCTTCCAGCCGGGCTTTTCGACAGCCTCTGAAGTTACCAGTCTTTCCGGCCGTGGTGTCGGCATGGATGTGGTGAAAAAAAGTGTCGAGGCCCTTCGCGGCACGATCAGCGTTACCAGCACGCCGGGCGCGGGTTCGGAAGTTTCGCTGGCGATCCCGTTGACTCTGGCCATCATCGACGGCCTGCTGGTGCGGGTCGGCAATGGTTGCTACGTCATTCCGCTGCCGGCGGTGGAGGAATGCCTGGAACTGTCGCCTGACGACGATATTCGTTCGCGGGGCCGGTCCTTCATTTCATTGCGCGAGAGCCTCGTTCCCTTCATTCGCCTGCGCGAATTGTTCAACACCGGAACCAAGCCGGATCAGTTCCAGAAGATCGTCGTCATTTCCACCGGCTCCGAGCGGGTCGGGCTTGTGGTTGACCAGATCATCGGTGACCACCAGACGGTCATCAAGGCCATGTCGAAACTGCACCATGACGTCGCGACATTCTCCGGCGCGACCATCCTCGGTGACGGCAATGTCGCCCTTATCCTCGATGTCGCACATCTGGTGATGGCGGGGCAACAACAGGAGGCGCGATTGCGGGCCGCGGGATGAACCAGTCTCTCTTGAAGCAGACGGACGAGTTTTGGGGCGTGTCCGACGCCGTGGAAGTTCTGACCTTCAACATCGCGGGCGAGACCTTCGCCATCGAGGCGGTGAAGGTTCGGGAAATTCTGGATCTTCTGCCCGAAACCGCCGTTCCCGGTGCTAAAGCCTTCGTGGCGAGTGTTATCAACTTCCGGGGCAAGGTCATCCCTCTGGCTGATATCCGTCTTGCCTTCGGCATGGAAGCCACCGAGCGAACCATTGATAGCCGTATCGTCGTCATAGAACTGCCGTTTGATGGCGAGCCGGCATTGATCGGCATCAGGACCGATAAGGTCAACGAGGTGACCACGTTCAGCCGGGCAGCCAGCGAACCGCCGCCGAGCGTCGGCATGCGGTGGCGGGCGGATTACATCCATTGCCTCATCAAACGCGGCAGCGAGTTCGTCATTCTTCCAAATCTGACAGCAATTTTCACGGGGCATCGCGAGTCCGGACCGGTTTCGTCCAGCGCGCGTGGCAACGTCATCGAACTTTCCAAGGAGCATTGAGATGCGATTTACAATCAAGATGAAGCTGGCGGTTGCCTTCGGCTTTCTGATCCTGATGCTTGCCGGAACGGCCGGCTACGGCATCTACAGCCTCGGTATCGCCAAGAATGCCATGGACGACGTGGTCGATGGCACTGTCGTGCGCCTCGACAAGGTTCACCAGATGAACGCACTGGCGCTGGCAACTGTCCGGTCGCAGAAGAATATCATCCTTGCTGCTTCGCCGGAGGAAACCCAGCTTTTCAAGGCGGCAGGTAACGAAAGTCGCGACCAGTTGACGGCCATGCTGAATGATATGGCAGCCACCGCCAGCGCCGAGACGCGTGCGTTCTGGACGGATCTGCAGGCCACCACCAAGGCTTTCGAGGCCAGTGATGATCACGTCCGGGAACTGGTTGCGCAGGGCAATACGTCGCTCGCCGCGTCGTACTCGTCCGGCAAGGGCCGTGACGCTGCCAATGCCCTGACCGGGAAACTGGGCGAGGGCGTCAAGATGAACCGCGACCGTCTTGAAGAATCGAAGCAATTGGCGGCTGATGACTATGAGCAGACCCGCACCCTGCTGGTCAGTGCATCGGTCGTTGCCGTACTAATCGCCATCGCGACAGCATTCTGGATCGCGCTCGGCATCAGCAGCGGATTGCGCAAGATCATGACCGTGGCGGAGGCGGTTGCGATCGGCGATCTCGATCAGAATGTCGAGATCAAGACCAATGACGAGATCAAGGATCTCGTTGCGCGCATCAACACGATGACGGGCAATCTGCGCAATACCGCAGGCATTGCCGACCGGATTGCCGATGGCGATCTTACCGTCATGCCGAAACCCCTGTCCGACAGGGATACTCTCGGCCTTGCGCTGGAACGGATGGTTGAGCGCCTGCGTGGCATTGTCGCCGATGCGCTTTCCGCTTCCGACAATGTGTCCTCCGGCAGCCAGGAACTGTCGGCCAGCTCCGAACAGCTGAGCCAGGGCGCGACCGAGCAGGCATCGTCTGCCGAAGAGGCTTCGGCCTCGATGGAAGAGATGGCTGCCAACATCAAGCAGAATGCCGACAATGCCGCGCAAACGGAAAAGATCGCGCGTCAGTCGTCCAAGGACGCCGAAGCCAGCGGTGAAGCCGTCAACCGCGCCGTGGTCGCCATGCGCACCATCGCCGAGAAGATTTCCATCGTGCAGGAAATTGCCCGCCAGACCGATCTTCTGGCGCTGAACGCCGCCGTTGAAGCGGCGCGCGCTGGGGAACACGGCAAGGGTTTTGCTGTCGTAGCATCGGAAGTGCGCAAGCTCGCCGAACGCAGTCAGGCTGCTGCCAGCGAGATCAGCTCGCTTTCCGGCGAGACCGTGCAGGTGGCAACCGAAGCGGGCGACATGCTGAACCGTCTGGTGCCGGACATTCGCAAGACCGCCGAGCTGGTCGCCGAAATCTCCGCCGCCTGCCGTGAGCAGGATATCGGCGCCTCCCAGATCAACGAGGCAATCCAACAGCTTGACAAGGTGACGCAGCAGAACTCCGGCGCTTCGGAGGAAATGTCTGCGACTTCGGAAGAGCTGGCCGCACAGGCCGAAGAGTTGCAGAGCAGTATCGCCTTCTTCAAGGTGGATACCTCAAGCGTCTCGTCGCGCCCCGCACAGGCTGCACATCGGCCTGCCGCAAAGCCTGCTGCGACGCGTCCGGCGATGAAGCCGGCCCCCGTTCGCAAACCGCAGACGGGCAACACCGTCAGCGCCCAGCAAGCCCGCGTCAAAGGTTTCGCACTGGATATGTCCATGGGCGGTCCCGATGCTGACGACGCGGATTTCCGCGAAAGCGCCTGACCATGACCAGCACATCTTCAGAAGGCCAGTTCGTGACATTCAGCCTCGGTGAGGAGGTCTTTGCGGTATCCGTCGCGGTCGTCCGTGAAATCCTCGACTATGAGGACACGTTCAAGATTCCGCATAGTCCTGAATATCTGCTGGGTCTGAGAGATGTGCGCGGGCAGGGTGTGCCCATCATCGATCTGCGGCTGCGGCTCGGAATGAGCCGCAGCGTGCGGACACCCCATACCCGCGTGCTGGTGCTGGATATTCCGTTTCCATCCCGCACGCTGGCGATAGGTCTCGTGGCGGACAAGGTATTCGAGGTGACGCCGTTCCGTCGCGACCAGATGGAAACGGCACCCGATATCGGCGTTCACTGGAACTCCGACTACATTGCAGGTGTGGTTCGCCGGGAAGGTGATTTCGTCGTCATCATCGATCTTGCAAAGCTTTTCTCGAACGAAGAAAATGCCATTGCCCGGCAGGGCGGCACACCGGTTCAGGCGGCATGAGGAGAGCCCTTCCCGTGGATGCCTCCATTGCTGCCAGCTCCGCGCATGATGGCCTGAGTCAGCGGGATTTCCGGCTGCTCGCCGAATACATCTACAATTACAGCGGCATAAAGATGCCGGACAGCAAGCGCACCATGCTGGAAGGGCGTCTGCGCAAGCGCCTTCGCGCCACGGGGCATGCCACCTTCGCTCAATATTGCAATTTCCTCTTCCGCGAAGACGGGCTGGAAGAGGAAGCGATCTACCTGATTGACGTGGTGACGACCAACAAGACGGATTTTTTCCGTGAGCCGAACCATTTCGACTACATGGAGAAATTCGCTTTGCCTGCACTTGCGGGTGAAGGCCATGGGCGTATCCGTGCCTGGAGTTCCGCCTGTTCGACGGGTGCGGAACCCTATACCATGGCGATGGTGCTGGCCGAAGCGGCCGAGAAACAGGTCATCAACAATTTCAGTATCCTTGCGACCGACCTTTCCACTGATGTGCTCAGGAAAGCCCATAGCGGTATCTATGCCCGTGAACTGCTCGAACCGGTTCCGGCCGACATGATGCGGAAATATGTCATGCGGTCGGTCGATGCCGGACGACGGGAGGTTCGGATCGTGCCGCGGCTGCGTTCCAAGATCGGTTTTGCCCGCCTCAACCTCATGGACCCGACCTACCAGATCGGCGATGCGGTGCACCTTCTCTTCTGCCGTAACGTTCTCATCTACTTTGATAAAAAAACGCAGGTGCACGTCCTGACTCAATTGTGCAAGCGCCTGGTGCCGGGCGGTTACCTTTTCATCGGTCATTCCGAAACGATAACCGGTATCGACCTGCCCCTGCGGCAGGTCGCCAATACCGTTTTCAAGAAGCAATAGCGGCAGAGAGCCATGTCGAACAAAATCCGCGTTCTCATCGTCGACGATTCCGCCAGCGTCCGGCAGACCCTGACCGAGGTTCTCGAAAGCGATCCCGGTATTGAGGTGATCGGGGCCGCTGCCGATCCGTTTGTTGCGGCCAAGCGCATCCAGGAAGAAATTCCCGATGTCATCACGCTTGATGTGGAAATGCCGCGCATGGACGGCATCACCTTCCTGCGCAAGATCATGTCGCAGAAACCGATCCCTGTAGTCATGTGCTCGTCGCTGACCGAGGCCGGATCGGAAACCCTGCTTCAGGCGCTGGAGGCGGGGGCAGTCGATATCATCCTCAAGCCGAGGATAGGCGCTGCGGATCATCTGGCGGAGCAGGCCACGCGCATCTGCGAGGTCGTCAAAAGTGCGGCGCACGCCCGCGTCGGCAATGCGCGGGCGGCGCTGCGTTCGGCTGCCGCAAGCGGTCCGCAGGCCAAGCTGACCGCCGATGCCGTGTTGCCGCCGCCTTCGGGCAAGGCCATGGCACGCACCACTGAAATGGTGGTCTGTGTCGGTGCATCCACCGGCGGCACAGAAGCGTTGCGCGCAATGCTGATGAAGCTGCCGGCCAATTCACCCGGCATCGTGATCGTTCAGCATATGCCGGAAAAATTTACCGCCGCATTTGCAAAACGCCTGAACAGTCTCTGCGATGTCGAGATCAAGGAGGCCGAGGACGGCGATCCGGTGCTGCGCGGCCATGTGCTGATTGCGCCGGGCGACAGACATATGCTGCTGGAGCGGCAGGGTGCACGTTATCGCGTTTCGGTCCGCACCGGGCCACTGGTTTCGCGACACCGGCCTTCAGTGGACGTTCTGTTTCGTTCTTCCGCGCGTGCCGCCGGTGCCAACGCCATGGGCATCATCATGACAGGCATGGGTGATGATGGCGCACGCGGCATGCTGGAGATGCATCAGGCCGGCGCCTTCACGGTGGCGCAGGACGAAGCATCCTCTGTTGTCTTCGGCATGCCGAAGGAAGCGATCGCCCATGGCGGTGTCGACAAGGTTCTGCCACTCGACAGGATCGCGCTGGAAATTCAGGCCGAAGACCGCCGCCGCTGATGGCGCGACCCTTTTTTTACCCGGCATTAACCAAACTCGCCAATGATGGCGGTAACACCATGCGACAGGTGCGTTCCGCGAGGCATGACAGTCTCCGCCCAGTTTTCCGGATCATGCCATGCCAGTTATCACCTTCGCGAACACCAAGGGCGGTGCCGGGAAAACCACGGCGGTTCTTCTCCTGGCGTCCGAACTGGCGCGTCGCGGATCGCGGGTTTGCGTCATCGATACAGATCCACAGCGCTGGATTTCCCGCTGGCGTGAAAAGGCCGATGCGCGTGTCGATTTTTCAGTCATCACCTATGTGACGGCGGCGACGTTACAGCAGCATGTCATCGACAGCCGCCGTGCATTCGATCATGTGATCATCGACCTGCCCGGTGCGCAATCGCCCCTGCTCGCGACTGCGATAGGTCTCTCCAACCATGTGCTGATACCCGTTCAGGGCAGCACCATGGATGCGCAGGGCGGGGCGCAGGTGCTCGAGCTGCTGCGTTATCTCGATGAAAAGGCGAATATCCGGATCGACCATTCCGTCGTGCTGACCCGCGTCAATCCGCTGGTCACGACCCGCGCGCTTCTGGCCGCACGGGAACTGCTGGCGCAAAGGAATGTACGTGTTCTCGATACGCCGATTTTCGAACGTTCTGCGTTTCGCGATATGTTCGAATTCGATGGATGCCTGCATATGATGAAAGCCGGCCATGTCAGCAATCTCGACAAGGCTCTGCAGAATGCCGAAGCTTTTGCCGCCGAGGTTCTCCGTCTCCTTGAGGCCTCCAGCAAGAAAAGCCCTGGCAAACTGATGCAGGCGGCCTGACGCCGGGAACCCGGCGCAGTAAAAGCGCCCCATCGATCCCGTTTAGATCGAATACGCTCTAGAAAAGCGCGTCGGCAAAGAGATCGTCGTCATCTTCGACGGTGGCGGGTGCTTTCTGCCCGGGCGCAAGATCGACCGGCAAGTAGCGAAGATGCACGTCGCGCTCCTGCGCCATCGTGTAGATCTTGTAGATGCATGTCGAAAACGGCTGGATTTTCTCCGCAAAGCCGGAAATGTCTCCGGCGCCGCCGGCGGCCAGCCCGCTTGCCACGTGATGGCATTCTTTCAGGACATCGCCGAGTTCGCTTTCGAAATCGAGCTTGATCACGGCGGCACTGATGCGGCTGAAAACGGCCTGACCTTCCGTGGCGAGATCCTGAAGACCGGTTTCCATCTGACCCTTGGCGTGGCTTATGGCTTCCAGTGCTTCGCTCAATGGTTCCCGCAGGTCACCGGCGCTCCGGTTCTCAGCCGTCTTCAGATTTGTAATGACGCTTTCGATCCGGTGGAGATCGGCAACGATCGAATCCGCCGGGCTTTCCAGCTTGTCGGCAAAGACCCGCAGCTCGCCGCTGACGACATTGACCGACCGGCCTTCGTCGCCCAGTTTCGAGCAGCGCAGGTTTGAGTTCAGCGCCATATAATGGATTTCAGTCTTGATCGAGCGCAGCACTTCAATGCCGTGCAACAGGTCCTGTGCGGTACCGGTAACGGAAGCGACGACCGCATTGGCATCCGCCATGCCTTCCTGAACGCGCCCGGCCAGATCGCACGCCTTTGCTATGTCCTTCTCAAGCAGCTGCAACGCGCTGCCGCCATCATTGGCAGCATCTTCCACCAGGGTGTCGCGCAGTGAAAGAATGGTTGCGGCATCGTCGGCGAAACTTGAGATGCCTGCAAAGATCTTGCGGCAATCCTGCTGGAAGGTGGTTGCCATCTCGTCGATCTGGGCGCTGACCATCTCGAAAACGGTGTCGTAAAGAGCGTCCATTTCGGCGGAATTTAACGCCTGCGCCTCTTCGGAATTCAGATAATCGCTGAACAGGGCGAGTGTCGTCTGCACATGTTCGACACGTTGGCGGGTGATGTCGCCGATCTGGAGGGAGGACAGCGTTGCCGCTATCTTGCCCTGCACGCCCTGCGCGACGGATTTCACCTTGGCCGCCATGGCCGTCATGGCGCGATGCTGTTCGCCGATGCGACCGGAATTTGTCTTCAAACCTCCGACGATGCCGGGGATCGTTGCTTCGAAATCGGCGCCGATGACGGATGAGACGTCGCGCGCTCTGGCAAGCTGCTTGTGCATGAGATCGAGATATTGCGCGAATTTGCCGACTTCAGTACCGCCGAAATGGATGCGCTCGCGGATTTCCTCGGCAAAGGAGGAAAATTCGGCGATGCCTGCGCCGGTAATCTTTACTGTGACCGCAAAGGTTTTCAGGTAACGGATCGTCTCGCGGATATCATCGACATGGCCGTTTGCAGACTTGCAAAGGGAACTCATTTCAACGAAGGCGGCCTGTCGCAACTGTTCGGTTTCCGGCAGGCGGACCATGTCCTCAATGGTCTTTTGCATGTTGGCCACTGCCGCATCCGCGGTATCGCCGTCCATCGAACCCGTCATGCGGTCCAATATGGTGATGAGCTGGTTCAGGATGTCCATGACTGAAACGAGCACGGAGCCGCCTTCGAGAAAGGTCTTCTCGATACGAGACTGTGCGGTTGCAAGGCGCGCGGTCAGGTACGCTTGCGGATCACTGGCTTCAGCTTTTGGTTGATTTTTCACGACGGTACTGTTTCCCATACTCGGATGGCGTGATCCTAGAGAGCAGGAAGAAACGGACAGTGAATATTCTGAGTTGATCGGGAGTTAACAACTCAATTGATTGACGAATTCCTCTCCCCCTGGAAGGCCTTCTCGGGGCTTATCGAATCTGGAGGTGGTCGGTGCCTACCGGAAAAGTCAGTTGTACCCTTGCGCCATCGCCCGGCATCGAGCTGATATGCGCCTCGCCGCCGCTCTGCCGGACGAAGCCGTAGACCATTGCAAGGCCGAGGCCTGCCCCGCCGTGTTCCTGCCGGGTGGTGAAATAGGGCTCGAAGGCCTTGTCCACCGCCTCGGGCGTCATGCCCACTCCCTCGTCGGTGACCGCGATCACAAGTGCATCCTTCTCGGAAGCGGCGCTGATCGAGATCAGGCCACCATCGGGCATGGCCGCTGCCGCATTCAGGCAAAGGTTGAGGATGGACTGCTCGAGGAGGGCAGGGTCTAGCGCAATCGAGGGAAGATCCTCGTCAATCTCCAGCGCAATCCGGCATTTCGGGCCGACTGCAATCTCAAGGATATCGGCCATGCCGCGCAGCAGGTTTGCGACGTTGATGCAGCTCGGATGAATGGGCTGCTGGCTGCCGATGGTCAGCATGCTGCTGGCCAGAGAACGGCCGCGATCCGCCGCCTTCCGGATACGGGCGATGTGGCGTTTCTGGCGATCGTTGAAACCAGTTTCGCGCTCCAGCAGGCCGAGGCTGCCGGTGATGATGCCGATCATGTTGCCCACTTCATGACTGACCTGATGAGTCATGCGCATGATGCCATCAAGCCTCTGGGCTTTTGCGGCCTCCGCCTCCTGACGATCGAGAGAAGTTACATCCCGGGCGAGCAGCACGATACCGCCATCCGGCTGGCGTGACATCGATACTTCGATCACTCGTTGATCTCCGGTGCGATGGCGCACGACTGCCCGGTCCATCAACTCGCCTCGGCCGCTCTCGAAAGGGAACAGTGCGGGATCGATCTCCGGTATCGGTTCGACAAAACGGCGAAGCGGCAGCTTACGCGACGAGCCGGAACGACCGACAAGTTCTATGATCCGGCGGTTCATGGTGATTGGCCGACCGGTCGGATCGAACAGCGCTATTCCCTCATTCATGTTGCGGAAGGTGGAGCGGATGGTTCGGGCCGCCGCTTCCGCCGTGCGCCGCAGGCGGGAGACACGATCGACGCTGTCATGGAAAGCCCGGAAAGCATCGAGCAGGCGGATCAGTTCCGTCTCCGATCCGGTGTAGGATGGCGGGCCGACATCCTTTTCACCCTTGGCGAGCGCGTTCATGCCGTTGGAAAGCGTCGCGATCCCGCGCGAGACACGCATCACTGATCGAATCGAGAATGTTGCCATGACCAGAACTAGAAGCGAAGCGACTGCGACGATGACCAATAGCCGGCTCAGAGCGTCCGAGGTCGAGATCAGGTCCTCGTTGAGGCTGCGGGCAACCGCATCGCTCTGCGTTTCGGTGACATGGGACAGATCGCGCGACACAATGTGAAGCCGCGACACCGAGGCGCGGATCGCAAACATTTCCAAGAGGTAACGGCTCTGCGCTTCAAAGACCCGCTCATAGGGTTGCAGCTCGGCCACGGGGAGCCGCTCTCCGGGATAACCTTCCTGGCGCGCGGTGGTTTCGGCAACATAGCGGCGGCGCAGTTCACCAAGCTGAAAGAGGCTGTCGGATGCGGATGCGGCCTGCACGATGCCGTTCATCCGCCGGCGCAGTTCGGGATCGGTGATGCCGCGACCCGTGGCAATTTCGCCAAGCGCGGCTGCCGCTTCCGCCTTGTGGCCCTGCGCCGCATCTGCATCCTTTGCCAGATCCAGCGTCTGTGTTCTGATCAATTCAAGGAGTTCGACGATGCGCTCGTTGGCAAAGCCGCGGGCGACCCGATCACCGTTGCCTGGCCCTGTCATCTCCAGCAGGATATCGACCTGCTGGACCACGGACCGGCTTTCGCTGGAGACGCGATAGGGCGAGGCGGCATTCATCAGGAAAGGTGCGCTCGAGACGAGGTCGGAGACCTGCCGCGAAACCAGCGATGCCTTGGCAAGGCTGGAAAAGGCCTGCAGGCCGTAGGCGGCCATTTCATCGCGAGCGCGTTGCAGGCCGTAGATGGCGATGGCGGATAGGCTGAAGACGAGGATGCAGATGAAGACGATCGCAAAGGGCAGGCGAAAGGCGATCGAGGAAAGGAAGGAACGGCTGATCACGGAGAAAGCTCGCCCTCGTCGGTGTGGAGCACATAACCCCTGCCGCGCCGCGTCTTGATGTGACGCGGCAGATCGGGGTTTCGCTCGATCTTGCGCCTCAGCCGCAGCACCAGCACATCGACGTTTCTATCGATATAGCGGTCGCTTTCCGAGCCAAGCCTGTCGAGGATCTGGGAGCGGCTGACGGGCTGGTTGGGCGTTTCGGCCAGAATTTCCAGAAGTGCGAATTCGGCACTTGTCAGCGTTCTGCTGCGATCGGTCAGGCAGACGGCCTGTCGGGCATTGAGATCAATCGCCCAGTCGCTGAGGAGCAATGCCGCCCGGCCGTGGTCGCGCTCACTGTCCTTTTCCTGCTTCAAGGAGGGGATCGTCCGGCGCAGAACGGCCTTGATCCGTGCCGTGAGTTCGATCGGTTCGAAGGGTTTGACGACATAATCGTCGGCCGCTGTTTCCAGGCCGAGAACCCGGTCGGCGGCGCTGCCGGCAGCCGTTACCATGACGATGCCGATATCAACCTTGCTGCGTAGTCTCTGGGCAAAGGTGCGGCCGGAGGTGCCGGGCAAGTTGTGGTCTACGAGCACCAGCTGCATCACGTCCTTCGCCAATATCTCGTCCGCTTCCTCGGCGGAGCGCGCGCAGGTGGGCAGCCAGCCCTCGGCCTCGACGAGGTCCGAGATAAGCTCTGCCATATCCGGATCGTCCTCGACGATCAGAATGCGAACCTTCTGATTAAGCACTGCGTATTCCTCCCGCCATCATCATAGGCGCGGCAGACGCGATCTTCAAAGCCTAGCTGGTTATCCGCCCTGTCATATTTGTAATATCTGTAATCTTGTTCGGAAAGATTGGTAACCATTCTTCGATTGCGGTGCGGTCAGGATGTGACATGCTAATGGCGGAGATTGGAACGGGGAGGTTCCAAGCAGGGAGGCTCAGTTGAGAGCATTGACCGCACTTGCGGCGAGCATGGCCTTATGGCTGTGCGGCGCAGGGCATGGCATGGCCGCGACGAAGTTGAACGTCCTGTGCGGCGTCGACGAGGCTTGGTGCGTGACCATGCAGCGGGCTTTCGAAGCGCGGATGGGGGTCGAGATTTCGATGGTTCGCAAGAGCACCGGCGAAATCCTCGATCAGATTCGTGCCGAACGCGCCCATCCGACTGTCGACGTCTGGTGGGGCGGTACCGGCGACACTCATTTGCAGGCGGGTTCGGAAGGCCTTCTGGAAGAGTATCAGCCCGCCCATCAGCAGGATCTGCTGCCATGGGCGCAGAATTTCAATGCGATGTCGGGATCGAAATCGGCCGGAATCTATGCTGGTGCGCTCGGTTTTGCCTATAATTCGGAACTGCTCGCCAAGAACAATCTGCCGGCCCCGACATGCTGGAAGGATCTGGCGAAGGAGATTTATCGCGGCCATATCCAGACCGGCAACCCGAACTATTCGGGCACGGCCTTCACCATGCTTGCCACGCTTGTCCAGCTCTTTGGCGAGGAGGAGGCTTTCAGTTTCATGGGCAGGCTTAACCAGAATGTGGTGAGTTACACCAAGGTCGGCTCGGCGCCCGTAAAGGCGGCGGCGCGGGGGGAGGTTCTGATCGGGATTTCCTTCATGCATGACGCCGTGACACAGAAGATCGAAGGCTTTCCGCTGGTGATCGTCGCCCCTTGCGAGGGAACCGGTTACGAGATCGGTGCGGTCAGCATCGTCAAGGGCAACCACAACGATGCGCTGGCGCAGGCGTTCGTTGAATTCGCGCTGACCCCGGAAGGACAGGCGACCGGGGCAAAGGCGGGGCAGAACCAGGTGCCATCCAACGCCCGGGCGACATTGCCGCTGACGGCGCCCGATATATCGATGATCAAGATGGTGGATTACGACTTCGCCACCTTTGGCCAACCCGAAGAGCGAAGTCGATTGTTAAGCCGCTTCGACAACGAAATTCACCCGACCCAGTAGGGGTCAGCAATCCAAGACCGAAAAGACAGACAGCGTGGCAGCACAAGATGCCGCGACAGGCAGCGCCATGTTTGTGGACTGCCGAACCATTCAGACGCAAGCTACAGGAGGATAACCATGCGACTGACGATACTTTCCACATTGCTTTTTGCCGGTACGGCACTCGGCACCACATCGGTGCAGGCGGCAGGCGAGCTTAACCTGATATGCTCTGCCGATGTCGTCATCTGCGAACAGATGAAGGGCGATTTCGAAAAGTCGCATGACATCAAGGTCAATATGGTTCGCCTGTCTTCCGGCGAAACTTATGCCAAGGTGCGTGCGGAAGCCCGCAACCCGAAGACCGATATCTGGTGGGCTGGCACCGGCGATCCGCACATGCAGGCGGCCTCCGAAAACCTGACGCTTGAATACAAGTCGCCGATGCTGGATCAGCTGCAGGACTGGGCCGTCAAACAGGCGGAAAGCACCGGTTACAGAACCGTCGGCGTTTATGCCGGCGCGCTGGGCTGGGGTTACAACACCGAAATCTTCAAATCCAAGGGTTACAAGGAGCCGAAGTGCTGGGCCGATCTGCTGGCACCGGAACTGAAGGGCGAAATCCAGATCGCCAATCCCAACTCTTCGGGCACAGCCTATACGGCGCTTGCCTCGCTCGTGCAGATCATGGGCGAAGACCAGGCGATCGATTATCTGAAGAAGCTCAACGCCAACATCTCGCAATATACCAAGTCCGGCTCCGCGCCGGTGAAGGCGGCAGCGCGTGGCGAGACGGCACTCGGCATCGTCTTCATGCATGATGCCGTGGCACAGACAGCGGAAGGTTTCCCCGTCAAGTCCATCGCACCCTGCGAAGGTACCGGCTACGAAATTGGCTCCATGTCGATCATCAAGGGTGCCCGCAACCTCGAAAATGCCAAGACCTGGTACGACTGGGCGCTGAAGCCAGAGGTCCAGTCACGCATGAAGGACGCCAAGTCCTTCCAGCTTCCATCCAACAAGACCGCGGAAGTGCCGAAGGAAGCGCCGAAGTTCGAGGACATCAAGCTCATCGACTACGACTTCAAGACCTATGGCGACCCGGCCAAGCGCAAGGCGCTGCTGGAACGCTGGGACCGCGAGGTCGGTGCAGTCGCAAACTGATCTGAACTCCGGCGATCGGCATCCCGGCTTTTGAAAGCCGGGATGCCCGCCGTTCTTTCATCGGCATGAAATAAGCGAGGTCGGCCATGACACGTGGCAATCGCAGGCTGAACATTGTCCTGGCGCTCGGGGCTTTTGCCCTGGTTTTTCTTCCCTGGTATCGCATTGAAGGCGGCTTCTTCAGCTTCCGCTGGCTGTCTGAGTTTCTCTCTTCCCCCAGCAATGCGCCCGGTGTGCTGCAAATATTGGTTTATGGAAAACCCTGGCTTGCCGGTGCCGGCCTGTTTTTCCTTGCCGGATGCCTTGTCCGCCCGATTGGCGATCCGATGCTGCGGGGCAAGCTGCTTGCGTGGATTGGTGCTGCCGGTCTCGTGGTTCTGATTTTGCAGGGATTGGCGATCGGCTTTACCGGCTGGACATGGAGCGTCAGTGAAAACCTGTTCGGCGTGCTTTCCGATGGCCAGCCCGCCATGGGCGCCGGTGCCGTCGTCATGTCGCTGGTCTTTGTGCTTTTCTTTGCCTTCGGGCTTGCCGAACGCGGCGTGATGAAGGGCGATGCCTTTGTCGTCGGCTCGATTTCCATTCTGGCCTTCCTCGTTACCGTTTTCGTGTTCTATCCGATCGGCAGCATGCTGATCGCATCCGTTCAGGATTTCGATGGCTCCTTTAATGCCGATGGCTTCATCCGCAATATTCAGGATCCCGGCATCTGGAGCCTTGGCTGTGTCACGGGTGAAGAGCGCTGCGGCGTTGCCTGGCGAACGCTCTTCCTCGCCTTGATGACCGCCTTCGGCTCCACAGTGCTTGGGTTGGGTTTCGCGCTGGTCGCCACCCGCACACGTTTTCCGTACAAGAAGGGCCTGCGCCTTCTGACGGTTCTGCCGATCATAACGCCGCCTTTCGTCATCGGTCTTGCCCTGACGCTGCTCTTCGGCCGCGCCGGTGTCGTCACCGAATGGCTTTCCTATCTCTTCGGCATCGAACCCGGCCGCTGGCTCTACGGCATGACCGGCATATGGATCGCGCAGGTGCTCTCCTTCACGCCGATATCCTTCCTGGTGCTGATCGGTGTCGTCGAAGGTGTCAGCCCGTCGATGGAGGAGGCGTCGCAAACGCTTCGCGCCGACCGCTGGCGCACCTTCTGGCGGGTGTCGCTGCCGCTGATGAAGCCGGGTCTCGCCAATGCGTTTCTCATCGGCTTCATCGAAAGCATGGCGGATTTCGGCAATCCGCTGGTGCTTGGTGGCACGCATGGGGTGCTGTCGACGGAAATCTTCTTTGCCGTCGTCGGTTCGCAGAACGACCCTTCACGCGCCGCTGTTCTCGCCATTATCCTCCTGTGCTTCACGCTTTCGGCGTTCCTCGCCCAGCGTTTCTGGCTGGCCGGCAAGAACTTCGCCACGGTTACCGGCAAGGGCGACAGCGGCGCGCATATCGCGCTGCCACGCGGCCTGTCCATTGGTGTCCACGCCGTCGTCGTGCCGTGGATGGTCTTCACGATCGTCGTGTACGGCATGATCCTCGTCGGCGGTTTCGTGAAGACCTGGGGTCTGGACAATTCGCTGACGCTCGACCACTACATCCGCGCGTTCTCCGTCAGCTTCTCCAACGGCTCGATCGCCTGGACCGGTGTTGCCTGGAACTCGTTCTGGACCACCATGGAGATCGCGCTGGTGTCGGCGCCGCTGACCGCTGCAGTCGGTCTGCTGACGGCCTATATCATCGTGCGGCAGAAGTTTGCCGGTCGGAACATCTTCGAATTTGCCCTGATGATGAGCTTTGCCATTCCCGGAACGGTCATCGGCGTCAGCTACATCATGGCCTTCAACCTGCCGCCGGTGGAAATGACGGGATCGGCGCTGATCCTGATCGCCTGCTTCGTCTTCCGCAACATGCCGGTCGGCGTGCGCGGCGGCATTGCGGCAATGAGCCAACTCGACAAAAGCCTCGATGAGGCCTCGCTGACGCTGCGCGCCGACAGTTTCCGCACGATCAGGAAAGTGATCCTGCCACTGCTGCGCCCGGCGATCACGGCGGCTCTGGTCTACTCCTTCGTCCGAGCGATTACCTCGATCAGCGCCGTCATCTTCCTCGTCAGCGCCCAGTACAACATGGCGACCTCCTACATCGTCGGTCTCGTCGAAAACGGTGAATACGGTGTCGCCATTGCCTATTCCTCCATGCTGATCGTGGTGATGATCACTGTTATCACCGGCTTCCAGCTCATTGTAGGCGAGCGTCGCCTGCGCCGCGAAAACCGCGTCGCGGGACTGCCGTCCGCGTCCTCCGTTCCTCTCGCTCAGGAGAAAACCGCATGATTTCCGTAAAGCCCGGCTCCGTCACCTTTCAGAATGTCCGCAAGACATTCGGCGCCTTCACCGCCATCCCCGACCTTTCGCTCACCATCGAACCCGGCACGCTGGTGACACTTCTCGGTCCCTCTGGTTGCGGCAAGACGACGACGCTGCGCATGCTGGCGGGGCTCGAACATCCGACGGCCGGTCGCATTCTGATCGGCGACAAGGATGTGACCATGCTGCCGGCCAATGAGCGCGATGTCTCGATGGTTTTCCAGTCCTACGCGCTTTTCCCGCATATGACGGCGCTTGACAATGTCGCTTATGGCCTGCAATCCTCCGGACTGCGCAAGGCGGAAGCACGGGAGAAGGCTGAGGAAGGTCTGAAGCTCGTGGGGCTGGCCGGCATGGGACATCGTCTGCCTGCCGAGCTTTCTGGTGGTCAGCAGCAGCGCGTGGCGGTTGCCCGTGCTCTGGTGCTGGAGCCGCAGGTGCTGCTGCTCGATGAACCCCTTTCCAACCTTGATGCGCGTCTTCGCCGCCGGGTTCGTACCGAAATCCGGGAATTGCAGCAGCGGCTTGGTTTTACCGCTGTTTATGTGACGCATGATCAGGACGAGGCGCTGGCCGTTTCCGACCGGATCATCGTGATGAAGGAAGGCGAGATCGCCCAGTCAGGCGCGCCGCGGGAACTCTACGAGGCGCCGGCTTCTTCCTTCATCGCCGACTTCATGGGCGAGGCGAATGTCGTCGGCTGCGAGGTGGTCAGCCTTGAGGGCGCCGATGCGTTGATCCGCGTTGGAGGGATCGATCACCGTGTTGCGGCACGCAACGCCAAACCCGGCCCGGCAAAGCTTGCGGTTCGTCCGGGTTCGATTTCCATTGCCCAATCGGGCGGGCAGGGACTTGCCGGGCGGGTGCTGCACAGCGCCTATCTCGGCGGTCACGTCGAATATGAAGTCGAGACCGATATCGGCACGCTCTTCATCATCGACCATGCCGTCGAGACCAGCCTGCCGCCCGAAAGCGATGTAACAATCGGGTTCAAGAACCGTGGCATTGCCTTGATCCAGGCCTGAGTTTCAAAGCGTATCGCGGCGGCCCTCTCAAATGTCCTTTGCGAGACGCAGCGCATCGTAGATCGCCGCATGTGTATTGCGTGCGGCGACCGCGTCGCCGATGCGGAACAGCCGGTAGGCACCGCCAGGGTTGCGCTCGACGGTTTGGGCGGAGCCCTCCAGCAAGGCGTCGTAGGATATTTCGCCAAGGTTCCTGGAGCCGGGCTTGAGGTCGAAATAGAGATCGTCCAGCGGCACCGTGCCGTGATTGACGACGATCTGGTCCACGGTCCTTGATTTCGTCACGCCGCCATAATCGCTGCCGACGTGGGCGACGAGCTGGTTGCCGTTTCTTTCCGCCGCTTGCAGCCGATAGGTGACGGTGAAGGTGACGTCGAGTTTTTGCAGTGAGCGCATGTAAGGAACCAGATTCATCGCCATGACTTCGGGCGCGAAGGCGCGATCCGGGGTCATGATCTCCACTTTTGCGCCCGCCTTTGCGAGAAATTCTGCTGCCTGCAAGCCCGCATGGTCGCCGGCATCGTCGAAAACCAGCACATTCGTTCCCGGCTTGACGTCGCCGGAAATGATATCCCACGAGGAAACGACCAGATCATTGCCGTTTGAAAGCACATCGGTATGCGGCAATCCGCCGGTGGCGATGATGACGACATCTGGGCTTTCCGAGAGCACCGTGTCCGCTTCCGCCCAGCTGTTGAAGTGAAAGGTAACGCCGAGCCTTTCGCACTGGCTCATGCGCCAGTCGATAATGCTGATCATTTCGCGGCGGCGTTCGCTTTGCGCGGTCAGGCGGATCTGGCCGCCCGGATCGTTTGCGGCCTCGAAGACGACGACCTGATGGCCGCGTTCGGCACAGACACGCGCGGCCTCCAGCCCGGCCGGACCGGCGCCGACGATCACGACCTTCAGGCTTTCCGTCGCCTTGGTAATTTCGTGCGGCATCGTTTCTTCGCGGCCTGTCGCCGGATTGTGAATGCAGAATGCGAGGCCGCCCTGATAGATGCGGTCGAGACAGTAGTTGGCACCAACGCAAGGCCTGATATCGTCCTCCCGCTTTTCCATGATCTTGCGCACAATATGCGGGTCCGTCATGTGAGCGCGGGTCATGCCGACCATATCGACCTTGCCGGAAGCGATGGCGTATCTGGCGGTGGCGACATCCTGGATCTTGGCGGCGTGGAAGGTGGGGAAACTGGTTGCCGCGCGGATTTCGCCTGCGAAGTCCAGATGCGGCGCGTTCGCCATGCCTTGAATGGGAATGACGTCGGTCAGGCCGGGATCGGTGTCGATATGGCCCCTGATAACGTTGAGATAGTCGATCAGGCCGCTATCCCGCAACCGGCGCGAGATTTCGAGGCCTTCCGCCTTTCCGGTGCCGCCTTCAAGACATTCGTCGGCGGTATAGCGAACCCCGAGGATGAAATCGTCGCCGACACGTTCGCGCATCGCCCTGAAGACGTCGAAACAGAAACGCATGCGGTTGTCCAGCGAGCCGCCATAGGGGCCATCCAGCTCGTTGGTCAGCGGCGAGACGAACTGGTCGATGAGATGGCCATAGGCTTCAAGCTCCACCCCGTCCATGCCGCCCGCCTTCATGCGTTCCGCAGCGTCGGCGAAGTCCTTGATGATGCGCTCGATATCCCAATCCTCGATCTTCTTCGGGAAAGCGCGATGCGCGGCCTCCCGCTGGTGGGATGGTGCCAGCACCGGCAGCCAGTCGCCCTTGTCCCAGCGCGTGCGGCGGCCGAGATGCGTCAGCTGGATCATGATCGCTGCACCCTCTTCATGCACGGCGTCGGTCATTTCCCTGATCCACGGAACGATTTCATCCTTGTAGGCCAAGAGGTTGTTGAAGACGGGCGGGCTGTCTTTCGAGACGGCTGCGGAGCCTGCCGTCATCGTCATGGCGACGCCGCCCTTTGCCCGCTCGAGCGTATAGGCGCGGTAGCGCCCTTTCGGCATGCCGTCCTCCGGATAGGCGGGTTCATGCGAGGTAACGATGATGCGGTTTCGCAGGGTGAGATGCTTTAGCTGGTAGGGCTGAAGAAGGGGGTCATTCGACATGGCGACCGTGCTCCGAGAACGTTTATGGGAGAAGGCTAAGCGGGAATGTACATAGGTGTCAATTAATAAAACACTTGTGTTTATGCATTCGACATGAGTGGACATTCGCCTTGTCGCGACCAGACCGATTTGCTAGGAAATCATCATGGAAGCGACATTGAACGAGACCGGTTGGCGCGGATCGCAGGAGGGCTGGCTTGAGGCCGCCTACCAGGCACTTCTCGAATCCGGCGTGGATTCCGTGAAAATCCTGCCGTTGGCGAAAAAACTCGGTCTGTCGCGCACGAGTTTCTACTGGTTCTTCCGAGATCGGGAGGAGTTGCTGGCCGCACTCGTCTCCCGCTGGCGCGAAAAGAATACCGGCAGCATCGTCAGGCAGTCGGAGGCCTATGCGGAGACCCTGGCCGAAGCGATGCTGAATGTCTTCGATTGCTGGCTGGATGCTGGCCTCTTCGACAACAGGTTCGAATTTGCGGTTCGCAGTTGGGCTCTTCAGTCCGATGATATTCTTGCCGAGGTGCGTAAGGCTGATCAGACGAGAATGGATGCACTTTCGCGCATGTTCATGCGTTTTGGCCATTCCGAAAATATGGCGGATGTGCGTGCCCGCACCACGTATCTCGTGCAGATCGGCTATATCTCCATGCAGTCGGAGGAAGATATGGCCGTGCGCATGAAAAGGATCCCGGACTATATTGCGATCTACACCGGTGAGGTGCCGCAGCAGCGCGAGCTTGACCGGTTTTATGCAAGACATGGGTACAGGCCGGGATAAGGCATCCAAGGTGTGACGGTCGATTTGCGTCTGGCAGGAGGGTGAGAGAAGGATAGTCTGGCTCCTTGCCTGCAATGTAGCTGTAACATTCACCAACCAGTGGTGAGGACGGCAAAAATTCACCTTTGGGGAAAAGTCATTGCGAATCCTGCTTCTCGAGGATGAACCGGAAATGGCTCGGGCCCTGCTCGAAGCCCTGCGACGGCGTGATGTGCTTGCGGATCATGTCAGGACGATTGCCGATGCTGACGCGCTGGCGCGTGACGGGTCTTACGATGTGCTGGTTCTTGATCGCCGTCTTCCGGATGGTGAAGGGTTGAACCTTGTGTCTTCGCTTCGCAAAGCCAGGCATTCGGTGCCGATCCTCGTTCTGACGGCGCTCGGAAGTGTCGATCACCGCGTTGACGGTCTTGACGCCGGAGCGGATGATTACCTCGCCAAGCCTTTTGCGATCGAGGAATTGCTTGCCCGCCTTCGGGCGCTGCACAGGCGCGGCCCTTCGCTCTCCAGCCAATATGTGAGCTTCGGAAATCTGAGCATTGATCCGAAGAGCAATGAAGTCACGGTTGCCGGTGCCATCATCGAGTTTCGGCGGCGGGAATATCTGGCGCTCGAGGCTCTGATGCGACGCCCGAACCGCATCGTGACGCGTTCCAATCTGGTCGAAGCGGTTTACAACCTGGATGATGAGATCGAATCCAACGCTCTCGACGCCCATATCTCCCGCATCAGGAAGAAGCTCGCGCAGGCCGAAGCCACCGTCGAGATAAGAGCCGTGCGAAACATCGGCTATCTCATCCGGGCGAATACATGAAGCAGGAGCGCAACCGATCCCTGCGGTGGGCGCTGATGAAGCGTCTTTTCGCCTTGCAGGCGTTTTTGCTCGTTCTGTTTGTCATCCTCCTCGTCGGCTGGATCTGGATCATCGATCCACGGCTGGAGGGCGCCAATGAAGAGGCTGTCCGCATCGTTGCGGAAAGCGTGACAAAGGATGGGCAGGGCCGGGCGCAAGTTTTGCCCACGCCCGGATTGGTCGAGCTGAAACAGCGCTATCCGAATCTTTGGTTCTTGGTGCGGGACGCCGATGAAATCGTCCTGCGATATGGAGAAATCCCAGTACCGGCTTTGGCGGCAGTTTTTCCGTCAAGCATCGAAAGGGCGCGTCTGGAAGCGGGGGAAACAGTCCGGGCCACCATGGAAAACCGCGATACACCTGCCGGGCGGCTGCAATTCATTGCCGGGACGGAAAAAGGCATCCCGAATGACGGCCTCAGCCTATGGATCAGTATGCAGTTAGATCTGGAAAAGGATGCCAACGGCGAGATCCGCTGGCTTACTGTCTTGCCGGGTGTGGGCTTCGTCATTCTTATCGCCGTCGTGCCCATGCTGATCCTGACTGGTATCGCGACATTGATCGTGACCCCGAGGGCGGTCGGCCGTTCACTTGGCGGCCTCATGGAAACGGTCAGCCAGGCGCAATCCATCAATTTCGAGAACAGGTCCGCCCGTATCAATCGTTCCAAGGTGCCCAGCGAAATCATTCCCCTGGTAAATGCCTTCAACGTCGCGCTCTCCAAGCTGGATGAGGGATATAATCGCCGTAACCGCTTTCTTGCCGATGCCGCGCATGAGTTGAGAACGCCGATTGCAATCGCGCGGATCAGGGCCGATCTTTTGCCCGATGACGCGCTGAGCCGACAACTCCGGGCCGATATCGATCGCCTCACACGCGTTGCGCACCAGTTGCTGGAGATGCAGGCGGTCGGCGTGGTGGAATTACCCGCCGAGCGGCAGGACCTGAACATCCTTGTCGAGCGCATCGTGACCGATCTCGCGCCGATTGCGATGGATGCCGGTTACGAGTTCGATTTCGAGCCAAGTGAAGGAGAGGCCGTATTCACGGTCCAGACTTCGATCATCGAGATGGCGGTCGTCAATCTCGTTCGCAACGCAATCGATCATGGTGGCGGCAAGGGTGCTATCACGATCCGGGTCGGTGCTGCGGGCTTCATTGACGTTTGCGATGAAGGGCCGGGCATCCCCGTCTCGGAGCGCGAGCAGGTATTCGAGCCGTTTCACCGCGTCAATACGAACTCGCCAGGAGCCGGCCTCGGGTTGAATCTGGTCCAGAAGGCGGCAGAGATTCATTGCGGACGTGTTGTCTTCCTCGACCTCAATCCCGGTTTTTGCGTCAGGCTGGAAATTCGCTCGGTGGCTTCGAAAGATGCTGCGGCTGACACTGTCTAGCTGACGGGATTTTAAGCGATCAGGTACGTTTCCCCGGCTTTGGCGGCGGCCTGTTGGCCAAGTTTGGCGAGCGGCATGTCGAAGACCGATCTAAATGATCACGTCATCAAGGCTGGCCTGAACTACCGCTTCTGACCGGCCCATCCGATGAGAAATCCCAGGGAGAACGTTCCAACGAAAACCGCCGCTTCGAGCATCAAAGCGGCGGTCAAAAATCTGGGAGGGCGGAGTTTGAAATCCGGAAACGATCACTCGCATTCGAGTGACGGTTGCCGGAAGCTCGTGACATACCATTCGCCGCCGGAATTGCGTGTGTAGAAAGTGTAGAAGCAGTCTATGCGCTCGACATAACCCGGCGTCTCGGACACTTCGTAACGCTCTCCGCGCCGTGTTGTCCGCACTTCGCCACTCGATGATCCGGCGACAGCCTGTGTCTTGTTCTTCCGCCACTGGTAGGCCTGCTGTCCACCGCCAAGGCTATAGATATTGTCCGGCGGCCCATAGTCCAGCATCACGCTGGTGATGGGTGCGCCGATGTAGCTTTTCATGACTGTCGAGGCGCAGGCCGAAACCAGGATCGATGCTGTGACAAGGGCGAGCGTTGTCAGGAAGGCGGGTGACAATCTCTCGGACATGGGCAATTTTCCTCCGCTGTGGTGAGTTGCCACAGGGATAGGAACCAGCCATTACAAGTACATTGCACGCGAAGGTCGCGACGGGTCAGCGGATCCTTGGGGGATCAGAGACCGGCAATATTGCGGCCGATGTGGCGCAGGATGCTTTTGAAAAGTTTCACTTCGGCAGGGTCAAGGCCTTCGATCGCGGTCTTTTCGAACATGGCGGCGATCGGCATCAGTTCCTCGGCAAGTTCTTCACCCTTTGGCGTCAGCGTAATGCGCACGATCCGCGCATTGTCGACCGGTCGCTCGCGGCTGACGAGGTTGCGTCTGACGAGCAGGCCAACAAGCCGGGAGAGCGTGGAAATCTCCACCGACACGAGGTCTGAAAGCTCGGTCAGCGTTTTGCTTTCCTGTTGTCTCAGCGTTGCCAGCACACGATACATCGGCAGGGTGATGTCATAGGATGCCAGCCTCAGGGAGAAGCGCTCTCCAAGCCGAACACCTACCCAGTTGAGCAGGTAGGGTACCGAGTCAGTGAACTGATAAGACACAAGCAAAACCCCGTTTTGAGAAACACGTGCGCGGATGACGTGGCGCACCCATCGGCTGTACCGGCATAATCTATCAGTTTCAATAGTTTCGCTCCAGAAGACCGGGGACGGCGAGGCCATATCGCAGCTTCCCCCCGCCATAAAACATTTGCATTGACAAATGTTGCAAATGAAAATATTTAAGAATGCAGGATTTGGGAGGATCTCATGACATCAGCACTGTTTGGCCTGAACAATCTTGCGCCTGAAGGCGTCGGCCAGAATTTCCGCACGACGATGCGCCGTTTTCCGGCGACCGTGACGGTCATCACTGCCTGTGCCACGGGTGATCAGCGCGATCACGGCATGACGGTTACCGCCGTCACCTCGGTTTCGATGGAGCCGCCCTCTCTTCTGGTTTGCCTGAACAACCGCACGTTTCTGCACGAATTGCTGCTCTGCCGGCCCGATTTCATCGTGAATGTACTGACGCAGGACCAGATTGCCTTGTCTGATGCTTTCAGCGGCAAGGTTTCGCCGGAGGAGCGTTTCCGCAACGGCGAGTGGCAGCGTCATGACAACGGTGTTCTTTATCTGCCCACGGCCCATGCCGCCATCGCCTGCCGCCGTGTCGCGGCAATGCCATATGGAACGCATACGGTGTTTATCGGACAGGTGGTGTCGGCCGATGTAAGCGAGACGACACGACCGCTGCTTTACGAAAATGCCCAATATTGCGCCGCAAGCCCTGCAGGCCTGTCCGCCTGATATTTCCCGGCTAGACTATTCTCGGAGGAGACAATCATGAACGATATGAGCCATGCGCCACAGCCGGCGCAAACGAAGCCGCATGTCCGCCTCGTCGGTCGCGTTGCCGGTGTAGCGGATCTTTTCCGGTCCAGCGCCCGACAAACAGAGGAGGCGCGCCGCGTTCCCGCCAGTCATATCGCGGCGCTGCGCGGCATCGGCTATTTCGATATCGTAAAACCGCGGGCTTTCGGCGGGCAGGGCGGTGAATTTGCCGAGCTTGTCGAAGCCAATATCGAGCTTTCGGCTGCCTGCGCGTCGACCGGCTGGGTTGCCGGCCTGCTTTCCGCCCATCAATGGCTGCTGGCGATGTTTCCAGAGGAGGCGCAGGCGGATGTCTGGGACGAAAACCCTGACGCGCTTCTGTGTGGTTCCTATGCGCCGGTAAAGATGGCGGAGGCCGCTGACGGCGGTTACCGCCTGAGCGGCAAATGGGCCTTTGCCTCGGGCTGCGAGAATGCCCAATGGTCTCTCTGCGCCGCCATCCTGCCGCCGCAGGGCGAAGGCAGGCCGGTTCCGGCCTTCCTTCTCGTGCCTGCGAGCCAATATGCCATTGAAGACACGTGGCATGTGGTCGGACTGGCCGGCACGGGTTCCAAGACGCTGGTTCTCGATGATGTCTTTGTTCCCAAACATCGGGTTCTGACCTTTCCGGACGCGACCAGCGGCCACACGCCGGGCGGGCGGTTTTATGCGCAGGAAGGTCTCTTCAACATGCCGCTTCTGACCGGCATTCCTTCCTGTCTCGCCTCGACTGGCGTCGGCGCAGCCAAGGGTGCCCTGGCAGCCTATGTCGATCATGTGGGTGGCCGGGTGACCCGCGGTGCGGTGGCGGGCGGCAATAACCGCATGGCGGAATTTCCAACCATCCAGCTGCGTGTCGCGGAAGCCGCTGCGAGCGTGGATGCCGCTTGTGAAATCCTGTTGCGCGACGTTGCGAGGGCTCAGGCACTCTCACAGGCAAGGCTTGAAGGGCGGGCGGAATTTTCGGTGGACGACCGGCTATTGAGCCGTCGCGGCCAGTCCTTTTCGGTCTCTCTGGCGCTGCGCGCCGTGCAGGCACTCAACGATTCCACCGGCGGTGTCGGGCTTGATCTTTCCAATCCGGTCCAGCGGGCCTGGCGGGATGCGAACGCGGTGGGCCGCCATATCAGCATGAACTGGGATGCCGTGGGCACCATGATCGGCCAGAGCATGCTCGGCCTGGAACCCAAGGGCCAATATTGACCGCACACGTGGCGGCAACTGAACAGCGATTTTCGGAGGAAATAACATGCAAGGCAAGGTCGCTCTCGAAGAGCATTTCGCAATCCCGGAAACACTTCAGGATTCGGCCGGGTTCGTGCCCGGTGATTACTGGAAGGAACTGCAGCATCGCCTGCTCGACATTCAGGATACGCGCCTGAAGCTGATGGATGCGCATGGCATCGAAACCATGATCCTGTCGCTGAATGCGCCGGCGGTGCAGGCTATTCCCGACAGGAGGAAGGCGATCGAGATTGCGCGCCGCGCCAATGACGTCCTGGCTGAAGAATGCGCAAAGCGGCCGGACCGCTTCCTTGCCTTCGCAGCCCTGCCGTTGCAGGACCCGGATGCGGCGACCGAGGAGCTTCAGCGTTGCGTCAACGATCTCGGTTTCGTCGGCGCGCTCGTCAACGGCTTCAGCCAGGAGGGCGATGGCCAGACACCGCTATATTACGACCTGCCGCAATATCGTCCATTCTGGGGCGAGGTGGAAAAGCTTGATGTGCCTTTCTATCTGCATCCGCGCAATCCGCTACCGCAGGATTCCCGCATCTATGACGGCCACCCCTGGCTGCTTGGCCCCACCTGGGCGTTTGCGCAGGAAACGGCGGTTCACGCGCTGCGCCTCATGGCATCAGGCCTGTTCGACGAGCATCCGCGCCTCAACATCATTCTTGGCCATATGGGCGAGGGCCTGCCCTACATGATGTGGCGCATCGACCACCGCAATGCCTGGGTGAAGCTGCCGCCGCGCTATCCGGCCAAGCGCCGTTTCATGGATTATTTCAACGAGAATTTCCACATCACCACCTCTGGCAATTTCCGCACCCAGACCCTGATCGATGCCATTCTGGAAATCGGTGCCGACCGCATCCTGTTCTCCACCGACTGGCCCTTCGAGAACATCGATCATGCCTCCGACTGGTTCAACGCGACGAGCATTGCCGAGGCCGACCGGGTAAAGATCGGCCGCACCAATGCGCGCCGCCTGTTCAAGCTCGACGGAGCCTGAGCCATGCAGCCGTTCGTCTATACGACGGCCCCGGCCCGCATCGTCTTTGGCACGGGTAGCTCCGTGGGGGTGGCGGAGGAAATCCGTCGCCTCGGGCTGTCACGGGCGTTGGTGCTTTCCACACCCCACCAGAAGGGCGATGCGGAGGCTTTGGCCGCCCGGCTTGGCCCATTGGCTGCCGGTGTTTTTTCCGATGCGGCCATGCACACGCCGGTCGAGGTGACGAAACGGGCGGTCGAGGCCTATCGCGCTGCCGGTGCCGATTGCGTCGTTTCGCTCGGCGGCGGCTCTACCACCGGTCTTGGCAAGGCCATTGCCTTGCGCACCGATGCGCCCCAGATCGTCATTCCAACGACCTATGCCGGCTCTGAGGTGACGCCCATTCTTGGCCAGACGGAAAATGGCGTGAAGACCACCCTGCGCGGTCCGGAAATCCTGCCGGAAGTCGTGATTTACGATGCCGAGCTGACACTTGGATTACCGGTTGGCATCAGCATGACCAGCGGGCTAAACGCCATGGCCCACGCGGCAGAGGCGCTTTATGCTCGGGATCGCAATCCGATCGCCAGTATGATGGCGGTGGAAGGGTTGCGGGCGATGATCGAGGCGCTTCCCGGTGTGAGGATGGAGCCGCAAGATACCAAGGCGCGCGAAACGGCACTTTACGGCGCGTGGCTGTGTGGCACGGTGCTTGGCGCTGTTGGCATGTCGCTGCATCACAAGCTTTGCCATACGCTGGGCGGCAGTCTGGACCTGCCGCATGCGGAAACCCATGCGGTGCTTCTGCCGTACACCATCGCTTATGTGGAACAGGCGGTGCCGGATCAGCTTGCGCCGCTGGCCGCACTTGTCGGTGGCAGGGCAGGGACGGGTCTTTACGATTTTGCCGCCCGGCTGGGCGCGCCGGCAAGCCTTGCAGCACTCGGTGTTGGCGGGGAAGATCTCGACGCTATGGCCGAGCTTGCGACCGCCAATCCTTACTGGTGCCCGCGGCCAGTTGAAAAAACCGCGATCCGCGCCCTGTTGCAACGCGCCTTCGAGGGCGCAAGGCCGGAGTGATCCGGCAAGCAGGGAGCGGCAATGATGGGAGGAGGACATTATGGACATGAAAACAACCGGTGACGACGGCTATTTCGTCGAGGAACGTTCGGCCGAAACCGTGATTGCCCGTATGCGCGATTGTGACGATCCGCGTCTCAAGGAGATCATGGCGGTCGTCACCCGCAAGCTTCACGAGGCGGTGAAAGAGATTGAGCCGACTGAAGAGGAATGGATGAAGGCGATCCATTTTCTGACCGAGGTCGGCCAGATCTGCAATGAATGGCGGCAGGAGTGGATCCTTTTTTCCGATATTCTCGGCGTTTCCATGCTGGTCGATGCGATCAACCACCGCAAGCCGAGCGGCGCGTCGGAATCCACCGTTCTCGGGCCTTTTCATGTGGCCGATGCGCCTGAGATGCCGATGGGCGCCAATATCTGCCTCGACGGCAAGGGCGAGGACATGCTGGTAACCGGCCGCATTCTCGACACCGACGGAGTGCCGGTCGCAGGCGCCCGCATTGACGTCTGGCAGGCCAATGACGAAGGTTTCTACGACGTGCAGCAGAAGGGCATTCAGCCCGATTTCAACCTGCGTGGCGTATTCGTCACCGGTGAGGACGGACGCTACTGGTTCCGGGCGGCGAAGCCGAAATATTACCCGATACCGGATGATGGCCCCGTGGGGCAGCTTCTGCGGGCCATGGGGCGTCATCCCTACCGACCAGCGCATCTGCACTACATCGTTTCGGCAGAAGGCTTCACCACGCTCGTCACGCATATTTTCGACCCTGATGATCCTTACATTCGTTCGGATGCGGTTTTCGGTGTGAAGGAAAGCCTGCTGGCCGATTTTCAGCGGGTGGAGGATGCGCAGAGGGCGCAGGAGCTGGGGTTCGCCAACGGCTGGTTCTGGTCGGTGGACCACGATTTCGTGCTCGCCCGATGACCCGCGGTAGCGACCGTCCCCGGCTCTATGTGCGTTTTGCTGAAAGTGATCCCGCTGCCGCTGAGCAAAGGTTGGCGCAGATGAGTGCCCACAAGGCTCATTTACGCAACGAAGATGGCGTTCCGGAAGGATTCAGAATTCTCGCATCCGGCCCGATGCAGGCGGAAAGCGGAGGGTCTGCCGCGGCCCTCATCATTGCTGAAGCCCGCTGTATCGAGGACGTCATGGCTTTTAGCGACGCCGACCCTTTTGTCATTCACGGCGTCTATAACCGCATTCGTATTTTGAACTGGACGCCGACTTTGTCGAGGATTTCGGGGCTGCAAGGCGACTGAAAACCACGCCTGCAATGGCTGTTGGCGATTGTTAATATTTCAATTGCAATTTTTGCAAACGCAACATTTAATCGAAGGCGGGTGATACCGGCGATATGTGTCTTGACAGGAGCGAGACGCACATCAGGGTGGAGCAAGCCGGGCACCCAGGGAGCAATCGCAGGAACGGGAAGACGTCGATCCATTCCGGGTGGCGCGTTCATGCGTGAAAGGGAGGAATATGTCCACGAACTATATGAGCGCCGCCTCGGTGCGGACGAAGAACCCGGCTGGCGTCATCGCGACATGCGGCCTGATGATCATGTTCGACGGTTACGATCTTGTCGTTTACGGCGCGGTTGCACCGGCGTTGCTGAAAGAAGGCGCATGGGCGCTCAATCCAGCCATGGTCGGGCGGGCTGCCGCCTTGACGCTGGTGGGCATGCTGCTCGGCGCGCTGTTTGCCGGCACCATGGCGGACCGTATCGGCCGCCGGAAGGTCGTTCTCATCAGCCTTGCCGGATTTTCAGCGATGATGATCGCCTCGGCCATGACGCCGAACTTTCTTGCTTTCGAAATCACGCGCTTCTTCGCCGGTCTCGGCCTTGGCGCGCTCCTGCCGACGGTGACGGCGCTGGTGCTGGAGTTCTCGCCGCCCAAGCGCAGGGCACAGGCAAACTCCCTGTCGTTCCTCGGTTATCTTATCGGCGGCATCATTTCCGGCCTCATGGGTATTTTGCTTCTGGAGAGCTATGGCTGGCGGCCATTGATGCTGATCGGCGGCCTGCCGCTTATTCTTCTGCCGATCTTCATGCGGTTCCTGCCGGAATCGCCGGAATGGCTGGCAAGCAAGGGCCGGCAGGCAGAGGCAGACGGGATTTGCGACACTTACGGCCTGCAACGCATTACGCCGCATGCCAAGATCCAAAAGGGCGGCGTGGGCGCCCTCTTCTCGGAAGGCCGGCTGCTTTCAACGCTGAATGCCTGGGGCATTCACTTTTGCTCGCTTCTGCTGACCTTCGGCATGGTCAACTGGCTGCCCACCATCATGAACAAGATGGGCTACGACATCAGTTCGGCGCTCAGCTTTTCCATCATGCTCAATGTCGGAGCCGCAATTGGCATTCTCATCGGCGGGCGTTTCGCCGACAAGGGTAACGTCAAGGTGGTTGTGGCCGTCCTGTTTGCCATTGGCGCGGCCTCGATCTGGGCGTTGACGGTAAACAAGGGGCCGTTGCTCTATCTTTTCGTTGCCCTTGCGGGTGCGGGAACGATTGGAACCCAGATTCTTGCAAATGTTCTGGTGGGACGGCTTTATCCTGTCCATATTCGCGGTACGGGTCTTGGCTTTTCCCTAGCCGTCGGGCGGCTGGGCGGCATCGCCGGTCCGATGATCGGCGGTCTCGTGCTGCAACGGGGCCTGGCTCCGGAGTGGAACTTCTACATTTTCGGCTCGATCGCGCTGGTCGGGCTGGCTTTGACCGTATTGACCCTGCTCTACCGCACTTCAGGCGACGGGCGGGTTTGACTAAGATGATGTTGGCCGCAGGGCAAAACCTGCGGCCAGCACTAATAGATGGTCTAACCTCTGCGGCGGCTGCGGAGTTGCCCCAACGTCGCGAGTGTATTGCCGCTGATGGACGTGCTGCCGCTGCCGAATAGAGCGAGACGCGGATCCGACGTTGCGTTGTTCGCTTCGAATGTCAGCAAAAAGCGATTGACCAGTTTTTCGACCTTCTTGGGGTCCTGCAGGTCCTTTATCTTCAGTTTCTTCTCGATCATCTTTGCCTGCGCATCCACCTTGGAGTTTGCGGTTTCTGCGGGAATTCCAAGGGCGGTGCGGGTGAACTCCGCAAGCGCATTGTCGGCGAGTATGTCGTAGGGATTGGAAATGCTGGCGGCCATGCGCTTGAAATAGAGCGCAAGGCGAACGCCGGAATTTTCTTCGCCGACCCGCTGTTCCAGCGTCTGCCGAACATATTTGTCGCGTGTTTCCATGAGGCTGCGGGTGTTCTGCACGCTCTGGCCGGCTTTCGCGACGATATTCCCCTTGGCGTCGAAATTGAAGGAGCCGGCAAGTGCGCGGAAGCGGGCATCTTTTTCCGTATTGGCGAAGCTTTTGGGGTCCTTGAGGTCGGACTTGAAGATCTTCTTGAGGTAGTCGGTGGTGACCGTTTTGGGGTCGATACGCTGCGCAATCAGCATGAAATCGAGAAGGCGGCGGTCGGAGAGCAATTGATCGACGGTTTCAATCGTTTCCATTTTCTGGCGATAGTAGGTGACCTCCTTTTCGCCTTTCTCCCTGACCTTTTTGTCCTTGTCCCAACGGGTAACTTCCTTCAGATAATTTCGTGATATTCGGGTGATCTCGTTTTCCGACTGGGCGAGCCGGGGTGAGCCGATCTTGCCCTCGGCATCAAAGTTGAAAGCCTTGGCCAGCCGCACGAAACGCTCGTCTTTCAAAGTGTAAACGTAACTTTTCGGGTCTGACAGATCGCTGGTAAATACCCGTTTCAGCGTGAAGGACGAGGCTTCTTCAGCGGTAATATCGAAGGCCTTCAGGGCGAAGTTTCGAATGATGACCGCGCCCTGCGCGTTCGACAGAAAATCCTCGAGATTTTTCGTCAGGCCGATATAGCGCTGGTAGTTCTTGATTGCCTTTTCGTCCGCTGCTTCGTCCTTGTCATCGTAACGGCTGAAGTAGAGGTTCATCATGGTGTTGAGCTGTTCGGCGGTCTGCGCGACCTTGCCGGTCTTGATCTTGCCATCCGCACCGAAATTGAAGGCGCGTGCCAGATCGACAAGACCTTTGTCCTTTTCCTTGTGGATAGGGCTTTTCGGATCATTCGGATCCTGCAAGACGGCCCAGCCGATTTTCTTGTCCGTTTCATCATTGTCCGTCAGATTGAAGCTGACGATGAGCATCGTTCTCAGGCGCGCAAACTGCGTCATCTGGCTGGCCTCGGTGATGGTTTTCATCTTGTCCGCGAAATACTCGCGGTTGAGAACAGCTCCGGCCTGCGTCAGGCGGGGATTTGAAAGAACGTAGGTTTCGTTAATCAGTCGCCTCTGCGCAGCCGTCTGCGCCGGCATGCCGTCATCTACGCGGCCGTCGTCCCGGAAATTAAACGCGGCCGCCATCTCGAACAGTTTGTTGGCATCGTTGATACGCTTGTTATATTGGCTGATCAGGTAGTCGATCTTTGCGAGCGCCGGTTTGTCGGTGGACGCGACGCCTGCACGTTCTATGCGCAGATCGGCCGCCTTTGCCTTCCACTCCGGGATCAATGACTTGTAGGTCTTGTTGATGTAGCTATCGGCATTGCTGATATCGCTCGTCAGAACGTTTTTGACGTGCTTGTAGCTGAAGGTCTCGGGATCGATGCCGAAGGATTTGAAGATATAATCCCGAAGCCGCGTGTTCTTGAAGATATCGTCGACATGCCCGACCTTCTCGATGGCAATGTTGTAAAAACGGGTCTCTTCCTTTAATTCGGCGCCTTCCTGTTCGATCGTAGCGTGATAGGTGGCAATCAACCGGTCCTGCTGGGATTTTGTCTGAACCGATTTTTCCGCTTTGATCGTGCCGAAATCGAAAGAGGCAGCGAAGTCGCGGTATCGCGTATCCTTCAGTTTGTTGGCGAAGCTGTTCGGATCGTTGAGATTGCTTTCCAGCACCTTCTTCATGAAGGCGGTGGCATAGATCATTTCCTCCAGTCCATGTGCCTTCATGGCGTAGGAATAGAGCCGGAAGTCCTTCAGGAACGCGTCGAGGTTTTTAACCTTGCCGATATTATCCGTATAATATTTGGCGTCGCGCGATACGACGGGGTCGTTCGCGACGCGTTTCAGTGACAATTCCATATCACGATTGTAAAGAGCGTAAGTCGTATATGCGGGCAGCACCATGTGTCTCCGAAAAAACTATGGCAAAATCTGTGCGTGAACCAGTTATGAAGCGGATAATTGCAGTATAGTCTTGCGCGTAGCTGTATAATTAAAAGTAATATTTAGGATAAATATTTTGTATTATTAAATTAGTTGAGATTTATATTGATTGTTTGGTGCGTGGCTGCGTTCAGATCGCGTGCAGGCAGAAGCGGCCCCAAGCGCCAACGCCAACACCACGCCGGCAGACAAAGGGGGAAGACTTGGCAAAAGCTGAGGGCGGCACATTTGTCCGGGCTGTTGGGACAGACATGCGAAAATACCGCTGGCAGCGTGTTCAGCGCTATCCTGAGGCAAGGCCGGATTAGAGGCTTTTTCTAGTGCAGTTCCGGGTACCGCTACGGGTTCTTGCGGGAGGCGGGGGCGATGGTCGCCATCTGCAACAATGTGCGCTCATTCGTGCGTTTGGCTCGCGCCAATGCATCGTCGCGATCTTCCGGCAGCGTGTAGGTCATGTAGGACAGCGAGGTTTCGAGGTCGTTATTGTTGTGTCCGAGGATGGCCGCGAAATAGCTGTTCTTGGTGACATGGGGCGGCGCGAAATTGTGATACGCCACCTCCGCATAAAGGTGCCGCAAGCCATAGGGCTTGGGCAGTTCTTCCTTCGGCCAGAAATTCTCGAACAGATTAAAAACCGTGTCCCGAAGCAGCAGGCGGGTTTCCGATGAAAAATCGTCGATCGACATGCCGTGCCACAATTTTCCCTGCCCGCTTTCGCGCAGGCGCTGGTAGGCGGACAGGATGGTTGCGGAGCGTGCAAGGACCGGGATCTCGTAGGTAATCCCGAATTTCGTTCCTTCGCCCTGCTTCGTCTTGGCCTGGCCGTTAAACAGGATGCTCCATTTGGAAACGCCCTTGCCATAGGGGGCGGGTGAAAACTCGGCCTGCGTAAAGACCTCGTAGGGGCGTCGCCCCGTCATGCCGATCAGGCCGATGCCGATCATCAGCGGATCGCTGGACTTGAGACAATCCTCGCAAATCTTCAGAACCTGCCGGTAATTTTCGAACGTGATCAGCGCACCATGCTTATTGGCGATCTTCTCCATCTTGACCCGGCGCGCATCGTCGTACATCGCTGCATCGCCGGTGGCGATCTTCAGCATCGGATGGTCGTCACCGAAGGCTTCGCGGATGGCGTTACGATATTTGGTGATGTAGGAAATGATCGTCGTCTGGGCGCGGCCCTTCATGACGGCGATTTCGGCGTCCCACAAGGCCTGCATCTCTTCTTTCGAGCCCAGGCCGTTCATCGCTGCAATAAAATCCGCGATCCGCAAAAGCACTGTCGCCTTGCGGCCGGCGGTGTTGAACTCCGCCCGCTCGATCTTTTCGACAATGGAGGTCGCCACGCCGGTTTTCGGATAGTCGGCCCGCTCTATATAGGTCTTCAGCCGCTCCCGCAGCTTTTTCATGTTGCAGATGGCAAGTGGGGTGCTCTTTGCGCCAAATTCGGCCTTCAGGGCATAGCGATATTTCATGATGTAAAGTTCGAGCGTCTTTTCCGTGCGGCCATTGTCGAAATGGTAGCGGACCTCTGCGTCCCAAAGATCGCGGATTTTTTTGTTTCGCAACGCCTCGCTGCTTTTCATCGCCTCCCTGACCCGACCGACGAACTGGTCGATGCGTTCCACGAGAACTGGAGTTTTGGTCTTTCGTGCGAGCATGCGGCGGCCCCTGAACCGGTCGGGAAATATAAAATCTATGATTGGCAATCAACAGAAGCATGGTTGCGGAAATGCCATGGATATCCGCCGCCAGCATATTTCTTTTGAATAATAGTTTAATCGATTCCGCAAGTATGGCCGTGATGCGTGGAACCTTCAAGGAAGGTCTGCGAGCCGAGATCGGTAAGTCGGGGAGCCGACATCCTGCCGGCGGCGCTTCAGGTGATTGAATTCTGATGGAAGTATGGGCTTCGGGAATTCTCCCGAAGCCGCAGAGGTTGCGACAGCCTATTTCGGTAGCCGGGTTTTCAGGGAGGTCACGATGCGCTTGGCAAGCCCCTCATAGTCCTCATCGAAATGGTGGCCACCTTCGATGCCGACCGTCTCCACGCCCTTTGCCTTCAGGCCGGGGCAGGGGTCTTCATCTTCTTCCTCCGTGCCATAGACGCATTGCACCAGCTTCGGATCGATCTTGACGATGTCGTCGATGGTCTTGCCGCCCTTGCCTTCGCCGGCAACGCCGAGCCAGCCCTGGACGGAAATCTCGAAATCGACTTCGGTCGAAAGTCCAAGCAGCGTCAGCTGCACGACATGGGATTTCGCGCGTTCGGGCAGGAGATTATAGGTGGCGGGAATGATATCGGCGCCAAAGGAATAGCCGATCAGCACGACGTTCCGAACCTTCCATTCCTTGCGGTAGGTGTCGATGATGCGCGCAAGGTCATTGGCCACTTCCTGCGGCTGTTTTTCTTTCCAGAAGTAACGCAGGGCATCGACGCCGATCACAGGTATCCCCTGCTTTTGCAGCGCGCCGCCGACTTCCTCGTCCAGATCGCGCCAGCCGCCGTCACCGGAATAGATCACCGCCATGGTGTCCATCGCCGGGCTCGTTTCGAGAACCGTGATCGGCAGGCCTAGCGGGCTGCTGGTATCGCCCGCCGCATCGACCTTGTCGGACAGGGTCTGAGACAAAATCTCATCCGCCTTGCCTGTCACATCAGTCACCTCGATATCGGGATGAAGCTTCACCAGGGCGTTAACGTGGTCGCGGCCCTTCTGATCCGCATCGGGCGTGAACAGCACGCTGACAGGAGCTGGCAGCGGGCCATCGGTCAGGCCATAAACCGTTTCACCGTCCACCTTGTCCTTGGTGGCGGGGGTGCAGAGTATCTTCTCAAGCGGCAGGCCAGCCTTGGGGTCGACCGCGATGGCTTCCTGAACGGTGGAGACCGGGCTTTGCGCGATCATGGCGAGCGCCAGCGTTCCGCCCTTGCCGATGCCGGTGAGGATAGGCTGGCGATAGCTGGCGGTCCCGGCGGTGCGCTGGATCTGCTGCGACAGCGACTCGATGTCCGAGATCATATAGATACACTCGTCATCATCGGCCTCGAGTGCCTTCAGATATTCCTTGAAATCGATGCCGACCACCGCGGCACCCTTTTCCACTAGTGCTTTGGCGCGTTCTTCGTCGGTGCTGGTCCATCCGTCCGCATCGGAAATCAGGAAGACGCTGGCGAGAATTTCACCATCCGGCACCATGATGTGCTCGGCGGGAATCATACCGGTGTCATAGGCTGGCTTGTCCTGCGAAAAGGCGGCGCTGGAAGCAAACAACGGGGAGAGGAACAGGGCGGAAGCGGCAAGGGCTGCCTTCAGCATGCTGTATTTTCTCATTTTCCGATCACTCCTCTGACACCGCCACTGATCAGAACCGTCGCGTCCATCAGCGCCAGAGCGGCGTCTGCGCCATTTTGTACGGCGAGGTAACGCGGTTCCCATTTCGGGTGGAACTTCGTCTTGAACGCACGAAGGCCCTTAAAGTTGTAGAATCGTTCGCCATGTTCGAAAAGCGTGCTGCCAATGCGGTCCCAGACCGGTGCCGCATCGCGCTTCGACATGCCGGACATGGGTGCCATGCCGAGATTGAAGCTTTCATATCCCGCCTCGCGCAGGTGCTGCATGATGCTGACGAAGAGGAAATCCATCGAGCCGCGCGGTGCATCCGGTGAAAAGCGCATGAGATCGACGGTGGCTTCCTTTTTCGTGTCCGTCACCATCAGATTGGCGAAGGCGGTGATCTTGCCATCCTTGCGCAGCACGGCGACGGGCTGGGAGAGAATGTAGTTGGGCTCGAACGCACCAAGAGAAAATCGCTTTTCCCTTGTATTGTGGTGGGTGAGCCAGCCATCCGAGACCTGCTTGAGATCATCCAGAATATCGGCAACATGCGATTGCTCGACAACTTCGAAGGTCAGCCCGTCGCGGGCGCCGCGGCTCAGTGACTGGCGAAGGGTCGCGAGCTTGCCGCCCTTCAATTCGAATGCGGTAAGATCGACCAGCGCCAGTTCGCCAAGCTTGAATGCACGCAGGCCCGCATCGGCGCAATGGGACAGGAGGAAGGGCGAAATCTGGTAGAAGGCGGCGCGCGCACCCGCCGAACGGGCGGATTCCACGAATTGCCAGACCAGATCGGGAAAATCCTCCTCGTTGCCGACGGGGTCGGCGAAGGCTATCCATGATCGGCCCTGAATGCCGTACATGATGAAGGCGCTGCCGCTTTCCGAGAACATCACATGCTTGTCGCCCATGCGCACCAGATTGGCATCGGCCGAATCCTGCTGCATGACGATGTCGGTTGCACGTTCAACGTCTTCCGGCTGGATGGAATCCGGCTTGAAAGTGACCGGCCGCATCAGGCTGAAAATTGCAATGGTGGAGGAAGCGAGCACCAGGCCGAGAAGGGCGCGCAGACCGCGCGGTGCTTCCTCGGAGAACTCGAATTCCCACCACAATGTGTGGCTGTAATCGGTGTCGCGGTAGACGAACAGAAGGATCGTTGCCGCGCCGGCGATAATGACGGCCATAGCGGCGAGCCAGCTCGGTCCCAGCGCCTGTTTGACCAGCGAGGCATGACGGTTGAAGCTGCGCATATTGAGGGCGAGCGCCGCGATGAAGATGCCGAGGAAGATTGCCTCGAAAACGGCGATCGCCTTCACCAGCGACAGGATGAGCGCCAGCGATGCGGCGACAAGGGCAATCCACCACGCCCCATCCAGCCGCTGCCCGAGGCCGCGGGAGGCGACAACGAGGCCAAGGCCGAGAATGCTCGTCAGAAAGTGCGCCGCCTCGATGATCGGCAGTGGCACGAAATTCGACAGGAAATCCAGATTGCTGCCGGGCGTCGGCGTCACGCTCGAAAAGATCAGCATGGTGCCGAGAATGATCGCGAAGGTGGAGAGCAGCGGTGGCGCCAGCCGCACGGCAAGCTGGCTGATATCGGAGACCACCGGCTTGGCCGCGAACTGCTTCATTTCGGAAACGATCATTACCAGAATGGCAACAACCAGCGGCAGGACGTGATAGATGACGCGATAAAGAACGAGGCTTCCGAGCAGCTGATCGACGCTGATCGCGTTGCCGAGCCCGGCTACCATGACCGTTTCGAACACACCGAGACCGGCGGGAACGTGGCTGAGAACGCCAAGGCCAACGGCGGTGGCATAGATCGCGAAGAATGTCGGCCAGCCGAGATGCGTCTCGGGCAGGAGCACGTAAAGCACGGAGGCGGAGGCGGCGATATCAAAGGCGGAGACGAGGAACTGGCGCGAGGAGGTGCGGCTGTCGGGAAGGCGCAGTCGCCATTTGCCGAGCCGGATCGCCCTGCCGTTGCGGCCGATATAGGCGGTGGTAACGAGAACGGCAATGACGGCGAGCGCTCCGCCCCTTAGAACAGTCGGGTCGAGACCGATGATGGCTGCGATGCGTGGTGCGACGATGAAGGTCGAAAGGGCGCTGACCGACAAAAGGCCCAGCCCGAAGGACAGCGTGACGAAGGCGATGACACGGGCGATGTCACCCGGCGAAAGTCCCAGCCTGGAATAGGCGCGAAAGCGTATTGCGCCGCCGCTCAAGGGGCCAAATCCAGCAGTGTTGCCGATGGCGTAAGCGGCAAAAGCGGTGGCCGCCATGGACGGGAAGCGCACCTTTTTTCCGACATATTCGATCGCGTTGGCGTCATAGAAAATCAGCGACAGGAAGCTCAGCGCCGTAAAGACCATTGCAAGAAGAATGGCCGGAAGCGAAGTGTCCAGAAGGGCTGCGATCACATCATCGTACCGCACTTCGGATGTGAGGCGGTAAATCGCAAACGTCATCATCACGAAGATGAGCGTAATGGCGATGGCCGTCAGATAGGGCCGGTTTCTGGCAAAGAAGCTTTCAACCGGGGATTCGGTAATATCGGTCTGTATAATTTCGCTCTTGTCTGCCATTTGCTTTTTCCAGCGCCAGTCCCTTGGTTGGCGAACCACAGGATTGTGTCGCTAATTCGTTTCGGTTGAGGAAATTTGCTTAGCAGAAATGCGTGACGTGTCGATGTGAAGTTTGGCGACAAACCAACGAGATTTTCGCCGTTAAAATGAAAAATGCAACCAAAAAGAGCGATGTTCAAATTTTAGATCAAAAACTCCGTGAATTAAACGTTCCGATTGCTTGGAGGCGATGTTTGATGTGATTAAACGCTTCTTTCAATTGAAGGAAATGCAATATGAACATGCCTACAAGAATAGTAATTTCGCTGATCGCAGCCCTTTTGGTGGGCGGCGGCTACATGGCTTATGACAAGATGCGGGGCGCCGAATGGGTTGTTTCGCCGCAGCAGATCGCTGATGCGAAGGCCGGCGGGCAGGCCGGATATGAATCGCGTCCGGGAACAGTGACCGTTCTGCCGATCCGTAGCGAGACGGCGGATGTACTGCCGATCAAATGGGCCATTGCTGGTCTGGTCGCAGGCCTGCTGGCGTTTCGGTCCACGGGCAAAAAGAAAGCGGCAAAGGCCTGAGGCCTGCCGCTTCATGTCTCCGGCACGGAAGTCCGGGGAGAATGCCAAAGTCGGGGCGCGTTACGCGCCCCACGTTTTCTCCAGCACGCGAACCCAGTTGCCATGGCAGATCTTGGCGAGTGCGGCGTCGTCATAACCGCCGTTGCGTAGGGCTGTGACCAGCAATTGCAGATCGGCCGCATCCTTCATGGCTGCTGGAATGGTGGTGCCGTCGAAATCCGAGCCGAGTGCGACGTGATCGATGCCGATGCGGTTGACGATATAGTCGACATGGCGGACCAGTTCGCCAAGGTCGGTAGCGGGGTTCTTCACGCCGTCCTGGCGCAGGAACAGAACGCCGAAATTGATGCCGGCAAGACCGCCTGTGTCGCGGATCGCGTCCAGCTGGCGGTCCGTCAGGTTGCGGCTGTGGTTGCACAGCGCATAGGTGTTGGAATGGGACGCCACCAGCGGTGCGTCCGAAATCTTCGCGATGTCCCAGAAACCCTGTTCGTTCATGTGCGACAGGTCGACCATGATCTTCAGTTCGTTGCAGGTCTTTACCAGCCGTTTTCCGGCATCGGTGAGGCCGGGGCCGATATCCGGTGTCGACGGGAAGCGGAAGGGAACGCCGTAGGCGAAGATGTTCGGGCGGCTCCAGACCGGGCCGAGCGTGCGAAGGCCAGCCTCGTGGAGAACATGCAGCGCATCCAGATCGGCGCCGATCGCTTCTGCGCCCTCGATATGGAAGACGGAGGCAAAGGCGCCCTCTGCCATCGCGCTGCGGATCTCGGCGGCCGTGCGGCAGACTTTCAGCGCACCGCCTGATTGTTTCTCGGCGCGGAACAGCAGGGCCGCCATGCCAAGCGTCGCCTTCAGCGCGTCCGCTTCAGCCGGTGTCGTGAAGTCGCCGTTCGCGTCCTTCTCCATGCTGGGCGAGGGGACGTAGATGGCGCAGAGGCCACCGGCCAACCCGCCCTTCCTGGCGCGCGGCAGGTCGATGTGGCCGACCGTATCACCCTCGATGAGAAGCGTTTCGGGAGAGGTATTGCCCGATCGCCATAACCGCAGAAGCACGTCGTTGTGGCCGTCGAAGACGGGTACGGTTTTTTCATCGGTCATGGTCATTCACCTTTGGATACGGGCGGCGCGCGGGCGCGCGGTCGTCAGACTTTTGAGAATTGGTAGATGAAAGGTCAAGGTCGGAGCAAATGCAATCCGTGCATAGGCTCTGCCAAATTTGGAATTGGTCGCGCCTCGTTTGCTCGTGGTAATCGCGGGAAAACATAAAAAAAATGACTGGATTGGGGCGAACCCATACCGTTTCCGAAAAATAAGGTCCGAAAGGGGATTTTCGATGATTTCAAGACGCAACCTGCTGATTGCCGGCGCTGCCGTACCGTTCCTGTCCTATGCGCACATTCCGGCATTTGCTGCGACGCCCAAGGATATTCTGGTGGTCGCGCAGCAGCTGGACAACATGACGAGCCTTGATCCGCATGAGGGTTTCGAAGCCGTCGGCGGTGAAATCATGTCCAACATGTACCAGAAGCTGGTGCGGGCGAACCGTGAAGATTCCACCAAGGTCGATCCGGTCATCGCGAAGTCCTGGGAAGCCGATGCGGAAAGCAAGGTTTTCACCTTTGTGATCGGTGACGATGCGACCTTCTCGAGCGGTGCGAAAGTGACCGCGGAAGACGTGGCCTTTTCTCTGCAGCGCGCCATCAAGATGAACAAGAGCCCGGCCTTCATCATCGGCCAGTTCGGCTTCACGCCTGACAATGCCGAAACTACCATCGTTGCCGCCGACGAAAAGACGGTGAAGCTGACGACGGCAAAGCCGACCGCAATCTCGTTCCTGCTCTATTGCCTCTCCGCCAATATCGGCGCGATCGTTGAAAAGAAGGCCGTGCTGGCAAATGCCTCGGGCGAAGACCTCGGCAATGGCTGGCTGCAGAAAAACAGCGCCGGTTCCGGCGATTTCATGTTGCAGGCCTGGAAGCCGAGCGAGAGCGTAGCGCTCACCGTCAACCCGAATGGCCCCTACAAGGGTAACATCAAGCGCGTTATCCTGCGCCATGTCACCGATCCGTCTTCCCAGCTTCTGATGTTGCAGAAGGGCGATATCGACATTGCCCGCGACCTGACTTCGGAACAGCTGCGTACCGTCCAGAACGACGCCAACATCGAGTTGCAGCGCAAGAGCATCGCCTCGCTGGTGCTGATCTCGCTCAATCAGGGCAATGAGAACCTTGCCAAGCCACAGGTCTGGCAGGCCATCAAATGGGCGCTGGACTATAAGGGCATGCAGGAAAACATTGTGCCGCTGACGCACAAGGTTCACCAGAGCTTCGAGCCGGAAGGTTTCCCCGGCGCCGTTAACGACACGCCGTACCAGCGCGATGTCGAAAAGGCCAAGGCGCTGATGGCGGAAGCCGGTCTTGCCGACGGTTTCGAAATCACCATGGATCACTATTCCGCCCAGCCTTACCCGGATCTGGCGCAGGCCATCCAGGCAAATCTTGCCGATATCGGCATCAAGGTGCGTCTGCAATCTGCCGAGAACCGTCAGGTTCTGACCAAGATGCGCGGCCGCGAACACCAGATGGCGCTTTCCGCCTGGGGCACGGATTATTTCGATCCGCATTCCAATGCCGATGTCTTCAACATCAACAAGGACAATGGCGACGACGCCAAGTCCAAGCCCTTCCTGTGGCGTTCGCGCTTCAAGAACGACGACTTTGCCGCGAAGGCAGAAGCCGCCCGCGACGAGAAGGACCCGGCAAAGCGCATCGAGCTTTATGAAGCGCTGCAGCGCGAGCACATGGAAAACAGCCCCTTCGTCTTCATGTTCCAGACGACGAAGACGGCCGCGTTCCGCAAGGGCGTTTCCGGCTTTGAACTCGGCGTTCTCTCCGAGGGCAATTCCTACCACGATGCTAAGAAAGCGTAACATTGAACAAGCGCGTCAAAAGCATATCGTCGACACTGAGCAGCGTCATTCTGACGCTGTTCGGGTTGATGGTCATCACCTTCCTGATCGGGCGCGTCATGCCTGTCGATCCCGTCATTGCGGCAGTCGGCGACAACGCGCCTGAAGACGTCATTGTGCGGGTTCGGGCCGAAATGGGCCTGGACCAGCCACTGGTCGTTCAGTTTTTCCACTATGTGTCGCAAGTGCTGCACGGTGATTTCGGCAATTCCATTCTGACCCGCAACCCGGTCTGGATCGATATCAAGCGCGTTTTCCCCGCCACCTTCGAGCTTGCTACGGCAGCACTCATTCTCGCTGCGCTGATCGGCATTCCGCTCGGCGTATGGGCCGCCGTGAAGCAGGGTAAGTTGACGGATCAGATCATCCGCGTCGTCTGCCTTGCCGGCCATTCCGTGCCCGTCTTCATGCTGGCGCTGATTTCGCTGCTGGTATTTTACGCCACGCTTGGCGTCGCACCCGGACCGGGCAGGCAGGACATCATCTATGACGGCATGATCTCGCCGGTCACGGGCCTGATGACGGTCGATACGCTGCTTGCCGGCGACTGGGACGCGTTTTACGACGCCATCGCCCATATGGTGCAGCCCGTCTGTATCCTTGCCTATTTCAGCATGGCCTATATCACCCGCATGACACGCGCCTTCATGATCGATGCGCTGAAGGGCGAATATGTCATTACCGCCCGTGCCAAGGGGCTTTCGGCAATGACCGTTATCTGGGGGCACGCCTTCCCGACGGTTGCCGTACAGCTCGTCACGGTTCTCGCACTCACCTATGCCGGCCTTCTGGAAGGTGCCGTGGTGACGGAAACCGTCTTCAGCTGGCCGGGCCTTGGCCAATATCTCACCGTCTCGCTCATGAACGCGGACATGAACCCTGTCGTCGGAGCGACCCTGTTGATCGGCCTGATCTATGTCGGCCTCAACCTGCTCGCAGACGTACTTTACCGAGTAATGGATCCCCGCGTTCGATGATGTTAGCAACTTTCAGAAACTGGGCTCTGGATGAGACGCCGCATTCCCGCAGGCAGGCTGCCTGGGGAAACCGGTACCGCATCTGGCTGAACGTCAAGTCCAATCCGCTGGCGGTGGTCGGTCTCACGATCATCATCATCTTCATTGCGCTGTCGCTGCTGGCGCCGTTCATCGCGCCTTACGATCCGGCCGCGCAGAACCTCGGCAACCGCCTTGCCTTCCCGAGTGCCGAGCACTGGTTCGGCACGGATGAGCTGGGTCGCGACATTCTTTCGCGCATTCTCTATGGTGGTCGCGTCACGCTTGGCATGGTCATTGCCGTCGTTGTTCTCGTTGCGCCGATCGGTCTCGCCATCGGCTGCATCGCCGGTTATTTCGGTGGTATCGTCGATACGGTGTTGATGCGGGTGACCGATGTGTTCCTGGCCTTCCCGCGCCTCATCCTGGCGCTTGCCTTCGTCGCGGCGCTGAAGCCTGGCGTCGAAAGCGCCATTCTCGCCATCGCGCTCACCGCCTGGCCGCCCTATGCGCGTCTCGCTCGCGCCGAAACCATGACGGTTCGCGGCAGCGATTTCGTTGCGGCCTACCGGCTGACAGGCGCTTCCGCCTGGCGCATCATCGCCCGTCACATCGCGCCGCTCTGCGTGCCGAGCCTCATCGTGCGCATCACGCTCGACATGAGCTCGATCATCATCACCGCCGCAAGCCTCGGCTTCCTCGGCATGGGCGCGCAGCCGCCTTCGCCGGAATGGGGTGCGATGATTGCGACGGCCAAGCGCTTCATCTTCGAACAATGGTGGGTCGCCACCATTCCGGGCATCGCCATTTTCCTCGTCTCGCTCGCCTTCAACTTCCTTGGCGATGGTCTGCGCGACGTGCTCGACCCGAAGGGACATTGAGCCATGCTGGTCGAAATCGAAAATCTGAAGATCGCGTTCCAGACCCGCACCAGCCGCTTCGAGGCGGTGCGCGGTGTTTCCATGAAGCTCGGAACAGAAAAGCTCGGCATCGTCGGTGAATCCGGTTCGGGCAAGAGCCTCACGGCGCGCGCGCTGATGAAGCTTCTGCCCTCCAATGCTGATATCAGGGCCGACAAGCTCTCCTTCGACGGTATCGACGTGCTTTCCGCCAGTGAAAAGCAGATGCGCCAGATCCGAGGAAAACGGGCAGGTTTCATCCTTCAGGATCCGAAATATTCGCTGAACCCGGTCAAGACCATGGGTGCACAGATCGCGGAAGCCTGGCGCGCCCACAAGGGCGGCAGCAAGCGTGCGGCCATGGAGGCGGCAATCGCTCTGCTCGATCAGGTGAAGATCCGCAATCCGCGCCAGGTCGCTTCGTCCTACGCTCACGAGGTTTCCGGCGGCATGGGCCAGCGTGTCATGATCGCCATGATGCTGGCGCCTGATCCAGAGCTTCTGATCGCCGACGAACCGACAAGCGCTCTCGATGCCACGGTGCAGGCGGAAATCCTGCGGCTGATCGAGGAGCTGGTATCGGAACGCGGCATGGGTCTCATCCTCATCAGCCACGACCTGCCGCTAGTCTCGCATTTCTGCGACCGCGTGGCTGTCATGTATTCCGGCCGGGTGATGGAGGAACTGAAAGCTTCCGAACTCCTGAAAGCACAGCATCCTTACACGCAGGGTCTCTTGAACTGCATTCCCTCGCTGACGCATCCGCGCGAGCGTCTTCCCGTTCTCAACCGTGATGCAGCGTGGTCCAGCCTATGATCGACGTCGAAAATCTCCGTATCAAGTTCGGCGACCGTGAAGTGGTGAAGGGCGTGTCCTTTTCGGTCGAAAAGGGCGGCAGCTTCGGCATCGTTGGCGAAAGCGGCTCGGGCAAGTCCACCATTTTGCGCGCCATGGCCGGCCTTAATGAAAGCTGGGAAGGCCGCATTGCCTTTGCCGGCAAGGATGCGCCGCTGAAGCGCACGCCGGAATTCTTCCGGCAGGTGCAGATGGTGTTTCAGGACCCCTATGGTTCGTTGCATCCGCGCCAGACTATCGACCGTATCCTCAGCGAATTGCCGTTGGTGCACGGCATGGACAATATCGAAAAACGCATCCAGCAGGCGCTATCGGATGTGGCCCTGCCGCAGGCGGTGCGCTTCCGTTACCCCCACCAGCTCTCCGGCGGCCAGCGTCAGCGCGTGGCGATTGCGCGTGCTTTGATTGCCGATCCGCAGGTTCTGCTGCTCGATGAGCCGACTTCGGCGCTCGATGTTTCAGTGCAGGCGGAAATCCTGAACCTGTTGCAGGATCTGCGGGCGGCGCGCAACCTCACCTATATCCTCGTCAGCCACAATCTGGCTGTTATCGCGCATCTGTGCCCACAGGTGGGCGTGATGCTGAATGGTGAAATGGTCGAGCAGCTGAATGCAGGCGATCTGCGCGAAGGCCGCACGAAACACCCGCATACAGAAGAGTTGCGCAGCCTGAGTATCCGATTGGAAGAGCCGGCTTGAGCCCACGTCGCACATAGATCGAGCGGGTGCTGCTCGCTTCCTCTTCCCACCGGGGAGAAGGTCGCGGCAGCGGTATGAGGCTTCCCACAAGACCCACGAAGACACGAGACCGAACAATGTCACAGCAATTCGACTGGAACGCCGCTTCTACGCTTGCCGAGAGTTTCGTCTCGCAATGGGCCGGCAACGAGCCAGGCGGAGCGGTGATCGGTTTCGATCTCAATGGCATCCGTTTTGCCCATGCGGGCGGGGTTGAGAGCCTTTCGACGTTTGCGCCGTTCACGCCGAAAAGCGTGGTGCGTTACGCTTCCGTCACCAAACATGCCTTCTGTGCCATGGTGCTTGCCCATTCCGATCTGATCGGGCTTGACGACCCGCTCGGCAAGCATCTGCCGGAGCTGCAATCGCCACTCCGCGACGTCACTGTCGGGCAGGCGCTGGATATGAGCGGCGGGTTGCCGGACACGCGCGAATGCCTCTCGCTGCTTGGTCTTTCCGTCTACACCGAAACGAAGGCCGGCCCGCTTCTAGACTATCTGTCGCGGCTGACCCGGCTGAACTTTCCGGCCGGCAGCGAGGTTTCATATTCGAATACCGGTTATCGTCTGGTCGAGGCGGCGCTGGAGCGCCATGGCTTCCGTTTTGACGATTTCGTGCAGACGCAAATTGCCGGACCGTTCGGTGTTTTCCTGAAGGCGCCGGACGTCTGGAATGATCCGGTGGACGGATTGGTGCCGGGTTACTGGAAGGCTGAGAGCAACTGGCAACTTTCGGCGGCGGGGCTGCATATTTCCGCTTCGGGCAGTCTTGCCGGCAGTGCCGAAGCGCTGACCCGCTGGCTGCAGGGGCTGATGCGGGGAGAGGGCAGCTTTGCCGGCGTTCTGGACGGGCTTTCCACCGAGCGGCGGCTCGCCGATGGACGGATGAGCGAATATGGTCTCGGCCTGCGCTGGTCACATCTCGGCGACAGACGTTTCGTCGGTCATGGCGGTTCGCATCCCGGCTACAAGACGTATTTCCTTCTCGATCCGGAAAACGGCACGGGTTTCGTCGTGGTATCGAACCGCGAGGATACCAACGGCTTCAAGATTGCGCTGGAAAGCATGGCGGCCCTGACCGGTCTGCCTTTACCCAAACCCGCCGCCAGCTTGCCGGAAGGCATCTATGTCACCGAAAGCGGACCGTGGTGGCTGGAGATCAAGGGCAGTACCTCGACCTTCATCGATGGCGACGACACGCTTTATGAAGATGCCGATGGCTGGGTGTCATCGCGCTCCGCATCCTCTCCGATGCTTCTGAGGCTCGAGGGCGACGCGATCGTCGGCGAGGCAGGCCACGCCGCTCGTCGGTTCCTGCCGGTTGGCGACCATGCGGTGCCCGATGAGCTTTCCGGATCTTGGCGCTCTACCGAAGGGGCGGAATTTACGATTTCCGGTTCGTCGCTGACCATGGGCATCGGTCCCACGCGCCGCTCCATGCCTTTGACGGCGCTCGGCAATGGTCGCTTCCTCTTCACGCTCTCGGACGGGCCGTGGACGAAGCGCATCTGCCTCAATCAATTGAGCGACAGCCGGATAGAGCTTGTGGCGAGCCGGGCGCGAATGATCGAATATTCAAGAAGCCTTTAAGAGGGTTTCAATCAGCTGCTATTGCTCCTAATAAAGACCCTTGTTCCAGCTAAAGGCCGGTTCAACATCTTTGTGGGAGAACAGGCCCTTGGAAATCAAATGGCTCGAGGATTTCCTGGCGCTGGCCGGAACGCTCAATTTTTCGAAGGCGGCGGAAGAGCGGCATGTGACGCAATCCGCTTTCAGCCGGAGGATCAAGCAGCTGGAAGCCTGGGTGGGCGCGACGCTGGTCGATCGCGCTTCCTATCCCTCACGACTGACCGAGGCCGGGGTGAAGTTCGTTCCGGTGGCGCAGGAAACCCTGAAGCAGCTTTACCACGCCCGTCGCACCCTGTTGCAGGAAGACGGCGAGGATGCCAGAACAGTGCGGCTGACGGCGCTGCACACGCTGTCTTTCACCTTCTTCCCGGACTGGCTGAAACGGGTGAACGAGAAGGCGGGACCGCTGTTTTCGGTTCTGCGGCCTGATTCCGGCAGCATGGAGGAGAACCTCAATTCGCTGGTGGACGGGCAGAGCGATTTCCTTCTGACCTACGCCCACCCCGAAGTGCCGATGCTGCTCGATGCGCAGACCTTCGAATTCCGCATGCTTGGCGCGGAAAACATCATTCCCGTTTCCGCCCCCGCGGAGGATGGTGCGCCGCTGCACAGCCTGACGGAAGGCGCGAAAAAACCCTTTGCCTATCTGGATTACGAAAAAGCATCGTTCTTCGGGCCGCTCTTGCGCGATCTCCTGAGTGCGCGCCTGCCGAAATTCGAGCGGGTGCATGAGGGCAGCATGTCGGTGGGGCTGAAAGCCATGGCGATGGCGGGATGGGGTGTTGCCTGGGTGCCGGAAAGCCTGATGCGGCATGAGCTGGATAGCGGCGCGCTGGTGCGTGCCGCCGATCACAGTTTCGATATTGCCGTGGATATCCGGCTTTATCGTTCCAAGGAGAACCGCCGTCCAGTTGTCGAGCGCATATGGGCGGTTCTCGAAGATTGATCCTGGTCAGATCGCGGTGCGGTGGGCGTTTTCGAGATAGAGAGCGCGCAGGCGTTTCACCATCGCGCCTGGTTTGCCATCACCCACCGGCTTGCCATCGATCTTCGTCACCGAAACCACGAAGTTGGAGGCGCTGGTCAGGCAGGCTTCGTCTGCGTTCATCGCTTCTTCCAGCGTGAAAGGCCGTTCTTCCAGCGTGAAACCGGCCTCCTTGGCCAGTTGCAGGGCGGCAAGGCGGGTGCAGCCGGGCAGGGTCTTGTTGCTGTTGCCGCGGGTGATGATCTTCCTGTCGCCGGTGATGATATAGGCGGTGGAGGATGCGCCTTCGGTGACGAAACCATCCTCGATCATCCACGCCTCATCGCAGCCTTCAGCCTTGGCGATGCGTTTTGCCATCACTTGCGGCAGCAGGCAGACGGTCTTGATATCACGGCGCGCCCAGCGCTGGTCGGGAACGGATTTGACCGCAATTCCGGCCTCTTCCACGGCGGTGCCGACGAGTTTCTTGTCCTGCGTGAACATCACCAGCGTCGGCTTCAAATCGGCGGAAAACAGGAAGTTGCGGTCTTCCGCGCCGCGCGTCAGTTGCAGGTAGATCATGCCTTCGACAAGGTTGTTGTCGGCAATCAGGCGACGTTCGGCCTCGACGATTTCCTTTGTTGTGACCGGCAGCGGCACGTCGATTTCGCGGGCGCTGCGTTCCAGCCGCGCCATGTGCAGGTCGCTGTCGATCAGCTTGCCTTCGAGAACGGAGGTGACTTCATAAATGCCGTCGCCGAACAGGAAGCCGCGGTCGAAGATGGAAAGGCGGGCTTCCGCCTCGGGCAGGAATTCGCCGTTGAGATAAACGATGCGACCGGATTGGCTAGTCATGAAAACTCCGTCTGGAAAAGTCAGGCTGAAAGAAGGGTTTTAAGCGTATCGATGGAAATGGCCTCGACCGTGGAGACCTTGCCGGTTCCAGCGTTGAAGCCTGATGTTGTTGTTGCCGCGCATAGCGAATTGAGGATCGCTTCTTCGGTCGCCTCTATCGCAGCTTCGAACAGTGGCGAGATCGCATCGTTGGAAAGCTCAGGATAGTCTGTAACTGCCTTACGGCGTGCGGGCGTGCGGCGAAGGCGCTCGTTGGTCGAAAATGCCAGCGCGTAATCGCCGGAACCATTGCTCAGTGCAGCACCGGTGCGCGAGAGGCCGCCGAAGCTCCTAGCGGCCAAGCGCTTCAAATTGCGCGACGACAGCGGCGCATCGGTTGCGATGATGATGACAATCGAGCCGTCCTTGTCCTTGTGCTCCGGGCTCACATAGGGTTTGCCGCAGACGAGAAGATGGCCGCCATAATTGGACTGCACGAGAACGCCGAGCGTATAGGCCTCCCCCGCGACGGTGACGATGCGGGATGCGGTTCCGATGCCGCCCTTCATGCCGAAAGCCACCGTGCCGGTTCCGGCTCCAACGCCGCCCTCGGCCACCGGGCCTGCGGCAGCGTTTTTCAGCGCGGCCGAAATTTCCTCGACGGTCGGGCGTCCAGCGCGGATGTCGTTGAGGCGGGAATCGTTGGTCTCTCCGACGACCGCATTGATCGACACCACTTTTTCGTTACCCGGCTGCGCCAGTGTGTGGCGGTTGATCGTCTCGATTGCCCGGCCGGTTGCAAGCGTATTGGTGAGGATGACAGGCGTTTCGAGTTCGCCGAGTTCCTCGATCTGGGTCGAGCCTGCAAACTTGCCGAAACCATTATAGACGGCGAAGGCGGCGGGCACCTTATCCTGAAAAAGATTGCCGCCATGCGGCAGGATCGCGGTTGCGCCGGTGCGGATCGTGTCGCCTTCGATCACAGTGGAGTGGCCGACAAGCACACCTTTGACATCGGTGATAGCGTTGAGCGCGCCAGTCTGGAACCGGCCCGGCTTAAAGCCGATATCGCGCAGTCTCGGGCGGGTCGTCTGATGCATCGGGCGATCACTTTTGCGGAATGCAGGCTCAAGGTGGAACAAGCGCGGCTTGCGAAAAGCTTTGCTCTGACTTGACGTTAGCCTAGTTCGCCGGGAAACGGCATCGCAAAAATGGAATAGTTTTATGCGGGCAATGGATGCGCTCAGGAGGCGCGTAGCGCCGGTCCCCGTTCACGCTCCCGCTCCAGCCATTGCCGCATGGCTTCCTCGGTCTCTTCGCGTGTGGGCGCCCCGATGCGACCACCGAAGACGGTGCATTTCAGGGCAGCCGCAACGGAGGAGAGCCGGATGGCCGCGCGGCTCTCCATGCCTTCGGCTATGGCAAGCGCAAAGGTGCCGTGGAAAATGTCGCCTGCCGCCAGCGTATCCACCGCCTTGACCTGCATCGTTTCCTGAAAATGTACAGTGGGATCGCCAGCTTCCGTCCACCAGCAGCCTGCCGGTCCGGCGGTGACGGCGATGAAGGTTTGCGGGTAGCGGGCGTGCAGCACCGGCAGCATGTCCTCTACCGTCTCAAGCCCCGTCAGCCGGGCGGCGGCGGGTTCGGAAAAAACGATGTGGGTTGCGGCGGGAGCGAGCTTTTCGAGGATTTCAACCGGCGCGACGTCGCCGTCGAGAATGGCGTGTTTGCCGAGCGCGCGTGCCACATCAAGAACCTCGAGCGCCAGTTCCGGCCAGCGCACATCCACCAGCACGGCGTCGTAAGCGGCGAGGTCCGCTGGTGTGCAGGAGCGCTTTTTCTCATGCAGCCTGTGATCATAAAAAGGCACGATCAGCCGCTCGCCGCGATCATCGATAATGATCGTGGAGAGTGCCGAGCGTGCGCCCGTGGCGACTGTCATGCCTGTGGTGTCGATACCGCTTTCGGCGAGATCGCGCAGGATACGGGTGCCGGTCTCGTCGTCGCCCACCGCACCCCAAAGGCTGGCGCGCCCGCCCATGCGGTGCACCGCATAGGCTGCGCTGGATGCCATGCCCTCGGCGATCTGCAACATTTCGCAAGGCAGGACCTTGCCTTCGCCCTTTGGCATGTCATGGACGCGAAACAGGGTGTCGAGCACGGCTGCACCCACGCACAGCACATGTTTGCGGCTCTCGTGTTGGCTGTCCATGCCCGTCACCCTATGTCTTTGTCTTACGCAATTTTACTCGGCATGCGCCTTAGATGCGCTTGCCGGTTGCCTTGTCGAAAAGGTGAACCATTTCCGGGTCGATGGCGATGTTGATCGTATCGCCGAACCGCACGTCCAGCCGCTCGCGGAACAAGCAGGCGATCTCGTCGCCCTTGCAGTTCAGCTTGGCGTAGATTTCCGAGCCGGTGCCTTCGACCAGTTCGACCCGGCCTTCGATACCGCCGCTTGCTGCACGGATATGTTCCGGCCGCACGCCGTAGACGAGGTCGCGGCCGCCCAGTGCGGCAATATCGCTGTTGGCGGGCAGGGGAAGGCTTAAGCCCTTCACGGTGCGGAACACGCCTTCTTCGACGCGTCCACGAATGAAGTTCATCGCAGGCGAACCGATGAAACCGGCAACGAAGAGGTTGGCCGGGCGGTCGTAAAGCTCGAGCGGCGCGCCGATCTGCTCGATCACGCCGTCATGCAGCACCACGATCTTGTCGGCCATGGTCATGGCTTCCACCTGGTCGTGGGTGACGTAGATGGTGGTGGTGCCGATGCGCTGGTGCATGGCCTTTATCTCGCCGCGCATCTGCACGCGCAGCTTGGCGTCGAGGTTTGACAGCGGTTCGTCAAACAGGAAGACCTGCGGATCGCGCACCAGCGCGCGTCCCATGGCTACACGCTGGCGCTGGCCGCCGGAAAGCTGGCGCGGATAACGGTCCAGCAGCTTGTCCAGCCCCAGAATGGCGGCAGCCTTGTCGACCTTGGCCTTGGTTTCGTCGGCGCTCACCTTCTTCAGCTTCAGCGCGAAGCCCATATTATCCTTCACCGTCATGTGCGGATAAAGGGCGTAGTTCTGGAAGACCATGGCGATATCGCGGTCGCGGGCGGGCAGGTTGCTGACCTCGCGTGTGCCGATGTGGATTTCGCCGTCGCTGACTTCCTCAAGCCCCGCAATCATGCGCAGCAGGGTGGATTTGCCGCAGCCGGACGGGCCGACCAGCACGACGAATTCGCCATCCTTGATATCGATATCGATGCCGTGGATGATATTGACCGCGCCGAAGCGCTTCTGGACGTTTAGAATATTGACCGGTGCCATGTTTTTGGTTCCCGTATTTTTAATTGGTTGATTCAGCCGCCCTTGACGGCGCCGGCGGTCAGGCCCGCCACGATCTGTTTCTGCGCGAACATGGTGAGCAGCAGCACCGGCAGCGTCACGATCAGCGCGGCTGCGGCAAGCGGTCCCCAGCTCACCTGTTCGAAGGACAGCATGTTGTAGACCGCCACCGGCAGGGTGCGCGTTTCACGGCTGGCCAGCACGATGCCGAAGACGAAGTTGTTCCACGAGAAGATGACCGCCAGAATGAAGGAGACGACGATGCCGGGCTTGGCAATCGGCAGCGCCACCAGCCGGAACACCTGCCAGGAGGATGCGCCATCGATGCTTGCCGCTTCTTCCAGTTCCTTCGGCGTGGTTTCGAAATAACCGATCATGATCCAGACCACGATCGGAACCGTCACCACGAGATGGATGATGATCTGCGGCCAGAGCGTGCCGAGCAGGTTCAGCCATTGGAACAGCAGGAATAGCGGAATGAGGAAGGAGAGGCCGGGCGTCATACGGGCGATCATGATGACGACAGCCGACTTTTCCGCCTTCAGCCGGGCGATGCCGTAACCGGCAGGCACGCCGATCACCAGCGCCAGAATGGTGGCCGCACCGGTGACGAGCACCGAATTCCAGAAATAGAGGAAGAAATTATTCTCCTCGAACACCTTCACATAGTTCGACCATGCGAAACGCTCGGGGATGAGGATCGGCGGATAGGCGCCGTTGTCGATTTCATATTTCAGCGATAGCGAAATCATCCAGATGAAGAACAGGATGACAGGCGAAATCATCACCAGCGCCACGAAAAACAGGCCGATGCGGTCGAGGTTTTTACGTTTGAGCAATTGGCGAGCCATCAGCGATCCTCCATCTCGTTCCATTGCGCACGCTGGCGCACCATCAAAAGCACAAAGGACAGCGCCACGATGATGATGAAGAAGACGACGGCCATGGCCGAGCCGTAACCGATGTCGTAGTAGGAAAACGCCGTGTTGTAGAGGTAGATGTTGATGGTTTCCGAGGCCGTTCCAGGGCCGCCCTGCGTCATCGCGTAGATGATGTCGAAGCTTTTGACGGCATCGATGGAGCGGATGATGACGGCGATCATCAGGAACGGCGCGATCATCGGCATGGTCAGGTAACGAAACTTCTGCCAGGCGTTGGCACCGTCGATTTCGGCGCTTTCATAGGGTTCGCGGGGTACTGCAGCCAGCCCGCCGAGCACGATCAGCATGACGAGCGGCGTCCATTGCCAGGTTTCCACCAGCACCAGCGAGGGGATGACGGTGGACTGGTTGTAGATCCATTCCAGCGGTCCGATATGGATGAAGGACAAGAGATAGTTCAGAACGCCGAGCTGCGGGTGGAACATCATGGTCCAGACGAGCGCGATGGCGACCGGGGTCGCCATCATCGGCATCACGAACACGCCGCGCAGAAAACCGCGCAGCGGAAACTGCGCATCGAAAACCAGCGCCGCCAATGTTCCCAGAAACAGCGGAGCGACGACCGACAGCACGGTATAGATGAGGGTGTGCCAGAGCGATTCCCAGAACCTCACGTCGCTTGCGAGCCTTATATAGTTATCGAAACCGATAAAGCTCTGCTCCTGTCCGAGCGTCCAGCGATGCACGCTCATCCACAGGGTGAAGACCCACGGAAAAACGATCACCGCCGAGATAACGACAAGTGCCGGTATGACGAAAGGCCAGTAGTTGGGAGCAAGCCTTGCGGGCCTGCTCCTTTCTTTCCGGCTGACGCCTGTTTTGGTGTTTTCGATGCTCACGGAGGCCATTATCCCTCGCTACGCGCCAGAACGGGTGCGAACTGTTCCGTCGCTTTTTTCAGCTCAGCTGCCGGGTCGGCGCCGCCGATCATGTTGGTGAGGCCGACGCCGTAGATGTCGCGGAATTCCGTGACCGGAATGATGACCGGCAGGGCAAGCTGCGAGACCTTGCCGGAACCGACGACCGCATCCAGCCAAGCGGCCGGCATCTTCACGCCCTCACGCACCTTCTGGTCTTCGAGGATGGACTGGCGGAACGGAACGCCTGCACCCGCCTGCAACAGGCGCGCGCCCATGTCGTGCGAAATCGCCCATTGGCAGAAGAGGTAGGCCGCTTCCTTCTTGCTGCTGGCTTCGACGACACCGAGGCCATCGCCGAAGGTGCCGGCCGCCTGTACAGCCGGGCCCTTCGGCATGACACCGTAACCGACCTTGCCGACAACGCGGGATTTTTCCGGGTTTTCGATCGGCGGTGCAAAACCGACGCCATCGAACCACATGCCGATCTTGCCCTGAAGGAAGGCAGACTGCGCTTCGGCCCAGTTGAAGCCGGAAACGCCGGGAGGGGCGGCTTTGGTCATCAAGCGTTGATAGAGTTTCGCTGCCTCGACCGCTTCCTTGGATTCGGTGTCGACCTTGCCGTCCGCGCCGATCGGCTTTGCGCCGTAGCCCAGCATCAACGAAGTCCAGACCGGGGTATTGGCGTTCTTCAGGCCGCGGGCGACGAAACCGTAGGTGTTGGTTGCGGGATCGGTGATCTTTTCCGCTGCCGTCACCAGTTCCTCGAAGGTCTCAGGGTATTTCAGGCCCTTGGCTTCGAAGAGTTCCTTGTTCCAGTAGACGATCCAGTAATCCACCGAGAAGGGCAGCGAGCGCAGCACGCCGTCGCTATCCTTGGCAAACAGCATGCCGGCTTCGGCGAAATCCTTTTCGACGAGGGACGGATCGGTCAGCGACGGGTCCTTCAGGAAGCCGCTGATATCGGCCAGCCACTTGCCTTTTTCGAACTGTCTCTTCTGCACGTGGTAGCTCAGATGAACGACGTCGAAGCTCGGCTTGCCGGAGGAAAGCTCGATTACCACCTTCTGGCGCTGCTGCTGTTCAGGCGTTGCTTCGGCATTGACCTTGATGCCGGTCAGTTCCTCGAATTCGCCCAGATATTTGATCAGCGTTTCGCTGCGCGGGCTTTTAACCAGGTTGACTTCAAGCGTGGTGCCGGCGTGTTTTTTCCAGTTCACCGCCGCCGATGCGGGGCGGATGCCGAGCACCGCGCTGCCACCGATCGCTGCCGTGCCTGCCAGAAAGGCGCGACGCGTTGGGTTGAGCAATGAATGCGTCATTTCAGTTCTCCTCCAGTTAGCCGGAAATTCTCCTCACCTCCGGCTTGTTGCTTATTTTCATGCAATTCCGGCCAGGACCTTTCTTCTGCCCTAACGGAATTGCCCTATACTGCCAGCGCCCTGTCCCTTGCGTTGCGGATATGGGCGGTCAGCCGCTCCACGGCGTCTTCGACGGATCGCTTCTCAATGGCTTCGAGAATGGCGAGGTGTTCTTTCATCACCGATTTGACATGGCCTGCGATGCGAAAGCGCTCCTGATTGATGAGGCGCATCTTGATGGAATTGACCCTGTAGGCGTTCGAGATGATCGAATTGCCGAGACTATCGATGAAGGCGTCGTGCATGCCCCAGTCCACCTGCTGCGCGTGCTGGTCCAGCTCCGGCGATTCCCCACCGTTTTCCGTCGCCTCGACGATATCGCGGTGCTGTTTCAACAGCTTGGCGATGGTCTCGTCCGAGGCCGAACGCGTAAAGAGCGCCACGGCCTCCTTCTCGAGAAAGATCCGGAACTGGAACGCCTCGCGGATGAGGTTGATGTCGATATGGGCGACCTGCAATCCCCGCTGCGGCACAGTCTTGATCAGACCTTCCGCCTCAAGCCGTGGAATTGCTTCCCGGATCGCGCCCAGCGGCAGACCCGTCAATTCCACGAGGCGGCGTTGCGAGATGAATTGCCCAGGGCGAACGTCGCGCGAGAGAAGGTGATGCGTAAAGCTTTCATACGCCCGTTCCCGCAATGTCTGTTCGCCGGTATCGTCCATGCTCAACCTTTCAAGGTCTGTTCAGGCGGCCTGTTTGCGAAACAGCGCGTCGAAAGCGCCTTCGATCTGCCGCCGGCCCTCCGGTGAAATGGCAACGAGCGGCGCGCGCACGTCAGACCAGATATTTTCCCCTGTCGTGTGTGATACCAGCACCTTGACGGCGGGCGTAACCGGAAATTTCAGAAGTTCCACAACAAGATCGACGATGCGCGCATCGTCCTTGCCGTCAACGGCCATGGCGCGGACTTCCTGCGTCAGGAAATTGGCAACGCCGGAGATGGCTCCCTGACCGCCCAGGCGAACGCCCTTGGCCAGATCACGCTCATCGCCGATCAGAATGGCGAGATCGCCGTGTTCTTTCAGCAGGCGCTCTGTGTGGCTCCAGTTGCCTGAGGAGTCCTTCACGCCGGTGACGATGCCCGGAAACGCTTGTCTCAGCCGCCCCACCAGTTCGACCGACAATGTTACCATGGTTACGGAAGGGATGTTATAGACGAGAATGTCGCGCGCGCCCTTGCCGATCTTTTCGAAAACCGCCGAGAACCAGGCAAACAGGCCGTCATCGCTGACATTCTTGAAATAGGATGGTGGGGCGAGAAGAATATTGCGGGCACCTGCGTTCAGGGCCTCGGCGGACTGGTCGGCTGCATCCTCGATGGAATCCACGAGAACGCCGGTGACCAGACGGGAAGGCGCAATGCCTGCCTCAATGAAGCGGGAGAGAATGACCTGCCGTTCGCGGCTGCCGACGGAGCATCCCTCGCCGGTGGTGCCGAAGAGTGTCACGCTGTCGCAACCATTTGCAAGGCAACGGCGGGCATGCGCGATCATGGCGTCTGTATCGACGGTTCCGTCAGTTTTGAAAGGGGTCGTCAGTGCTGCCGAAAGGCCGAATTTCTGGGTCAATTAAGATGCTCCTCCAAGATGGCTGCAGATTGATGGCACACTGACATGTTAGTTGTAAAGCGGTAATTACAGAATGATTGTTCGGTAGGCTGGAACGGGGGGAATTGGCTTCTAAAGCTGCCTCAGGATCTTTGTTGCGCCCGGTGGGGCATGGAATGTTTACACCGGTTTACGCGAATGCCATTTTTTAGCGATGCACAGGAAAAATGCTAAAATAAATTTGACTGTTTAAGTAAAGATTTTTATCAGGCAATCTGAATATGGGATAAAGGGAAGCGTCATGACCATTGTGGAGCCATCAGCGCCTGTGGAAGAGATCGAGCAGAGCCGCGTGAAGCGCCTGAGGGCTGCCACGCGTGGCGCGCATGGTGGTCTCGATACCTTCATCATGGCAGCGAAGCCGTTCGAGAGCCGGGAGAACTTCGGCAAATTCGTGGAAACGCAATATCTTTTCCATCGCGACCTCGATGCGTTTTTCTCCAATGAAACGCTTGATGGCCTGCTGCCTGATCTTAAGGGTCGTCGCCGTCTCTCCATGATAGAGCAGGACCTTGCCGATCTGGGACACGCCATTCCTGAAACAAACGAGCCGCGCTTTACCAGCGAAACGCCGTTCGATCTACCTGAGGCCATGGGCTGGCTTTATGTGGTCGAAGGCTCGAACCTCGGCGCGGCTTTCCTTCTGAAAGACGCAGCCAAGCTTGGCCTCACCGAAGAATTCGGCGCGCGCCATCTGGCCGGCGCTCCGGAAGGGCGCGGCCTGCATTGGCGTACCTTTACGGCCGCGCTCGATGAAATTTCGCTGACCATCGAAGAAGAGGAGCGGGTCGTCGCCGGCGCCGAAGCCGCCTTCAGGGCCGTGCATGCCTACGCGCAGCAACGCCTCGGTTGAGGTTTTGGCATAGCTTGTCGCTGGTTGTCTTCACAGCGCTTGAAATGCCTCGTTGCACATTCGTGCTGACCTCGCCTTAGCATCCTCACGCCGTCACCCCGGGCTTGGTCCGGGATCTAGTGCGATCAAGTGCTTGATCGCGCGGGGCTCTATTGGCGGCGCGGACGGGCCGCGGCTGGATACAGAATCAAGTCCGGCGTGACGGAGGAGTGGTTTTCGGCTGTCGTGCAACGCTTCGCGACCATTGTAAGAGCCGCTCATTTCCCGCACATTGCGTTCGATATTTGCCGAATAAACAGGCATATTAATTTACCAAATGATAAAATTTTTATCTTTTGGTAAAAAGAAATTGGCCTCCAAAAAATTATCCAATTGATAAAATTATTTTTTTTCGTCTGGCACGGAACCTGCTACTCTTTCTTCAAATCAGGAAAACGCCTGATGCCAAAAAAGGGAACAGCAAGATGGAAGTTGGTGTTTTTATACCGATCGGGAATAATGGGTGGCTACTTTCCGAGAACGCGCCGCAATACAAGCCAAGCTTCGACCTGAACAAGGAAATCACGCTGAAGGCGGAAAAGTACGGCTTCGATTTCGCGCTGTCGATGATCAAGCTGCGCGGCTTTGGCGGCAAGACCGAGTTCTGGGATTATAATCTGGAATCCTTCACCCTAATGGCGGGCCTCGCCGCCGTGACCTCCAAGATCAAGCTGTTCGGCACCGCCGCCACGCTTGTCATGCCGCCGGCCATCGTTGCGCGCATGGCGACGACGATCGATTCCATTTCCGGCGGGCGTTTCGGCATCAACCTTATTACCGGCTGGCAGCGTCCTGAATACAGCCAGATGGGGCTTTGGCCGGGCGACGATTATTTCGGTGATCGCTATGAATATCTCGGCGAATATACCTCCGTGCTGAAAGAGTTGCTGACGGAAGGGCAGTCGGACTTCAAGGGCAAGTTCTTCCAGATGGATGATTGCCGCATGAAGCCGGTGCCGCAGGGGGATGTGAAGCTCATCTGCGCCGGTTCCTCCAATTCCGGCATGGCGTTCTCTGCCAAATTCGCCGATTACAGCTTCTGCTTCGGCGTCGGCGTCAATACGCCAAAGGCTTTTGCACCCACCAATGAACGACTTCTGGCGGCAACGGAAAAGTCGGGTCGCGAGGTTAAATCCGTCGTGCTGACCATGATCCTCGCGGAAGAAAAATCCGAGGATGCCTGGGCGAAGTGGGAGCATTACAAGGCGGGCGCGGATGAAGACGCGATCAAGTGGCTCGGCCTGCAGAGTTCTGTCGACACCAAGTCCGGCTCTGACACCAATGTCCGGCACATGTCCAATCCCGTCTCGGCCGTCAATATCAACATGGGAACGCTGATTGGCTCCTATGAGGAAGTGGCGGCGATGCTGGATGAAATGAGCGAAGTGCCGGGAACGGGTGGCGTGATGCTGACCTTTGACGATTTTCTCGAAGGCGTCGAAAAATTCGGCAAATATGTACAGCCGCTGATGAAGAGCCGCCAGCATGTGCTGGCCGAACTGGAGGCAGCGGAATGAGTGAAGCCGTCGTGGCGGGTTACAAGGGGCCGGAAAGCCGTTCGGAAAGTGTCACACTTCCCGCAAGGCCGGAGCCGATTACCCTCAAGCCCAGCGAGACCGCCGTTGTCGTGGTCGACATGCAGAACGCCTATTCGACCGAGGGCGGTTATGTCGATCTTGCCGGGTTCGATATTTCCGGCGCCAAGGGCACCATCGCCAACATCAAGAAGACGCTGGATGCAGCGCGGGCGGCAGGTGTTCAGGTCATCTATTTCCAGAATGGCTGGGACAAGGATTATGTCGAGGCCGGTGGGCCGGGTTCGCCCAACTGGCACAAGTCCAACGCGCTAAAGACGATGCGCAAAAGGCCGGAATTGCAGGGCCAGCTGTTGGCCAAGGGCACATGGGACTATGCCATCGTTGACGAGTTGCAGCCCCAGCCCGGCGATATCTTGGTGCCGAAGACGCGTTACAGCGGTTTTTTTAACACCAATATGGACAGCGTCCTGCGCGCCCGCGGCATCCGCAATCTGGTGTTCGTCGGCATCGCCACCAATGTCTGCGTCGAAAGCTCGCTGCGCGACGCTTTCCATCTCGAATATTTCGGGGTGATGCTGGAGGATGCCACGCACCATCTGGGCCCGGACTATATCCAGCAGGCGACGGTCTACAATGTCGAGAAATTTTTCGGCTGGGTGGCGACCGTCAATGATTTCTGCGGCGTCATCTCGCAGGCCGCACCCGTCAGGGATTGATCCCCAAACACAAAGAGGAGAATGAAATGCCGAAGAAGATCGTCGTGCCTGCCGGTACAAGCAAACCCATCGCCCCTTTTTCGCCGGGAACCCTTGCCGATGGCGTGGTTTACGTTTCCGGAACGCTGCCATTCGACAAGGACAATAATGTCGTGCATGTGGGCGATGCCAGCGCCCAGACACGCCATGTTCTGGAAACCATCAAATCCGTTATTGAGACCGCCGGCGGCACGATGGAGGACGTAACGATGAACCACATCTTCATCACCGACTGGGCGAATTATCAGGCCGTGAACACGGTCTATGCCGAATATTTCCCCGGCGACAAGCCCGCGCGTTATTGCATCCAGTGCGGCCTCGTAAAGCCTGATGCACTGGTGGAAATCGCCACCGTCGCACATATCGGCAAGTAAGGCGAAACGGCAAAATGATGCATTTCGAGGTTCATGGCCGGGCCGAGCCTGAGGCGCCCACTATCCTGCTGTCATCGGGGCTGGGTGGATCGGGCGCCTATTGGGCGCCGCAGATCGAGGCCCTTTCCAGCCATTTCCGGATCGTTACCTATGACCATCGCGGAACTGGCCGGACCGGCGGCGAGGTGCCGGCAGATGGCGGCATATCGGCGATGGCCGATGATGTGCTTGAGATCGTCTCGGCGCTGAACCTCGAAAAATTTCACTTCATGGGCCATGCGCTTGGCGGTCTGATCGGACTCGATATCGCGCTTCGCAAGCCCGGCCTCATCGACAGGCTTGTTCTTATCAATGCCTGGAGCAAGGCCGATCCGCATTCCGGGCGCTGCTTCGATGTGCGGATCGAGCTTCTGGAAAAATCCGGTGTCGAGGCTTTCGTAAAAGCCCAGCCGCTGTTTCTTTATCCGGCGGCCTGGATGTCAGAGCATCAAGAGCGGCTGGCACGTGACGATGCGCATGGCGTCGCGCATTTTCAGGGCAGGGCGAATGTGCTTCGGCGCATCGCGGCGCTCCGGGCCTTTGATATCGACGCGCGCCTCGGCGAGATCGGCAATCCGGTTCTGGTAGTGGCAACCAGGGACGATCTTCTGGTGCCCTATACCCGGTCGCTGCGTCTTGCGGAAGGTTTGCCGCAAAGCGAGCTTTGCCTTCTCGATTTCGGAGCGCATGCGGTCAATATCACCGATTCTGACCTTTTCAACGCGCGGCTTTTGCAGTTTCTGCTACCGGCAACACAAACATTCTGACGGGATTTGAGAGTAAAATGACGAGAGCATTGGACGACGCTGCATTGGCAACACTTTTCACTGAGGCACGCACCCACAATGGCTGGATGGACAAGCCAATCGGTGATGAAACGCTGACAGCGCTTTATGACCTGACGAAGATGGGGCCGACTTCGGCCAATTGCTCGCCGGCGCGTTTCGTGTTCGTGCGCAGCCCGGAAGCCAAGGAAAAATTGAGGCCGGCGCTTTCTTCGGGCAATCTGGAAAAGACCATGGCAGCACCCGTCACGGTCATCGCTGCCATCGACAGCGAATTTTACGAGAAGCTGCCGGTGCTGTTTCCCCATGCCGATGCGCGTTCCTGGTTCACCTCCAGTGCGGCGATGGCCGAGGAAACGGCATTCCGCAATGCCACGCTGCAAGCCGGTTATCTCATTCTTGCCGCCCGCGCGCTCGGGCTTGATACCGGAGCCATGTCCGGTTTCGACAAGGGCAAGGTGGATGCCGCATTTTTTGCGGGTACGACGTGGAAATCCAATTTCCTCATCAATCTTGGTTACGGCGATCCGTCGAAGCTGTTCGGCCGCCTGCCGCGACTTGCGTTCGAAGACGCCTGTGTTCTGGCTTGAGGGCCTGTTAAGGAAGGATGGTTTAGATGCGGATGATGTCTCTTGAAAAGGAAGCGGAAATGGAGACGAAGACTGCACAGGAACGCAGCCTCGATTATAGAAATGCCATGGCGCGGCTCGGTGCGGCAGTCAACATCGTCACCACGGACGGTGCGGCAGGCCGTGCGGGATTTGCAGCGACGGCCGTTTGCAGCGTTTCCGACAATCCGCCCACGCTTCTCGTCTGCCTCAACCGCGGCTCTTCCGCTTATAATGTGGTGAAGGGCAATGGCGTCATCTGCGTCAACACGCTTGCTTCGAAGCACGAGGTACTAAGCACCCTGTTCGGCGGCAAGACACCGGCGGAAGAACGTTTCGCTGCCGGAAGCTGGGGCGTGCTCGAAACCGGCTCGCCTGTTCTGGAAGACGCACTGGTCTCCTTCGATTGCCGCATTCGCGAGGCACATGATGGCGGCACGCACGATATCCTGATCTGCGATGTCGTCGATATGAAGATCAATGAGGGCGACGAAGCACTGATGTATTTCAACCGGCGTTACCGGGTGCTTTGAGAGCGGTGTCTGGGGCCGGTTGATACCCTTAACTCACGATCAGCTATTTGCGCGCCGCCATCCTCCGGCTTGTCCCGAGGATCTGCAACCGGGACAAGCCCGAGGATGACGGCGGAGCTTTCTTTTCACGTCAGTAAGAAGGGCGTTTCCGGTATCCCGGAAACACCCTTTTTCATCACTTGATCAGCGGCAAAAGATCGTTGATCGACTTCTTCGCATCGCCGTAGAACATGCGGGTGTTGTCCTTGTAGAACAGCGGGTTCTCGATGCCGGAATAGCCCGTGCCTTGGCCGCGCTTGGAAACGATGACCAGTTTGGATTTCCATACTTCCAGAACCGGCATGCCGGCGATGGGCGAGTTGGGATCGTCCTGTGCTGCCGGATTGACGATGTCGTTGGAGCCGATAACGATGACGACGTCGGTATTGGGGAAATCGTCGTTGATCTCGTCCATTTCCAGCACGATGTCGTAGGGCACCTTTGCTTCGGCGAGCAGCACGTTCATGTGACCGGGAAGACGACCCGCAACCGGGTGGATGGCGAAACGCACGGTCTTGCCGTCGGCGCGCAGCTTGCGGGTCAGTTCGGAAACGGCCTGTTGTGCCTGTGCCACCGCCATGCCGTAACCGGGCACGATGATGACGCTGTCAGCGTCGTTCAGCGCTGATGCCACGCCTTCGGCATCGATTGCCACCTGCTCGCCCTCGATTTCCATCGCCGGACCCGTCGTGCCGCCGAAGCCGCCGAGGATGACCGAGATGAAGGAGCGGTTCATGGCCTTGCACATGATGTAGGACAGGATCGCACCCGAGGAGCCGACAAGCGCACCGGTAACGATCAGGAGATCGTTGCCGAGCGTGAAGCCGATGGCGGCCGCCGCCCAGCCGGAATAGCTGTTCAGCATCGAGACGACGACAGGCATGTCTGCGCCGCCGATACCCATGATCAGGTGATAGCCGATGAAGAAGGCGGCAAGCGTCATCAGCACCAGCGTCCATGCGCCAGCACCGTTGCAATACATGATGAGCAGGACGAGCGACAGGATCGCGGCACCGGCATTGAGGACGTGTCCGCCCGGAAGCTTCTTCGCCTTGCCGTCCACCTTGCCGGCAAGCTTGCCGAAGGCGACGACGGAACCGGTGAAGGTGACGGCGCCGATGAAGACGCCGAGGAAGACCTCGACCTTCATGATTGCCAGTTCTACCGGCGTCTTATGGGCGAGGAGGGCGGAAAAGCCTGTCAACAGGGAACGCGCCGTCTCATCGAGCGAGGCGACATGCGCTTCCTCGATATGGGCGTTGAAGCCGATGAAGACGGCGGCCAGACCGACAAAGGAGTGAAGTGCTGCAACAAGCTGCGGCATCTCGGTCATCTGCACGCGGTTTGCGACGAAGTAGCCGAGAACGGCGCCACCCGCCAGCATCAGAAGTACGATGAACCAGTTGCCGACATCAGGTCCGAAGACCGTGGCGACAATGGCAAGACCCATGCCTGTTATGCCGTACCAGACGGCGCGCTTGGCGCTTTCCTGCCCGGAAAGACCACCGAGGGAGAGGATGAATAGAACGGCTGCGGCAACATAGGCCGCGGAAACGATACCAATGGTCATTATGTGTCCCCTACACGGCTCAGGACTTCTGGAACATGGCGAGCATGCGCCGTGTCACAAGGAAACCGCCGACGATGTTGATCGTCGCGATCAGGACGGAAAGTGAGGCAAGGATCACCACCAGCCAGTTGCCGGAACCGATCTGCAGCAGCGCGCCGATAATGACGATGCCGGAAATCGCGTTCGTCACCGCCATCAGCGGCGTGTGCAGCGAGTGGCTGACATTCCAGATGACGGAGAAGCCGATAAAGCAGGCGAGCACGAAGACGATGAAATGGCTCATGAAGCTTGCCGGCGCGTAAAGGCCGACGAGAAGCAGGGCCGCCGTACCGATGACGAGCAGACCGACTTGGCTTTTCGTCTGCGCCTTGAACTCGGCCCGTTCCTTGGCGTGCTTTTCCTCAGGCGTAAGCTCTTTTGCTCGTTCCTTGGGTTTCTGCGCGGCGATGGCCTGGATCTTCGGTGGCGGTGGCGGAAAGGTGATGTCGCCCTGATAGGTGACGGTCGCACCGCGGATGACGTCGTCTTCCATGTTGTGAACGACCTTACCGTCCTTTGCGGGCGTCAGGTCGGTCATCATGTGACGGATGTTGGTGGAATAGAGCGTTGAGGCCTGCGTGGCCATGCGGCTCGGGAAATCCGTATAGCCGATGACGATGACGCCATTGTCGGAGACGACGCGCTGGTCGGGCACCGTGAGATCGCAATTGCCGCCGCGCTCGGCGGCGAGGTCGATGATGACCGAACCCGGCTTCATTGCCGCCACCATGTCGGCCAGCCACAGCTTCGGGGCGTCACGGCCGGGGATCAGCGCCGTGGTGATGACGATATCGATCTGCGGTGCCAGCTCGCGGAATTTCTCAAGCTGCTTTTCGCGGAATTCCGGCGAGGAGGGGGCGGCGTAACCGCCGGTCGCTGCGCCATCCTGGCTCTGGTCGGCGAAATCGAGATAGACGAATTCGGCGCCCATGGATTCGATCTGTTCGGCCACTTCCGGCCGCACGTCGAAGGCATAGGTAATGGCGCCGAGCGAGGTTGCCGTGCCGATGGCGGCAAGACCGGCAACGCCGGCACCGATGACCAGCACCTTGGCGGGCGGCACCTTGCCGGCGGCAGTTACCTGACCGGTGAAGAAGCGGCCGAAATTATTGCCGGCCTCGATGACGGCGCGATAGCCGGCGATGTTGGCCATGGAGGACAGCGCGTCCATTTTCTGGGCGCGGGAAATGCGCGGCACCATGTCCATGGCGATGACATTTGCGCCCTTTTCCTTCGCCTGCTCCAGAAGGTCCTTGTTCTGTGCGGGATAGAAGAACGAGATCAGCGTCTTGTCCGAAGACAGGCGATCAATCTCCGACGTTTCCGGCGGACGAACCTTGGCGATGATGTCGGCACCTTTATAAAGCGCATCGGCGCTATCGACGATGGTGACACCGGCTGCGCGATAGGCGTCGTCGGAAAATCCCGCCGCCTTGCCCGCGCCTGTTTCGAGGATGCAATCATATCCGAGTTTCTGCAGGCCTTGCGCGCTGTCGGGTGTCATGCCGACGCGCGCCTCGCCATCATATAATTCCTTAGGTGTCCCGATTTTCAAAATGGCTCTCCCTTTTCCGCACGATAGGGCGTCATAGCCTATTTCGAACGTTTTTGTCTTGTTTTTGGCGGTTTCTACCTGCGGCGGATTGACAGCATGCGAAAGGCCAGTTCGGGCACTGGCGGTACTGCGGCAATAAAAAACCCGGCGCGTCAGCGCCGGGTCTCTATCGTCGGGAGCGAAACCGCTCACTCCATGGTGTGGATGTCGCGATCCTTGGTTTCCGGCAGGAACAGCAGGCCGATGACCAGCGTGATGCCTGCGAAAACGATCGGGTACCAGAGGCCGTAATAGATATCGCCCTTCGCCGCGCTCATCGCAAAAGCGGTGGCGGGCAGAAGGCCGCCGAACCAGCCGTTGCCGATATGGTAGGGCAGCGACATGCCGGAGTAGCGGATGCGGGTCGGGAACAGTTCGACCAGCAGGGCCGCAATCGGGCCGTAGACCATCGTCACGTAGATCACGAGGACGGTCAGGACCGCGATGATGACGACCCAGTTCACGGCAGCCGGATCGGCGACCATGGCGAAGGTGCCACCACCGGCAATGCTGTAGACGGCCATTTCCGCCGCTCCGGCGGTCTCGGCCGGCGTCAGCAACTTGTCGGCCACCAGCTTGTCGGTCGCCACCATCTTCTTGTCGGCTGCGCGAACGGCTTCCGCATTGAGGTTGAGTTCCGGGTTGGCGGCAATAAAGGCATCCAGTTTTGCGTCCGGCACCTGTGCTACGCCGCGCACCAGCGGGTAGCCGCCGTCATGCAGCGCGATGTTGACCTGTTTCTGGAAGGCCCTGTCTTTTGCGGCAGCATCCGCACCGGCTGCGATGGCGTCGTAGCTCGCAATGGTGGCGTCGCCGATCTTGACGCTTGCCGGCGTTCCAGCCGCTCCAGCAACGACGTCATAGGGAACGGAGTTGCGTGTCAGGAACGAGGTGGCGATATCGCAGGATGTGGTGAATTTCGCCGTACCTGTCGGGTTGAACTGGAATTTGCAGTCGCCCGGAGCAGCGGTCACGGTGGCGCGAACGCTGGCTTGTGCTTGCGCCAGTGCCGGGTTGCCCGCCCATGTGAGCGCCTTGAACAGCGGGAAGTAGGTCAGCATCGCGAGAACGAGACCCGCCATGATGATCGGCTTGCGGCCGATCTTGTCGGAAAGCCAGCCGAAGAGCACGAAGAAGCCCGTGCCGAGGATGAGGGCCGCCGCGACCATGATGTTGGCCGACTGGCCGTCCACCTTCAGAATGCTCTGCAGGAAGAACAGTGCATAGAACTGGCCCGTATACCAGACGACGGCCTGACCGATGACGGCGCCGACGAGGGCAAGCAGGGCGATCTTTGCGTTTTTCCACTGGCCGAAGGCTTCGCTGAGTGGTGCCTTGGAGGTCTTGCCTTCTTCCTTCATCTTCTTGAAGGCAGGAGATTCGTTCATTTTCAGACGAATCCAGACCGATACGCCAAGCAGCAGAACCGAAACGAGGAAGGGAATACGCCAGCCCCAGGCGGCGAAGGCTTCCTTGCCGAGTGCGAACTGCACGCCGAGAATGACCATCAGCGACAGGAAGAGGCCGAGCGTCGCCGTCGTCTGGATCCATGAGGTGTAATAGCCTCTGCGACCGTTGGGCGCGTGTTCGGCCACATAAGTTGCAGCACCGCCATATTCGCCGCCAAGCGCCAGACCCTGAAGCATGCGCAGGATGATCAGGATGATCGGGGCTGCGATGCCGATCTGCGATGCACCGGGCAGGACGCCGACGAGGAATGTCGAAACGCCCATGATGAGAATGGTGATCAGGAAGGTGTATTTACGGCCGACAATGTCGCCGAGACGCCCGAACACCAGGGCGCCGAAGGGGCGCACGAGGAAGCCGGCGGCAAATGCCAGAAGCGCGAAGATGTTACGTGTCGTTTCCGGATATTGGCTGAAGAAGTTCGCGCCGATATAGATCGCGAGCGAGCCGTACAGATAAAAATCGTACCATTCGAAGACTGTTCCGAGAGAAGAGGCGAAAATCACCTTCTTCTCCTCACCCGTCATGGGACGGGCGGCGCCGCTCACGGCTGCTACGTTTGCCATTGTCTGTCCTCCACAGATGTCAAATGAGCGCATTGCAGAGCCCTGTCTCTCCTCCGGACTCCCCCGTAAGGGTGCAATGCGCGTAATGTTAGAGTGACAGAAAATTAACCCCAATGAGAGCGATGCTTTCGGATTATGACTTTAGTCTAATGCATAACGTGCAAAAATGTCGCGAGGTGGCATTTGCGCTTATGCGCCGGGTCGCTCGCAACGTGCCTTTTTTCTTGACACGAACACCAAACCTTCTAATAGCTTCTCGCGAAGAAGGAGCATCACCTTGCGCAGGCATGTTGCAGACATGATTGTCATGGAAGGACCGGCACAATCCGCCGGCGATGATCCGCGTCTTTCTTATTCTATCCGAATTACGGCCAAAACGACGATTAAAACCGTCTGACGTCTCTGGCCACCGCTCTCTCCCCGGTTTGGCTGGGGATCGAGGAAGCCGCAATGCGATGCGGGTTCCCCACCTCACCCAAAAGAGGAGAGACAGAAAGAGAGCTTGATCATGGGTTTCAAAGTTGCAATTGTAGGCGCCACCGGCAATGTCGGTCGCGAAATGCTCAACATCCTGGCCGAACGTGGTTTTCCGGCAGATGAAGTCGTGCCGCTCGCTTCCTCCCGCTCGCAGGGCACGGAAGTTTCCTATGGCGACCGCACGCTGAAGGTTTCCAACCTCGAAAACTACGATTTTTCCGACACGGATATTTGCCTGATGTCGGCCGGCGGCGAGATTTCCAAGAAGTGGTCGCCGAAGATCGGCCAGCAGGGTTGCGTCGTCATCGATAACTCGTCTGCATGGCGCTACGACCAGGACGTTCCGCTGATCGTTCCGGAAGTCAATGCCGACGCGATCTCGGGCTTCACCCGCAAGAACATCATCGCCAATCCGAATTGCTCCACGGCCCAGCTCGTTGTCGCGCTGAAGCCGCTGCATGACTTTGCCAAGATCAAGCGCGTCGTTGTCTCCACCTACCAGTCCGTTTCCGGCGCTGGCAAGGAAGGCATGGACGAGCTGTTCCAGCAGACACGCGCCGTCTTCGTGGCCGATCCGGTCGAAACGAAGAAGTTCACCAAGCGCATCGCCTTCAACGTCATCCCGCATATCGACGTCTTCATGGAAGACGGCTATACCAAGGAAGAATGGAAGGTTCTGGCCGAAACCAAGAAGATGCTCGATCCGAAGATCAAGGTAACCTGCACGGCCGTGCGCGTTCCTGTTTTCATCGGTCATTCGGAATCGGTCAACATCGAGTTCGAAAACGAGATCACCGCCGATCAGGCGCGTGATATCCTGCGCGAAGCGCCGGGTTGCCTCGTGATCGACAAGCATGAAGATGGGGGCTACATCACCCCGGTTGAATCCGCCGGCGAGGATGCGACCTATATTTCGCGTATCCGTGAGGATGCGACGGTTGAAAACGGCCTCAACATCTGGGTTGTTTCGGACAATCTGCGCAAGGGCGCTGCCCTCAATGCCATCCAGATCGCCGAACTCCTGGTCAATCGTGGTCTCATCAAGCCCCGCAAGGCGGCAGCTTGATACGATTTTTTAAGGTTCGTTAAGTATAACCCGTCTGTTCTGTGTGGGGCAGGCGGGTTTTCCAATTGGCTATCATCACGGCCAGTTTATTTGCAGGCCTTGCTGCCAAAAGGCAATTTAGGCGGCCAAAAAGCAATTTGGCACCCGAGCCCATACAGCAGCGACGTTTTGGTTCTCGGGATAAATTCCCCAAAGGATATCGAAGGCAGATTTTGATGCGGGCAATGAAGGCAATTCTGGCTGGTGTGGCCATGGTCTCGGTTTTGGCGGCGACGCCGGTTGTGGCTGCGCAATGCGGCAACACTTCGGCAGGGTTCGACGCCTGGGTCGGTGCCTTCAAGCAGGAAGCGGCGAGCCGCGGTGTCAGCGCCTCGGTGCTTGATCGTGCCTTCTCCGGCGTCTCCTACAATCAGCCGACCATCCGCGCCGATCGCGGCCAGCACAGCTTCAAGCTGTCCTTCGACCAGTTCATGCAGAAGCGTGGCGGCCAGACGATCATCTCGCGCGGCAAGACCATGAAGAAGAACAATGCGGCTCTCTTCGCCTCGATTGAAAAGGCCTATGGTGTGCCGGCCGGCCCGCTGCTCGCCATCTGGGGCATGGAAACCGGATTTGGCGGCTTCATGGGCAACCAGCACACGCTGTCCGCCGTGGCGACGCTTTCTTTCGACTGCCGCCGTTCGGATTATTTTACCGAGCAGCTTTACGCGGCCCTGAAGCTCGTCGGCAGCGGTTCGCTGAACGTGAACGCCAAGGGTGCTGCCCATGGCGAAATCGGCCAGACGCAGTTCCTGCCGTTGAACGTTGTGCGCTACGGCGTGGATTTCGACCGCGACGGACGCATCGATCTCGTCGGTTCGCGCGCCGATGCGCTCGCCTCCACGGCCAACTTCCTTGTCGGCCACGGCTGGCAGCGCGGCGCGGGCTATCAGCAGGGGCAGACGAATTACGCGGCCATTCAGGGCTGGAACGCTGCAAGCGTTTATCAGCAGGCGATTGCGTTTATCGGCAAGGCGATTGACGGCCAATAAGGCCGCTTTATCCCAATTGGAACGTCCACTTCCGTGATGCCGGACTAGTTCCGGCATCAAGTCACGGCGCGTCTGCGCCGTGAAAACAATACTAAGCAATCAAAGACTTGATCGCACTTGGCCCCGGATCACATCCGGGGTGACGAAGCTTTGAGAAGGTTTCGACAATCACAGGTCCGGGCGGCGAAAGTCGCCCGTTTTGCCGTCCATCACCCACAATTCGCCGGTCGAGATATCGAACCAGGCGCCATGCAGCTTCACCTTGCCGGCGGTTTCCTGCGCCTTGACGAAGGGGAAGCCGCGCAGGTTGGCGATGGAGTTGCGAATGGAAACGCGCTCCAGCGCCGTCTGGCGCTCGGAAGCGGTCATGACGTCGTTGCTCTGGATCTGCTCGGCGGCGGATTTCACCATGTTCATCCATTTGCCGATGAAGTCGCCGGGTGACAGAGGTTCAAGATTGGGGTCGAGTGCGGCCTGAATGCCGCCGCAGCGGCCATGGCCCATGACGACGATGTCCTTCACCTTCAGAACCTGCACGGCATATTCGATGGCGGCTGATGTGGCGTGGTACTGACCGTCAGGCTCAAAGGGCGGTACCATGTTGGCGACGTTCCGCACGACGAAAAGTTCTCCCGGTCCGCAGTCGAAAATCGTTTCCGGCGCCGAACGGGAGTCACAACAGGCAATGAACAGGGTCTGCGGTTTCTGTCCGGTATCAGCCAGAACGCGGTATCTTTCGCGCTCGTCGGCATAGCGGCCGCTCATGAAGTTCTTGTAGCCGTTGAGAAGGTTTTCCGGAAAATCTTTCATCTATCGCAGTACCGTTGTGCTTGGACCAAGATCAAGAGAAGAACTCGGTGCGTTGAAGACCAATCCTTTAGCCGCTATTTGCGCTTGCTGCGCGAAGGATGCAAGAGATGGCGCATCTGCACCATCGCCATGGGTGTGGAGAGACTTGAAGAATCCGTCTCCAGCGTCAATTCGTTCATGTCGCGTTTTTTGGTTCGCGCCAGAATTTCGAACACGCTGGCGGTGGCCAGTTGCAGCGCCTTCTCGTCGTCCATGCCTTCCAGCAGCCGGGCAAGGAACAGCGCCGCCATCAGGTCTCCGAGACCGTTCGGTGCGTCTTCTATGGCGCGGTGTTCCGCCATCAGCGCGTGCCGGCCGCTCAAATAGAGATTTCCCGTGCCGCCCGCCATCATCGACACGGCTGAGGTGACCAGCATTTTCGGCGGGCCGAGTGCGAGCGCGGCATCCATGATGGCATTGTTGGTCTCAAGCTCGGCACCGCTCATCCAGGCCAGTTCATAACGGTTTGGCGTGGCGACGGTGGCAAGCGGAATGAGGTGATCGCGGATGGCTTCGGCAGTCTCAAGGGGAATGTAGAGTCCGCCCAGATCGCCCATGACCGGGTCACAGGCATAAATCAGCGACGGGTTCTTTTCCTTGAGATTGCGGATCAGCCTTGCGACGGAGCGCACCTGCGCCGCGCTGCCGAAATAACCGGTCAGGACAGCCTTGACCTCGCCGATCCATTTGGCGTTTTCGAGGTCGGTCATGGCCTTGTCGAAGTCGTCGTCCTGAAAGCGCATCCGGGTGGACGGGCCATGGCCGGGGTGCCAGGGCAAAACGATTGTGGGCACCGCCCATACCGGATAGCCAAGGGTCTCCAGCGCGAAGACCGCGGCACGGTTGCCGACCGATCCACGCATGACGTGGCTGGAAATGACGATGACGGCGCCCTGGGTATTTTCCTGCATCACGGCCTTCTTGCTTTCAAACGCCACAGAAGCCCGCAAGTGCCCCTGCTCACAGATCAAGATGCGCTCTCATGACATATCGCATCGTCACTTTCCACCGTTAATCCCGCAAGGGTCTATCCCGTAAAACGATGGGCGTCCGGTCTTCTTGGCCTTTCCGGTGCCGGTCCGGTATTGCGGGATCGGCGAACTGCGCTACCTTTTTGTTTACGCATCGGGTTTTCCCAAAACCGCGGTACACTTTTCGGCACGATGCCCTATAGTTGCATCATGCTCGATCTCGTCATCGCCTATTGGCCTCATATCCTTGCCGCTCTTTCCATTTTGATGGGAACCGTGGCGGCCGTACATGCCACGATGACGAAGGAAGAGGTCCGCTCCGCGCTTGGCTGGGTGGGCGTCATCGTTCTGTCGCCGATCGTCGGTGCAGTCATTTATGCGATTGCCGGCATCAACCGGATTCGCCGGTCCAGTATCAGGCAGCAGCGGTCTTTCATGCAGGACGAGATCATGGATCGCGTGGCGCGTCTGGATGCGAGCGGCGAGGTGATTGCCGCGCGGTTCGGACGCCGTTTCGAGGCGATGAAGACGCTCGGCGACCGGGTGACGCGCCACGCACTGACGACCGGTAACCGCATCGAGCCGCTTGTCACCGGCGACGCAGCCTATGCCGCCATGCTGGAGGCGATAGGCGAGGCGAAGCGGTCGATCATCCTCGAAACATATATTTTCGACAATGACAGGATCGGTGCCCGTTTTGTCGCCGCGCTGGAAAGGGCGAAGTTCCGGGGCGTGGAGGTGCGGGTGCTGGTGGATGCCGTGGGCGCGCGTTATTCCGTGCCGAGCATCCTGCCGACGCTCCGGGAAAAAGGCATCGTTGCCGATGTGTTCAACGGCAATGTCATCATGGGGCTGCGGCTGCCCTATGCGAATTTGCGCACCCACCGCAAGATCCTGGTAGTGGACGGGCGCCTCGCCTTTAGCGGCGGCATGAATATCCGCGAGGGCTTCACCCTTGAATTCGGCGGCGAAAAACAGGCGCACGACACTCATTTCAAGATCAGCGGGCCGGTTGTCTCTGATTTTTTCTCCATTGCGGCGGAGGACTGGAGGTTCACGACGGGGGAGCTTCTGCACACGCCGGTCTGGGATATCGCCATTCCCGATGGCGTGCCGGGTTCACAGATCGTTGCGCGCGTTTCCTCCTCGGGGCCGGATAAGAGCATAGAGACCAATCACAAGATGCTGATGGGGGCGTTTTCCGTCGCCCGCTCCTCCATTCTCGTCATGTCGCCCTATTTTCTCCCCGATCGGGAGCTTATTTCAGCGCTCATTACCGCAGCGAGGCGGGGAGTCGTGGTGGATATCATCGTGCCGCAAAGCAACAATCTGGTGCTTGTGGACAGGGCGATGACGGCGCAATTCGACCAGATGTTGAAGAATTACTGCCGCATCTGGCGGGCGACAGGGCCCTTCAATCATTCCAAGCTTCTGGTGATCGACGAGCGCTGGAGCTACATCGGTTCTTCCAACCTGGACCCTCGTTCATTGCGGCTGAACTTCGAAGTCGATCTGGAAGTTATGGATGAGGAATTCGCCGCGACCATCGGAAACCGCATCCGGGAAGCACGGGCAACCGCTTTACCCGTCCGACTGAGCGAACTGAATGCGCGGCCATTCGTTGTCCGTTTTGTGGAGCGCGTCCTGTGGCTCGCTTCGCCGTATCTTTAGAGCGCCATGCGTCGGAAACGCTCTAAAACTTTTAATTTGCGCATCGGAGGCGTCGCAGCGTGAAGAAAAACAGTTTGCTGGAGCGTGGAAAAACGGCACTGGCGAAAAACAGCAGCCTGCCCGCCTTCGTCATGCAGTCGCTGCGCGACCGCCACCAACGGAAGAATGCCGGGCAGGTGGAGAAAGATCACTCCTTCCCGGTCATCGCGTCTTACAACGTCCATAAATGCGTCGGACGCGACCGCAGGTTCGATCCTGATCGCACCAGCCGCGTCATTCAGGAAATCGGCGCGGATATCATCGCGCTACAAGAGGCGGACAGCCGTTTCGGCGAGCGCACGGGCCTGCTCGATCTTGCCCGGCTGGAGCGGGAAAGCGGGCTTGTCCCCGTGCCTGTTCTGGCGGGTGTGAAGGCGCATGGATGGCATGGCAATGTCCTGTTGTTCAAGGAAGGTGCGGTGCGGGATGTTCATACGCTGAAATTGCCGGGGCTGGAGCCGCGCGGCGCGCTGGTAGTGGAACTGGATTTGAAAAGCGGTGGCGCACTGCGAATAATCGCCGCGCATTTCGGTCTTTTGAGGCATTCCCGTGCCCAGCAGGCGAAGGCGCTTATCGGTCTTCTGGAAGCGCGAAACGAATGCGCGACCATCCTCATGGGAGACCTGAACGAATGGCGTCTCGGCAATGGCTCGTCGCTCAATACTCTGAGGGATGCATTCGGCGCCCTGCCGCCAGCAGTGCCCAGTTTCCCATCCAACCTGCCGGTGCTTGCGCTCGACAGGATCATCGCCAACCGCGAAGGGCTGATCGAGCAGGTGGAAGCGCATGACAGTGCGCTGGCGCGCATTGCCTCGGACCACCTGCCGCTGAAAGCGGCGATAAGGACCGATCTGCTTCCAACCTGATCCTGTGGCAGCATCGGATACGGCGACAGACTTCAGAGCCGCTGCGCTACCGTCAGATGGCTGCGCGAACGGGCCTCCAGCAGCGATGTGCGGATGGCTTCCATCAGCCGTTCACGGTTGTTTCTGGTCTTGCCTCTGTCCAGATTCTGCGCGGCAAGCGCCAGATCCAGACCTTCATGCATTACTATCGAATAGGCAATGGTTGTCGCCCAGTTTTCGTATTCCTGCTCCATCATGTCACCCCTGAACTAAATCATTTAGCCCGAATCACCCTGTTCTTGAAATTACCACAAAATGGAAAGCATAAAATAGCATTGTTCCTTTACGTATCTGCTGCCTTATGCGGATATAGTGTATTCGTTATTTCTTTATTGCGGCGCAACATGTATGTGCTTGCTGCTTAAGTCATTGAAACAGATTCTGTTTCAGGCGATGCACGTGGACGTTCCCACCAACAAAAACGCCGCGCATCGTTAGATGCGCGGCGGGCTTTCGTCGAAGTTTGCGGTGGATTGGATCAGGTCTCAGCCGGCCTTTTCGAGCTTGTAGTCCGAATTGGCAGGTTCTTCCTGTTTGTGCTGGATGAGAGGACGGTTACCCGACAGCTTGCGAACCAGCACGTAGAATACCGGTGTCATGAAGATGCCGAAGAATGTCACCCCGATCATGCCGGAGAACACTGCGACACCCATGGCCGCGCGCATTTCCGCACCCGCACCGGTGGAGATGACCAGAGGCACCACGCCCATGATGAAGGCGAGTGAGGTCATCAGGATCGGGCGGAGGCGCAGGCGACTTGCCTCGACTGCGGCCTGAAGCGGCGTTCGTCCTTCGAATTCCAGCTCGCGGGCGAATTCCACGATCAGGATCGCGTTCTTCGCCGATAGTCCGACAAGGACGACAAGGCCGATCTGCGTAAAGATGTTGTTGTCCCCTCCCGTCAGCCAGACGCCTGTCAATGCGGCGAGAACGCCGAGCGGAACGATCAGAATGATCGCGATCGGCAGGGTCAGGCTTTCATATTGCGCAGCCAATACGAGATAGACGAGCAGCAGCGCCAGCGGGAAGACCACAAGGCTGGAATTACCGGCAAGGATCTGCTGGTAAGTCAGATCCGTCCATTCGTATTCGATCCCGGCCGGCAGGTTTTCGGCAAGGATTTTCTCGATCGCTGCCTGCGCCTGTCCAGAGGAGAAGCCCGGTGCCGGACCGCCGTTGATATCGGCTGCAAGGAAGCCGTTATATCGGTTTGTGCGCTCCGGTCCTGTTGTTGCATCTACCTTCAACAGCGTGGAAAGCGGGATCATCTGACCGGTGGACGAGCGGACCTTCAGGCGGCCGATATCTTCGGCATGGGCGCGGAATTGCGCATCTGCCTGCACACGCACGCTGTATGTCCGCCCGAAGGCGTTGAAGTCGTTGACATAAAGCGAGCCCAGATAGATCTGCAGCGTCTGGAAGACGTCGCTGACCGAAACACCCAGCTGCTCGGCCTTGGCGCGGTCGAGATCGGCGAAGAGCTGCGGCACGTTGATCTGGAAGCTGGAGAAGATGCCTGCCAGTTCCGGTGTCTGGTATGCCTTGGCGATGACCGCCTTGGCCGCTTCGTCAAGCGTCTGGTAGCCGTAACCGGCACGGTCCTCGATCTGCAGCTTGAAGCCGCCCGTCTGGCCGAGACCGTTAACCGGCGGCGGCGGGAACATGGCGATGAAGGCATCCTGAATGCCGGCAAACTTCTGGTTCAGCTGCATTGCGATGGCGCCGCCTGACAGTTCCGGCGTCTTGCGGTTTTCGAAGTCGTCGAGAACTGCAAAGACGATGCCCGAATTGGAGCCGATGGTGAAGCCGTTGATCGACAGGCCGGGGAAAGCGATGGCGTGGCTGACGCCCGGCTGTTGCATGGCGATATCGCTCATCCGCTTGATGACGCTTTCCGTGCGGTCAAGCGTTGCGCCGTCCGGAAGCTGGGCAAAGCCGATGAGATATTGCTTGTCCTGCGCCGGTACGAACCCGCTTGGGACCGCGCTGAACATGCCGTAGGTCGCAGCCACCAGCGCCATATAGACGATCATGACGAGGCTTTTGCGCGTTACCAGCCCGCCTACGGTTTTGCCGTACCCGTTGGAGGCGGCCCCGAAGGCGCGGTTGAAACCACGGAAGAACCAGCCGAAAATCCGGTCCATGAAGCGGGTCAGCCAGTCTTTCGGTGCGTCGTGCTCTTTCAGCAGCAGGGCTGCAAGAGCGGGTGACAGCGTCAGAGAATTGATCGCCGAAATGACGGTGGAAATCGCGATCGTCAGCGCGAACTGCCGGTAGAACTGGCCGGAAAGGCCGGAGATAAAGGCTAGTGGGACGAAAACGGCGACCAGCACAAGCGCGATTGCTATGATCGGCCCGGAGACTTCGCGCATCGCCTTGTAGGTGGCATCACGCGGAGAAAGCCCGTTTTCGATGTTTCGCTCGACGTTTTCCACCACCACGATGGCGTCATCCACCACGATGCCGATGGCCAGCACGAGGCCGAACAGGGTCAACGCGTTAATGGAGAAGCCGAAGGCATACATGACGGCGAAGGTGCCGATGATCGACACCGGAACGGCGATCAGCGGAATGATCGAGGCGCGCCAGGTCTGGAGGAACAGGATGACCACAAGTACCACGAGGCCAACGGCCTCGAGGAGCGTATCAACGACCTTTTCGATGGACGAGCGAACGAACTTCGTCGTGTCGTAGACGATTTCATATTTCACGCCATCAGGCATCGCCAGTTGCAGATTGTCCATTGTCGCGCGGACATTGTCGGCGATTTCGATGGAGTTGGAGCCGGGAGCCTGCAATACGGCGATCGCCACGGCGGGTTCGCCGTCGAGCAGCGAGCGCAGCGTATAGTCGGCAGCGCCGAGTTCGATGCGGGCGACGTCGCGAAGACGGGTGATCTGGCCGTTCGCGCCGCTCTTGACGATGATGTTGCCGAATTCCTCCGGCGTCGTCAGACGGCCCTGGGCATTGACGTTGAGCTGCAGGTCGACGCCGTTGGGGCTTGGCGATGCGCCGATGACGCCGGCTGCGGCCTGGACGTTCTGCTGACGGATGGCGTCGGATACGTCGCTGGCGGCGAGATCGTGTTCGGCCACCTTTTGCGGATCCAGCCAGACGCGCATGGAATAGTCACCCGCGCCGAAGACCTGCACCTGACCCACGCCTTCGATACGGGCGAGGCGATCCTTGACGTTCAGCGTCGCATAGTTGCGCAGATAGGTGATGTCATAGGCATCGGTCTTCGACACCAGATTGACGACCATGATGAAGTCGGGCGAGCTTTTGACGGTGGTGATGCCGAGTGCGCGCACTTCCGCGGGCAGGCGCGGTTCGGCCTGCGACACGCGGTTCTGCACCAGCTGCTGCGCCTTGTCCGGGTCGGTGCCCAGCTTGAACGTGACGGTCAGCGTCAGCACGCCGTCCGATGTCGCCTGGCTGCCCATATAGAGCATGTCCTCGACGCCGTTGATCTGTTCTTCAAGCGGCGTGGCGACGGTTTCGGCAATAACGGCCGGGTTCGCACCGGGATAGGTGGCGCGGACGACGACGGATGGCGGCACGACTTCCGGATATTCGGAAATCGGCAGGGCGCGCATGCCGAGAAGGCCTGCGACCACGATCAGGATCGACAGCACGCCGGCGAAGACCGGCCTGTCGACAAAAAATCTGGAAATATTCATATCCAGTCCCCTCTCCGGGTAGATTTGGAAATGCAAGGACCGTTCCGGCGGCATCATGGCCGCCGGTGAGGGCCGGTTCTTTGTGAAATGCGTCTCGCCGGAGGCGGGACGGCGTTATTGCGAGGCGGCGACCTTGTCTTCCGCCTGCGGTGCGATGGTTGCACCGGGGCGAATGCGCTGCAGGCCGTTGACGACGATCGTATCGCCGGCGGCAAGGCCGCTGTCGATGATGCGCTGGCCGTCAGCCGGTGCGCCGGGCTTGATCTGGCGGTAGCTCACCTTGTTTTCGGCATCGACGACAAAGACGAACCGCTTGTCCTGATCCGTGCCGATGGCGCGGTCGCTGATGACTATCCGGTTTTCCGGCTTCGGTTCACCCATGCGCACCCGCACGAACTGGCCGGGAATGAGCCTGCCATCAGGATTTTCGAAGACCGCACGCACACCAATGGTGCCGCTGGCGGAATCGACCTGGTTGTCGATGAGGTGCAGGGTGCCCTTGATCGGCGTGCCTTCATCCGAAAGCGTGCCGATTTCCACCGGGATCTGTTCGAGCGCGGGCAGGGCGTCGGTTGTCTTCGGCAGCTCGGAAAGCGCTTTCGCTACCGTTCCTTCGCTGGCGTTGAAGCTGGCATAGATCGGGTTGACCGAAACCAGCGTCGTCAGGGCAGGCGATGTTGAGCCGGCGGCAACGAGGTTGCCGGCGGTGATTTCGATGCGGCCGACCCTGCCGGAAACCGGTGCAACGATTTCGGTGTAACCAAGATCGAGCTGAGCCGTCGTCAGCGTCGAGCGGGCGGCGCGAAGCTGGGCTTCGGCATCCGCAAACGAGCTTTGCCGCTGGTCGAGATCGCTCTGGGAGATCGTGCGATTGTCGGAAAGCCTGCGGCCACGGTCGAGTTCCGTCTTGGCAAGGCTGACCTTGGCTTCGGCGGAGGCGACCTGGGCTTCAGCACCTGCAACGGCTGCGTGATAGGGGGCCGGATCGATGGTGAAGAGGGGGTCGCCTTCCTTCACCAGCGCGCCTTCGCGGAAATGCACGGCCTTGATCTGGCCAGCGACGCGGGAGCGGATCTGCACGCGGTCGACGGCTTCGAGACGGCCGGAAAATTCTTCCCAGCGCATCACATCGCGGCTTTCCACCTTGGCGACGGTGACTGGGATAGCCGGCGTTTCAGCCGGGGTGGAAGCTGCCGTCGCATCACGGCTGGTGGGCAGGTCGAAAATGAGTGCTGCGGCTGCAACGGACATAGCAAGCCCGATACCGGCGCCCGTCAGGGCCCGGCGCTTTGTGGTCAGCGTCATGGGTCTCTCCTTGGCTCGGATCAGGAGCCGGTCAGTTTCTCTATCTGTGTGTTTTGTCGCATGGTCCGGGCGTAAAACCGCTACGCACTTTTACTGGACATGCTCAAAATGCGATTTCAGTGTTTTATCTGGTCAACGAAGGTCTTGAACTCCGAACAGACGGATGGAACCCATCCGCCGCCCTTTCCTTGATAAAGCCCCGTCCAGCCAATACCGGCGGGGAAAACATGCTGCCGGACGCTGACACCGGAGGCGATGAGCCTGTCGGCATAACCGACCGTTTCGTCGCGCAGAGGGTCGTCCTCGGCGGTAAAGATCAGCGCCGGCGCCACCCGGTTCAGCCGCGTACACTGGCAGGGCGCGGCATAGGGGTGAAAAAACCCGCAGGCCTTGGCAAGGTAATGGCTCCAGCCATCCGCCCAGCGCTGGCGCATGCCGATCCTGTCCGCATCGCGGAAGGATTCCGTCGTCATCATCGGGTCGATCATGGGCGACAGAAGTATTTGACCGGCAAGCTTGCCCGGCATGCGGTCCCGCGCCTTCAGCGCAAGCCCAGCCGCCACATTGCCACCAGCCTCTTCGCCGGCCACAAACAGCAGCGATTTTGCGCCGCCATAATGCTTGCGGTCCCGGCTCAGATGATCCAGCGCTTCGAAGGCACAATCGATCACCATCGGAAACTCGTTGCCGGACGACTTGCTATAGTCGGCCTCGACGACGATCGCGCCGCTTTCAGCGAGCGCGCGTGCCACCGGAAGCTCCGGGCAATTGCCGCCCTTTTCAAGAAACGAGCCGCCGCGCAAATAAAGGACCACGGGCGGGTTGGTGCACAGGCCGGCACTTTCATATCGGCGCACGGAAAGCTGGGACGCCGAGCCCCCACAGCCTTCGATATTTTCCCAGTGCGCTTTCATCTGATCCGGTCCCGTGCGCCGCCATCAGCAGCTCACCATATTTGCAAAATCTGAAATTCATATTATTGTTCGGGAGAAAACGATCAAGTACGTCAAAATGAAAACACTATTCCAAAAAAACGGATAATAGCGACATGGATCAGCTTTCCGCCATGCGGGTATTCACTCGCGTCGTCGAAACCGGCAATTTCAGCCGCGCCGCGACCGCGCTGAACATGCCCAAAACCACCGTCACCAACATGGTCCAGGCGCTGGAGGCGCATTTACATACCACGCTTCTCAACCGCACAACGCGGCGGGTGATGCTGACGACGGACGGCGCTCTCTATTATGAGCGGGCCTCGCAGATTCTGTCGGAAATCGAAGAGCTTGATGGCAGCATGTCCAGCGCGCAGGTGCAGCCGTCTGGCCGGTTGCGGGTGGAAATGGCCGGTGTCTTCGCGGACCTCGTGGTTATTCCACATCTTTGCGAATTTTACCAGCGCTATCCGCAAATCCGGCTCGATCTCGGCGTCGGCGACCGTCTGGTCGATTATATCGCGGAGAATGTCGATTGCGCGCTGCGGGTCGGCACCTTGCGGGATCAATCCCTTATAGCGCGCAAGGTCGGCGAGCTGAAATTCGAAACCTTCGCTTCTCCCCTGTACATCGAGAGTTTCGGCATGCCGCAACAGCCTGAAGATCTCGAAAACGGACATCATTCCGTGGGATATTTCAATGCCACCACGGGCCAGATCATGCCGATCTCATTCGACAACGGGCTTCGCAGCGTCGAGATTACGCCCAACTATGTCGTGTCGGTGAATGACAGCCGCACCTATCTCAACGCCGCGCTGGCGGGCATGGGCATGGTGCAGCTGCCTGTTTTCATGGTCAAGGATGCGCTTGCGCGTGGCGAGCTTGTGCCGGTTCTGCCGGAATGGCGGCGCGAGCCCATGCCGATCTATGTCGTTTATCCGCAGACACGGCACGTCACCAACAAGGTCCGTGTCTTCGTGGACTGGCTGGCGAAGATGGTTCACAGCCTCGTCTGAGGCGGCTAGTCACCGCCCGACCTTTGCCGCGACAAAATCGATAAAGGCGCGTACGCGGGCGGCCAAGTGATCATGTCCGGCATAAACGGCATGGATCACCTCCATGTCGCCCGGATTGTAATCCTCCAGCACCGGCACGAGCAGACCGGCCTCGATATCCGGCTCGACATGAAACTCTCCGACCCTTCCCAGCCCAAGGCCCGTCAGGCACAGCCGACGCATTGCCATGCCGCTGTTGACCGAGGCATTGCCGGTCACGGGAAGGCGGTAGACTTCCGTCGTGCCGGGATCACGGAAAGGCCATTCGTTGAGGCTGCGACTGAAATTGAAGCTGATGCAATTGTGTTGGGCCAGATCCTGCGGCTTTTCCGGCATGCCATGTTTTTCGATATAGGCAGGGGAGGCGACGATGATCCGTCGGACCTCTTTCAGCTTTCTTGCCTTGAGGGACGAATCCGCCATCCCGCCGGATCGTATCGCAATATCGGTGCGCTCCTCGATCAGGCTGATGACGCCGTCGGTCAGCGAGATATCCAGCTCGATTTCCGGATAAAGAGATAAAAACTCCGGTGCGAGCGGCAGAAGATACCTTTCGCCGAAGCCCAGCGTGGCGTTGACACGCAATAGCCCCCGCGGCACCACCTTGCCGCCGCCTGATACGATCTGCTCCGTATCGGCGATGTCGGCCAGAATGCGCCTTGCCCGGGAAAGATAGATTTCCCCCTCCGGCGTCAGCGTCACCACGCGGGTGGAGCGAGCGAGAAGGCGGGTGCCGAGGCGGTCTTCAATGCGGGTGACAAGTTTGCTTACCGCCGAGGGTGAAAGCTTGAGCCTGCGCCCGGCTGCGGAAAAACTCCCCAGCTCGGCTGCCGCCACGAAGACTTCCATTTCTCCGGCCCTGTTGTCCATCGCTGCACCACTTGTGAAATTAATTCAAAGGCCTTTATCCAATCTTGCTGATTATCATACAAGTCCCCTTCGCCCATATTGCAATCACATAGTTGATCCAACCGGACAGCACCCGCTGTCCATAACGCCCGCGATCCCGCTCCGGGCGAAGAGGTACTCGTCATGCCATTGGCCATATTTGCCTTGACGATCGCGGCTTACGCGATCGGAACCACGGAGTTCGTTATCGTCGGTCTTTTGCCGACGGTCGCCGCAGATCTCCACATTACCCTGCCGCTTGCCGGCCTTATCGTCAGCGTTTACGCGCTGGGTGTCACTTTCGGGGCGCCGATCCTGACTGCGCTGACCGGCAAGATCGAAAGAAAGCCGCTGCTGCTCGGTCTGATGGCGCTGTTCGTCGTCGGCAATGTCGCAGCCGCCGTGTCGCCAAGCTATGAGACGCTTCTGGTCGCGCGGGTGCTTTCCGCCTTCGCCCATGGCGTGTTCTTCTCCGTTGGCGCCACCATCGCCGCCGATCTCGTGCCGGAAAACCGCCGTGGCTCGGCGATTGCCATGATGTTCATGGGTCTGACCGTCGCCATCGTCACCGGCGTGCCGATCGGTACCTATATCGGGCAGATTTTCGGCTGGCGCGCCACCTTCTGGGCGGTTGCAGGTCTTGGTGTCATCGCCTTTGCCGGTATCGCGGCCCTGTTGCCGGGCACGCTGAAGAAAGCGCCGCCCGCCAGCCTTCTCGATCAGGTGCGGGTGCTGGGTTCCGGCCGACTAATCATCGTTTTCGCCATGACCGCACTTGGTTACGGCGGCACCTTCGTCGCCTTCACCTTTCTGGCGCCGATCCTTCAGGACGTCACGGGCTTCTCCGAAAAGAGCGTCGGCCTGATCCTTGTGCTCTACGGCATCGCCATTGCCGCCGGTAACATCGGTGGCGGCAAAATCGCCAACCACAATCCGGTCAAGGCGTTGATCGGCCTCTTTCTGGCACAAGCCATCGTGCTGCTGGTCTTTTCCTTCACCGCCGTTTCGCCGGTTCTGACCCTGATCACGCTGGTGGCGCTCGGCTTCCTGTCCTTTGCCAACGTTCCCGGCCTGCAGCTTTATGTGGTGCAGCTGGCCAAGGAACACCGCCCCGGCGCTGTCGATGTCGCCTCGGCGCTCAATATCGCCGCCTTCAATCTCGGCATCGCGATTGGTGCGTGGCTTGGCGGTCTGGTGGTGGAATCGCCGATGGGCCTTGCCGCAACCCCATGGGTCGGTGCCATCCTTGTCGCCATTGCCCTCATTCTCACCCTCTGGAGCAGTGCACTCGACCGTCGCGCCTCGCTCTCGCTGAAGACTGCCTGAGTTTTCGTATAAATCCCGGCCACTGCCTAAGGGCTGGCCGGGCGTACCCTAAAAGGAGAAAATATATGTTTGATGTCACCGCCAACGGCGCATCGATCCCGGTGCTTGGCTTCGGTACCTTCCGTATTCCCGGCCCCGATGTTCTTCGGATCGTTCCGCATGCCCTGAAGGCCGGCTTTCGCCATATCGATACCGCGCAGATTTACGGTAATGAGGCCGAAGTCGGCGAAGCCATTGCTGGTTCCGGCGTGGCACGCAGCGATATCTTCCTGACCACCAAGGTCTGGGTGGAGAACTACAGGCACGATGCCTTTCTTGCCTCCGTCGATGAGAGCCTGAAAAAACTGAAGACCGATTATGTCGATCTCCTGCTTCTGCACTGGCCGAACGAGGCGGTAACGCTGGCCGAGCAGATCGGCGCGCTGAACGCGGTTCGCGACGCCGGCAAGGTTCGCCATATCGGCGTGTCCAATTTCAATACGGCGCTGATGGCTGAGGCGGTCAGTTTGTCAAAGGCACCGATCGTCACCAATCAGATCGAATACCATCCCTATATCGATCAGGATATGGTGATCGCGGCGGCCAAGGCTGCCGGCATGTCGGTGACGGGTTATTACGGTATGGCCGACGGCAAGGTTTTTGCCGATCCGGTTCTAAAGGACATCGCCGCCAGCCGGGGCAAGTCGGTGGCGCAGGTGGTGCTGCGCTGGCTCGTGCAGCAGCAGGGTGTGATTGCGCTTTCGAAGACGGTGAGCGAAGCCCGTGTTGACGAAAACCTTGCGATCTTCGATTTCACGCTGTCGGTCGCTGAGACGGATGCGATCCGTGCTCTTGCTCGACCGGATGGCCGTATCGTCTCGCCGGACGGGCTTGCACCGGTATGGGACGCGGCTGCCTGACAGTTGCCAACGGGTGTGGGTGGAATTCCTCCTGGTGCCGTCACCCGGGTCTAGCCCGGCATGACGGAGGAGCGGTTTTCACTGATATAGATAACCTTAAGACACCCGGATAAGCTATCCGGGTGTCGTCTGAGAGAGTGGATCAGAATTCGCCCCATGTCTGATCTTTCGAGGCCGTGGATACGCCGAGCGCTGCGGCCACCTGGCCGATCATGCGACGCGCCGGGGATGGTCTCGGCTGTGCGTTGTCCGCAACGCGCACCGGCGCTGATGGCTTATATGCGGTTCTAGCCGTGCTGGTGCTGGCCATTGCGCCATCCAGCTTGAACTGGCCGACGATCTGGCGGAGTTTTTCGGCATCACCGGCAAGCGATGCGCTGGAGGCCGTCGCCCTTTCGACCATCGCGGCATTGTGCTGCGTGACCTGGTCCATCTGGTTTACCGCGCTGTTGACCTCGGCCAACCCGACCGACTGTTCCCTTGCGGATGTCGCGATGGCGTCGAGTTGTGTATTGATGGCGATGACGTGACTTTCAATGATCTTCAGGGCGTCGCCGGTTGCGGTCACGAGTTTCACGCCGTTCTGCACTTCGTCGGCGGAGTTGCGGATAAGCTCCTTGATTTCCTTGGCCGCTTGCGCCGAGCGCTGGGCCAATTCACGCACTTCCTGTGCCACAACCGCAAAGCCTTTGCCTGCCTCGCCCGCACGGGCCGCCTCGACGCCGGCGTTGAGTGCCAGAAGATTGGTCTGGAAGGCAATCTCGTCGATGACGCCTATGATGTTGGAAATCTGGCTTGAAGAGCTTTCTATGCGCTTCATGGCATCGACCGCAGTTGCGACGACCTGACCGGATGTCTGCGCGGATCTATTGGCCTCGACCGCCACGATCCGGGCCTCCTCAGTCCGTTTGGTCGAATTGCTGACGTTGCTGGTTATCTGGTCGAGCGCTGCGGCTGTTTCTTCCAGCGATGCGGCTTGGGTTTCCGTGCGTTGCGACAGGTCGCTCGCACTCGAACTCAACTCGCGAGAGCCGTTGTCGATCGTGGCCGTGACATCGGCAACGGACAGCAGTGTTTTGCTAAGCTGGTTTACGGCGATATTGAAGTCCGCACGCAGGCTTTCGAATTCTGCGGAGAAAGGCGTTTTCAGCTGGTAGGACAGGTCGCCATTAGCCATATGCTTCAGACCTTCGGCAAGGCCGCTGGTCGCTTCCGCCATTTCGGCGGCGCGCCTGCGATCAATATCGGCAGTTCTTTGACGCTCTGCCTCGGACTGGTTACGCACCTGCGCCGCATCCGCTTCCAGCCGGCGGGCCTTCAATTCGTTATCCTTGAAGACCTCAACGGCCTTTGCCATCGTGCCGACCTCGTCGCGCCGGTCCGTTCCCTCGACATTGACGGACAGGTTACCCTCCGCAAGCGTTTGCATCGTGCCGACAAGACCGCGGATCGGCGTGACAAGCCAGCTGCTGATCGCGAAATATCCGATGACGACGACGGTGATGAAGCCGAGGACGACCGCCGCGACGGTAATCAGTGCAGTCCGTTGGCTTATGTCGCTCAGATCATCGCTCTGCTTGGCGCTACGGTTCGAAATATCAGTGGCTATCTGTGTAAGTTTCGCGCCGATCTTGGCAAAGACTGGCTGGCACTCGGTGCCAAACGCTTTTTGCGACGCAAGTGCCTCATCCACGGTTGATGCGGTTCGGCCCAGGTGCCAGGCGTTCTTGCACGTCACGTTATAGAGCGTCGTCACGTCGTCCTTGAGTACGCGCAGGCGGTTGTCTTCGGGGATATTGGCGATGGCTCCATCCATCGATACCATGAACTTGTCGCGTGTGGCCTTCACCTCAGCTTCGGCAGCGGCATTACCCTGTTCCGTAAAGGCGATCATCATATCGGCCAGAGCCGCACGCCCGTTCAGCAGTTCCTTGTTCGCGAGCGCCAAATTCAAGGCCGCTGCGCTGTCACGAGCAATAAGATCACTATAACTTCCATCGATCGATTTGATCTGTATGGCGGAGTAGGCCGCAATCAGGATTGCACATACGCCGAATAGCGCAAATACCGTCAAAAACTTTCCGACAACGGGAATATTTCTCATCGTTATGGCTCCCACAATAAAATCGAGCCCTTCATGGGTCATATTTCGGCATCATGCGATTTTCCGATGATGATTATACTTACAAATTTAAGAAACAATTATGTATTATTAGTAATTACGTATCTTATAATAAGATACTGTACTCTTATATTAAATAAGAATATTATTTAATACTGAATAATTCTAATGAGAATCCAAATCTGCTGTCATGTCTTGCACGTCCGCAAACGCCTTCCCGAAGCGAATAAGTTCGGTATCAAGGGCACAGGACTTTGGTTGGGCGTCAGATCGGCCGAGAACATGCGGGTAGGCTTCGGTTGAAGAGGAGCTATCTGGGACCGGCGGCAAAATCAGGGCGGTGCCTGTAAGCGCTTTGACATTCCCGACGTTTTCCATGGAAAACTGGAGCGGGCGAAGGGATTTGAACCCTCGACCCCAACCTTGGCAAGGTTGTGCTCTACCCCTGAGCTACACCCGCTCAAAAACCGCTGGTCCGGGGTAGTTCGCTGGACCGCGGGCCGCCAAAGCGTGGCGACGGGTGCTATATCGCTCAATCGTTTTTGGAATGCAACAGTTTCTTTTGCGGTTTCGGTGGAAATCCGTCTGGCCTGTGGGTTTATTCAAAACGGCCAGGTCGATGCGTCGTAAAAAAGTGTGTTGGCGGGCGAAGGTATTGTTTCGGCTGGCCTTTATTTGGGTTGTAAAAGCACACAATCGGCCGGATGGCCAAAAAATAACCTGTTTACATTTGGTTAAAATCTGATTCGACAAGTGATTCGTTCGGGTGTACAAATTTCATGTCCACAAAAAAAGAAACGATACTTGGCATGTCATCATCGGGAGGATGAGCCTTGTCGTATGCAGCTTTTGAAAGAGTCGGCGCACAATTGTCGCCCCAGCAGATCACCGATCTGCAGAATATTTTCGACGGCGTATGTTTCGAGTGCCTTCAAGATCGCTGTAGCCACGTCGCCAACGAGTGCGCGGCGGTTTTGATCCGTAGCGCCCAGCGCGGCATTCTCGATCATGAGATGTTGCGCGACATCGGTCTTGCGGTTTTACGTCGGCACTGATTGCGCCATTTCATTAAAAAAGCGCCCGGGCATCTCGGGCGCTTTCGTGTGTGTGGTGTCGGTAGCCGCGTTACGGCTCAGCTCTTTTCCTGAACGTGCGCCTCGAGGAACCACAGCGCCTTGTCGAGATCGCGCGAGGCGGCGGTGAAGATATCCGCTGTCGTCGGGTCGCCGGCCTCGTCGGAATCATCGATAGCCTTACGGATCATGTTGGCCACGTCGCCATAACGGGCGATCAGTTCGTCCAAATGATCGTGGATCTTGTAGATATCGGTCGGATAGGCCTTGAGCTTGGTCGTCGAAGAGACGGATTGCAGGCTACCGAGGGCCGTGCCGCCAAGCTGCACCACACGTTCGGCAATGGTATCGCCGTGATTGTCGAGCTGGGCGCGGAAGGTGTCGAGAAGTTCGTGCACGGCGATGAATTGCGGACCTTTCAGGTTCCAGTGCGCCTGCTTGGTCACCAGTGCAAGGTCGATCACCGAAGCGAGCGATTCGTTCAGAATACCCATCACCGTTGATTTGGCGTTGGAAGGCAGGTCGTTCTTCGTCTTATGCGTCTTCATCGATGTCTCCTGACGTTGCGGACGGAATGCCGTTTGGCAAAATCTCCCCCGATTAACGCCCTGGCCGGTTGCCCTGTTCCGTCGCTCGGACGGCAATGGCAAAAAACCTCCGCAATCGTCGAATCTCACTCATAAAACAGACAGATGCGTCGACCGTCTATGTCGTTGACACTGATGCTCATGTCGTAGATTTCCCGCAGAACCTCCGGACGGATGATCTGTTCCGCCGGTCCCTGGCGGCAGATTCGGCCATCACGCATGGCGATGATGGTGTCGGAGTACCAGGAGGCGAAGTTGATGTCGTGCAGCACCAGAACCACGGTCTTCTTCAGCTCGTCGGCGGCGCGACGCATGATCTTCATCATGCTTGAGGCGTGTTTCATGTCGAGATTGTTGAGCGGCTCGTCCAGGAGCACATAGTCCGTGTCCTGACACAGAACCATGGCCACGAAGGCGCGCTGACGCTGGCCGCCGGAAAGCTCGTCGAGAAAGCGGCCGGAAAGGTTTTCGAGATGGAGATATTCCAGCGCCCGGTCGATATGGACCTTGTCCTCGATGGTGGGACGGCCCTTGGAATAGGGATAACGTCCAAAACCGACGAGATCGCGCACCGTCAGGCGTGACGAGATGTGGTTGTCTTGCCTGAGGATCGAGAGCCGTTTTGCCAGAGTGTCGGAAGGGGTCTTGGTCACATCCAGCCCGTCCACCGTCACGGTTCCCGCATCCATGGACATCAGCCGTGCCACGATGGAGAGCAGCGTGGATTTTCCCGCCCCGTTCGGCCCGATGATGGAGGTGACGCCGCCTGCCGGAATGGCGACGGAGACGCCATCGACAACAACCGTTTCGCCATAGGATTTGCTGATCTGACTGGCGATGATCATCGCGCACCCCTCTTGAGAATAAGACCGATAAAGACGATGCCGCCCAGAAATTCGATGATGATGGAAAGCGCCGTGTTGAAGGCGAAGATCCGCTCCAGCACCACCTGACCGCCGACAAGGCAGATGATGGCGATGAGGATTGCAGCCGGCAGCACATAGGCATGTTTGCCGTTGCCTGTGAGATAATGGGCCAGCGCCGCAACCAGCAGCCCGAAGAACATGACAGGGCCGACGAGTGCGGTGGAAACGGCAACGAGAACGGAGACCAGCACGAGGATGATCGTCAGCGTTCGCTTGTAGTCCACGCCAAGGCTGATGGCCGTTGCGCGGCCGAGCGAAAGGACGTCGAGCGTGTGCAGGAGCCGCAACCCGATAATCGTCACCACGCTGACGATGATGGCTGATACCGCAAGAAGGGTGGGATCGATGGAATTGAAGCTGGCGAACAGCACATCCTGCAGCACCGCATATTCATTGGGGTCCAGTACGCGCTGCATGAAGCCCGAGAGGCTGCGGAAGAACACGCCGAAGACGATGCCGACCAGCACCAGAAGATGCAGGCTGCGTTCCGCGCCGACGAAAAGCCAGCGGTAGAGCAGGGCGGAGAAGGTGACGAGCAGCGCGGTTTCGGCAAGAAACTTCAGTTGCGGATCGATCATCACCACGGTTGCCGAGCCAAATACGAAGATCAGCGCCGTCTGCACCAGCACATAGAGCGAATCGAAACCCATCACCGAAGGGGTGAGAATGCGGTTGTTGGTGACCGTCTGGAACAATACCGTCGAAACGGCGATGGCATAGGCCACCAACAAAAGCGACAGAAGCTTGATGCCGCGAAACGGCAGGATGAAGCTCCAACTGCCCTTTGCACCGAGCGTCATGAAGGCAGCCATGGAGATGAGCGCCAGTGCGAGAAGCATCAGCAGCACGAGTTTCGCGCGCCGGTCGGGATGTCTCTCATGCATGGTGGCGTTTCCGGAGCAGGAGATAGAGGAACAGCGCGCTGCCGATGACGCCGACCACGGTTCCGATCGGTATCTCATAGGGCGCGCGCACCGTTCTGCCGATGATGTCGCAGGCAAGAACGAAGACCGCGCCAAGCGTCGCCACCCAGGGCACAGAACGGCGCATGTTGTCGCCGATCATCAGGCTGACCACATTCGGCACAATCAGGCCGAGAAAAGGGATCATGCCGACCGTGACGACGACGACGGCACTGACCAGCGAGACGATGGTGAGGCCGAGCGCCATCACCCGGCGATAGTTCAGGCCGAGATTGGTGGTAAAGTCGCGCCCCATGCCTGCCACCGTGAAACGGTCGGCGGCGAGATAGGCAGCGATGGCGAAAACGAAGCCGATCCACAGCAATTCATAGCGGCCACGCAGCACGCCGGAAAAATCCCCGGTCATCCACGCGCCGAGCGATTGCAGCAGATCGAAACGGTAGGCGAAGAAAGTGGTGACGGCAGAAATGACGCCGCCCAGCATGATGCCAATCAGCGGCACCAGCAGCACATCGCGTAGCGGCACCTGCCGTAGAATACGCAGGAAAAGTGCGGTTCCGGCCAGCGCGAAAGCGGCCGCCACCAGCATCTTGCCGAAGATCGGCGTTTCCGGGGCAAGCAGGGTGACGGTGAGCAGGCCAAGGCCGGCGGATTCGGTGGTGCCAGCCGTCGAAGGCTCCACGAAGCGGTTGCGCACCAGCATCTGCATGATGAGACCGGCAATCGCCATCGAGCTTCCGGCCAGTATGAGCGCCAGCGTGCGCGGAATGCGGCTGACGAGGAGCACGCGCAGTGCATCCGCGCTCGTATCCGGTGCAAAAAGCGTCGCCAGCGAGACGTTGCTCACGCCGACGAACAGGCTGACGATGGCGAGTGTCAGCGCCAGAAGGAGGGCGAGGATGAGGGACAGGGATTTCACGTCAGTGGTTTTTCGAAAATGGTGATGGCTCGCTTCGACCTCGCAGATTGCCCGGAGGACTGAACCTCTCCTTCGTCATCCTCGGGAGAAGCCCGGGGATGACGTCGCGAAGGCAGTTTTTACGACTTCTTCTCGGACACGGCCTCGTAGACCTGATCAAGCAGGGTGGTGAGCGCCGTATAACCGCTGCTGACGATATAGGCCGCCTGCGGGTCGAGATAGACGATCTGCTTTTTCTTCCAGGCGTTGGTCTGGTGGATCAGTTCGTTGTCCAGCACCTGGGCGGCGGCCTTGCCTGGGTCCGTTGCGCGGCCGATGCCGGCATCGCGGTCAATCACGAACAGCCATTCGGGATTGACCTCTGCCAGATATTCGAAGGACACGACATCGCCCCGGTCGAAGCGGTCATCGATATCAGGAGCGACCGGCTTGAAGCCGATTTCCGTGTGCAGCCAGCCGGTGCGCGAGCTTGGGCCGTAAACACCGACCTTGCCGGCATTGGTGACGAGGATCATCGCCGTGCCGGAATTCGGCGCGATGGCCTTCAGCTTTGCGACCTTCTCGTCAATGGAGGCGTCGAGCTTCTTTGCTTCTTCCTGCTTGCCGAAGATATCGCCGAGCTTGGTGATATTGGCTTTGACGCTCGCGATGAATTCCTTGGAATCGATCGACATGTCGATGGCGGGCGTGATCTTCGCAACATCGGGATATTTCGCCCGCGAACGGCCGCCGACGATGACGAGATCGGCTTCTGCCGCATTGATCGCCTCGTAATCGGGTTCGAACAGCGTGCCGACCTTCAGATATTTGCCATCGGCATATTTCTGGAGATAGGTCGGCAGGTTGGAACCAAGGACACCAGCTGGCTCGACGCCCATCGCATCGAGATTGTCGAGCGAGGGGATATCCAGAACCAGAACCTTTTTCGGCGCGGCTTTCAGAACGGTCTCGCCCTGCGCGTGCTTGATCGTCATTTCCTCAGCGCCTGCGGTCATTGCGCCGAGGCTGAAGGCCGCTGCTGCCAGCAGCCGAACGGGGAAGGTGAAGTTGATGGCCACGGATATGTCCCTTGCAATATGGTTCTTGACCCTGCGGAAGCGGATCCCGCAGGCGTAACTTGATGTTCGCTGTCAGCTTTATTGGCAAGGTATGCGGAAATCAAAAATATGTTTTAGAATAGTTCTGAATTGCCGTGAGCGGGAAATGTGTGTGGCACCGGAGGCAAACCCCGGAGCCACATCAGGGGCCGTATCTTCTTTCAATTCGGCGGCCAGTCGCCGACGATCTCGCGTCTTTCCAGTTTCAGCGACCGGTCAGGCTGGATGCGGTAGGTTTCAATCGCCAGCCGGCCGTCGCCCATGACGAATTCGTGGCTGAGCGTGCTGCCGATGGGTGACTTGGTCAATTTGGTGTGGGGTTGTCCGCCATAGGTGATGCTGCCCGGAATGGGTTGCACGTCGGGTGCCGCGGTGGCGCAGCCGGCAAGGCCCAGAACCAGCATGATCGCGATCTTGCGCATGTTTTTCTCCTGCGTTGGACAGGAATACTATCACGGCCGTGCCTGCGCCACACATCCCGTTGCCGTGAATAAAAAGGGCCCCGCATCCGGAAGGAGACGGGGCCAGTTGCCTTGGGAGGCTGTTTGTTATCAGTCCTCGTTAGCGGCAAGCTGCGTCAGCACCTCGCCGCGGCCGCGGATGCGCATGATGAGCGGGACGATGAAGGCGGCGGCTGCGACAAGGAACAGGCCGACGGCAATCGGTGAGGTGAGCAGCACGGTCGGGTCGCCCTGGCCGATGGCGAGTGCACGGCGAAGCTGCTGTTCGGCAAGCGGCCCGAGGATGAGGCCGACCACGGCAGGCGCGATCGGATAACCGAAGATGCGCATGATGTAACCAAGGATACCGAAGGCGAGCAGCATGCCGAGTTCGAACACGGACGGGTTGGCGCCGATGGTGCCGAGCGTCGCAAACAGCAGGATGCCGGCATAGAGCCAGGGTTTCGGGATGGTCAGCAGCTTCACCCACAGTCCGATGAGTGGCAGATTGAGCACCAGCAGCATCAGGTTGGCGATGAACAGGCTGGCGATAAGGCCCCAGACCAGCTGCGGATTGGTGGCAAACAGCAGCGGGCCGGGCTGAAGACCGAACTGCTGGAAACCGGCAAGCATGATGGCAGCGGTTGCCGTCGTCGGCAGGCCGAGCGTCAGGAGGGGCACGAGCGTACCGGCAGCGGACGCATTGTTGGCGGCTTCCGGACCGGCAACCCCTTCGATGGCGCCATGGCCGAATTCTTCAGGATGTTTGCTGAGCCGCTTTTCGGTTGCATAGGAAAGGAAAGTGCCGATTTCAGCACCACCGGCAGGCATGGCGCCAATCGGGAAACCGATCAATGTGCCGCGCAACCAGGGCTTCCAGGAACGCGCCCAGTCCTGCGCACTCATCCAGACCGAACCCTTGACCGCTTCGACCTTCTCGTCGCCACTCTGGCCCTGCGCAACGATGAACAGCGTCTCGCCGATGGCGAACATGGCCACCGCAAGCGTCGTCACTTCCACGCCGTCGAGAAGGTCGGGAATGCCGAAGCTCATGCGGGTCTGGCCGGTCAACTGGTCGATACCGACGATGGCGAGCGCGAAGCCGATGAACAGCGAGGTAAGGCCGCGCAGTGCCGAATCTCCGAAAGCCGAGGAGACGGTGACAAAAGCGAGCACCATCAGCGCGAAATATTCGCGCGGGCCGAAAACCAGCGCCAGCTTGACGATATAGGGTGCAACAAAGGCGAGAGCGACGGTGGCGATGAGACCAGCGACGAAGGAGCCGATGGCGGCGGTGGCAAGTGCCGGACCGCCGCGGCCCGCACGGGCCATCTTGTTGCCTTCGAGCGCAGTCACGATCGATGCGCTTTCGCCCGGCGTGTTGAGCAGGATCGAGGTGGTCGATCCGCCATACATGCCGCCATAATAGATGCCGGCGAACATGATGAGCGAACCGGCGGGATCAAGCCGGTATGTAACGGGCAGAAGCAGAGCGACCGTCAGCGCCGGCCCGATGCCGGGCAGAACGCCGACGGCAGTGCCGAGTGTCACGCCGATCAGCGCATAAAGCAGGTTCATGGGTTGGGCAGCAACCTCAAGACCGTGCAGCAGGAATTCAAACGTACTCATGGACAGATGTCCCCCAAGTCGAGCAGATGGGCGGGCGGAACGGCTGGCGTTTGCGTCATCGCGCGCCGGCGGTTTCCTGTGATCTCGAATTTTGGTCGGAATGGCTGTTAGAACAACAGCCGTTCCAGAGGCCCGGCAGGCAGAGAAAGTTGCAGCAGCCGCGCAAAGATGATCCAGATGACGAAGCTCAGAGCGATGCCGATGGGGATCGAATACCAGAGCTTGCGTTTGCCGAAGGCGCGCGCCGTAAACGCAAACAGGAGACCGGTAGCGATGGAGAAACCGGCGATGTTCAGCAGCAGCATCTGCGCGGCAAGGCCGGCGACGACCCATATGACCGGGGCGACTTCCTGTTTGTCCCGTTCAGGAAAATCACCGCGCCAGGCTTCGATGGCCGTCCAGAGCGCAAGGCCGACAAGACAGAAGGCGATGGCGTAGGGGACCGTTGCCGGACCGACCGGCGAGTAGCCGGTGACGCTGGCGAGACGCGCACTGTCCCAGAAGATCACGCAGGCGATAAGGACGAGGGCTACGGCGATCGCCAGCGCCGCCCAGTCAGGGCGGCGCTCTTGATGTTGTGAAGGGTTGGAACCCTGGCTCATTTTACCAGTCCGATTTCTTTGAGGATGGCGGCGGTGGCGTCGGTGTCCTTGGCAAGCTGCGCCTTGAACTCGTCACCGGAAAGATAGGTATCCATCCAGCTCTTGGTCTTCAGCGTTTCCTGCCACTTTGCGGATTTCGCCAGCTTCTCGATATCGGCGCTGACGGCCTTTTCCTGTTCCGGCGTCAGGCCGGGAGGAGCAGCGACCATGCGCCAGTTCTGTACGACGACGTCGAGGCCGCTTTCCTTGAGCGTCGGCGCGTCAACGCCTTCCAGCTTCTCTTCGCTGGAAACGGCCAGCAGGCGCAACGTGCCCGCCTTGACCTGGCTTTCGAATTCGCCGTAGCTCGAAATGCCGGCAGTGACCTGCGAGCCGAGGATCGAGGCAAGCGCTTCGCCGCCGCCGGAATAGGCGATGTAGTTGATCTTGGTCGGATCGACGCCGGCCGCCTTGGCAATCAGGCCAACAGCGATATGATCGGTGCCGCCGGCCGAGCCGCCGCCCCAGGACACGCTGCCCGGATCTTTTTTGAGCTGGTCGACGAGGTCGCCGATGGTTTTCAGCGGCGAGGATGCCGGAACGACGATTGCTTCATATTCACCGGTCAGGCGGGCGATTGGCGTCACTTCCTTGAGGGTGACGGGCGCCTTGTTGGTGAGGATCGCGCCGACCATCACGTAACCGCCGACGATCAGGGCGTTCGGGTTGCCCTTCTGCTGGCTGGCGAACTGTGCAAGACCGATGGTGCCGCCGGCACCTGGCACGTTCTGCACCTGAACGCTCTTGGAAATGCCTTCTTCCTGCAGCACGGTCTGCAGGGAACGCGCGGTCTGGTCCCAGCCGCCGCCGGGATTGGCCGGCGCGATGATGGTGTAGTCCGCTGCGACCGCCGGAAGCGCGATCACGCCTGCCAGAAATGTGCCGATAAGAAAATGTTTCACTTAGAAAACCCTCCTCAGGATGCCCTTTTTGGGCGTCGTTTTTCGTTTATGCGGAAGGGAGTTTCAGGCCGTGCTTATCCTGACGCTGCCAGGGCAGCGCGGAGCTCTACGGTCCTCAAGATTTCCTCCCGCATCTTCTTCCGCCTCCACGGAATGAAGAAGGATTGCAGAGCATCATAAAAAGCTGTCATCTAACTGACGCACCGCAAGTCCTTGCGCATTTACTCTCTATTAATTTGTGTCGGACGTCTACTGTGGCGTGTGTGGACGATTTACCGCGTAGGGCCGCTCTCTTTCCTGTGCTTGTTACGGGGAGAGGCGGATCGGGTTTGCTGGTCAGCGTCATAAACTTATGGAGTGGGACAAATGGAGACTGTGGTTATTGGAACAATCAATTGTCCGGATTGCCGTGGGATCGTTCGTTTTGAACGCCCGGCTCCGAAAACTCCTGGCTCGCAATATGTCAACGAGATTGAGGCAACTGCAACGCTACATGAGAAATGCGGAAATTGTGGAAGCATAACAGACATTGAAATTACTGGCAGCATCGGTGGTTTTCAAATGCGAATACTCCCGAATGGTACGCTTCAACCGGTTCCACACGATGTGAAGTACCTCAGTGGCTTCAATCCCGCTAATCGCGGCTTGGAATCATACTACCATGCGCTGGAAAGTCTTGAGGAGGTGATAAAGTCGCTTTCCCATGTCTCTATTCCTATATTGCATCGAATGTTCTTGATGCAGGCATTCTCAAATTTTGAAGCTTTTTTGTATGACAGCCTAGACGATTTTGTGACCCGCTACCCTCCTGCGAGACTGGCGCTGGTCGAGAATATAGATGCACTAAAAGAAAAGAAATTTTCGCTTTCTCAAATAGAGAAGTCTCCGCATCTCGTTTTGGAAACTTTGCAGGAATACTTTAAATCCCTGTCTTTTCATAATTTTGGCCGTGTTAAATCACTTTTCTTTCACGCTATGGGGATAGACATCTTGCCAACTGATCGAAACGATAAAGATTTCCTTTTTCAAATGTTGGGTGCCCGTCACGACTGTGTGCACCGAAATGGGTTAACTCAAGAAGGGCAGTCAATTGAGGATCCGCTGCCTCACATATCTAGGCTCTTGCAGGTTTTTTCCGATATTGCACAACGTGTGCAGAGGAGGATCGTCGAACTCAATCCAACTGCGATGAGCTGAAGACTATCGGGGGAACCTACTGCGACCGCAACGCCTCGTTCCAGCGCTCGATCAGGCGGCTGCGCTTGACTTGGTCCAGATAGACCATCAGGCCGGGGCTGACGGGAACCGGGCGCAATTGCGCGCCGTGGATGGCCTGCATGGTGTTGGCGGTGTTTTCGCCCGCCACGTCAGGGCTGACGGCGGGGATCTGCAATTGCCGGGCCATGATCGTCTGGCCCTCCTTGGACATGAAGAATTCGAGATAGCGGCGGCCGAGCGCCGGGTTGGCGGCGGCTTCCGGCACCAGCCCGATGCGCGACATGACCACGGTATAGTCCTTGGGCAGCACGATGCCGACATCAGGATGGCGCGAGGCCCAGTCGGCCGCGTAGGAACCGAGAATATTGTAGCCCAGCACGAAGCGCCCGTCGGAGACACGCTCCAGAATGGCGGATGACGTGGAATAGACCTTCACGCCGGCCGCGCCCATGGCCTTGATGACGCTCCATATATCGCCGAACTGCTCCTGATCGCGCGACATGAACAGGAAGCCGACGCCGGAGCGCTCAATGTCGTAGGTAGCGATGCGGCCATGCACTTCCTTGGCGTGGCGCTCAAGATAATCGACGAATTCGGCACGGGTGGCGGGCGGCTTTTCGGTGGTGAAGCTCGGCTTGTGATACACGAACACCGCCGGCTCGAAGGTCAGCGCATAGGCGGTGTTGCGCCAGTTGGCCCAGGTGGGCCAGCGCGCGCTCATGGCAAGGTCGGAGCGCTGGGCGTAACCGTCATTGCTCAACTTCACCTGCAAATCCATGGCGGATGAAAAGGCGAAATCGGCGGTCTTTTTGCCCGCATCGGTTTCTTTCACGATGCGATCATAGATTTCGCCGGTCAGCATGTCCTCGTAGTGGACGGCGATATCGGGGTTGGCCTTCTGGAAACCCTCGATCATCGGCGTGGCCAGCGGTTCGTCCAGCGAGGAATAAACCACCAGCGTTTCCGCATCCGCCTTGCCTGATGGTGCAGGGAAAACGGCGACTTGTGCAAGCGCCGGTGAGGCCATGCAAAGACAGAGACAGAGAAAAACGGCGATACGCATGGAAAAGATCATGCCGCACGCGCTTGCCATTCACAAGCGCCAAGGGCTTGGATAAGCTCGGCAATGTTGCGGGAGGAAGAATTGCGTATTTTGCTGGTCGAGGACAATCAGGTGCTGTCGGAAGGGCTGTGTGCGCTTCTGCGCGGCAGCGGTTATGCGGTGGATGTCGTTTCAGACGGCGCTTCCGCCGACGCGGCGATTGCGGCGGAAAATTTCGATCTCGTCATTCTCGACCTCAACCTGCCGGAAATGGACGGCATCGAGGTGCTGCGCTCCATGCGCTCGCGCCAGGACAAGGCGGCGGTGCTGATCCTGACGGCGCGTGGCACGCCGGAGGAGAAGGTCAAGGGGCTCGATCTCGGCGCCGACGACTACATGATCAAGCCCTTCGACATCACCGAATTTGAGGCGAGGGTGCGGGTGCTGCTGCGTCGCAATGCCGGCCTGCGCTCTTCTACGCTCGGCTTCGGCAAAGTCCTGTTCGACCTCACATCCCGCACCTTTTCAGCCGATGGGCGCCCGCTCGATATTCCGGCGCGTGAAGTGGCGCTGCTCGAGGTGCTGTTCATGCGGGCGGGCAAGGTGGTTGCCAAGGAGGCGATCGTGCAATCGCTGACCGGTTTCGACGACGAGATATCAGGCAACGCCATCGAGCAATATGTCAGCCGGCTGCGCAAGCGGCTTGCCCCCCACGGGCTGACGGTGAAGACGGCGCGTGGCATCGGCTATTATCTGGAAAAGCTGCCGGAGATGGCTGAATGAGACAGGCCGCCTATTCGCTCAGGCGGCGTCTTTTAGGTTGGCTTCTCATCTCCACCGCCATCATCGGCTGCGTTGCGCTCACTGATACCTGGCGCGAGGCGGTCAATACGGCCAATGTCGTCTCCGACCGGGTGCTGTCAGGTTCCGCGCTTGCGATTGCCGAGCGGGTGGTGGTGGCCGAAGACGGCTCGCTGGAGGTCGATATTCCCTATGTTGCGCTGGAAATGCTGACATCGGCGGCGCAGGACCGGGTGTTTTATCGTGTCGACGGGCCAAACGGGCAATTTCTCACCGGTTACCAGAACCTGCCGACGGTGGAGAATCCGGCCGGAGAAACGCCTGCCTATCGCGATGCAGTGTTTCGTGACGAGCCGATCCGCATCGCCGCGATCCGCCGTTTTGCCTCCACCGGCATCAATTCCGTGCCCTTTTCCGTGACGGTGGCTGAAACGACGATCGCCCGCAGCCAGCTTGCGCAGGCCATCATCCTGCGCTCGGCCTTGCGCCTGCTGTTCATGATCGTGGGCGCGGCGATCATTGTCTGGATCGCGGTGACGATTTCGCTCCGGCCGCTTTACCGGCTCAGCGAAGCGATTGCCGAGCGCAGCCCCAACGACCTGCATCCAATCCGGCAATCCGTGCCGGTGGAGGTGGAAAATCTGGTGGAAACGGTCAATTCCTTCATGGTGCGGCTGCAATCGGCGCTCGATGCGCTCAGGCATTTCACCGGTAATGCCAGCCATCAATTGCGCACGCCGCTTGCCATCATCAGCACCCAGCTTGCGCTTTCCGCCCGCGCCGCAAGTCTCGAAGACGCGCAGGCGGCGGCGCGCAAGGGCGGCGCTTCGGTGGCCCATGCCGAACACATCCTCGCCCAGTTGCTGCGCATGGCCAATATCGATGCTGCCGGTTCGAGCGAAAAACATGATTTTTCCGAGATCGACCTCGTGGCGGTGGCGCAAAACGTGACGGCAGATTTCGTGCCACGCGCGGCCGACGCCGGCATCGATCTCGGTTTCGAAGGCGAGGGCGAAGCGACAATTCTCGCCGAGCCGCTCCTTATCGGTGAACTGATCGGCAATCTCGTTTCCAATGCCATCAACTACGCGGGGCGTGGTGCGGAAGTTACCGTGCGCGTCGGCAGGCAAGCGGGCGCCGTGTGGCTGGAAGTGGAAGATAACGGCCCCGGCATACCCACGGAAAAACGCGCCATGGTGCGCCAGCGCTTCGCCCGCGGCGAAGCCAACGCCGCCCCCGGCGCCGGCCTCGGCCTTGCGATCATCGAGGAGATCGCCGGGCTGTTCGGCGGGCGACTGATGCTGGAGGACGGCGCGGGAGGGCGGGGCTTAAGGGCCCGGGTGGAGTTCTCCTGAGGCGGCACTGCTGCGCCGTCCCCTTGGATGAGACTCGCGGTCCTATTCGTTCATCTTGTCGATAATCTGCATCATGATGTCAGCGCAGGCCTTCATCGGCTCGTCATCGGCACATTTGACGTCGATTTTGCGCTCGCCGTCTTCAATCCTGAAATGCGCTGCCTTGGAGGGCGGGGGTGGCATTCTCTTGCCATGCGGGCCGTCCCGCCAGCCTGCTTCCCTCGGACCACCAGGGCCGGGCGGAGGAGGTGGCGGCGGCGCATCCGCCCTTGAACCAGCGTCCGCTGGTCCCGGCGGTGGTGGCGGCTGCTGGGCGAAGCTGGACCCCGCCGCGATGAGAAACGCGGCGCCGGCAATGACGAGTTTTTTCATGTGAGAGACCTCGCTGTTGGGCTACAGTGAAGAAACGGTCACATGGGATGCTCGGTTGCCGGTCGGTAAAAATAATTCCGCGTTGTTTTCGTGGCGTATTAGCCCATCCGTTCCGAAGCGTAGCTGCCCGGGCTTGGCGGGAAGACTACGGTGCGGTTGCCGTTGATGAAAGTGCGGTGGTGGATGTGGGCATGGATGGCGCGTGCCAGTACCTGGCTTTCCACATCACGGCCAAGAGAGACGTAGTCTTCGGCAGATTGGGCATGGGTGACGCGCACCGTGTCCTGCTCGATGATCGGGCCTTCGTCCAGATCGGCGGTGACGTAATGGGCTGTCGCGCCGATCAGCTTTACGCCGCGGTCATAGGCCTGCTTGTAGGGGTTGGCGCCCTTGAAGGATGGCAGGAAGGAGTGGTGGATGTTGATGATACGGCCCGACATCTTGCGGCACATGTTATCGGACAGCACCTGCATGTAACGCGCCAGCACCACCAGTTCGGTGCCGCTGGTCTCGATCAGGTCCATCAGCTGCGCTTCGGCCTGCGGCTTGTTTTCCTTCGTTACCTTGATGTGGTGGAAGGGAATATCGTGGTTGACCACCACTTTCTGATATTCGAAATGGTTGGAGACGACGCCGACGATATCGATCGGCAGCGCGCCGATCTTCCAGCGGTAGAGCAGATCGTTGAGGCAATGGCCGAAGCGCGACACCATCAGAAGTGTTTTCATGCGCTGGCCGTCGCTATAGATGCGGGCTTCCATGCCGAATTTTTCCGCCACCGGCTGAAAGCCCTCGGTGATGGCCTGCATCGTCGCGCCCTCTTCGGAAATGAAGGAAACGCGCATGAAGAACTTGCCGGTCTCGAGGTCGTCAAACTGCGAACTGTCGACGATGTTGCAGCCCTTTTCCGCCAGATAACCGGAAATCGCGGCGACGATGCCGCGGGTCGATTTGCAGGCTACTGTCAGAACATAGGTTGTCATTCGTTTTCCCTCAAAGACTTTGAACCGGCGCAGTTGGCGCGTTCCATAGCGCAGCTCTGTGGCGGAGCAAAGCGCCAAGACGAGTGCAGCAAAGTCATAAGACGGGAAAAGGGGCCGCGCCGTGCCGGAAGCGACATGGAATGTTCCACGGCCAGCACGGCGGCGGCAGGCGTTGCCGCCTGCCGTTACCGCTCTCAGGCGCGGCGCAGGCGCATGGCCGTGCGGCCGCGACCGTCGATCAGCTCCAGCGAGCCGCGGCGCGGCTCGAGCCGGAAGGAGCGGGCGCCTTCCAGCGCTTCGATGAACTGCCTTTCCTGGCGCATGATGTCAGGAGCGCAGGCCATCTGGGTGGAAATCATCCGGCCGAAATCGACGCGGTTGCGGCTTATCTTCACCTCGCCGCCGATGCCGTTGCAGCCGGCATTGCCGGAAACGCGGCCCTCGCGGGAAATTTCCAGCGTTGCCTCGCGGCGGCCGCGAACCCTTTCGCCACGGATTTCCTGCACCAGCCAGCGCCCCTCAATGCCAGCCTGCGGCTCCGGCCTGCCTGGAGCCGCCGCCACCCGTTCAAGAACGAGATCGGTGTCGTCACGCCCACCGGCCAGAACCGAGTAACGGCGCGTTGTGGTGAAGAGCAGCCGGTCGCCCTCGCGGATTTCGGCGCTGAGCGCATAGGAGCGGCGGCCACGGATGTCGCGGTCGTCATAACGCAAAACGAAGGGTACCGGCACCTGCCCACGCGGGCGTATGGTTGTTTCGGCGATCGTCTGCGAAGGCGCGTCCGCCAGCGAGACATCGATGAGGCGCACCGTAACAGTCGCGCCCGGCGGCAGGGCGATCCGCTCGCGATAGGAAACGCTGCCGCGCAGGCTTGCGGTTGCGGCAGCCGCACCGCCCGCTGCAAAAAGCGGTGCAAGCGCGAGGAGCCCTGCGAAATTCCGGCGCGAAAGAAGTGGCTGGCGGTCGTTCATGGTGCTTGCTCCGTGCTGCTGATCGAATTTCAGCGGATGATAAAAAACGGCACTGAACGGGCGATGAACCGGTGAATGTTTCCTCACGAGTGGGGCTGAGCCATCGCGGATTGATGAGGAAGGAGGGAGGCCACCACCAGCAGCCTCCCATTCACTTAGCCACGGAAACTGTCCCGCAGCGCTTCGAACTTCGCCAGCTGATCGCCACGCAGTTCCTTGTTTTCGTCGCGACGGACGAAAATCTTGAACATGGCGCCGCCGGCGGCATTCATGAACCAGACGGAACAGGAGCGTCGGCCGTGAAAGCCGCGATCGACGAAGGTGATGCCAGTGCAATTGTCCTTCTTGATGTGGCCGCCGATGGGGCTGTCCCCGTGGATGTTGAACCAGCCGTGGCTTTCGCTGCCCTCTGGCAGGTCGCCCGGCACTTCCAGCACGATATCGCCGGTCTGGACGATCATCAGGACTTCGCCCCAGCCGCGCATCTCGTTCCAGATCGCGTCGAACTGATCGGAACCAGCCGAAACGGCCGCACCTTGCGGCAGGATCGCCAGAATTTCGGCTGATGTCACCTCTGCCTTGGCGGCAATGGCTTCCACGATGCCGTCAGGCTTTTCGGCAAGTGCTGCGGCAGCGCGGGCCTGCCGGTCATCGGTCTTTTGTGCTGCAATGCTCATAGGCGAGCCTCAGGCGGCAATCGAACGGCGTTCGCCATTCTTGTCTTCGTGGATGATGACGTCAAAACCTTCGAAATGCGGGCCGGAAAGATATTCGACCTTGCCACGGTTCTCACCGGCCTTGGCATGGGCGGCGCGGAACTGTTCGGATTTGGTCCAGCTCAGGAAATCGTCCTTGGTGGCCCAGACGGTGTGCGATGCATAGAGCGTGTGGTCATCCGCCTTCGGGCCTTTCAGCATGTGAAATTCGATATAGCCCGGCAGCTCGCTCAGGTGCGATTTACGCTCGCGCCAGATGGATTCAAAGGTATCCTCATAGCCCGGTACGACGCGAAAACGGTTCATTGCGATAAACATGGAAGTCTCCCTTTAAGTTTACAGTTGCAGTCAGGATATCCAGCCGAAGCGTGGATGGAAAGAGGCTGACGATAAAGCGAACAATTTTACTCCACTTATCGATTGCGCCTTCTATAAACATGTGCAAATAACTCAAGTTAAATAAGATGGGCAATCCCGTATCCGCCCGTGCCAGCTTGTGTTTCAGGATAGCGTCATGTTGAATTTAAGCCTTCGCTCGTTCGTTTTCGCCGCCCTCGTGCCCGCCGTCATCGCCGTTACCGCGCCCGGAGCTAGAGCTTCGGACAAGGGCAATCCGGAGGCGAAACGCATCGTTGCAGTCGGCGGTACGGTAACGGAAATCCTTTATGCGCTTGGCGCGAGCGACCGCATCGTTGCGCGTGACAGCACCAGCAGCTATCCGGCGGACGTGCTGTCAAAGCCCGATATCGGCTATATGCGGGCGCTCTCGTCGGAGGGCATTCTGTCGCAGAAGCCCGATCTCATCCTGTCTGAAGATGGGTCCGGCCCGGCGGATGTCGTTGCCATCCTCAAGGCCAGTGCGGTGCCTTTCGTCACCGTCGATACCCCGCCGAGCGGCGACGCCATCCCCAGGAAGATCGAAGATGTCGGTGCGGCAGTTGGTCTTGCCGACAAGGCAAAGGCATTGGCCGCGGAAACCAAAGCCGGGCTTGATGTGCTCGCCAAGGACGTCTCAGCCGTGCCGGAAAAGAACAGGAAGCGTGTGCTCTTCGTGCTCTCCAGCGCCGGCGGTCGCATCATGGCGGCGGGCAAGGGCACCGAAGCGGCGGCGATCATCGAAATGGCCGGCGGCATCAATGCCGCGCAGGAAATCAGCGGGTACAAGCCGTTGACGGATGAGGCGGTCATCGCCTCCGCGCCCGATGTGGTGCTGACCATGGCGCGCGGCGACCATGCCGGCAAGGCGGATGAGATTTTCGCGCTGCCCGCGTTTCAGTCCACGCCGGCTGCTGCGGAGAAGGCGCTGATCAGCATGGACGGGCTTTACCTCATCGGTTTTGGCCCGCGCACGCCCGCCGCCGGTCGTGAACTGGCGCACAAGCTCTACCCTGATGTGGTGAAGCCGTGAGCCTTGCTGCCTTGAGTTCCACGGAGGGCAGGGTTGCCGGTGACAGATCCCGTCAGGGGGTCGCTACCCTTGCCGTGCTCGTTTGCATCCTGCTGTTTGCCTGCGGCGTGTCGCTCGTCAGCGGGCCCACGGGTGTCGGCATTTCCGAACTCTGGGCCTATCTGACTGGCAGCGCGGATCAACTCGATGCGCGTGATAAAGTCATTCTCGAGGCGGTGCGACTGCCGCGCACGGCGCTCGGCATGTTGATCGGTGCCGGGCTTGGCGTCTCGGGCGCCATGATGCAGGGTCTTTTCCGCAATCCGCTGGCCGATCCCGGCATTGTCGGTGTCACCTCGGGTGCAGCACTTTTTGCGGTTGCGGCAATCTCTCTTGGGGAAGGTGCGCTCGCAACGGTCGCCGTATTTTTCGGCCCGCATTTTCTGCCGCTGATGGCGTTTTTCGGCGGGCTTTTGAACACCTGGCTGCTTTACGTCATTGCCACAAGGGATGGCGCCACCTCCACGACAACGCTTATTCTGGCCGGTATTGCGGTTGCGGCGATCAGCGGTGCGCTGACCGGCCTGATGATTTTTGTGGCCGATGACCGGGCGCTCCGCGACATCACCTTCTGGTCTCTCGGTTCGCTTGGTGGGGCCACCCCTGCCAAGGTTCTCGCCACCTTGCCCTTCATCGTCGTCGTACTTGCCATCATTCCCTTTGTCGCAAGGGGGCTGGATGCGCTGATCCTTGGCGATGCGGCGGCCTTTCACATGGGCATTCCCGTGCAGCGGCTGAAGCGAGTCGTCATTCTGGCCGTTGCCGCTGCCTGCGGGGCAAGCGTGGCGGCTGCCGGCTCCATCGGTTTTGTCGGGATCGTCGTGCCGCATCTGCTGCGGCTTGCCATTGGCCCATCGCACCGCTTCCTGCTGCCGGCCTCTGCACTTGGCGGGGCCGCACTTCTGCTTCTCGCCGACAGTTTTGCCCGCACGGTTGCGGCACCGGCGGAATTGCCCATCGGTGTGGTCACCGCGCTGATCGGCGCGCCGGTCTTCCTGTTCCTGCTGCTTGGCCGCGGCGGATTTTCCATGCGGAACATGTCATGATCCAGGCCGAAAACCTCACCCTCATCCGCTCCGGCCGCCGCCTGCTCGACGAGGTCTGCGTCGATCTGAAGCCCGGCAAGGTCAATGTCATTATCGGTCCGAACGGTGCCGGCAAATCGACGCTGATGAAAGTTCTGTCCGGCGAGATGCGTGCCGAGGCCGGTTCAGTGACCTATAATGATGTTGCCCTGCCGTTGTTTACGCCGGTTCAGCTTGCGCGCATCCGTGCCGTGCTGCCGCAGAATACCCAGCTTGCCTTTCCTTTCACCGCGCTCGAAATCGTGCGAATGGGCGCTGTCGCGCAAGGGTCGCGCGCGCCGGAAGAGCAGGCCCGCCGGGCGCTCGCCAGGGCCGGGCTTCGCGGGTTCGAGCAGCGCTCCTACAACATGCTGTCTGGCGGCGAGCAGCAGCGCGTGCAATTTGCCCGCGCTCTCGCCCAGGTGCCGCATCCCGTGGAAAACGGCGAGGTGCGGGCTCTCTTTCTCGACGAGCCGACGGCCAGTCTCGATATAGGCCACCAGATCGCGGTGCTGGAAACGGCGCGGGATTTCGCTATTGGCGGCGGTCTCGTGCTTGCCATCCTGCACGATCTCAACCTTGCGGCAGAATTTGCCGATCAACTTATCGTCATGCATGGCGGCCGGGTAACGGCGAGCGGTCCATCGCTGGATACGATCAGCGACGAGACGATTGCAAGGGTCTATGGCATTGGCGGCGTCGTCGGACGGCTGCCGGCGCGGCATATTCCTTATGTGCTGCCGCAGTCGAGGCATCGCTAGAGCATTTCCAGGAAAAGTGGAACCCGGTTTTCCGTCAGGAAATGCGACAAGGCTCTAAAGGTGATGTCGCCTCAGCTTTCCGGCCGGGTGACGATGAAGAGTGCAGAGCCGAGCATGACGGCGGCAACGATTGCCGCGCGCAGAGCCGGCGGGTCGCTCAGGAACCAGAAGGCGGCATAACTCGCACACATGGCCGACAGGGCCGCAATCTTTGCCTTGCGGGCAATTGCGCCGCGTTCGCGCCATTGCCGAAGCGACGGGCCGAATCGGGGGTGGGTCAGAAGCCACGCCTCGAGTTTCGGTGAGGAGCGGGAAAAGCACCAAAGCGCCAGCAGCAGAAATGGCGTGGTGGGCAAAACGGGAAGAAACGCGCCGACGATGCCGGTCGCGACCATAAGCCAGCCAAGACAGAGGTACAGAAGGCGCATGGATATGCCGGTATCATGAGTTCTCTACTCAGGATAGAGCGGCGGGGCGAAATGTAAGGGCCATTTTGACCGGAAAGCCCGCATGTCCAGGTCATGCGCCAACTGTTTCGCCATCACATTTGCCGTGATCGGGCGGTTTCCCCTGCTCCTTAATCCGTCTTTAGGGTTGAAAGCACGGCACTCTGTCTTTATCCCCTTGGTCCGCAATGTCCGGAGCACAACCGGACGACGACGAGATAAGAAGCAGAAGGAAAACACCATGGCCAAGCTGATCCACTCGATGGTCCGGGTGCTGGAAGAAAAGCGTTCGGTGGAGTTTTACAAGCAGGCTTTCGGGCTTGAGATTGCGGAACGTGCCGAGTTCGAAAATTTCACGCTGATCTATCTCAGCAATGCCGAAGGCGATTTCGAGCTGGAGCTGACTGTCAACCGGGGTCGCGAAGTGCCCTATGCGCTGGGTGACGGCTACGGCCATCTCGCGGTCAGCGTTGCCGATGTGGATGCCGAACATCAGCGTTTCATCGAGCTTGGCCTGTCTCCGGGCAAGATCATCGAAGCCGACCATAAAGGTCAGCCTTTCGCGAAATATTTCTTCATTTGCGATCCGGATGGCTACAAGATCGAAGTGCTGCAGCGCGGCAACCGGTTCAAGTAACAAAGAGGCACAACATGGCAGAGGCAGGCGTCAAACTCGAAGACAGCTGGAAACGTGTTCTTTCCACCGAATTCGCCAGCCCCTACATGCAGAAGCTCAAAGATTTCCTGCTTGCCGAAAAAACTGCTGGCAAGCACATCTTTCCCAAGGGTGCCGAATATTTCCGGGCGCTGGATCTGACCCCGCTCGACAGGGTCAAGGTCGTCATTCTGGGGCAGGACCCCTATCATGGGGTTGGCCAGGCACATGGGCTTTGCTTTTCGGTGCAGCCCGGCGTGCGCATTCCCCCCTCGCTCGTCAATATCTACAAGGAATTGCAGAGCGATCTGGGCATCCGCCCCGTCAGTCACGGTTTTCTGGAAAGCTGGGCGAAACAGGGCGTGCTTTTGCTCAACAGCGTGCTGACGGTGGAAGAATCGCGCGCTGCCTCGCATCAGGGACAGGGCTGGGAAAAGTTCACCGATGCCGTCATCCGCGCCGTCAATGACGAATGCGAGCATGTGGTGTTCCTGCTCTGGGGTTCCTATGCCCAGAAGAAGGCGGCTTTCGTGGACCAGAAAAAACACCTCGTGCTGCGCTCGCCGCACCCTTCGCCGCTTTCGGCCCATAACGGCTTTTTCGGCAATGGCCATTTTTCCAAGGCAAACGCCTTCCTGGTATCCCATGGCCGCGAGCCTATCGACTGGCAGTTGCCGGAAACTGCTTAAGCAACCTTCCAGCCTCCTCCGTCATGCCGGCTCAAGACGGGCATGACGGGGAGTGCAGCAAACATCTTTACAGCGCAGTCGGGTCCGGTTTAAGAATACTCGACTACAAAGTGAAGGATTTGTGCCCGTGTCTCTCCTGTCTGCAGAAACCTCTGTCTCGCTGCCCGATCCCGCATCGATCGTCGATGCTTTCGAGGATCATTTTTCGGAGCATATGGAGATGGAGCGGGAAGGGACGACGGTGCGTTTCAAGGCGGAATATGGCCATGGCAGCTTCAGCGCCGACGGTGGCCGGTTCGCCGCCCGGGTAAGCTGCGTTTCGGAACATATATTGACGTCGGTCAAGGCCATGGTGGCTGAGCATATCGTTGAGTTTTCCGGCAAGACGGGACTCGATTTCCGTTGGAGCGGACACGGCGCCTATCAGCGCGAGCTACCCAATCTCTTCGTCGGCAAGGTTGCCCGCGCCTATAATCTGACGCCGCATATGCGCCGTCTCGTGGTGTCCGTCGAAAGCGGTATTGAAAGGCTTGTCACCGGCGGCATGCATGTTCGCCTGCTGCTCGTTCCCGATCAGGCGCGCGCTGCGGTCTGGCCTTACCTCGCGCCCACCGGCGCGATCGTCTGGCCGTCGGGCGACGATCTTCTGACGCGGCGCGTCTATACCATCCGCTCCGGCGATGTTGGCCGCGGTGAGGTGGATATCGATTTCGTCATGCATGAGGGCGATGACATGCCGGGCGCAAATTTCGGCGCGACGGCAAAGCCGGGCGACGTTCTCGGCATCATCGGTCCGAGCGGCACTTGCCCGGAAGCGGAGCGTTACGTCTTTGCCGGCGACGAGACCGCGCTGCCGGTGATGCTGCGCATGGCGGCGGAAATGCCTGTTGGCAAGACGCTCAGCGTCTATGCCGAGATCGACAACGAGGCGGAACGGCAGGAGATCGTCTGCGCCGCCAATGTCGAATGGACATGGCTTTATCGTCGCGGCAAGCCCGCCGGCACATCGGGCCTTATCGAACAGGCGTTGCGCGGCCATGCCTGGACGGGCGAGCATGACGGCCTGCATGTTTTCGTCGCCTGCGAGAAGTCCGAGGCGAGGGCGGCGAAATCCTTCCTCACCGATGAGATTTCCTTCCCGAAAGCGTCGCTGCGCGCCGTCGGTTACTGGAGCATGGGCCTCGCCGACGATCATTGAGGCATGCCTCTATCGACTGAGTTGAACAGTAGGTTTTATCGTTCACCAATCGGGAACAATCCGTTCCTGTTGCCGGTCTATGCCCGCAGCACTTCTTACCCCATCTTCACGCCATGAACACGGCTGGCCCGATTGACGGGCCGCCAAGGCGAAAAGGGGTTTATCATGTTGAACCAGATTAAGGGCCTGCACCACGTCACCTCCATGGCCGGTAGTGCGCGCCAGAACAACGGCTTTTTCACCGATACGCTCGGCCTGCGCCGGGTGAAGAAGACGGTCAATTTCGATGCGCCGGATGTCTACCATCTCTATTATGGCGATGAGGTCGGCACGCCCGGCTCCGTCATGACCTATTTTCCGTTCCCGCACATTGCCCGTGGTCGTCCCGGCACCGGCGAAGTGGGCACAACGCTGTTTTCCGTCCCGGAAGGCTCGCTCGGCTACTGGCAGGATCGTCTTTCCAAGGCGGGCGTGGACGGTCTGAAGGCTGACGAGGCATTCGGCAACAAGCGCCTGCATTTTGCAGGTCCCGATGGTGATGGTTTTGCGCTGGTCGAGATCAAGGATGATGCCCGTTCGCAGTGGACCGGCAATGGGGTCAGTGCGGATCAGGCGATCCACGGTTTTCAGGGCGCCTCCTTGCGCCTTCGTGACGAAGGGGCAACCGCCGAGCTTTTGAAGTTCATGGGTTATGAGGAAGTGGACCGCCAGGATGGCGTGCTGCGTCTCGGCATGCCCGGCGGCAACGGTGCTGATGTCATCGACATCGAAACCATGCCGAACATCTCCGGCGCGCGCCTCGGCGCGGGTTCGGTGCACCACATCGCCTTTGCGGTCGAAAACCGCGAAAAGCAGCTCGAAGTCCGCAAGGCGCTGATGGATACGGGCTATCAGGTGACCCCGGTGATCGACCGCGATTATTTCTGGGCGATCTATTTCCGCACGCCCGGCGGCGTGCTGTTCGAAGTGGCCACCAATGAGCCCGGTTTCGACCGCGACGAGGACACGGCGCATCTCGGCGAGGCGCTGAAGCTGCCGACCCAGCACGCGCATCTGCGCGCCCAGCTGGAAAAGCAGCTGGAGCCGCTGGGTGACGAGAAGGCGGTTTAACCCTATCGGACCTGGCCATCCTTTGGCGAAACGTTAGCCACTCTTTTCTTCTCCCCGTCCGGGGAGAAGACGACACGCTGAAACCTCTCGCTCGACATGTGATGCCCAATGCCTTGCGGCAGAGTGAGTTCGGTATCGCTGCATTTCTCCTTTCAGAAAGGATTATCCAATGACCAAAGACACATATTTCCACAAATCCCGTGCCGGCGTTGCGGGTGCACCGCTTTTCGTCGTGCTGCACGGCACCGGCGGTGATGAAAACCAGTTCTTCGATTTCGGCTCGGGCCTGTTGCCGAATGCCACGATTGTCTCGCCGCTCGGCGATGTCGCCGAACATGGCGCTGCGCGGTTTTTCCGGCGCACGGGTGAGGGCGTTTACGACATGGCCGATCTAGAGCGGGCAACAGCCAAGCTGGCGGATTTCGTCAAAGCCAACCGGGAGCACTATCAGGCTGGTCCGGTTATCGGTCTCGGTTTTTCCAACGGCGCGAATATTCTCGCAAATGTGCTGATCGAACAGCCGGAGCTTTTTGATGCCGCCGTGCTGATGCATCCGCTCATCCCGTTCGAGCCGCAGGCGGCTGCGGCCAAATCCTCGCGCCGGGTGCTGATCACGGCCGGAGAACGCGATCCCATCTGCCCGGTGCCGCTGACGAAGGCGCTGGAAAAGAGCCTGGAAGCGCAGGGCGGCACGGTGAAAACGGTGTGGCATCCGGGCGGGCATGAAATCCGTTCGAACGAGATCGAGGCGGTGCGGGAGTTTCTGGCGCCTTATGGAGGGTAGCTTTCTGCCCGGCCTCCTTCCTCACCGTCATGCCGGATCTAGTCCGGGGTGACGGTGAAGGTAGGTGATCCGCCTTTCCGCATCGCATCCATGCAGAACGATCCTGCTACACCCGCCTTAGCGATATCCGCATTGCTGCAACTGCGCCTCGTAACGCAGCGCCATGTTGGCGGAGCGGCGGGCGGCTTTCTGAACGGCGGAATTGTTGCGCCAGCTTCCCTTGGCGTAACCGGCATGGCCGGAATAATAGGCGAGGTAGAGGTTATAGGGATCGTTCAGCGCAATGCCGTTTTCGCGGCGGCTCTTGGCGTGATACCAGCCGACGAAATGGATCGCGTCGGTGAAATCCGTGCGGCTTGCCGACCAGCGGCCGGTTTCGCGCTTGTAGACTTCCCATGTACCGTCCAGCGCCTGGGCATAACCGTAAGCGGTGGACTGGCGCGTCCAGGGAATGAAGCCGAAGAGTTTGGTGCGCGGCGGGCGGGCATAGGGGCGGAAGGCGGATTCGGTGTAGATCGTTGCCATCATCACCGGCACCGGCACGCCGAACTCCCGTTCGGCTGCCCTCGCGTCACGTCGCCAGTTGTTGAAGAGGCCGTTCCGCTGCTCGAAAATCGCACAGGCATTGGTGACCTGCGACGGTGCGGTTGCGCAACCGGCCAGAACAGTCATCAGTAAAACAACGGCAAATACGCCACGCATCGCGGAACCCTTTCGTTCCGCTATTCTTAAATTGCTAACCATTAACGTCGGGTTTTAAGACAAGGTTAATTCAAATGCCGCCGATCAAGCGCTTGTTAACCCGCTGAAAATTCCTGTGTCCGGGATGCGGCAAAACCATGGGGTAAGTGGCGTTTTTTTCCGGAAATGGCATTGCCGGCATCCCCGCACATCCCCGGTCTCACAAAGCCGCTTATGCTTATCCCATCCCGGTCATCCAGCGTGCGCGCGGCGCAAGGTGGGCGGGGCAGGCGGCCAAAACCGGGGAGTTTCCCGATGTCACGGTTGAGGCGGCCGGCATGTGCTCATCCTCCAAACAGGAACCGGTTTGGCGGGCGGGTCACATGTTGAAGCCGGGGCCGCATCGTCTGCAAAACCCTACTACACCATTTGATACTCCCGCAGCGATGCGGCCCCTTTATCGCTTCTAAGCGTTGCCTCGGTTTCGGGGCGACGGGCGCGGGCTATGTTTCCGGAGAGCCTGCCCCCTGTACAAAAATGAAAACCGATAAAATTGTAGCAATCGGCTTAAAGCGGCTGAAAACAGTGCTGTGCCATTGTGGGATCACAGACAAGGAGCGGACAACCTGCAAGGACGGGGCCGCTGCGGAAAACAGAAATCGAGACCGGCACAAGCCGGCGGATCGTCAAACGGGGTATGAAAATGCTGAAGAAGATTATTGCTGCCGCCATCTGCGGAATTGCCATTGCTTCCATGTCCACTCATGCCGATGCGGCTGGTGCCGCCGGTTTTGCCCGCAGCTTTGCCGCAGCCGAAAAGAGCGCCGTAACACAGATCGGTATTTCGGCGCCCGGCGGTTTTGATGGCTGCGTTCTGTCCGCCGGCCAGTGCGTTTCGACGATTGCCGCGCCGCTGACCGGCGAACGCCGCGATGAACTGCTGCGCGTCAACCGCGATGTGAACGCCACCATGGGCGCACTCGATGATTATTTCTCCGGCTTTTCAGCCGATGTTCCGGCAACGCCTTCGGTAAGCGCCAATGATTGTGGCGATTGTGCCGCGATCAAGCGCACGGCACTGGCCGGTGCCGGCTGGTCTTCCGCAGCACTGCGCCTTGCCTTTTTGCTTGATGATGACGGATCGCTCGAAAAGGTGCTTGTTGTCACCACCGACAAGGGCGATATCGTGCTCGGCAACGCCGCTTTCTCTCCGGTTGAGCGCGAAACCGCGCTCTAACCCTAACTTTTCATGCCTGCCAGACTGCGCCGGTTTTCCAGACCCTTACGGGATCAGGAAGCCGGCGATTTTTTTCGTTCCGCCACGGCAATGCCGGCCAGTGCCATCACAAGCGCCGCGATCTGGTAGGGATGCAGGGTTTCGCTGAGGACGATGACGGAGAGAAGCGTGCCGAAGACGGGGACGAGGTTGATGAAAAGGCCGGCGCGGTTGGCGCCGATCTGCTCCACGCCCTTGATGTACAGGATCTGGGCTATGAGCGACGCGAAGATGGCGGCATAGACCACCAGCACCCAACCCTTCTGATCGGGCCAGACGACGTTGTCGCGTGAGATTTCCCAAAAGACCAGCGGGACTGAGGTGAGGAGGGCGAAAAAGGCTGGGATCGCCATCAGCGTGCGCCAGTCCACGATTGGTTTCCAGCGCAGGATAACGGTGTAGATGGCATAGACCAGCACCGCCAGCAGCATGATGGCGTCGCCGGCATTCATCTCCAGTTGCAGCAGCGAGACCGAATCGCCATGCGAGGCGAGAAGCGCCACGCCGGCAATGGTAAGACAGAAACCGGCGATCTGGCCGAACAGCACGCGAGTGCGGAACAGGATGAAGTTCAGCACGAATATGACCATGGGAATGCCCGCCTGGATGACGGCGGCATTGATGGCGGAGGTGTGCTGAAGCGCGGTATAAAGAAAGACGTTGAAGGCGGTGTAACCGATACTGCCGAGCACGAAGAAGTAAGGCAGGCGTTTTTTCACCACCGGCCAGTCCTTGATGAGCTGCGGCACGGAAATGGCGAAGATGATGGCGACGGCCAAAACCCAGCGCAGGAAGGTAAACGCCATGGGGCTGATGTGGCCGACGGCGAGCTTTCCGGCAACGGTATTGCCACCCCAGCAGAGCGTGGCGATGATGAGGGCGAGATAGGCTTTCGAAGGCACGCTGATGTTTCGCTTCTTCAAGGGGCGGGAAAAGGCTAAGGGGTGAATAGCGGCCTTGTGTCCGCGCTTGTCCCCCCACGGGGCGAGATAATGCGGAATTCGACGTTTTGTCACGGAAAAAGCAAAATTCACCATAAGAAACAGGGTCGCTTTCCGTAAAACAACGCAGTATACATTCGCGGGTTTGGGTTTCCCATCGGGTTATCGGGCGCGCAAGCGCCATGAGCAGGAAAGCAAGAAATGACGAATGTTGTGGTGGTCGGCTCGCAGTGGGGCGACGAAGGCAAAGGCAAGATTGTCGACTGGCTGTCCGAGCGGGCAGATGTCGTCGTGCGGTATCAGGGCGGCCACAATGCCGGCCATACTCTTGTCATCGATGGCATCAGCTACAAGCTTTCGCTTCTTCCTTCCGGCGTCGTGCGACCCGGCAAGCTCGCCGTCATCGGCAACGGCGTCGTGGTCGATCCACATGCGCTGATCGCTGAAATCGGCCGTCTGGAAGTGCAGGGCGTGAAGGTCACGCCGGAAAACCTGCGCATTGCAGACAATGCCACGCTCATTCTTTCCCTGCACCGCGAACTTGATGGCATGCGCGAAGACGCCGCCTCCAACAGCGGCACCAAGATCGGCACCACGCGCCGCGGCATCGGCCCGGCCTACGAAGACAAGGTCGGCCGCCGCGCCATCCGCGTCATGGATCTGGCCGACATGGAGGCGCTGTCCGCCAAGGTCGATCGCATCCTGACGCATCACAATGCGCTGCGTCGCGGCTTCGGCGCTGCTGAAGTTTCGCATGAAACCATCATGGAAGAGTTGAGCTCGGTTGCAGAACGCATCCTGCCGTTCAGCGAAACCGTATGGCTGCTGCTCGACAAGAAGCGCCGCGCCGGTGCGCGCATCCTGTTCGAAGGCGCGCAGGGCTCGCTGCTCGATATCGACCACGGCACATACCCCTATGTCACCTCTTCCAACACGGTTGCCGGTCAGGCCGCTGCCGGTTCGGGCATGGGTCCGGGTTCGCTGGGTTATATTCTCGGCATCACCAAGGCCTATACGACCCGCGTTGGCGAAGGTCCTTTCCCGACCGAGCTGCATGACGAAATCGGCCAGTTCCTGGGCGAAAAGGGCCATGAGTTCGGCACTGTCACCGGCCGCAAGCGTCGTTGTGGCTGGTTTGACGCAGCGCTGGTGCGCCAGTCGGTCGCCACCAACGGCATAACCGGCATCGCGCTTACCAAGCTTGACGTTCTCGACGGTCTGGACGAGCTGAAAATCTGCGTCGGCTACAAGCTCGACGGGCAGGAAATCGATCATCTTCCCGCAAGCCAGGGTGCGCAGGCTCGTGTCGAGCCGATCTATGTCACGCTGGAAGGCTGGAAAGAATCTACCGTCGGCGCCCGAAAATGGGCGGATTTGCCTGCTCAGGCAATTAAATATGTCCGTCAGGTGGAAGAACTGATCGGGGCGCCTGTCGCGCTTCTGTCGACAAGTCCGGAGCGTGACGACACCATACTTGTGACTGATCCGTTTGAGGACTAATGTCCTCGGCGATCTAGATTCATAAACCATATCGGGCCGGTACGTCGCCGGTCACGACGAGAAAGTGCTTATGGCGGATTTTGTAGCAGTCATTCGCAAGGCCGTGGATGGCTTGGCGAACAATACTCCCGAAAACCGGGCGAAGGTTTACGACAAGGCGCGCAGTGCGGTTGTGCGCCAGCTCGAGAATATGAAGCCACGTCCGCCGGAAGAATTGTTGCGCCGGCAGATCGCCAAGCTGGACGCCGCCATAGCCGAGGTGGACAGTGAATATGCCGAGGCCTTGCCGGCACTGGAGGAGGATGATGCTTTCTCCCCCGTGGCGGAAGAGGTGGATGCTGTCTATCATCCGCAGGACGTTGCCGAAGAGCCTGCGGTTCATGCCGCCGAGCGGTACGAGCCGGTGGAGGAAGAGCCTGCTCCGGTTGTGCCCGCACATTCGGAGCCGGTTTATCCTGTCCAGCCAGAGCCGGTTTATGAAGAACCGGCCCGCGAAGAGGAGCCTCTCCCCGAGGAACCCGTCGCCGCTTTGATCCCGCATGAGGAGCAGCATTACGGCGCGCGTGAGCCGGAGGAGCTTTACGACGCACCCGAACCGGCCCGTGTCGCGCCGGTTCATGAAGCCGGTCCTCACGAGGAAGCCGGTACCTATTTCACCCGCGCGCATGAAGAGCCGGCCTATCAGCCGGAGGACGAGCGCGTTGACGATATCGCGCCTGAAGCGGCGGCCCCCCATGCCGATGATTCCGTGCCGCCCCATTGGGCGCAGCCGGTTGACGAGGATGACTGGCGCAAGCTCGAAGAAGCGCAGGACGAGGATGTTCGCCCGGCTGCCGAGGCCGAAGTGCGCCACGATAGGGACGACCATTCCGTCGTCGCCGGTTATTCCGCGCAGCACTATCAGGCCCCGGATGTCAGCTTCGAGCCTGAGCTGCGCGACGGGAACGAGCCTGCCGGTTACCGCGCTGCTGCCGATCACGATCCGATTTTTGGCGGGCACGACGATTTTTCCGAACCCCGGCAGACCGAAGACACAGCCCCGAAAAAGGCTGCTGTCGTCGAGGACTTCTCGTCCTATTTCGAGGATACGGATCTCGCGATCCCGCCGAAGGCCACGCCTGCGTTGCCGCGCGCCGATAACGATCCCTTCGATGACCGTGCCTCCAAGGACAACAAGGAGCGCACGCCCTGGGACGATCTGGACGAGCTGATCGGTTATGACGGCGCGTCATCTTCCAGCCGGGCAACGACGAACGAAATGCCCGCTCTCGGTGCTGGTGCCGCGACGCCCGCTTACATGGTCAAGAAGAAGCCGCGCCGGAATTATGCCTCGCTGGTGCTTGCGCTTGTGGGCGCCGGGCTTCTTGCCGGTGGTGGTTATGCGCTCTGGTTGAACCGTGATGCGCTGAACGACATGGTCGGTGGCCTGGTGCAATCGGCACAGAAGGATGGCGGCACCCAGACGCCTCCAGCCAATACGGCGCAGACGCCGACATCCACACCGCCAGTTGCCCAGCAGCCGCCCGCCAGCGGGCAGCAGCCGACGACAAGCCCCACCAATCATCAGGCGCAGCCGCATGCCGATGACGGGTCCGTCACCGGCACGAAGTTCACCCAGCGGCTTCTGGCCGACGGGACCGAGCGCGACGAGGGGCCGGCGCCGGGCGCCAATGGCCAGCCCGTCACGGCGGAAGGCCAGTCGGTCTATGAGCAGAATGTTGCGCCGCCGCCTGCAGGCGAGGCTCCGGCCAATACGGCTGCGGGTACTCCGGCTGGTACGCCGCCGGCACAGCCGCCTGCTGCGGTCGCTGCCGCCACGGGCGACCGCATGTTCCTCTACGAGGAAGTGCTGGGCCAGACGGTTCCGACCGCCATTCAGGGCAGCGTTTCCTGGTCCTTGCAGCAGGAGAACGACAATGAGGGTCGTCCGTCCGCAACGGTGCAGGGCCAGATCACGGTTCCCGGCCGTGGCCTCAGCGCGCTCATCACCTTCAAGCGCAACACCGATCCTTCGCTTCCGGCAAGCCATCTGATCGAGATCGTCTTCTCGGTTTCGCCCGGCTTCGAAGGCGGCGCGATCGACAGCGTCCAGCGTATCGCGATGAAGAGCACGGAGCAGGATCGTGGTAACGCCCTGATCGCGGTTCCGGCCAAGATCACCGACGATTTCCACATGATCGCGCTTAACGACTTCCCGGATGCGATGAAGACCAATCTGGAGCTGCTGAAGAGCCGCAACTGGATCGACATCCCGGTTTCCTACCGTAACGGCCGCCGTGCGCTTTTGACCTTGCAAAAGGGCAATGACGGCATCGCCGCCTTCGACACGGCGCTGCGCGAATGGGCGGCTGCAAAGCCCGCGACCGGTCAGTGATGATCTTGGGGATCGGCTAAAGCCGGTCCCTCATTTCTTCTTTATGTCTTGCAAATAAAAAGCCCGCAGATCTCGCGATCTGCGGGCTGAGAAATTTACTGGCAAAGAATCTCACTCTTTCGTCACGCCGGACACGAAGGGGAGTGAGAGGGGATGGCAGTCGAGCCAATTACTCCGCAGTCATCCTCGGCACAGGCCCGAAGATGACGTAGCCGATAAGTTCAGCCCCACCCTCTCAAAAAGACCGAGCCTTACGCATCCACAACGCGCAATGCGCGGGCGGCTTCGAGGGCTTCCTTCTGCACCGCTTCCTGAACCTTCTCGAAGGCGCGAACCTCGATCTGGCGCACGCGTTCGCGGCTGATATCGAACTCGGATGAGAGTTCTTCCAGCGTCACCGGATCTTCGGCAAGGCGGCGGGCCTCGAAGATGCGGCGTTCACGATCGTTCAGCACGCCCATGGCCTTGGCCAGCATGCGGCGGCGGGTTTCCAGCTCGTCCTGCTCGATCAGCACGGCTTCCTGGCTTTCATGGTCGTCCACCAGCCAGTCCTGCCATTGGCCGGATTCGCCTTCGGATGCCTTGATGGGCGCATTCAGCGATGCGTCGCCATGCAGGCGGCGGTTCATCGAGATCACTTCTTCCTCGGAAACCTGCAGCTTGGTGGCAATTTCCTTGACGTGTTCCGGCTTCAGATCGCCATCGTCGATCGCCTGGATACGGCCTTTCAGCCGGCGCAGGTTGAAGAACAGGCGTTTCTGGTTGGCAGTCGTACCCATCTTCACCAGCGACCACGAACGCAGGATATATTCCTGGATCGAAGCCTTGATCCACCACATGGCGTAGGTGGCCAGACGGAAACCGCGTTCCGGATCAAACTTCTTCACCGCCTGCATCAGGCCGACATTGCCTTCGGACACGACTTCGCCAATCGGCAGGCCGTAACCGCGGTAACCCATGGCAATCTTGGCAACAAGGCGCAGGTGGCTGGTGACGAGCTTGTGAGCGGCGTCGCGGTCGCCATGCTCGGCGTAACGCTTGCCAAGCATGTACTCTTCCTGCGGCTCCAGCATCGGGAATTTACGGATTTCGTCGAGATATCTATTGAGACCGGCTTCGCCGGCCGTAATTGTAGGCAAACTATTGCGGGCCATAAAGCACCCCCTTATCTATGGTCTGGAACGGCACCCTCATCGATTGGCGATTACTCGCCCAAGGCACACCGCTAGTGGCGGGTCGTTACCGACCCCGCACGAACCCACGTAACAAATATGTATGCACCCGCCGCGTTTCAAGCGAACACAGCGTTCACACATGCGTTATGTCCCGGCGACACCTTCTTTGACCTGTTTAACTTTCGAACGGTAAATTCGTTCCGAAAAACCACCGAGACCGGAGCGCACCATCAACTCATACATGACCCGCCGGCGGGTGGGGTTGTGCAGGCGAACGACCCGGGAGCCGAGAAACTCCGTTTCGACATGATCGAGTGTCTGCAAGTCGGGGCCAGAGGCAATCGCGTCCGCGTAGACAGCGTGAAATTCCCGGCGGCAGACATAGGTCTTGTATTTCGTCATGGCGAAGCAGGCGAGGCTGTGGCCGTGGGTGCGCAGAAAATCGGCGACGCCAACGGTCACTTCCGGCCATGCGGGGTTGAAGGTATCGTCGAAGACGATGACGCCGTACGGGGCGATCACCTCCAGCGCCAGTTTCGCGTCCGCCAGCACATGGTGCAGGTGGTGCCCGCCGTCGATGCTGAAGAACCTGACGGGACCGGTCCGCGACGTAATATCGGTGGGTGCGAGCCGGGTGCTGTCGCCCTTGATGATCAAGTCCTCATCCATCGCAAAACCCAACCGCCTGCCGTTTTCCATCAGGCGGTCATATTGGTCGAGGCTTCCGTCCGAGGGTGGGTCGAGTTCGAACAGGTCGACGCCCAGAACCTTTTCCTGCGGCTGCGCAAATTTGCGCAGCAGAAAATAGGAGCGGCCATAATAGACGCCGATCTCCGCCATGCCGCCCTTCAGGCCGTCCCTTGTCTGCGCCTGCAGCAGCGCCTTGAAGACAAGCGCGTCGGGTGGGTCGATATAGCCTTCGACGCTTCGTAATTCCTGAAAGATAAACTGGCGTTCATCGGTGTTCATGCGCGATAGATCCCGTCGTCATGCCGGTTCCGTTCAGCTCTGCGGATAAAACGGCGTTCCTTGCAACGTCTGTCTTTCGGCAAGCCAGAGGTCCGGCCACGGCATTCGCGGTGACGATTTCAAGCTTTCCGGGGTTCGAAGAGGTGCGACGATTGAAGCGGAATTGGGGCGGTCTACAAGAAAGACCATGTGGGGAATATCGCTATCCGCTAATCTCTTTTTATTTTCCGTGGCTTCCGGCAAGATGCACGGCGTGGTTTTTTTGACCTCGCCGTGCGGCATTTTCAGCTCCGCAGGGCGACGAGCAGTTCTTCCATATCATCAGGCATGTCTGTTTCGAATTCCATCACCTCGCCGGTGCGGGGGTGTTCGAAGGCCAGGAGATAGGCATGCAGCGCCTGTCGCGGAAAGCGGTTGACGGTGCTTCTTGCCGGTTCCTCAAGCAGGTTCGCCTTGGTGCGAAAGGCCGCGCCATATTCGGGGTCGCCGATCAGCGGATGGCCGATATGGGCCATGTGCACGCGGATCTGATGGGTGCGGCCGGTTTCCAGGCGGCACTCCACCATCGAGGCGAGGCAGGACGCATCCGCCTTTTCATGGAAACGTTCCATAACCTCGTAATGGGTGATCGCCTCGCGGGCATCGTCCGTGTCCTCGCGCTTGACGGCGCGTTTGGTGCGGTCGGCGCCGCGGCCGAGTGCGGCGTCAATGGTGCCGCGCAGCGTGCGCGGTCGGCCCCAGACGACGGCCTTGTAGGCGCGTTCCAGCGGGCCGGTGCGGCCGTGATCGGCAAATTGCGCGGCGAGATGGCGGTGTGCATTGTCGTTTTTCGCCACGACCATGACGCCGGAGGTTTCCTTGTCCAGCCGATGCACGATGCCGGGGCGCTTCACGCCGCCAATGCCGGAGAGGCTGTCGCCGCAATGATAGATGAGGGCGTTGACCAGCGTTCCGGTCCAGTTTCCGGCGCCGGGATGCACGACGAGACCGGCGGGTTTGACGAGCACGATCAGGTCGTCGTCCTCATATTCCACATCGAGCGGGATATCCTCGCCCTTGGGTTCGGGGTCTTCCGGCTCCGGCATGACGATCTCGACGCGGTCGTGCGGGTGCACCTTCTTTTTCGGCTCGGTCACCGGCGTGCCGTTCAATAAAACGGCACCCTGCTCGATCAGGGCTTTCAGGCGGCTGCGCGACAGATCGCCGCCAACTTCGCCCGCCAGCCACACATCGATGCGGCCTTCGGCGTCTTCGCCGGCAATCAGGACTTTCCTTGCGTCTCCGCCTTGTTTAAAGGGGTCGTTCATTCTTATTTTTCCGATCAATCAGCATTCTAGGGAACCCGATGACGCACATCGAGCAAGACGAACAGGAAGACAAGCCGCTTGATCCGGCCATGGATAAAGTTCGCCGCAAGATGATCCGTTTGCAGATCGTGTCGGGCTCCGTGATGTTCATCAGCCTTATGGCTGTGTTCGGCGCGGTTGTCTACAAGGCGGTAGGACCATCGAAAACCGTTGTAACGCAGAGCGTACCGCAAAATCTGGCGGTTCCCACCGGCAACGGACCGCTTGCCGTGACCGCCAGCCTGCCGCAGGGCTTTACAATCGACAATGTCAGCTATTCCGGCGGTGACATGCTGTTTTACGGCAAGCTTGCCAACGGCACCCGCAAGGCGCTGGTCTTCAACGTCGCGGCCGGCCGGTTTCTCGCCGATGTGACGGTCGATGCCCAGTGAGGATATTGATCCGGCGGGCGCGCAAGCGCTCCTGGACGGTCGGGCTCTGATCCCGGTCGAAGACCCGGCCGATCCGCGCATTGCCGCCTTTCGCGATATTCGCGAGCGTGATCTCACCGGTCGCCAGGGCCGTTTCATCGCGGAAGGCACGGTTGTGTTGCGCATGCTGGCCGCCGCCCACAAGGCGGGTGGTGCCTTTGCGGCGGAAAGCATTCTCATCCTCAAGAACCGGCTTTCCGGCGTCGCGGATATCCTTGCCGATTTTCCGCCCGATGTGCCGGTCTATGTGGCGGAAGCGCCGGTGCTGGATGGCATTGTCGGTTTTCACCTGCATCGCGGCATTCTGGCGCTCGGCCGCCGGGTGCGTGACATTACGCTGGACGGGTTGACGGACGCGCTCCCCGCCTCGTCGCTGGTGCTGGTGGGCTGCGGCATTTCCAACCACGACAATCTGGGTGCGATGTTCCGCAACGCCGCGGCCTTTTATGCCGATGCGGTGTTTCTGGACGAGACTTCATGCGATCCGCTCTATCGCAAGGCGCTCCGGGTGTCCGTCGGTTCTGTTCTCTCAGTTCCCTATCATCGCGGCGGTGGTGCGGTGCAGATGCTGGAGCGGCTTTCGCAGGCCGGTTTTGCGATCTGGAGCCTTTCGCCGAATGGCGAGACCGAGATTCGCGATATTCCACGTTCGGAGCGCATGGCGCTGGTCATCGGCACGGAAGGCGAGGGGTTGCCGCAATCGGTACTGTCTCGGTTCCATACCGCCCGGATTGCGCAGTCGCCGCAATTGGACAGTTTGAATGCGGGGACGGCTTCGGGGCTGGCGCTTTATCAGATGGCCGGGGCGATAGGGCGGGTTTAGGTTTCCCCTTTGCGCGTGGGGCTTACCCCCCTCTGCCCTGCCGGGCATCTCCCCCACAAGGAGGGAGATCGACCTGAGGCGAGGTCTCGGCCATCTCAACATTTAAGAATAAAGTGGCGGTAGCGCTTCTTGCTAATCTCCCTCCTTGTGGGGGGAGATGCCCGCAGGGCAGAGGGGGTGAGCCGCATACGCAAAGGCGTAGAGGTATCAACCCTTCCGCTTCTCCATCAACACACTCGCCCGCTTCGCAAGGCTCTCACGGCCGGTCGAGGCGGTGGCTTTCGCAAGCAGCCCCGGGATCGGCGATTTCTCGCCCTCCTGCGCTGCGGTGAGCGCGATCATCTGGGCGGCGATGCGGGCGATTTCGCGACGGATCGGTTCGTCGTTGCCGGTGCCGCGCACATTCAGCAGGCGTTCGGTGAGTGCCGTTCCCTGATTGCGGATATCCTCGATCTCCTGCTCAAGACCTTCCGGCGGCGGCACTGCCGGTTCGAGGGCGGTTGAGACCGGTGGAATGTCTGCCGCGACCACGGGCGCGATTTCGGGCAGGACGGGTGCCTTTTGCGGCTGGCTTGCGGTTTCCCCGTTCAGTACGGCGGGGTTGGGCAGACGGATGATCATGTCGTCGGCGCGGCCGCCGGTCGCGGCAAGCTGTTCCTTCAGGCGGGCAACCTCCTGATTGCGCAGGGTCAGCATGGTGTCGAGATCGGCATTTTTTGCCATGACACTGGCGATCTGTTCTTCCAGCCGGGTGACCTTGCGGCTTTCGCGCGCAACCGCTGTCATGGCCTCCTTGTTGCGGGCAGCGACATCCTGCAATTCGCGGGTCGCCGTTTCGCCCTCCTTGCGGAAACGCGAGGCGGTCTGTTTTGCCTGCTCGGCCTCCAGATCGCGGGTGGCGGCGAGGATTTTCGAATCATCCAGCTCGCGGGTCAGATTGGTGAGGCGAGCGGTGATCTCAGACATCTGGCCGGCACGCGCATTTGCGGCCTGTTCCTGCTCCAGAAGGTTTGCCTGTATTGCGCTCGCGCGTTCCTCGCTGGCGTCGAGTGCGCCTCGCAATTCGCCGATTTCCAGCGTCAATTCCTCGATTTTCAGCAAAAGGCCGCGGTTCTGCTCGCCGAGGCGATAGGCGTCGCTGGATGCTGCCTCGTTGGCGAGGCGGAGCGAGGTGTTCTTTTCCCTTTCGGTGTCCAGTTCCTGACGAACCTTGGCGTTTTCGGCGGCGTAGAGCGCGCGTGCCATGTCCTTCTGGGCACGAACTTCCTGGGGACTGATGGGCATTGTCGCGCGCAGCCGGTTTTCCGTATAGGCAACGATGCGGCGATGGATCGCGGGCGCGATCAGCAAGGCCAGCAGGGTTGCGGTGAGAAAACCCAATCCGAAAAGAATGGCATATTCAATCACGCGAGACAGTCTCCGAAACTCAGATACGCGCGCATTCGGAAAGAGGAGCGCGAGAGCACGTTACGCTATTATTGCAACCGTTGGGAGGGGTATCGCCAAGGCAATTGCGCGGGGAGCCGCAAGAGTGCCTCCCCATCTCAGCGTCAGAAGGGGTTCCAGGTCGGTTCCTGGGTAAGCTTCAGGTAGCCGACATTGATGCCGAGGCGCGCGCCGATGCCGGTGCGAATGGGTGCCAGCGTGACATCGCTGCTTTTCAGATAGGTCATGCCGACGCCGGCGACGATGAAGGCCGAGCCGCTGACGCCGCCGTAACGGCGATAAAGCGAATCGACCGAAGGCAGGTTGTAGACCAGCATCATGGCGCGGGTGCCCTGGCCGCCGTAATCGAGGCCGAGCGAGGGGCCTTGCCAGAAGACGGGATGCTGGCCGGCATTCTTGGTATAAAGCGTGCCTTCGCCATAGGTGAGGCCCGCGACGAAAGCGCCGGAACCTTCCTGCCCCAGAATATAACCGTTCGGAAGACCGTATTGCTGGAAGGCGCGTTCCACCACCTTGGCGAGGCCGCCGGTGGTTTCACCGAAGAATCCGTGGCCTGCATCCACGACTTCCTGAAAAGAATATTGATCGCTGTTCTGGGCCGAGGCCGGTGCGGCCCACATCAAAAGGCTGGCAAGGAGCGCAAAAATCTTTCCCAGTCCGAGGCGTGCAATGGTGCGGGTTTTCGTAAGGCGCATCGTCATGTCCGTCCGTCTGTTCGTTGGTGCATCAGCCCGAAAATCCGAATCGATTTTCGGCAGGGCCCATGCGAAGATTCAAAGTTCCAGAGCATCCTTTATACGTCCGAACGGACGCAGGGCGCTCCAGGGTGGCCTGTTAAGGCATTTGGCATTTTGAAACCATCCTATTAACAATCGGTTTACCAAATATGGTGTCATTATGGCTTAACAATTTCCACACCGTCCGCGCCTCCCTTGCGCAGGAGAGAATTTTATGACGAGCAAACTCAATATCACGCTGTCCGGTCCAGATCTGGCAGCTCTTCTGTGCAGTCGTGTGTGCCATGACGTGATCTCTCCTGTCGGCGCCATCAATAACGGCCTCGAGTTGCTGGACGAGGGCGGCACCGATGACGATGCGCTGGATCTCATCCGCACATCCGCTCTTAACGCATCCGTGCGGCTGAAGTTCGCCCGCCTTGCTTTCGGCGCGTCCGGCTCCGCCGGTGCTTCGATCGATACCGGCGAGGCTGAAAAAGCCGCCAAGGATTTCGCTGCCGCCGAAAAGAAGGCCGAAGTGACCTGGAACGGCCCACGCGCCATCGTCGCGAAAAATCGTGTCAAACTTTTGCTCAACCTCTTTCTCGTGTCCTACAGCGCGATCCCGCGCGGTGGTAATGTGGATGTGGTGCTGGAAGATCCGGAAGGTGACGCGAAATTCGAAATCACCGTCAAGGGCAAGATGATGCGCATTCCGGCCAAATTCGCCGAGATCTACGAAGGCAGGCTGGAAGAGGCGGTCGACGCCCATTCCGTGCAGCCCTATTACACGCTGCTTCTGGCGGAGGAGGCCGATATGGCCGTGGAATACAAGGTGCATGAGGATCGCATCGTGTTTACCGCAAAGACGGTTGCCGCGTGATCGTTCAGTTGCAGAGGTAGTTTTGCGAAAGGGCCGGTTAGCGTTTTCCGACGCGCCGGCCTTTTTTGCTTTTGGGGAAGAGGTTCATGACACGTCTGACAACCGCGCGCCTCGTCCTGCGGCCGCACGCCATCACGGATGAAGCGCTTTATTGTGCGTTCTGGAGCGCGGATGTCCGGCCCATCGAAGGGGTCACATCGATTACGCCGCTGGACCCCGAAATCTCCTTTGCCCGTCTTTTGCGCTTCATCGGCCATTGGTCGGTCTTCGGCTTCGGTCCCTTTGTCGTGGAGGAGGCAAGCTCCGGGCGTATCGTCGGCGAGGTGGGCTTTGCCCATATGCGCCGTGGAAACGGCACCGATTTCGATGGCGTGCCAGAAGCGATGTGGAAAATCGATGCTGATCTGAACGGCAAGGGCGTCGCGACCGAGGCGGTGGCGGCGGCAACAGGGTGGTTTGATCGCAGCGGAATTTCGCAGCGGACCGTCTGCATGATTGATCCACTCAACACCCCCTCGCTCGTCATCGCCGCCCGTTTCGGCTTCCGCCTGTTTCGAGATTCGACATTCCGGGGCAATCCCATCCGGCTTTTCGAGCGGGTGGTGGGGGTTTAGTACTGCGCATTCCCACCGGGCCGTCTCAATCGCGTTTCAGGGCGTCCTGAAACCTGTTCGAGGTCTCGGACGGTGGCGGTTTGAACCAAGGGTTGATCCAAGATCAATTTTTGGAGCTTCACATGCGCTATTTTCTTGTGGTCGCCATCGCCATCCTCTCCACCGCTGCGCCCGTGATGGCGGAGAACGCGATTGGTTTCAGACAGCTGGAATTGCCCGATGATTCGGGCACGCGAATGCTGAACCTGTCATTGTGGTATCCGTCCGCACCATCGGGAAAAACTGAGACGGTGGGCGAAAACGCTGCCTTTTATGGTCTCGAGGTTCAACCTGATGCGTCGTTTCTGGCCGGTTCCCGTCCTTTGGTGTTGCTGTCACACGGATTTGGCGGAAGCTGGCGCAATCTGAACTGGATCGCCGGTGAGCTTGTTCAGCAGGGTTATATCGTGGCCGCGCCGGATCACGCGGGCGAATCATTCACTGAAGAGAATGCGATGGAGATCGTGCCGTTATGGGAACGCCCGCGCGACATCAGCCGAACGTTGACGGCGTTGCTCGATAACGATCAACTCGCTGGAAAAATCGACAGGGCACGCATCGCGGTCATCGGCCATTCTCTCGGAGGCTGGACCGCTATGGAGCTGACTGGCGCCCGCTACAGCGCCGATCTCGCGCTAAAAGACTGCAATGCGGAGGAGGTTCTGCCGCAATGCAAGGCGCCACGGTTGCTGGCCAAGGTCGGAATCGTTAACGGTGGCAAGGCCGATCCACGCCTTTCTATGGATTTGCGCGATGCTCGCATCCGCGCGGTGATTGCGCTCGACGCTGGCCCGGCTGCCGGTTTCCTGCCGGAAACGCTGAAACGTGTCGATGTACCGGTTCTGGTTCTGGCCGCCGGTGTGGAAACGCCCGAGATTGCCGCCATCAAGGCTGATTCGGAATATATCGCCCGCAATCTGCCAAAGGCGACCACGGTTTATCGCGAGATACCGGATGCCAGCCATTTCAGCTTCATGCAGATATGCAAGCCAAACGGCGAAAAAATCGTCGAGGAGCTTTCACCGGGGGAAGGTTTCGTCTGCCGTGACGGCGGTGGCAGGGACCGCCTGGCAATCCACCGGCAGATCGCGGAGGCGATTGTCGGCTTCCTGAACGTGGAAATGCATTAAGACAGGTGTTCGGAACGTCTCGATGAACCGTTGCGCGACGTCCCGATCCTTCAGGTCACTTTTTGCGGATGATACCGATAGGCAAGGTCTTCGGGATCAGACCGTGGTGCCAATGGGTCGATAACACCGCCGAGGCGCTGTGCAACTGCTGCGGATTTGCTGTTGCGCGGCGAGACATAGCTGACCAGCGTCTGCAATTTCAGGGTCTCGAATGCCCAGTCGCGCAGTGCAGAGGCCGCTTCCGCAGCATAACCGTGGCCTTCCTGGCCGCCATAAAGCAGCCAGCCCAGTTCCTTTTCGGGAAATAGCGGGCCGTGATTGATGCCGACCTGGCCGATACATTGCCCAGTTTCGCCAAGTTCGATCATCAGCGCCCCGTGGCCGAAAAAATGCCAGTTGGCGAGATCGTGACAAAAAACGCCCCAGGTTGACGGCAGGTCATATGGTCCGCCGACGCCGATGGAGCGGGTTGACGCCATAAAGTCTCTATAGGCGGGGAAATCCGCCATGATCTGCGGGCGCAAAATCAGGCGTTCCGTTCTGAGGGTGGGGATAGAATGGTCCATGGCACTATCCAATCATGAAATCGCAACAAAAAACCCGCTGTCGCCAGCGGGTCTTTTAAAAACTGCCATATCCTGAAGGGGATCAGGCGGTTTCGAGAAATTCCGTGGCTCCATCAGGCTCGCGCAGGACATAACCGCGGCCCCAGACGGTTTCGATGTAGTTTGCGCCGCCTGCGGCATTTGCGAGCTTCTTGCGCAGCTTGCAGATGAAGACGTCGATGATCTTCAGTTCCGGTTCGTCCATGCCGCCATAAAGGTGGTTCAGGAACATTTCCTTGGTCAGCGTCGTGCCCTTGCGCAGCGAAAGCAGCTCAAGCATCTGATATTCCTTGCCGGTCAGGTGAACGCGCTGGCCGCCCACTTCAACCGTCTTGGCATCGAGATTGACGATCAGCTCGCCGGTGGAGATGACCGATTGCGCATGGCCCTTGGAACGGCGGACGATTGCGTGAATACGGGCAACAAGCTCGTCCTTGTGGAACGGCTTCGTCATGTAGTCGTCTGCGCCGAAGCCGAGACCACGAACCTTGTCCTCGATGCCGGCCATGCCGGAGAGGATGAGGATGGGTGTCTTGACCTTGGAAAGGCGCAAGGTTCTCAAGACCTCGTAACCCGACATATCGGGCAGGTTGAGATCGAGAAGAATAATGTCGTAATCGTAGAGTTTACCGAGGTCCACGCCTTCCTCGCCGAGGTCGGTCGTGTAGACGTTAAAACTTTCCGACTTGAGCATCAGTTCGATGCTCTGCGCTGTTGCGCTGTCGTCTTCAATAAGTAGAACCCGCATAATTATCCCCTTTGCCGCCCGCAGATTGGTAAATCATTGCCTCGCGCGATGCGGATCCAGACGTTGCCTGATTTGCAGGCTGCCACCAAATGGTTAACAAATTCTAATTGCCTTTGGCAAGGTGTATCGAATTTATTAAGCAAAGTTGGCATTTCGCTGTTTTTGCACGTGAATCCACCATCGCCAAAATTGAAGCTTAACGTGAGGATATCTCGCTAAGTGATTCAATCGACTCTTACATCGTCGGGCCCGTTTTTTTGGACCTGGCATTTACCGACCCTTAAATGATCGTGTTTATCATTAACGATGCCCGTAAACGAAAGGTTAACGGCGGCGTTTTTTTATTAACGCCGGGTAACTTTTGGGAATCATTCCGGCACAACGGGTTAACCGGGCCGGTTGAGCGGGCGGGTTAAACGGGCCGATCGAGGGGGCATAGTGCCTTTTTGATCCGGGTCTCGCTATCCATGGAGTATTGCGTATGAAGTCGCGTGACAGCCTGGTTCGCCTGAAAGAATTTCAGGTTAATGAAAAACGCCGGCAACTTAGCCAGTTGCAGCAGATGATGTCCGAGTTTGAGCGGATGGCAAAGGAACTGGTGCATCAGATATCGCTGGAAGAGAGCAAGTCCGGCATTACCGATCCGACCCACTTCGCATATCCGACCTTCGCCAAGGCCGCGCGTCAGCGTGCGGACAATCTTCAGGTCTCGATCCGGGAGCTGAAGACCCAGCAGGAAGCCGCAGAGGCTTCTCTGGAAGAGGTGCAGGCCGAATATGAAAAGGCGGCGGCACTGGAAAACCGCGACGGAGCGATCCGCGCCCGCGCCTAGGTATTGGCGCAAGATCATATAAGGATCGTCCTCATTGACGGCTGCCGGTGGATCAGGAGGCGGCTTTCAATGACGGGATGCCCATGCTTTTTTCTGGAAGGCCGCCCCTCGTTGGCGGCCTTTTGCTTTGGCGCACCGTAGCGTCTTGCCCTGCTGGTTTCTTGCGGGGCAGGGACGCAGGGAATCCCTGCGTTTTCGATTGTCCGGGGCCGGGGAAAGGCGTAATTTGGTGAAGTTCCGACCAAGAGCCGGAGGCTTGTCCCACGCGCGCCCAGCGCGGACGCGGGTGGGCCAGAAGCGGGGAGGAAACAAATGGCCCGCCAATATATCGATTGCCGCGAATTCCCGAGCGACAGCAAATGCTCGATCGCCATCTCAGCCGATACGCCGGAGGAGCTCATGGAAGCGGCGGTTCAGCATGCCGTGGCAGTGCATGGCGCCGAGGATACGCCGGAATTTCGGGCCGAAGTTCGAAGGAGCATACATGCAGGAACACCGCCGCTGAAGGTGGCGTGATTGCTGGCAGCCTGAAAATTATCCGTCGACATGCCGGGCCTGATCCGGCATCCAGCCGACGCGCGTCTGCGCGGCGGAAGATTCCCTTAAGCTCAAGGATTTGAGCTGGCTGGACCCCGGCTCTTGGCCGGGGTGACGGAGCGTGTGGGCTCCGCTTTCGCTAAAAAACAAATTTGAGGTTTTGTCCCGAGCCTCAGCCCGTCTGGCTAGTTACCCCTGAATGACATCTGCCCAGTCAGGGTGGCGTAGCGTCTGAGCCTTGAAGAAAGGGCAGAGCGGAATGATTTTCCAGCCGCCCTTGCGCGCTTCATCGATCGTGTGGGCCGCGAGCGCCTGGCCGACACCTTTGCCGCGCAGTGCATCCGGCACGCCTGTATGGTCGATGATGATGAGGGAAGGGGAGGTGCGCGAATAGGTCATCTCGGCCTTGTGGCCGTCGATGGTTGCCGAATATTCGCCGTGCGATCCGGTTTCGGTTGTCTTGATATCCATGATCTCTGCCTTCGCATTGCTCTTCGTTTTTTCCACTGTAACGGCCTGTGCCTGAATTGAAACAGCGGGATAGCGAACGCAGTGGACACAAACCGGTGACAGTCACCGGCTGTGTCTGGCAATTTTCAGGGGAAATCCAAAATCAAACCGAAAGCCCCGTCGATGCGACGGGGCGTTTTGGAAGTTCGGTTTGGGCGCGTTGCCGCGCCGGCGCACTGGTTTAGTGGCGATATTGCTGAATGCGCGTGGTGCGCAGGCCTGCAAGGCCATGATCGGCAATCGACGACTGCCAGGACAGGAATTCTTCGACGGTGAGCGTATAACGCTCGCAGGCTTCCTCAAGGCTCAGAAGTCCTCCGCGCACGGCGGCGACGACCTCTGCCTTTCTGCGAATAACCCATCGACGGGTATTTGACGGCGGAAGATCCGCAATCGTCAGAGGGCTGCCATCGGGGCCGATGACATATTTAACTCGTGGGCGTATCATTTCGGTCATTGGACACTCTATACAAACTCAAGACCATATGACGGGAACTTTAGCCCCGTACCTTTAAAAATTGCCTAAGCAGTTCGTGACAATTTATTAAGAATTTGAACGGTTTCGCCCGATCTGTTCGAGTCGCCTTATTTTGTCGGGAAAAAATTTTTCCAAAAATCGTGTTTTTTATCGTCCATCGGTTGTTTTCCTCACAACGCCGCAAGCGAAAGGCACGTTTTCCCGCTGCCGTGGGCGAATTCCGCGGTTCCCTCATGCACCAGCCGCAGGCGATCGCCGGCATTGAGGGGCAGGATAAGGGTCGTCGACTGCGAGGTGCCGGCATTGGAGGCGTTGCCCGCTACAGTGAGGCCGCCAGCCGCGCCGTTGACGGCAAGCAAAACCCGGTGCCCGGATGAGGACACCACGGCAAGCGACAGGGTGGCCAGATAGAGACCTTTCACGGGAACGACGAGTTCCCTTCCGCCGCCTGTGCCGACCGCGTCGCCGAGAACGAAACCACCCTCATCGATGAAGAGCATTGAAAACCCCGAAGCCGAGCCGTTGGCCGGCCTCGTCGTGCCCGAAGGCAGGCTGGCCAGAACCACGGGCCGGTTCGGCATCGTGACCCTGCCGTCGCCGCTGCACAAAAGGGCCGTTTGCCAGGAAATGCCGTCGGCGCTGGTCTTGATCGAAAAACCGTCATTGCCTGCAAGGCCCATTTCCGCCCGGCCGCTCCAGCCGGACTGGAACAGCAGCGAGGCGGTATCGGCCTTTGCCGCCTTGTTGATCGCCATGCGGTGGTTGCCGTTCTCTTCTGTGTGGGTGAAAAGGCTGGCGGGGGCGGCAAGCGCCAGACGGTTGGTGACATCGGCCTGTGTGCCAATGCCAAGCCTTTCGAGGGTCGCTGCGGCAGGCAGCGGCATGTCCCGCCATGCGCTGTCCCGCAGGACGCGATGTTTACCCTCGCTGGCAAACCATGCCGTCCAGCCGGGTTGCGGCGCTATCAGCAGCCATGCACCGTCCTGCCGGAAGGCAAGCTTCCCGCCCTTGCCCGCCCAGTCGCCAGCGGCGTCAAGCGAGAGCAGGAAGCAGTCTCCCTCCGGCGCATTGTCGGGCGGGGCGGCGACCACGTCCTTGACGACCAGCTGGACGATCGCGTCCAGCCGCTGCAGCGCCTCATTGTGGGTGACGTGTTTCTGTGCCTGCGAGGGCAGGATATAAGGAAGTCTAAGTCTCGCCGTCTGTTCAGTCATGATGTCTCTTCCGCGCTCCGTGGCTGTTCGCCGGCGATTGTGATGCGGCGGGGCGGGGCGGGGATGAGCGGGGATGAAATTATTTTTGCGGCTTCGGTGGGGAGTGCGTTCCGTGGTTGCGGAGATGGCATGAGTTGGCAAGGGGCCTCAGGTGCCTGCGGCTTCACCCCCTTCTGCCCTGCCGGGCATCTCCCCCACAAGGAGGGAGATCGGCAAGCGGCTTTACCGTCGCTTCATTCTCAAACATTGAGATCTGCGAGACCTTGCCACGAGTCGATCTCCCCACCTGTGGGGGAGATGCCCGGCAGGGCAGAGGGGGGTAAGCCGCAGACACCAAGCGAACGCCTAAAAACGCCTGATCACCGAAGGAGGTCTAGCGGTCTCCTCGCAGGCTTATGTCGCAATTTTCACCGTCGCCGCCGTCCTATCGCGCGATATCCGCCGCAAGCGCCATTGCGCCCTCGGCAATGAAATCCGGGTTGGCGAGTGCATCTTCACCATCGCCTCTCACCTCATAGGCAAGCAGCCGCCCCTCGCAATCCAGCGTTCTGCCACCGGCGGCGCGCAGTACGGCGTCGCCTGCCGCCGTATCCCACATCATGGTGCGGCTGAAGCGGGGATAGATATCGGCAGCACCTTCCGCCAGTATGCAGAATTTCAGTGAGGAACCAACGGAAATGCAGTCTTTCAGGCCGTGTTCGGCCACGAAGGCTTCCGTTTTCGCGGTACAGTGCGAGCGGCTGATCAGCGCCACGGGGGAGGCGCCGCGCTGGCGTGCCCGGATGGGGTGGCGCGCGAGGATCGCTCCTTCGCCTGATATTGCGAGCTTTTCGGCGCTGTCGTCTTTGCCGGTCCAGGCCTGGCCGCGGCAGGGGGCGTAAACCACGCCTGCAACCGGCACGCCGTTTCTGATCAGGGCGATATTGACGGTGAAATCATCCTTGCCGGAAATGAATTCCTTGGTCCCATCCAGCGGATCGACCAGAAAAAATTCCGTGCCTGTCTCCGGCAGAATGCCGTTCGAGACCGCTTCTTCGGCAATGACCGGGATTTGGGGAAAATGCGCAGCCAGTGCCTGCAGAATGATCACCTCCGCCCGCTGGTCTGCCTCGGTCACGGGTGAGCAATCGTCCTTGTACGATACGTGTGGCCCGGCGCGATGGACCGCCATGATTGCCTGCCCGGCGTCCAGCGCCGCTTTCGTCAATATGTCGATCATCTTGTTGCCGTTGCCATTTCGTGCCGGGGATCCTTTACCCCTCTATTTCGCTACTCTTTTGCCCGCCACCCGTCAAACAATGCGTCAGGCAACACTGAAATAAGCATTCGAACGCCAATTTTTTAGCACTTACTGCCGAAATCCTGGCTATTCTGATCGGGAAAACGGCAACGAATGTGGAAATTCCAAATTTTGTGCAGGATCGCCCGTTTTTGACTTCACATTTTTAGCGAACACGATATGCATTTTGCAGGTGGGGGCTAATCGAAAAGGTTCTCCCTATAATTAACATAAACGAGGCGTGGCTCATTAGAGGTCATGCCCAGGGGAAAGACATGGAGTATTTTATCCAGCAGCTCATCAACGGGCTGACTCTTGGATCGATCTACGGCCTCATCGCAATTGGCTATACGATGGTCTACGGCATCATCGGCATGATCAACTTCGCCCATGGCGATATTTTCATGCTTGGCGGTTTCGCCGCGCTGATCGTTTTTCTGATCGCAACATCGTTTTTTGCCGGTATTCCGGTGGCGCTTCTTCTGATTTTGATGATGGTCGTCGCCATGCTGATGACCGGCCTGTGGAACTGGGTGATCGAGCGCGTGGCCTACCGTCCGCTCAGGGGCTCGTTCCGCCTTGCGCCGCTGATCACCGCCATCGGCATGTCGATCGCACTGTCCAACTTCATCCAGGTGACACAGGGTCCGCGTAACAAGCCGATCCCGTCAATGGTGACGGACAGCTACCATTTCGGCTCCATCACCGTCTCGCTGAAGCAGTTCATCATCATGGCGGTGACGTCGGTGCTGCTGTTCGCCTTCTGGTACATCGTCAACAAGACTCCGCTCGGCCGGGCGCAGCGCGCCACGGAACAGGACCGCAAGATGGCGGCCCTTCTGGGTGTGGATGTCGACAAGACGATCTCGATCACCTTCATCATGGGTGCCGCACTCGCGGCGGTCGCCGGTACGATGTATCTGATGTATTACGGTGTCGCATCCTTCAACGATGGCTTCATTCCGGGCGTCAAGGCGTTCACCGCAGCGGTTCTCGGCGGTATCGGTTCGCTTCCGGGCGCCGTTCTCGGCGGTCTCCTGATCGGCCTCATCGAATCTCTCTGGTCCGCCTATTTCTCCATTGCATACAAGGACGTCGCGGCATTCGGCATCCTGGCTTTCGTGCTGATCTTCAAGCCGACCGGTATTCTCGGTCGTCCGGAAGTCGAGAAGGTGTGATCCCATGACCAATATCGCTTCCGAAAACGACACTTCCAGCCCGAGCCTGATGGCAACGGCGGTGAAGGAAGGCATCTTTGCGGGCATCGTCTCGCTCGGCATGTTCATTCTTTACGTCGGTATCGTCACCTATCAGGACATCAACAACCAGCTTATCTGGGGCACCCGCTGGGGGCTTCTGTCGATCTTCGTCGGCGTCGCCGCCATCGGCCGTTTCCTGATGGTCGGCTTCATCCGGCCGTCGATGGATCGCCGCAAGCTTGCCAAGGCCAAAAGCGGCATTCTGGAAATCTCCGAGGAAAAAGGCTTTTTCCACAAACACTTCCTGAAGCTCGCGCTTGTCCTGCTGCTGCTTTATCCCGTCGTCGCCGTGCAGCTGTTCGGTTTTCAGGGCTCGCTGAAATTCGTCGACAATTTCGGCATCCAGATCCTGATCTATGTGATGCTGGCGTGGGGCCTCAACATCGTCGTTGGCCTCGCGGGCCTGCTCGATCTCGGTTATGTGGCATTCTATGCGGTGGGCGCCTATTCCTACGCGCTGCTGTCAAGCCATCTCGGCCTTTCCTTCTGGGTGCTTCTGCCGGTGGCCGGCATTCTCGCGGGCTTCTGGGGCATCATTCTCGGCTTCCCGGTGCTCAGACTTCGTGGCGACTATCTTGCCATCGTCACGCTCGCCTTCGGTGAAATCATCCGTCTCGTGCTGTTGAACTGGACGGATGTGACCAAGGGCACCTTCGGCATTTCCGGCATCGCCAAGGCGTCTATCTTCGGCATCTGGTCCTTCGATGTCGGCGCGCCGAACAATTTCGCCAAGGCCTTCGGCCTGACGATGTCGTCGGCCTATTACAAGATTTTCCTGTTCTACGTGATCCTGCTTCTGTGCATGCTGACGGCTTACGTCACCATCAAGCTGCGCCGCATGCCGATCGGCCGGGCGTGGGAAGCTCTGCGTGAAGACGAAATCGCCTGCCGCTCGCTCGGCATCGATACCGTCATCACCAAGCTTACCGCTTTTGCGACAGGCGCGATGTTTGGCGGTTTCGCTGGCTCGTTCTTCGCCGCCCGTCAGGGTTTCGTATCGCCGGAAAGCTTCGTCTTCCTGGAATCGGCCGTCATCCTCGCCATTGTCGTTCTCGGCGGCATGGGTTCGCTCACGGGCATCGCCATTGCCGCCCTCGTCATGGTCGGCGGCACGGAGCTGCTGCGCGAAATGGAATTCCTGAAGCATGTCTTCGGGCCTGATTTCACGCCGGAACTCTACCGCATGCTGCTGTTCGGTCTCGCCATGGTCATCGTCATGCTGTTCAAGCCGCGCGGCTTTGTCGGCTCACGAGAACCGACGGCCTTCCTCAGGGAACGCAAGGCCGTCTCCGGCAGCTTTACCAAGGAAGGTCACGGTTGATGGCTTCCGGAACGACAAACATGACACCCAATCTAACTGGCGATACGATCCTCAAGGTCGAACATCTCTCGATGCGGTTTGGCGGCCTGATGGCCATCAATGACTTCTCCTTTGAGGCGAAGCGCGGCGAGATCACGGCGCTGATCGGTCCGAACGGTGCTGGAAAGACCACGGTTTTCAACTGCATCACCGGCTTCTACAAGCCGACGATGGGCATGATCACCATGCGTCAGCAAAACGGCGAGGCGCATCTTCTGGAGCGCCTGCCGGATTTCGAGATCACCAAGAAGGCGAAGGTGGCGCGTACCTTCCAGAACATCCGCCTGTTTTCGGGTCTGACGGTTCTGGAAAACCTGCTGGTGGCGCAGCACAATGCGCTGATGAAGGCATCGGGCTACACCATTCTCGGTCTTCTCGGCCTGCCCGCCTACAAGAGGGCGGTCAACAGTTCGATCGATAAGGCCAAATACTGGCTGGACAAGGCCGATCTGACCGACCGCGCCGACGACCCGGCCGGCGATCTGCCCTATGGCGCGCAGCGCCGTCTGGAAATTGCCCGCGCCATGTGCACGGGGCCGGAACTTCTCTGCCTCGATGAACCGGCGGCCGGTCTCAACCCGAAGGAATCGCTGGCGCTCAATGCGCTGCTGCGCGGTATCCGCGACGAAGGCACGTCGCTGCTTCTGATCGAGCACGACATGTCGGTGGTGATGCAGATTTCCGATCACGTCGTGGTTCTCGAATACGGCCAGAAGATTTCCGACGGTTCGCCGGACCATGTGAAGAACGACCCGAAGGTCATCGCCGCCTATCTGGGTGTCGAGGATGATGAAGTGGAAGACGTGATTGCGGAAGAACTCGACGGAGGAGTGGCCTGATGTCCGGTGAACCGCTTCTCAAAGTACAGGGTGTCGAAACCTACTACGGTAACATCCGGGCCTTGGCCGGTGTCGATGTCGAGGTCAACAAGGGCGAGATCGTCAGCCTTATCGGCGCCAACGGCGCCGGCAAATCGACACTGATGATGACCATCTGCGGCAGCCCGCAGGCGCGCACTGGCCAAGTGACGTTCGACGGCGAAGACATTACCCGCCTGCCGACGCACCTCATCGCCCGCAGGCGCATTGCCCAGTCACCCGAGGGCCGCCGGATTTTCCCGCGCATGACGGTGCTGGAAAACCTGCAGATGGGCGCCAATCTCGACAACCTCAAATATTTCAAAGAGGACGTCGAGAAGATTTTCGTCATGTTCCCGCGGCTGAAAGAACGTCAGAGCCAGCGTGGCGGTACGCTTTCCGGCGGCGAGCAGCAGATGCTCTCCATCGGCCGCGCGCTGATGGCACGGCCGAAACTGCTGCTTCTCGACGAGCCGTCGCTGGGCCTTGCCCCGCTGATCGTCAAGGGCATCTTCGAGGCCATCAAGAAGCTCAACCAGGAAGAGGGCCTGACCGTCTTCCTCGTTGAACAGAACGCCTTTGCGGCACTGAAGCTTTCCGACCGCGCCTATGTGATGGTCAACGGCAAGGTGACGATGAGCGGTTCGGGCAGGGAATTGCTGGCTGATCCGCAGGTACGCGCGGCCTATCTCGAAGGCGGCCGGCACTGAAAGATTTTACTTGCGCCGGAAATTTTGCGGCGCAAGATAACGAACCGCCGCCGGCCGTTTTCGAAGGGGAAATGGCCGGTGACAAACAATAAAATGCCTGCCGGAAAAACGGCGGGACGACAAACAAGGCAGGGCCGGACATTTGCATCCCGGCGCTGATGGGGAAAGAAGATGCAGGGCCTTTTATTCGAGACCGATAGCGGCGTGCGTTATATTCTGCGCGCACTGGTTGTTCTTCTTGGTTTCTGGACGGCGTGGCGCACGGGCAGATCCGTCGCCGATGGCTGGGGCGATTTCCCGCGTGTGGTGATCTATACGCTGGCTTTGGGGCTCGTGATGCGGTTTCTGCATTTCGCCCTTTTCAACGGGCCGTTCATCAACGGCTTCTACTACGTGTTTGACGTCGTTCTTCTTCTGGCTTTTTCCAGCATCGGTTTCCGCATGCGCAGGACGAGCCAGATGGTCAATAACTACTATTGGCTCTACGATCGGACGTCGGCATTTTCATATAAAAAGAAAGATTGACAGCCGGATTCCTCCGGCTGCACGATACTCGCGTGAGTGGAACGTTTCCTGTTCGGTTAAGGTGGGTACTGAACAGGTCCTGGTAGTCAACCCATCCAAAGGAACTGGGAGTATAGTAATGAAGAAGTCTCTTCTTTCCGCCGTTGCGCTGACCGCCATGGTCGCCTTCAGCGGTTCGGCCTGGGCCGATATCGTGATCGCTGTCGGCGGCCCGCTGACAGGCCCGAACGCCGCATTTGGCGCTCAGCTTCAGAAGGGTGCTGAACAGGCTGCGAAGGATATCAATGCTGCAGGCGGCATCAACGGCGAGCAGATCAAGATCGTTCTCGGCGATGACGTTTCCGACCCGAAGCAGGGTATCTCGGTTGCCAACAAATTCGTTGCTGATGGCGTGAAGTTCGTCGTTGGTCACTTCAACTCCGGCGTTTCCATTCCGGCTTCCGAAGTTTATGCCGAAAACGGCATTCTCGAAGTAACGCCTGCTGCGACCAACCCTGTTTTCACCGAGCGTGGCCTGTGGAACACCTTCCGTACCTGCGGTCGTGACGACCAGCAGGGTGGCATTGCCGGCAAATATCTGGCCGACCACTACAAGGACGCCAAGATCGCCATCATTCACGACAAGACCCCCTATGGTCAGGGCCTTGCCGACGAAACCAAGAAGGCAGCCAATGCGGCCGGCCTGACGGAAGCCATGTATGAAGGCGTCAATGTCGGCGACAAGGACTTCTCCGCACTGATCTCCAAGATGAAGGAAGCCGGCGTTTCCGTTATCTACTGGGGTGGCCTGCACACCGAAGCCGGTCTGATCATCCGCCAGTCGGCTGACCAGGGTCTGAAGGCGAAGCTCATCTCGGGCGACGGTATCGTCTCGAACGAACTTGCCTCCATCGCCGGCGACGCCGTCGAAGGCACGCTGAACACCTTCGGTCCCGATCCGACGCTGCGTCCTGAAAACAAGGAACTGGTAGAGAAGTTCAAGGCCGCCGGCTTCAACCCGGAAGCCTACACGCTCTACTCCTACGCCGCCCTGCAGGCGATTGCCGGTGCTGCCAAGGCTGCCGGTTCCGTTGAGCCGGAAAAGGTTGCCGAAGCTCTGAAGAAGGGCACCTTCCCGACCGCACTCGGCGATATCTCCTTCGACGAGAAGGGCGACCCGAAGCTTCCCGGTTACGTCATGTACGAGTGGAAGAAGGGCCCGGACGGCAAGTTCACCTACATCCAGCAGGGGACGTAAGTCTTACTGGACTGCAATATGGAGGCCCGGTCGCAAGACCGGGCTTTCTGCTTTCTGGTGCGGGGCATTTCCGGCGTCAGCACCCAGCCAGCCCAAGTCCTTGGGCTAAAACAGTTTACGAGCCGTGCGTCAGACGGATTCCGTCTCAAAGACGAAATGAGGGTGGTGGGAAAGGCTCGAGACAACTCGGCTATGATCGCGCCTTCAGCCAGCTTCAGCCGCCAGCCTCTCCAGCACAATATCGGCACGTTCCGTGACGGGGGCTTTCGGCAGCACAATCGTCTCATAACCCAGACGGGCATAGTCGTGCAGCAGGCGTTGATATTCCTCCACTGCCACCTCGAAACCATGCTTGCGCTCGCTGTCGCCTCGGTAGATCTCCGGCCAGGGCGGGGTGAGGAAAACCAGCGGGTTATAGCGGTGCGCGTGCCGCAGCGTTTCGATGAAGCCATCGCCGCTTATATGGTGAAGTGCTGAGGCGGCGTCGATCAGGCCGCGGTCGAAGAAGACGAAGTCTTCCGCTGGCGCCTTTTGCCGGTCCTCCAGCGCCATGGCGATCGCCCGGCGGGCAAAGGCTTCCAGGTCGATCCAGGGGAGGGCGGTGCCGTTATTTCTCGTTTCCTCAATCACGATGCGCCGCCCCGGTTCCTCGACGGTCGCGAAACCACGGTGAGCAAGCTCGGCAAGCAGGGTTGATTTGCCGCCGCCGGAGCAGCCGGAAAGAATAATGAAATGGTGCATGGGAACCTCCCTGCGCGGGGTTTGGGTTGGATGGAAGGTGATGTTTTTTGGAGGGACTTGGATTGCGGCGTTGCCGCTTGTTTCTTTTCCTCGAGGGGAGAAGAAATACGCTGCACTCGCTCGGCGAATAAGTTGATGCTCTACGCTTAAGCGGAAAATATATGTTTTTCCAACCGTGTCACATCAGATGCAGCCGTCACCCCTGATGCAAAATATGCGCGGCCTTGACGGCGGCGGAGGCGCGGTTTTCGACACCGAGTTTGACGTAGATCTGTTCCAGATGTTTGTTTACGGTTCTGGCGGAAAGGCCGAGAATATCGCCGATATCGCGGTTGGATTTGCCTTTGGCAATCCACAGCAGAACTTCCGATTCCCGCGTTGTCAGGGCGAAGTGGTCCTTCAGCAGGTGGTCGTCGGATTTCTCATTGGCGGCTGTCAGACGGAAGAGATATTCGTCCGGTCCCATTGCGCCGAGGAAGGAGAGCTGCAAAGCGGGCCGCCCGGCCTCGGTGATCGTCAGCGGTGCATCGCGGGCGGAATCCACTGTTGTCCTGTCGGCCAGCCAGCCGGAAATATGGGCAACGACGATCTCCAGCCCATCATCACGGCCGGTGGCGGCGTTGACCAGCCGGGTTGCCTGTGGTGTGGACCAGTGGATCGCGCCGTTGGCGCGCACGGCAAGCAGGTGGCGTCCGGCGGCATCAAGCGCCACGCGGGCGCTCTGCGCCGAGCGGGCATTGGAGAGATGCACACGGATACGGGCGCGCAGCTCATCGATGTTGATCGGCTTGGTCAGATAGTCGACACCGCCGGATTCGAGCGCCCGCACCACATGTTCGGTCTCCGTCAGCCCGGTCATGAAGATGACGGGCACTTGGGCCACGGCGGCGTTGGCCTTCAGGCGGCGGCAGGTTTCGAAACCGTCCATGGCCGGCATGACCGCATCGAGCAGGATGATATCGGGCGTGATGCGTTCGGCAATGTTGAGCGCGGCCTGACCGGATGTGGCGATCAGCGCCGAAAAGCCTGACTGTTCCAGCGCATCGGTGAGGAACCCCAGCGCTTCCGGGCTGTCATCCACCAGCAATACAATGTCTCTCGGCAGTGCTGCGCCTTGCCCGCTCATGCCTTGCCGTCTCCCCTGTCGCTCTCTTCAAACCGCTTTAGAAAATGGGCGTAACCGGCCAGATCGAAGGCCTGCACATAGGTGCCAAGCTCTTGCGTGAAGGGCAGGTTGTTGGTGTTGCGGGCGAGATCTGCGAGTTTTGCCTCTATGCCGCGTATGTAGCCTATTTCGCCGAGCCTCTGCAAATCCTTGATATGAATCGCGCCGGGATGAACGATCTGCGCCGGCGGCTGGGGGATGGGTGCCGGGGGAAGGTCGGTATCGTAAATCCATTTCAGGCCGAGATGCACCGCAAGCCTGTCGCACAGGTGGCGGATGTCGACCGGCTTGGCGATGGCGTCGTTGTGATTGTCTTCTCCGGCACCCGCTACGGTGCCGTCACCGATATTGGCCGAGAGCATGATGAGCGGAGCTGTCTGCCCTGCTTCACGCAACTTCGTCACAAGCTGCCAGCCGGACATTCCGGGCATGGAGATATCGATGAGGAAGAGGTCGGGCTGCACGCCTTCGATGAGTGTCAGGCATTCCGGTCCGCTCTGGGCGGTCAGCACCACGAAATCGAGCGGCGAAAGCACCTGCCGCATCAGCTCGCGGTGATCCTCGTTATCATCAACCACCACGATGGTGCGGCGTGGGCCCGAATAGGAGCGAATGGTTTTTTCCGGCGCAGGTGCGGTACTTGGCCGGTGCACAGCCGACAGCATGAGACGGACGCGGAAGGTGGAGCCGTTGTCCTTTTCGCTGGAGACGGAAATCTCGCCGCCCAGTGTGTTGGTCAGAAGCCTCGTGATGGTGAGGCCGAGGCCAAGGCCCGGCATGGGGCGCACGCTTTCGGCCTCGCCGCGCTGGAAAGGCTCGTAGATGCGGGCAAGATCTTTTTCGGCAATGCCGCGCCCGGTATCCGACACCGTGAAGCTCGCCACCTGGCTGCGATAGGCGACATCGAAGGTGACGCTGCCCTCGTCGGTGAACTTGATGGCGTTGGAGAGCAGGTTGACGAGGATCTGGCGCAGACGCTTTTCATCCGTGCGGACATATTGCGGCAGGGAATGGGCGCGTTCATGCCGGAATTCCAGACCCTTGGCCTGCGCCTGCGGGCGGAACATATCAACGATCTGGTCGAGGAAATCCTGAATATTGATCTCGTTGGAATAGACCTGCAGGCGGCCAGCCTCGATCTTGGAAATATCCAGAAGCCCGTCGATCAGGCCGGAGAGATGGTCGGCGGAACGGCGAATGACCTTGATGGCCGATTGCCGCGGCGCGGGAATGGTCTCATCGCGTTCGAGGATCTGGGCGTAGCCTAAAACAGCGTTGAGCGGCGTGCGCAATTCGTGGCTGAGTCCGACCACGTAGCGGCTCTTGGCGCGGTTGGCGGCCTCAGCCGTTTCCTTGGCGTCCTGAAGGGCGGCGTCAGTCTTCTTGTGTGCGGCGATTTCCTTCAACAGCAGCGTGTTCTGGCGTGAGGATTCCTCTTCCGCAACCACCCGGCTGTCATGGGCAAGAACCAGAAACCAGCAGACGATGCCGGCAATGACGGCAAAGACGAAAAACACGATGAGGATGGTGCGGTTGACCACGTCAGCCGTTGCCGGCGAGGCGGTGCCGACCTGATGGGCGATGAGCGCCAATATGCCGCCAATGGCGGTGACGGCGATGGCCGCCGCCATGCCATAACGTCCGAGCCGTGTGGCGAGTTTTGCCACCAGTTGGTGGGGCAGGAAAGATTTTGCGACCGTCGCTACCTGATAGTTGAGTTTGGCCTTCGGCTTGCACATGTCATGGCAGCGGCTGTCCAGCGAGCAGCAGAGCGAACAGATCGGCGCCGCATAGGCTGGACACCATGCCATGTCTTCCGGCTCGAACGGGTGTTCGCAGATGGAGCAGGTGATGGCGCTCAGCTCGCGCCATTTCTGGCGCGGCTTGCGGGCGAGATAGAATTTGCCCTTCGTGCCCCAGGCGATCAGCGGCGAGGCGATGAAGGCGACGATGAGGGTGAGATAGGGCGCAAGCGAGGCAGCGAGTGCGCCGAAGGTGCCGAAATGCGCCATCAGCGCAATCGTGGCCGAAAGCGCCATGGAGCCGACGCCGACGGGATTGATATCGTAGAGATGGGCGCGCTTGAACTCGATGCCCGGTGGGGCAAGGCCGAGTGGCTTGTTGATGAACAGATCGGCCGAGATGGTGCAGAGCCAGGCCATGGCGACGATGGAAAAAATGCCGAGTGTTTCTTCCAGCAGGCGATAGATGCCGAGTTCCATCAACAGCAGCGCGATCACCACGTTGAAGACCAGCCAGACGACGCGGCCGGGGTGGCTGTGGGTGAGGCGGGAAAAGAAGTTGGACCAGGCGAGCGAGCCCGCATAGGCGTTCATGACGTTGATCTTCAGCTGCGAGACCACCACGAAGGCGACCATCAGCAGCATGGCCGCCGTATGGTTGGGGATCATGTAGCCGAAGGCGGTCAGGTACATCTGGGCCGGATCGGCGGCGCGGTCCACCGAGACGCCGGAACTGAAGGTCAAGACCACGAGGAAGGAACCGGCCAGCAGCTTCGGCACGCCCACGACGACCCAGCCAGCACCGGCCAGAAAGACCGCGATGCGATGGCGCAGACGGCTCTGGCCCTCGGCGGGCAGGAAGCGCAGGAAATCCACCTGTTCGCCGATCTGCGACATCAGCGCGAGGATGACGGCAGACGCCGCGCCGAATTCCACCAGATTGAAATGGGCCACGGTGCCCGGCGGACCGGAGGCGTGATGAATGCCGGAAAAGGCTCGCCACAGATCGTATTTTTCCCAGTCCATCAAAGCGATGAAGATGAAGGGCAATACGTTCAGCACGATCCAGAAGGGCTGGGTGATGATCTGGAAACGGCTGATGAGGCGCACGCCATGCGTGACGAGCGGAATGACCATGACGGCGGAGATGATGTAGCCGATCCAGAGCGGAATGCCGAGCGCCAGCTCCAGCGCGCCGGACATGATCGACGCCTCTATGGCGAAGAGCATGAAGGTGAAGGCGGCGTAGATCAGCGAGGTGATGGTGGAGCCGATGTAACCGAAGCTCGCGCCGCGTGTCAGGAGGTCGATATCGACGCCATGGCGGATGGCGTAACGGCTGATCGGCAGGCCGACGGCAAGCATGGCAATGGCCGCGACGATGATGGCGTAAAAGGCGTTGGTGGTGCCGTATGACAGCGTGATCGCGCCGCCGATGGCTTCCAGTGCCAGAAAGGAAATCGCGCCGATGGCGGTGTGGGAGATGCGGTTGGACGAAAATTGCCGGGCGCTTTTGGCGGTGAAGCGCAGCGCATAATCTTCCAGCGTCTGGTTGGCGACCCAGCGGTTATATTCGCGCCTGACGGGGATGATGCGTTGCCGTGCGGCCATGCCTAGGATCCAGCCCCTTTCCGCAAAAGGTGTTTTGCCATTCTCACAGCCGCACCGACATGCCGCCATCCACCGTCAGCACATGGCCGTTGACGAAGGAGGACGCGTCGCTGGCCAGAAACAGGGCTGCACCGGCGATTTCATCCGGCCTGCCCCAGCGTTCAAGCGGCACGCGCAGTTTGGCAAAGGCGACCATGTCAGGGTTTTCGGCAAGGGCCGCATTGGTTTCCGTGGCGAACATGCCGGGTGCAATGGCGTTGCTGGTGATGCCGCGCGCACCATATTCGACAGCGATTGCGCGCATCAGCCCTGTCAGCCCCTGCTTGGCAACGGGATAGATCGCATCGCCCGGCCTGACGATGTGGCCGAGAATGGAGGTGATGGTGATGATGCGGCCATAACCATTGGTATTCATGGCTTGCGCGGCATCTCGCGACAGCGAGACGGAGGAGGTGAGGTCGGTGCGGATAAGCTCCAGCACGTCCTCGTCGCTGAATTCGGAAAGCGGGCGGCGGTCGCGTGCGCCGACATTGTTGACGAGGATATCGAGATGGCCGAATTCGTCCATGATGCGGTGGACGAGGGCAGTTCCGGCGGCGGTATCGGCAATGTCGAAAGCGGCATAATCGGCTTTTCCGCCGGCTTGCCGAAGTGTGCCTGCTGCCTGTTCCAGCGCCTCGGCGTTACGGCCGGTCAGCCACACATGGGCGCCAGCCTCGGCAAAGGCCCTGGCGATTTCGAAACCGAGGCCGCGGCCGCTGCCTGTGATGATGGCGATGCGGTTTTCGAGAGAGAATTTTTTGAGAATGCCCATCGCTCACCTTCTTGCTTTAGAGCATCGGACCGAAAACCGTGTCGCGGTTTCGGAAAAGCCGATGCGGTTGGTCAAAGCCACGCAACGTCTTCGAGTTTGCGCATAGGCAAGAATATTCCACGCAGGGCAGAGGGCGAAAGGTCGCCTGTCCGGTCCGGCCGTTCGGTGGACATAAAAATGGCGTCGCCCAGTTGCGGGCGACGCCATGTCTTGGGTTATCAGGCAGCAGCCGACTTTGCGAGCGGCACTTCTGCAATCGTCTTCAGAACAACGGAAGCGATCTGATAAGGGCAGCCCTGCGAGTTCGGACGACGGTCTTCGAGGTAACCACGGTAACCGTTGTTGACGAAGGAGTGCGGAACGCGGATCGAGGCGCCACGGTCGGCAACGCCGTAGGAGAACTTGTTCCACGGAGCGGTTTCGTGCTTGCCGGTCAGGCGCAGGTGGTTGTCCGGACCGTAAACGTCGATGTGCTCCTGCCAGTTCTTGGCGAAAGCGGCCATGAGGGCTTCGAAATACTCCTTGCCGCCAACTTCACGCATGAACTTGGTGGAGAAGTTGCAATGCATGCCCGAACCGTTCCAGTCGGTATCGCCGAGCGGCTTGCAATGGAATTCGACGTCGATGCCGTACTGTTCGCAAAGACGCAGCAGCAGGTAACGGGCGATCCAGATCTGGTCGGCGGCGCGCTTGGAGCCCTTGCCGAATACCTGGAATTCCCACTGGCCCTTGGCCACTTCGGCATTGATGCCTTCGTGGTTGATGCCGGCTTCGAGGCAGAGGTCGAGATGTTCTTCAACGATTTCGCGGGCAACCGAGCCGACGTTCTTGAAGCCGACGCCGGTGTAATACGGACCCTGCGGAGCCGGATAACCCTGCTCGGGGAAGCCGAGCGGGCGGCCGTCCTGGTAGAAGAAATATTCCTGTTCGAAGCCGAACCATGCGTCCTCGTCGTCGAGGATGGTCGCGCGGCTGTTCGATGCATGCGGGGTGACGCCGTCAGGCATCATGACTTCGCACATGACCAGTACGCCGTTGGTGCGGGCCGGATCGGGATAGATCGCGACGGGCTTCAGCACGCAATCCGAAGAGTGGCCTTCGGCCTGCTGTGTGGACGAGCCATCAAAACCCCAAAGCGGCAGCTGCTCGAGCGTCGGGAATTCATCGAATTCCTTGACCTGTGTCTTGCCGCGCAGGTTGGGGACCGGCTTATAACCGTCAAGCCAGATGTACTCGAGTTTGAACTTAGTCATTACGAACCTCTCATAGGTAACAATGCGAAGCCTTGAGGCTTGCCGTGGCTTTCGCCACCGGAAGCACATTCGCGTTCAAGGGCTGGCCATATAGATGCATGCCGCGTGCCAGATTGGCGATGTTTTGCGAATTCTTCGAAAAATCTTTCAGGCATGCTCAGGGCCGAGGGGGCCGATATGGCCATTAACCGCTCATGCTGCACTGCGGCAGATAAATCGAACCCTAATGTTTCGTCAGTGATTCCTAACAGATAGCGGGTGGCATCGCTCAAAATGCCCTGTTGCGGTGCAATGTTTTCGATTGCGAGCGACGGATCGGCATTTGCCCCAAAAACCGGCGCTTCCGGAATGGTTTTTCTTGCTGAATGACCATTTAATGCCTATATTTTTCGCAGCGTGATTTTTTTTTAATCAGATGGAGCTAAACCAGAGCTAACGGGTTTGCTTCACAACCAAAGTGCTTCGATGCAAACAAAGTGAGATGTTCGATATGGCAACTGGCTTTCATCGTGAAACGGCAACGATCTTTCAATTTCCGGTCGGCGGACGCGCGGGGCTCTCAAAGTTCCGTAACATCGGGCTGAGCGATCTGGAGCGCGAGGCACGTCTGCCGCATGTCGATTTCGGCTCCTGGTATCATGACGATGCGATCCGCGACGAAGAGCGGGACGACAAGCCGCACGCCTGATGTGAAGCGTCGCTGATCGTTTCTTCTCCCCTGCCGGGGAGAAGGTGGCGCGAAGCGCTGGATGAAGGGACGACATCTCAGTCTGTCTCCGACCTCGCACCCTCGACCCGCTGCTGCTCTCGTCTTCCCTGCCGGAGAAGAAGCAAGTTGAAACGCCAGGTTTCACATCGGTTGCCCCGGCCAGGATTTCCCTCTCCCCAACACCCCCTGCAGCTTTCGCCACCCCGCCTACGTCAATTGACGTATACGGTTTCTCGCCCGCGAGATCGATAGTCCCTTCCAGCAGCGGTCAACGATGCCGCTGAAGCCCCGTGAGGGCTAAACAAGGAGAGGGGTTCTTCCGATGACATTCCGCAAGACGCTTAGCGCCGCGCTGCTCGGCGCAATCATGTCCACCACCGCCTTCCATGGCGCGTTTGCCGCCGACGATACGATCAAGGTAGGCGTGCTGCATTCTCTTTCCGGCACCATGGCGATTTCAGAGACGACGCTGAAGGACGCCATGCTGATGCTCATCGACGAGCAGAACAAGAAGGGCGGCGTTCTCGGCAAGAAGCTCGAAGCCGTCGTGGTCGACCCGGCCTCCGACTGGCCGCTGTTTGCCGAAAAGGCCCGCCAGCTGATTTCGCAGGACAAGGTCGCGGCCGTTTTCGGTTGCTGGACATCTTCGTCGCGCAAATCCGTGCTGCCGGTTTTCGAAGAGCTGAATTCCCTGCTGTTCTACCCGGTGCAGTATGAGGGTGAAGAATCCTCCCGCAACATCGTCTACACGGGTGCAGCACCCAACCAGCAGGCCATTCCGGCCGTCGATTATCTCGCCAAGACCGAAGGCGTCGAGCGCTGGGTTCTGGCCGGTACCGACTATGTCTACCCGCAGACCACAAACAAGATCCTGAAGGCCTACCTGATGTCGAAGGGCGTCAAGGAAGAGGACATCATGATCAACTACACGCCGTTCGGCCAGTCCGACTGGCAGACGATCGTGTCCGACATCAAGAAGTTCGGCTCGGCCGGCAAGAAGACCGCCGTTGTCTCCACCATCAACGGCGATGCCAACGTGCCCTTCTACAAGGAGCTGGCGAACCAGGGCATCAAGGCCGAGGACATTCCGGTCGTCGCCTTCTCGGTCGGTGAAGAAGAGCTTGCCGGTCTCGATACCGCGCCGCTGGTCGGCCACCTTGCCGCCTGGAACTACTTCCAGTCTGTCGATACCGAGGTCAACGCCGAATTCATCAAGACCTGGCATGCGTTTACCAAGAACGACAAGCGCGTGACGAACGACCCGATGGAAGCCGCCTATATCGGTTTCAACGCCTGGGTTAAGGCCGTCGAAACCGCAGGCACGACCGATACGGACGCGGTTCTTGACAGCATCATCGGCGTTTCCGTGCCGAACCTTTCTGGCGGTTACTCCACCGTCATGCCGAACCACCACATCACCAAGCCGGTGCTGATCGGTGAAATCCAGGCCGATGGTCAGTTCGAAATCGTGCAGCAGACGCCACAGGTCGTGGGTGACGAATGGTCGGATTATCTGCCTGACTCGAAGGATCTGATTTCGGATTGGCGCAAGCCGATGTCCTGCGGCAACTTCAACGTGGCCACGGGCAAGTGCGGCGGCAAGGGTAGCTGATAGGGACTAGTGGTTTCCGCCCCCTCGTTGGGGGCGGTTTTATCATTCGAAACTGAACAAGCATGCCCCCCTCTGCCCTGCCGGGCATCTCCCCCACAGGTGGGGAGATCGACTCGCGGCAAGGCTCCGCCCTTTCTCATCTGTAGAGACAGAGCGACGCAGGCGCGTCTTGCCGATCTCCCTCCTTGTGGGGGAGATGCCCGGCAGGGAAGAGGGGGGTAAGCCACTTACTCATCGCCAGATAAAATACACCGCCGCTCCAAGGAACCCGACATGACGATCCGATCTTTTCTCGGAGCCATCTTCCTCTGGCTCACCCTGGGGATCGCCGCCCAGTCCCTCGCGCAGAGCGATCCGAAGTCGCTGATAGACCAGCTCGGCACGGCTGACTTCAAGCAGGCCGAAACATTGATCGGCCAGATTGCTGCCACCGGCGACGCGCGGGTGGTGCCGGCGCTTGAGGCTTTTGCATCAGGCGATCTTTACGTGCGCAAGGCCGACAATCTGGTGTTCATGACCAAGCCGTCGGGTTCCAATTTCACACTAATCGATCCGCTGACTGGCGAAAGCGCTGGCGAAGCGCCGAAGGCGGCGGTTACCAAGATCAGGGTCAACAACAATCTGCGTCGCGTCATCCGCGCCGCGATGGGCGGCCTGACGTTGCTCAGTCCGGAACGCTCGGTGCGGCTTTCCGCCGCCGATGCGGTTCTGAAAGCCCCCAGTGCCGAAAATCTGGAATTGCTGGAAGCGGCCATATCCAAGGAAACCGACAAAGAGGTGCGGACGCGGATGGAGGAGGCGCGGGCTGTCTCGCTGCTCTCTTCCGACCGCCCCCTCGAGGTGAAGAAAGAAGCGATCGCCACCATCAAGGCGCTTGGCGGGCGCGATGCGATCAGCATTCTGATGGCGGCGACGCCCACGGTTGATCCGAGCCTGAAGCCGGATGTGGACGAGGCGATTTCGAGCATCGAGAGTTCCCTTGCCTTCTGGGATTACGCACAGAATGTCTGGTACGGCCTGTCGCTCGGCTCGGTGCTGCTGCTCGCCGCCATCGGTCTTGCCATCACCTTCGGCGTCATGGGCATCATCAATATGGCGCATGGCGAGATGGTGATGATCGGCGCTTACTCCACCTTCATGGTGCAGGAGTTGATCCGCAGCCATTTCCCCGGCCTGTTCGACTGGTCACTGGCGATTGCCCTGCCGGCCGCCTTTCTGGTCACAGCCTGCGTCGGCCTCATCATGGAGCGCGGCGTCATCCGCTATCTCTACGGGCGACCGCTGGAAACGCTGCTCGCCACCTGGGGTATCTCGCTGATCCTGCAACAGGGCGTGCGTTCCATCTTCGGCCCGACCAACCGTGAGGTCGGCAGCCCGAGCTGGATGTCCGGCTCCTTCAGCGTCGGTTACCTCAATTTCACCTGGAACCGCGTGTGGATCGTCTGCTTCTCGCTTTCCGTCTTCTTCGCGCTGCTGGTGCTTTTGAAGCGCTCCGCCTTCGGCTTGCAGATGCGCGCTGTGACCCAGAACCGCCGCATGGCCTCTTCCATGGGCATCCGCACGCCCTGGGTGGATGCCTTCACCTTCGCGCTTGGTTCCGGCGTTGCCGGCCTTGCCGGGGTAGCGCTGTCGCAGATCGACAATGTCTCGCCCAATCTCGGCCAGAGCTACATCATCGACAGTTTCATGGTGGTGGTGTTCGGCGGGGTCGGCAATCTCTGGGGAACGCTCGTGGGTGCGCTGTCGCTCGGCGTGCTCAACAAGTTCCTTGAGCCGACGGTGGGCGCCGTGCTCGGCAAGATCCTCGTTCTCGTTCTCATCATCCTGTTCATCCAGAAGCGGCCGCGTGGTCTCTTCGCACTCAAGGGAAGGGCGATCGAAGCATGATTACCGGCTTCCTCCTGCGCGCGCTCGATCGCCGCATTTCCATCGCCATCGGCATCATCCTGGCCATCGCCGTGCTGGTGCCCGCCTCCAACCTGCTGTTGCCGGCTGACAGCGCGTTCCGCATCCCGACCTACATCATGTCGATGCTCGGCAAATATCTGGCCTATGCGCTGCTGGCGCTGGCGCTTGATCTGGTCTGGGGATATTGCGGCATTCTCTCGCTCGGCCACGCCGCCTTCTTCGCTCTTGGCGGTTACGCCATGGGCATGTATCTGATGCGGCAGATCGGCACGCGCGGTGTTTACGGCCATCCCGTGCTGCCTGACTTCATGGTGTTCCTCAACTGGAAGGAACTGCCGTGGTTCTGGCACGGCTTCGACATGTTCTGGTTTGCAGCACTGATGGTGCTGGTGGTGCCCGGCCTGCTCGCCTTCGTGTTTGGCTGGTTCGCCTTCCGCTCGCGCGTCAACGGCGTTTACCTCTCCATCATCACGCAGGCCATGACCTACGCCCTGCTGCTTGCCTTCTTCCGCAACGACATGGGTTTCGGCGGCAATAATGGTCTCACCGATTTCAAGGATATTCTCGGCTTTTCCGTGCAGGCGGATGGCACCCGTGCCGTGCTGTTTGCGATGACGGCCGTGATGCTGGCGCTTTCACTGCTGATTGCATCCGGCATCGTCAATTCCAAATTCGGCAAGGTGCTGGTGGGCGTGCGCGATGCCGAAAGCCGGGTGCGCTTCCTCGGTTTCCGGATGGAAAACATCAAGCTCTTTACCTTCGTCGTCTCGGCCATGATGGCGGGCATTGCCGGTGCGCTGTTCGTGCCGCAGGTGGGCATCATCAATCCTGGCGAATTCTCCCCCGCCAACTCCATCGAGGTGGTGGTTTGGACCGCAGTCGGCGGGCGCGGCACGCTGATCGGGCCGATCATCGGCGCGCTGCTGGTCAATGGCGGCAAGAGCTATTTCACTGGCGCTTTCCCCGAATTCTGGCTGTTTGCACTGGGTGGGCTGTTCATCGCGGTGACGCTGTTCTTCCCCAAGGGCATCGTCGGCACCGTGCAGCATTATCTGGTCGGCCGGCGCGAAAAGCGTGTTGCGCGGGCGGCAAGTGCGGCCGGACAACCGGGCAATGACAGTGCTGCAACAGCGGCGCAACAGGCGGCGGAGTGAGGCTGATATGAACACGGTTTCCGAAAACAGAACCAAAAGCCTGCTTTATCTCGACGGTGTTTCCGTTTCCTTCGACGGGTTCAGGGCGCTCAATTCCCTGTCCTTCGTGGTTGAGCCGGGCGAGCTGCGGGCCATCATCGGTCCGAATGGTGCCGGCAAGACCACGATGATGGATATCATCACCGGCAAGACCCGGCCGGATACCGGCACGGTGCTGTTCGAAGACAGCATCGACCTCACGAAAAAGGACGAGGCGGATATTGCCCAGCTGGGCATCGGGCGTAAATTCCAGAAGCCAACGGTGTTTGAAAGCCATACCGTCTGGGACAATCTGGAACTGGCGTTGAACCGCAAACGCGGCGTCTTCGCCACGCTGTTCTACAGGCTGACAGCGGAGGACAAGGCGCGTATCGAGGAAATCCTCGCCACCGTGCGTCTCAGCCACCGCCGCGGCGATCTCGCGGCCAACCTCTCGCACGGCCAGAAACAGTGGCTGGAAATCGGCATGCTGCTCGCGCAGGAGCCGAAGCTGCTTCTGGTGGACGAGCCGGTGGCTGGCATGACGGATGCGGAGACAGCCGAAACCGCCGTGCTTCTGAAGGAAATCGCCAAGACCCGCTCGGTCGTGGTGGTGGAGCACGACATGGGCTTCATCCGCGAGCTGGGCGTGAAGGTGACGTGTCTTGCCGAGGGCTCGGTGCTGGCCGAAGGGTCGATCGATTTTGTGTCCAGCGATCCGAAGGTGATCGAGAATTATCTGGGGCGGTGATGGAAGCGTCTGCGGCTTTACCCCCCTCTGCCCTGCCGGGCATCTCCCCCACAAGGGGGGAGATCGGCAAGCGGCTAACACCCTGCCCCAAGACCAGTAGGCGATGGGACGAGCGGGAACGGCATCTGATTTCCCTCCTTGTGGGGGAGATGCCCGGCAGGGCAGAGGGGGGTAGCGCCGCCCACCAAAGCATCAATGGAGTTGCACCATGCTGAACGTCGAAAACATCAACCTCCACTATGGCGCAGCACAGGCTCTGCGGGGCGTGTCGCTGAAAGCGGAGATGGGCAAGATCACCTGTGTTCTCGGCCGAAACGGCGTGGGCAAAAGCTCGTTGTTGCGCGCGGTCACCGGCCAGCATGCCATCAGTGGCGGGTCGATCAGCTTTGAAGGGGCGGCACTGGATGGGCTTGCGCCTTACCACCGGGCCAAGCGCGGTGTCGGCTACGTGCCACAGGGGCGTGAAATCTTTCCGCTGCTCAGCGTGCAGGAAAACCTTGAAAGCGGGTATGCGCCGCTGCCGCGCAAGGAGCGTTTCATTCCCGACGATATTTTCAGCCTGTTTCCGGTGCTGCAATCCATGCTGGGCAGACGCGGCGGCGACCTGTCCGGTGGCCAGCAGCAGCAGCTCGCCATCGGCCGGGCGCTGGTGACGCGGCCGAAAATCCTCGTTCTCGACGAGCCGACCGAAGGCATTCAGCCGTCGATCATCAAGGATATCGGCCGCGCAATCAAATATCTCAGGGATTCCACCGGTATGGCGATCCTGCTGGTCGAGCAATATCTGGATTTCTGCCGTGAGCTTGCCGACTATGTCTACATCATGGACCGGGGCGAAATTGTGCATGAGGGGTTTGCCGAAACGCTGGATACGCCCGAGGCGCGTCGCCATCTGACAGTATAAATCGAGACTAGTAGCCACGCACGCCGATCACGGCGTGCAAACGGCCGATTAATATTTTGAAAGTCTATGCGTGTCTGCATGGCTTTTATGCGCAATTTTAGCATTTCATTGAATAAACGCCTGTGATATTGGCAGCGGAAATGCTGCATGCGAGACACAGACGAAGTCTATTCGCACGCCGCGACAGTTGATCCCTTACATTCCACGCGCGTCCGACGTATCGTCGGGGAAACCGTGCCCAATAAAGGCGTGTCAATGCATCAAGACTTTGCCCTTGGCCGGGCTGCCCGGCTGTTCCGCTCCGCCCGTACCCTGTTTCTGGGTCTTGCGATCTGCGCGAGCGCGAGTGTCGCAGCGTCGGCCTCGACCTGCGGTCAGCTTGCTCAACCCGGCGTGGAACCGGGCAGGCATGATTTTTCCATTCTCTCCAGTGGTCAGAAACGCGAAGGCGTTTATTTCGTTCCATCGGCCTATGACGGAAAAAAACCGGTGCCTGTCGTGTTCGATTTCCACGGCTCCAACAGCAATCCGCACGGCCAGTTGAACCGCAGCGGCTGGGACAAGCTTGCCGAGCGCGACGGCCTGATGGTGGTGGCGCTGGCGGGCAGCCTCAATGGCGAATTGCCCGGCACCCATGCCTGGAATGTTCCTGGTGTTACCACCCGTCCCGGCGGGCTGGATGAGGTGAGCTTCATTCGCGATGCAATTGCCATGGTGAAAGGCAAGTTCTGCGTGGATGAGGAGCGCTTTTACGGTTCCGGTTATTCCGGCGGCGGGCGCATGCTGTCGCAATTCATCTGCAATGGCAGCGCGGATTTCACCGCTGCCGGCTTCGTTGCATCGTTGCGCGCGGGTTATCCGCTGGAGACAGAGGGCAAATGGGGACCGGATGCGGCAAGCTGCAAGCCGGCGCGGCCAATGTCGATCATCGCCTTTGCGGGTCTGAAGGATCCGGCCAATCCCTATCAGGGTGGTGGCAAGTCCTACTGGCAATATGGCGGCGAGACGGCGCTGAAACGCTGGGCGGAAATGGACGGCTGCAAGGGCGGCGCGAAAACCAGACCGGGCGAGAGCTTCACCGTCAATTCCTATGACGTTTGCAAGGGCGGGGCACGTATCCAGTCCTACGTCATTGACAATTGGGACCATGCCTGGCCGCGCGCCACCATGAAGGCGGAAGTGCTGGCAGCGTCGGCGGTCCTTACCCGCAAGCCGGGTGGCGAGCAGACGCCGAAGGCGGAACCTGCCGTGGAGCGCAAGATGCCCACAGGCGAAGTGACGCGCACGGTTGATGCGGCGGAAAGAATGTGGGATTTCTTCCGCAACACGGAAGGACAGATGGTGGTGGATGCCGTCGTCAAAAAAGATTGCGGCGCCAAGGCCGGGTCCGCTTCCGCAACCGTTTCGGAGACCGCGTGCAGCCAGAACAGCAAGCCATCCGCCCTTCCGGTCTCGAAGACGGCGAACCTGCCCGGCAGCAGCGCGCCCGTGGCAGAGGACGCATTGTAACCAAGGCTGTCGAAGGGCGCAGCCGGCTGGACCAATTGTTCCAGGAAGGTTGCGCCAAGATCCGCCTGCCGGATACGTTTTCCAACGAGATCGAGGCCATCCTCATCAACTCCTCCGGCGGATTGACCGGCGGAGATGAAATGGAATGGCAGGCTGTTGCCGGAGCCGGCACCTCGCTGGTGGTGACGACGCAGGCCTGCGAGAAGGTCTACAAGGCATCCTCCGGAACCGCCACCGTCACCGCCCGCGTTTCCGCAGGGCCGGGCGCCCGGTTGCACTGGCTGCCGCAGGAAACCATTCTTTTCGACCGCGCGTCGCTGACCCGCAGGCTGGAAGCCGATCTCGACGCAACCTCCGAATTCATCGCCGTCGAAGCCGTGCTGCTCGGGCGTCAGGCCATGGGCGAAGCGATGCAGCATGGCCTGTTCCGGGATCGATGGCGCATTCGCCATGGCGGCCGGCTGGTACATGCCGAAGAGCTGTTGCTTGCGGGAGAAGTGGCGGAGCTGACTGCAAAACCGGCGGTGCTTGCCGGGCAGGTGGCCTTTGCCACGCTTCTTTATATCGGGCCTCTGGCCGAGGCGCTTTTGCCTAAAATCCGGGCTATTGCCGGGGAAAGCGGCGGCGCCAGCGAATGGCAGGGCAAGCTTGTCGTGCGCGTGTCCGCCGCCGACGGTTTCTCCCTTAGAAAAATACTTTTTCCGATCATTTCGCTCTTGCGAAACGGCGCGCCAGTGCCGAAAGTCTGGAATCTGTAAAGCTCCGGATCGCCCGCGACAGGCGACCTTCCGGGGTCTGTCAAACAAGTCGGATCAGCCCCTGAAACACTGTGTTTTGCGGGGCAGGTGCGAAAGCTGCGGGACGACGATGAACCTTACTCCGAGAGAAAAAGACAAGCTGCTGATTTCCATGGCCGCCATGGTGGCGCGCCGCCGGCTGGAGCGTGGCGTGAAGCTGAATTACCCGGAAGCGATTGCGCTGATTACCGATTTCGTTGTCGAGGGCGCCCGCGATGGTCGCGCGGTGGCCGACCTGATGGAAGCCGGCGCGCATGTCATTTCCCGCGATCAGGTTATGGAAGGCATCGCCGACATGATCCATGATGTGCAGGTGGAAGCAACATTTCCCGACGGCACCAAGCTTGTGACCGTTCACGAACCGATACGCTGAGGGGGACGATATGGCGCTGGAGCTTCGGCCCAATTGCGAATGCTGCGACCGTGATCTTGCCCCCGACAGCCGGGATGCGATGATCTGCTCGTTCGAATGCACCTTTTGCGCCGATTGCGCGGCCGATGTGCTCAAAGGCGCCTGCCCGAATTGCGGCGGCGAGCTGGTTCGCAGGCCCATCCGCCCGGCGGCCAAACTCGTCAACAATCCGGCATCGACGACACGGGTGCTGAAGGCTGAAGGCTGCGCGGCAGCCACCGCTGCTTGAGAGAGACAAAGGGGAGCACCATGAAACCAGGCGAAATCATTGCCGCAGAGGGCACCATCGAACTCAATGCCGGCCAGCCGACGGTGACGATCGAGGTGGCCAATACCGGTGACCGGCCGGTTCAGGTGGGCAGCCATTACCATTTCTTCGAGACCAATGCGGGTCTTGTCTTCGACCGCGATAAGGTGCGCGGCATGCGCCTCGACATTCCGGCTGGCACTGCGGTTCGTTTTGAACCCGGCCAGAAGCGGGAAGTGACGCTGGTGCCGCTTTCCGGCAAGCGTGAGGTTTACGGGTTTCGTCAACAGATCATGGGGAGGTTATGAGATGGCGACGGCACATTATCACGGAAGTTGCCAATGCGGCGACGTGAGCTTCGAGGTCGACGCCGATCTCGACCACACGGTCGTGTGCAATTGCTCGCGCTGCAAGCGCTTGGGCTCGACGCTTGCCTTTGCGCCGCGCGAAAAATTCACCCTGCTTTCCGGCGACGACAAGCTGACGGAATATCTCTTCAACAAGCACAAGATCCATCATCTGTTCTGCTCCACCTGCGGCATTGAGAGTTTTGCCTATGCCGATGGGCCGGATGGGACGCCGATGGTGGCGGTGAATACCAATTGCCTTGATGGTGTCGATCCGCGTGCGCTGAAGCCGCAGGCTTTCGATGGCGCGGCTGCCTGAGTGATGGCCATGACTTTGAAAAAATTCTGTTTCGGTGCGGCTGTCCTGCTGTCTCTTGCGGCGTCTCCCGCATTTGCCGATGACGCGCCCGATTGCACCTCGCCGCAAACGCAGGCCGATATGACCATCTGCGCCGGCAAGGATTACGAAAAGGCCGACAAGCAGTTGAACGCCGCCTACCAGAAGGTCCGCAAGCAGCTTGCCGAGCGTGACAAGACGGCAGACGAAAGCGGCAAGGGTGCCGTGGATGCATTGGTTGCCGCCCAGCGTGCCTGGGTGGCGTTTCGCGATGCCAATTGTGATGCCTTCGGGTTTCAGGCGCGTGGCGGCACGATGGAGCCGATGCTGGTTTCCTCATGCCTGGCCGATATGAGCAACAAGCGCGCTGACGAACTGCGCCAGTTGTCCGAAGGTTTCTGAACGGTATGGGGCGGCGGATCATGATTGTCGGAAACGGAGAAATGCCGCAGGGCTTGGCTGATCTCATCGACCTTTCCGACATTGTCATCCGCTTCAACGATTGCCGTTCGCTGGGCGCTGGCGGCAGCCGCACGGATGTGGTGGCCGTTTGCAACACCGGCCGGCCCGGCCGCGAGATGAGCGAAGGGGCCGCGTGGCGCGACAATGAGGGGGTGCAGCAGGCTTCCGCTATCTGGTCGGTGCGCGATCCCGCGAAATTTTCGCAGATGGAGCCGGATATCCGCGCTCGCTGGCCCGAACTGACCGATTTTTGCGCCGATTATACCTCCGGTTTCGCAGCATTAGCCGAAGAGACCGGCAAGAGCCACATCGTCATTCCGCGTGGGGTGCATGAGCGGCTTGATCACGCATTGCAGGTCTATGCGCCGGCCCCTTACGTCTGCCCGAGCACCGGGCTTTTGGCCATTGCCCATGTTCTGGAGACCGTGAGCGGCGGCGATGACGAGGTGTCGATTGCGGGCTTTGGTCATCACGGCTGGAACGGGCATCCGTTTGCCGCCGAAAAACAGCTTGTAGAGGCCCTCACACACGAGGGCCGGCTGACACGAATTTCTCCCATATCGATTTTCTCCGCGTCCGAAGGAGCCTGAACCCATGCCTTACAAGATTTCCCGCGCCGCCTATGCCGGCATGTTCGGCCCGACCGTCGGCGACAAGGTGCGTCTTGCCGATACCGAACTCTTCATCGAGATCGAGAAGGACTACACGACCTATGGCGAGGAAGTGAAATTCGGCGGTGGCAAGGTCATTCGCGACGGCATGGGCCAGAGCCAGGCGACGCGGGCCGAAGGCGCTGTCGACACCGTCATCACCAACGTCGTCATCGTCGACCATAGCGGCATCTACAAAGCGGATGTGGGCCTGAAGAACGGGCGCATCCACGCCATCGGCAAGGCGGGCAACCCCGATACGCAGCCGGGCGTGACAATCATTGTCGGCCCTTCGACAGAGGCGATTGCCGGCGAAGGCAAGATTCTGACTGCCGGTGGCATGGATGCACATATCCACTTCATCTGCCCGCAGCAGATCGAAGAAGCGCTGATGAGCGGCGTTACCTGCATGCTGGGCGGCGGTTCCGGCCCCGCGCATGGCACGCTTGCCACCACCTGCACCGGCGCGTGGCACATCGAGCGGATGATCGAGAGCTTCGATGCTTTCCCGATGAACCTCGCATTGGCGGGCAAGGGCAATGCTTCGTTGCCCGCGCCGCTGGAAGAGATGATCCTTGCCGGTGCCTCATCGCTGAAGTTGCACGAGGACTGGGGCACGACGCCCGCCGCCATCGACAATTGCCTGACGGTGGCTGACGAATATGACGTGCAGGTGATGATCCACACCGATACGCTGAACGAGAGCGGTTTCGTGGAGGACACGGTTGCCGCCATCAAGGGCCGCACCATCCATGCCTTCCACACCGAAGGGGCAGGCGGTGGCCATGCGCCTGATATCATCAAGGTCTGCGGCAATCCGAACGTCATCCCGTCTTCCACCAATCCGACGCGGCCCTACACCATCAATACGCTGGCCGAACATCTGGATATGCTGATGGTGTGCCACCACCTGTCGTCGTCCATCCCTGAGGATATCGCGTTCGCCGAAAGCCGCATCCGCAAGGAAACCATCGCGGCGGAGGATATTCTCCACGATATCGGCGCGTTCTCGATCATTTCCTCCGACAGCCAGGCCATGGGCCGTGTCGGCGAAGTGGCAATTCGCACCTGGCAGACGGCTGACAAGATGAAGCGCCAGCGCGGCCGTCTGAAGGAAGAGACCGGCGAAAACGACAATTTCCGCGTCCGCCGTTACATCGCCAAATATACCATCAACCCGGCCATCGCGCAGGGCGTCAGCCATGAGATCGGCTCCATCGAAGTCGGCAAGCGTGCCGATCTGGTGTTGTGGAACCCGGCATTCTTCGGCGTGAAGCCTGAAATGGTGTTGCTCGGCGGTTCCATCGCCGCGGCACCGATGGGCGATCCGAATGCCTCCATTCCCACGCCGCAGCCGATGCATTACCGCCCGATGTTTGCCGCCTATGGCAAGCTGCGCACCAATTCCTCGGTTACATTTGTCAGTCAGGCGTCGCTGGATGCCGGCCTTGCAGGGCGTCTTGGTGTTGCCAAGAAACTGATGGCGGTGAAGAACGTGCGCGGCGGCATTTCCAAGGCCTCGATGATCCACAATTCGCTGACCCCGCATATCGAGGTTGACCCGGAAACGTATGAGGTGCGCGCCGATGGCGAGCTTCTGACCTGTGAACCGGCGACGGTGCTGCCGATGGCGCAGCGTTATTTCCTGTTTTAACGGCGTTTCGTGGTGAGATTTATCACAAGGTGGATCGGCGGTGGCCTGCTGCTGATCATCCTGCTTCTTGTGCTCGGCACCGTCGTGCCGCGACCCTTTTTTGCCGATGAAACAAGCGGCGTGAGGGATCGCGAGATATTGCTGTTATCCAATCCGATCCATACCGATATCGCCCTGCCTGTCGATGACGATCTGCGGCGGGTCTTTTCCGAATTGCAGGAGGGCGGTATCGCGGTCAACCATCCGGCTGCTGCCTATCTGGTGTTCGGGTGGGGTGGCCGGTCGTTTTACATACAGACGCCGACTTGGGCCGACCTGAAGCCGATGCCGGTCGTGCGCTCTCTGACACTCGACCAGTCGGTGATGCATGTGGATGTGACGGGGGATTTTCCCGCCGACCTTGCCGGGGTGAAGCGCCTTCGCATTTCCGAAGCGGGATATCAGCGACTTGTGGCGGGCATTCGTGCGAGCTTCCTGCGGGACAATGGCAAAGTTCAGCTTATACCCGGTGCTTCCTACAGCCTGACGGATGGATTTTTCGAGGCGAATGGCTGGTTCAATGCGCTGGCCGGCTGCAACACGTGGTCTGCCGCCATGCTGCGGCAAGCCGGCATTCGCACCGGCTGGTGGACACCGTTGCCGCCACTGTTGCGCTGGTCGGTAGCGCTGCACAATTGATCTTCCCGCGGTGCGACGTTTCGTTAATTTGACGTCTGGTAATCCGATTTTTATGCTGCACCGCAGCGCATCTTGCGCTAAAGAAACGGCAAAAGAATTCCGTGCGGATCGGTCCCAAGCGATCCGTGCAAAACGCCAGAAAATTGAAGACAGATCAGGAGACAAGACATGCTCGGCAAAAAAGTGCCCGCCGTTGCCTTCCGCACGCGTGTTCGCGACGAGGCCGTTGGTGGCCCCAACCCTTTCCGTTGGCAGGACATGACCTCCGACGACTACTTCAAGGGCAAAAAGGTCGTTCTTTTCTCGCTGCCCGGCGCTTTCACGCCGACTTGCTCGACCTACCAGCTTCCCGATTTCGAAAAGCTCGCGGGCGAATTCCGCGCGCTCGGCGTCGATGAAATCTATTGCCTGTCGGTCAACGATGCCTTCGTGATGAACGCCTGGGCAAAAGGCCAGAACCTCGAAAACGTCAAGGTCATTCCTGACGGTTCGGGCGAGTTCACCCGCAAGATGGGCATGCTGGTCGCCAAGGACAATCTCGGTTTCGGCATGCGCTCCTGGCGTTACGCCGCCGTCATCAACGACGGTCTGGTGGAGCAGTGGTTCGAGGAAGAGGGCTATTGCGACAATAGCGATACCGACCCTTACGGCGTTTCCTCGCCGCAGAACATTCTGGAAAACCTGAAGAGCCGCGCTGCGGCCTGATTGCGGTTTGCTTTTTTTGACAAGGCCCGGCAGCGATGCCGGGCTTTTTCGTTTTCCGAGACGCGTTCGACCTGAAAACACGCCTTGAAATCGGCCAGGCTATCCGTCAACAATCGGAACCCCAAGACTGTTTCTGAAATGGATCATCCCATGCTGCGCGTCACGTCCTATCACCCCGCCGGAACTCCAGCCGACGAACCTTCCGGTTATGTCACTCTCGCGCATGACCAGCGGCATCTGCGCCGCAAACTTCTGCATTTGCAGAATGACGAGATGGTGATGTTGGATTTGAAGGAAGCTGTGCTGTTTGCCCATGGCGACCTGCTGGTGGTGGAGAACGGTGATCTGGTGGAGGTTCGCGCTGCGGATGAAAAGCTGTTCGAAATCAAGGCGAAGGACCGTCTTCAGCTGATCGAGCTTGCCTGGCATCTGGGCAACCGGCACCTTTCGGCGCAGATCGAGGAGGAGCGTATTCTCATCCTGCGTGACCACGTGATCCGCGCCATGCTGGAAGGCCTTGGCGCCACAGTGCGTGATGTGGAAGAACCTTTCCAGCCGGCGCGCGGTGCTTACCACGCCCATGGCGGCCATTCCCACGGTCACGGTCACGGGCATGACCATGGTCACCATCACGACCATGGCTGAGGCATGAGCGAAGATCGCGGCGTTGCCGCGCTGCTGCGGCTCATGGCCTGGATGTCGCCGGCCTTTCCTGTCGGCGGCTTTTCCTATTCTGGCGGACTTGAAAAGGCGGTGGAGGACCGGCGCGTCAGTGATGCCGCCGGTCTTTACGGCTGGGTGGAGGTGCTTCTGCGTTCCGGCAGTCTGTGGAACGATGCGGTATTTCTGGCTGATGCCTGGCGTAATGGAACGGACGCCGTCGCCCTGAAGGAAGCAGCGGATCTGGCTCGCGCGCTCGCCGGTTCTGCGGAGCGCTACCGCGAGACGGTGCTCCTCGGCGATGCCTTCGTTTCCGCCGCCGGCGCCTGGCCGCACGCGGTTCTTGAGCTGTTGCCGAAAGAGGTTCCTTATCCTGTTGCCATAGGTGCGGTGGCGGCAGGGCATGGCGTGCCGCTTCGGGAAACGGTTGCCGCATTCCTGCATGCCGGTGTCTCGCAGATCGTCTCCGCCGGTATCCGCCTCGGCGTCGCGGGGCAGAAGGTCGGCGTTGCCATTCTCGCTGCAAGCGAGGCGTCGATCGGCGAAATGGCGGCACGGGCCTTGCAATCCACGCTCGACGATCTCGGCAGCGCAACTGTTATCGCCGACACCGCGACCATGCGGCACGAGATGCAGGGAACGCGGCTTTTCCGCTCCTGAATATCTCGCCGCAATGCAGCATTGCCGCCCTTGAAGCGGTCGTGCGAAGCGTTATGGTGGGACAACATCAAAGCATATTGAAGGGAACATGGTTGTGACATCGGGCATGAAATCGGGCAACGGTCCGCTGCGCGTCGGCATTGGCGGGCCGGTCGGTTCCGGCAAGACCGCGCTGACGGAAAAGCTTTGCAAGGCTATGAGCGCCGATTACTCCGTCGCCGTCGTTACCAACGATATCTACACCAAGGAGGATGCGGAAGCGCTGGTGCGCATGCAGGCGCTGCCGTCCGAGCGTATCGTTGGAGTGGAGACGGGCGGATGTCCGCATACCGCCATCCGTGAGGATGCGACGATCAATCTGCAGGCGATTGCCGGTCTCAATGCGCGCTTTCCCGATCTCGATGTTGTCTTCATCGAATCCGGTGGCGACAATCTTGCGGCGACTTTCTCGCCCGATCTTGCCGATATCACCATCTATGTGATCTCCGTCTGTCAGGGCGAGGAAATTCCACGCAAGGGCGGGCCGGGCATCACCCGCTCGGACCTGCTGGTCATCAACAAGAAAGACCTTGCCCCTTACGTCGGCGCTGATCTGACGGTGATGGACAGTGATGCCACCCGCATGCGCAATGCCATGCCTTTCGTCTTTACCGACATGAAGCGCGGCGAGGGTGTCGATCGCATCGTCGGTTTCCTGAAAGAGCAGGGCGGTCTCTGAGACATGACCACGCCCCTCCGTTTTGGTCCCTATGACGTTTCCCGTTTTGTCGATGGTGTCTACAAGGCGCCTGTCGGCCACCTCATCCACCGGCAGGGCGCGGATGCGCTGGCGGCGGCGCTTGCCGGGCATGAGGGCGAAACGGTGGATATGGACGTCAACTGTTTTGTGCTGTCAGGGCCTGATGGTATTTCGCTGATAGACACCGGTTGCGGCACGGCCTGGGGGCCGACCTACGGCCATGCCCGTGCGGGGATGATTGCCGCTGGGATCCAGCCTGATGATGTCCGCCGTGTTATCCTCACCCATATTCACGGCGACCATGCGCTGGGACTTATCGACGGCGACCAGCCTTATTTTCCCAATGCGGACATATGGGTGCCCGAGGCCGATCTTGCCTTTTTCACCAGCGAGGATGCACGCAAGACATTGCCGCCTGCGAGGCAGGGCGCCTTCGATATTGCCGCCCGGCTGCTCGACATTTGTGGGGCCATGCTGCGGCCAATCCCAACTGGCAGGATTGCCGAGGGTATGGAGGCCATCGCCATGCCCGGCCATACGCCTGGCCATACCGGCTATCTCATCGGTAACGGCGATGACCGGCTGTTATTGTGGGGCGATGTGCTGCATGTGAGCGCGTTGCAGGCGGACGATCCGGGTATCGGTTTCGTCTATGATATCGATTCCGAAACCGCATACTCGACACGTCTCGATGCGCTGACCCAGGTTGCCGATCACGGCTGGCTGGTTTCCGGCGGCCATCTTGGCGGGTTTTTCCGCGTCGAGCGAGAGGGCGATCGCTTCCGCTTCGTGCCGCAGCCGGTCTGATATCCTGCTCGACAAAAAATTAGAGGACGGGATACCCGTAGGCGTCCCGTCCTCTTCCTCTCCCCGGTACTTCTTCAAATCTGCTTCAGCGCCGCGACATCATTGACCTGCACGATGCGGCCTCGAACGGTGACGCCCGCCTTTTTCAGTGCGGAGAAAGCGCGCGACAGCGCTTCCGGTGCAAGGCCGAGCTTGCCGGCGAGCAGGCTTTTCTGGAACGGCAGACGCAGCGAAAAGGACGTAGCGTCGCGCGGCCCCTGATTGATCAGATAATGGGCAACGCGTTGCGGCGCGGTTTGCAGCCGGTCGTTGGCAATGCAATCCATGGTGCCGAGCAGGCTGTTGGAGAGGCAGCGCATCACGGCCTTGGCGATTGCCGGTTCCTGATCCACAAGGCTGCGGATTCTTGCCAGTTCGAAACGCGCCACGGTGCAGCTTTCCGCCGCCTGCGCGCTGTAACGATAGCTGTCGCTGCCGAAGATCAGGCATTCGTTGAAGGTATCGCCCGGACCGCTGACACGCACATCCGCCTCGCGCCCGTGCCTGTCCAGCCGGTAAAGGCGGACATAGCCCGACAGCACACAGTAGAAATATTGCGCTGCCTCGCCCTCCTTGAAGAGCACATGGCGGGCATTGAGATTGGTGACGGTTGCCGCCTCCATCAGTTTCAACGCCGCCGCTTCATCCGCAATCCCTATCAGGGGCACGCGCAGCAGAATGTTCCTGTCCCTGTTGCTCAGCTTTACGGTCTTGTTCACGTCCATCCGGCTCCCGCTCAAACCTTTTGCCGGGTTGTCCGAAGCGATACGAAACCGGGGATGTTCCTTTTCCCTCACGCCTATCTGAAAAGAGCTCATCGCATTATCCTTCGACCGGCAATTCCCGATGCGAGGGAGATTAGCAGTTCACCTGAAAAGCGAATTGATTTCGATCAAATGGGTTTGGCGTTGGTGTGCGTGGAGCAGGGAAATGTGGAGCGAGTGGGTGCGACCTATCTCTTCTCCCCTACGTGGAGAAGAAGCTAGCCACAACGCAGTCGCGACCAAGCAAACGCACCACAAAAGGAAACGCCGGGCACTGGACCCGGCGTTTCAACTTTCACTCGGCAGCGAGCGGCGGCAACCGCAATATATTGCTGCCCTTGTCACCGGATTTTTCACCGGAGCCTTTTTCCATGCCGGCAACGCGCGCTTCCAGCGAGGAGAGCGCCAGGCTGTTTTCGCGGGCGATCTCCGAGAGTTTTTCGTTGGAGAGCGACTCTTCCTCCTCTTCCTTCTTGCCGACAAAGCGGCCGAAGAGGTGGGCGAGCAGGCGCGACAGGTCATCCATGATCAGGAAGAAGGCGGGGACCACGATCAGGGACAGCACCGTGGAGACGATGATGCCACCGATCACCGCAATCGCCATCGGCGCGCGGAAGGAGCCGCCTTCGCCGACGCCAAGTGCCGAGGGCAACATGCCCGCCGACATGGCGATGGAGGTCATGATGATCGGGCGGGCGCGCTTGCGGCCGGCCTCGACCATGGCATGCACCCGTTCCATGCCGTGCCGGCGCATTTCAATGGCGAAGTCCACCAGAAGGATGGCGTTTTTCGTCACGATACCCATCAGCATCAGAATGCCGATGAGAACGGGCATGGAAAGCGCGTTCTGCGTGATGATGAGCGCCACAGCCACGCCGCCAATGGCGAGCGGCAGTGAGAACAGGATGGTGAAGGGCTGGATGATATCCTTGAACAGAAGGATAAGCACCACCAGCACCAGAAGCAGGCCGAGCAGCATGGCGTTGACGAAGCCCTGTTGCATTTCGCCCTGCACCTTGGCATCGCCGCTTTCGGCAAGGCGAACGCTTACCGGCAGTTCGGTTTCCGAAACGATCCGCTTGAACTCCGCCGTAGACGTATCGAGCGCTGTGCCGAACGGTACATCGGAGCCGATGGAGACGACGCGGTTGCGGTCGTTGCGCTTGATCGAGCTTGGACCTTCCGAATAGTCGATATCGGCAACACTGTAGAGCGGCACCAGCGAACCGGATGCGGTCTTGACCTTCAGCGCGCGGATGGTGGCGAGGTCACGGCGGGTATCGATGGATGCCTGCACGCGGATCGGGATCTGCCGGTCGTCCAGCGAGATTTTCGTCAACTGTGCGTCGATGTCACCGATGGTGGCGACACGCACCGTCTGCGAAATCTGCTGCGGCGTGATTCCGAGGCGGGCGATCTCGTCCTTGCGCGGGCGGATTTGCAGTTCAGGACGGGGAAGCGCTCCCTCCGAGCTGACATTGGCAAGGATGGGCGAGGCGCGCAGGCGGCTTTCGAGAATGCCGACGGCGTCGTTCAGATCCTTCTCGTTGGACGAGAGGAAGTTGAAGCTCAGTTCGCGTTCCGCGCGGTCGTTCAGCTTGATGATGCGTACATCCGGAATGCTGTGGACCTTGGCGAAGATATCCCGCTCCACATCCCACTGCGGACGGACACGGCCCTTTTCCTCGATCTTCGGAAGATATTGGCCGACAAGCGGAAGCGAGCCGAGACCCTTGTTGACAAGGGTTTTCAGCAGCGAATGGTCGATATGCTGGAGAATGACGTTGACGGTGGCGCGGCGAAGCTCCAGATCGCCCTTGGGCGAGGCGCCGCCGAGGATGAAGACGCTTTCCACACCGTTGATATCGCGGATGGCGTGGAAGATTTCGGTCGTCGTCCGGTCTGTCTCGTCCAGCGTCGCATTCGGCGGCAGTTCCACCGAAAGCGTTACGCGCGAGGCGTCGTCCGGCGGCAGGAAGCTGCCCGGCACCTGGCTAAGAAGCATGACGGAAGCAATGAGGAAGCCGATGGCGCCGACCAGCGTCAGGTAACGCGCCCACCATTTGGAGGTGGTGGCGGAAACCATGCGCGTATAGGCTTTCATCAGCCAGCCGTCATTGTCGGCATGGTCGTCCATCGCGTCTTCGGCGCGCATCAGGTAGGCGGCCATCAAGGGCGTGATGAGGCGGGCGACCGCCAGCGAGAAGAACACCGAGAAGGCGACCGTCAGACCGAACTGGATGAAGTACTGGCCGGGAATGCCTGGCATGAACGACACGGGTACGAAGACGGCGATGATGGTGAAGCTGGTGGCGATGACGGCAAGGCCGATTTCGTCTGCGGCTTCCAGCGAGGCGCGATACGGCGTCTTGCCCATCTTGATGTGGCGGGCGATGTTCTCGATTTCCACGATGGCGTCGTCCACGAGAATACCCGTGGCGAGCGTCAATGCGAGGAAGCTGACGAGGTTGAGCGAGAAGCCCATGATGTCCATGATCCAGAATGTCGGGATCGCGGAGAGCGGCAGGGCCACGGCGGCAATCAGGGTAGCGCGCCAGTTCCTGAGGAACAGCAGAACCACGATGACGGCGAGGACCGCGCCTTCGATCAGCGTATCGAGCGCTGCCGTATAGTTGCCATAGGTGAAGTAGACGGCGTCATCGACCATCTGGATCGCGACGTCGGGATGGTCCTTGCGGACCTGATCGAGGCTTTCGGCCACGGTTTTGGCGACCGAAACCTCGCTGGCGCCCTTGGAGCGGAACACCGCAAAGGTGACAGCGGGGTTGCCGTTGAAGCGCGAGAAGGACTTCTGCTCCTCATAGGTGTCCGTGACGGTGCCAAGTTCGGCGAGCTTTACGAAACGGCCATTGGAGAGCGCGATGGTGGTGTTGGCAAGCTGGGTGACGTCGCGGGTGTCGCCGAGCGTGCGGATCGTCTGTTCGTTGCCGCCAACCTGGCCGCGGCCGGAGCCGAGGTCGATATTGGTGCCGCGCAGCTGGCCGTTCACTTCGCTTGCGGTGATGCCGTAGGCGTCGAGCTTTTCGGGGCTGAGCGAAACGCGCACTTCGCGGTCGGCGCCGCCGTAACGGTCGACCTTGCCGATGCCGGACTTGCCCTGCAGCGAACGCTTGATGGTGTCATCCACGAACCAGGACAGTTCTTCCAGCGTCATGTTCGGCGAGGAGACGGCAAAGGTCTGGATTGCCTGGCCTTCCACGTCGATCTTGCTGACAACAGGCACTTCGATGTCGGATGGCAGATCGCTGCGGATCTTGTCGATAGCGTCCTTGACGTCCTGAACCGCCTCTTCCGTCGGCTTTTCGATGCGGAAGACGACGGTTGTCAGGGATTGTCCGTCGGTGACGGTCGACTGGATTTCGTCGACGCCGCTAATGGCAGCGACGGCATCTTCGATCTCCTTCGTCACCTGCATTTCCAGCTCGGACGGCGAAGCGCCGCTCTGGGTCACGGTGACGGCAACGACGGGAACGTCGATATTCGGAAAACGGGTGATCGGCAGGGCGTTGAAGGCCTGGATGCCGAGGAACATCAAAAGCGCGAAGCCGAGAAGCGGCGCAATCGGGTTACGGATTGACCATGCGGAGAAGTTCATTTCATTCCCTCAGTCAGTTGGACGCAGCCGTCTGGGCTTCCACCGGTCTTATCCGGTCACCATCACGCACGAATGCTCCAGCTTTCTCGACAACCTTGTCACCAGCGGCAAGTCCGCTGACAATCTCGATGAAACCGCTGTCTTCAATGCCGGTCTCGATCTTCACCTGCTTGACGATGTCGCCTTCCACCTTGCGGGTGGTCGAGCCTTCACGCCCGGAGGTGACGGCCGAAAGCGGCAGGGCAAGCGCGTTCGTCTCTTTTACGATGATCTCCGCGCTGGCATACATGCCCGACCGTGCCGGGCTGTCCGTCGGCAGCACCACATGCACGGAACCAAGGCGCGTTGCCGGATCGACGGTCGGCGAAACGAGACGCACCTTGCCCTCAATTTTTTGGGCTCCGCCGGCAACCGTCAAGAAAGCTTTCTGGCCGGCCTTCACCCGCTGGATGTCGGTCTCGGAAAGATCGGCGACAAGCTCGATCGCGCCGTCCTTGATGATCGTGAAAAGCGGGTTTCCCGCGCCGCTGGCGATGGCGCCGACCTTGGCATTCTTGGCGGAAACGATGCCGGTGACGGGGGTCTTCACGCCCGTGCGCGTCAGTTTCAGATTGATGTCGTCAATCTGCGCGTCCACGACCTTGATGTCTGCCTCTCCGGCGGAAACGGTCTGCTTGGCGGCATCAAGGCGTGCCTGCGCAACCTGGGCAGCGGCCTCGGTTTTTTCCGTCTCGGAGACGGAACCGGAACCGCTCTGGCCGAGCTTGGCGGCGCGGTCGCGCTGGCGAAGGGCATCGGCCTTGTTGGCCTCAGCCTCCAGAACCTGCGCCTTGGATTGCGCAACGGCGGCCTGCGCCTTGGCCCTGTTGGCCTCAAGCTGGCTTTTTTGCAGGAGAAGACTATCCGAGGAAAGCACGGCCAGAACCGCATTCGCCTCGACCCTGTCGCCGATATCGACGTTCAGTTCGTCGATCGACAGGCCGTCGACCAGCGGCTGTACATAAATTTCGTCCACGGGCCTGATGGTGCCGGTGGCGATGATGCGGTCCACGAGATCGCGTGTTGCGGCGTGCGCGACGATGATGGAAGGCAGGTTCTGCTGTTTGACCGGTTCCGGCACTTCTCCCTCGGCCACGGCCGAAAATGGCAGGGCCGTTGCGGAAAGAAGAAGGAAAACAAAGCGGTTAAACTTGACTTTATGCTGCATGTGTCTTGGCTCGCGCAATATTCGATCGCATGTCCTTCAGCCTGAAGGCGTGTTTTAAAAGGTCATGCGGCAACGAATGTGAAACAAGGGATCACAATACTTCCTTCTCGATCCTCCCGATTCAAACGCCCCTCAACGCGAATCTTAAGCACCTTTGCCTCGTGCTTTTTTACAAGATCAAATTCGGCAGTCTTGTTGGCGGGGACTCTAATTGTTGTTGCTATACAAATCAATCCGCATAGCCTCGAGGGTTGATATACATTTTTGTATATGGCCGAGTGTTGTAATTCATCAAACGGGTCACCAGCGCGCAAAAAAACGCGCGGTGATGGCCGCGCGTTTCCATGTTTTCGGCTTCGACGTGACTATTTCAGCGCCGCATCGGTGATTTCAGTGGTGTAGGCGCCTGTCGGCTCCTTGGTGATGACGGGATCGGAACCGCCGCCGAGCAGCGTCTTGACGGTGCGCTCGTAATCCGCCTTGTCCAGCGCGCCCTTCGAGCCGGCTGTCAGCTTGGCGACTTCGCCCATCATGCGCTTCTGGTGCTTTTCGGTCTGGGCGCCGGAGGCGTCATTTTCAAGAACGATACCTGCTGCATCGTCAGGGTGTTCTTCCGCCCACTTCCAGCCCTTCATGGAAGCGCGGACAAATTTGACCATGTCTTGCTTGAACTTGGCGTCCTTCAGCTTGTCTTCGAGAACGTAGAGCCCGTCCTCCAGCGTTGCCACGCCTTCGTCCTCATATTTGAAGGTGACGAGTTCCTCCGGCTTGATGCCGGCATCAATGACCTGCCAGTATTCATTATAGGTCATGGTGGAAATGCATGCGGCCTGCTTTTGCAGCAGCGGATCGACGTTGAAACCCTGCTTGAGGACGGTGACGCCATCCGCGCCGCCGGTGGTCGGAATTTTCAGGTGCGCCATCCACGAGAGGAACGGATATTCATTGCCGAAGAACCAGACGCCGAGCGTCTTGCCCTTGAAATCTTCCGGCTTGGTAATGCCGGTTTCCTTGAGGCAGGTCAGCATCATGCCTGACGTTTTGAACGGCTGGGCGATGTTGACGAGCGGCACGCCCTTTTCGCGGGTGGCGAGTGCCGATGGCATCCAGTCGACGATCACATCCGCGCCACCGCCGGCCAGAACCTGCGCAGGCGCAATATCCGGTCCGCCCGGCTTGATATCGACATCGAGGCCTTCGGCTTCATAAAAGCCCTTGTCCTTGGCGACGTAATAACCGGCGAACTGCGCCTGGGTGACCCATTTCAGCTGCAGGGTGATCTTGTCGGCGGCCTGAGCCTCAAATGCGCTCAGAAGTGACGCGCCGGCAAGAAGCATGGAGGCAAGTTTCATTTTCATCGCTGTTCCCTTTTTCGTTATTTACGTTCGTCCCCCACGGACGGACGGATGCCAGAAGGTGACGGCGCGCTCGATGAGCGCCACCAGACCGTAAAATCCTGAGCCTGCGAGCGCCGCCACGGCAATTTCTGCCCAGACCATATCGACATTGCTGCGGCCCGTTTCCGCCGAGATGCGAAAACCCATGCCGACGATGGGCGTGCCGAAGAATTCCGCGACGATGGCGCCGATCAGCGCCAGTGTGGAATTGATCTTCAGGGCGTTGAAGATGAAGGGCCAGGCGGCGGGCAGGCGCAGTTTCAGCAATGTCTGCCCCCAGCCTGCGGCATAGGTGCGCATCAGGTCGCGTTCCATGTGGCTGGAGGCAGCAAGCCCTTGAACCGTGTTCACCAGCATCGGGAAAAACGTCATGATGACGACGACAGCCACTTTCGACTGCCAGTCGAAGCCGAACCACATGACCATGATCGGCGCGATGCCGACCACTGGCAAAGCGGAGACGAAATTGCCGATGGGCAGCAGCCCGCGCTGGAGGAAGGGTGAACGATCGATGAGGATGGCGACGATGAAACCGAGGCCGCAGCCGAGCACATAACCTGTCAGCACCGATTTGAGGAAGGTCTGGCGGAAATCCGCCCAGAGGATCGGTAGCGAGCCGAGAAGGCGGGCGAGGATGGCGCTCGGGGCAGGCAGCAAGATGGGGGGGACGGAGAAGCCGCGCACCACACCTTCCCAAAGCGCGAGAATAGCCAGCCCGAAGAGAAGCGGTACTGCCATGCGGCTCATTTGCTTTGCCAACTGTGATGCGAAGATGTGGCGCACCAGCCATTCGTTGCAGGCCCAGGTGGCAAGCCAGAACAGGATTGCGCCAATAAACCAGACGGGATTTGTCATGGCCGCGCTCCCATTCTCTTGAGGACGGCTGCGTGAGCGATGCCGATGATCGAGACCAGAATGGCGGCCACACCGGCGGCCATGAACAGCGCTGCCCATATCTGCACGGTCTGGCCGTAATAGGAGCCGGAGAGCAGACGCGCGCCGAGACCGGCGACAGCGCCCGTTGGCAATTCGCCGACGATGGCCCCGACCAGCGCAATCGCGATGGCGATCTTCAGAGAGGTGAAGAGATAGGGCAGGGCAGACGGCCAGCGCAGCTTCCAGAAGATTTGTGCGGGCGAGGCATTATAGGTGTGCATCAGGTCCAGCTGGATGGTTTCGGGGCTTCTGAGGCCCTTCACCATGCCGACGACAATCGGGAAGAACGAGAGATAGGTGGAAATCAGCGCCTTGGGCAACAGCCCGGAAATGCCGATGGAATTCAGGACGACGATGATCATCGGCGCGACGGCAAGGATGGGGATGGTCTGGCTGGCGATGATCCACGGCATGACCGAGCGGTCCATGGCGCGGTTGTGGATGATGGCGACGGCGAGCAGGATGCCGAGCACCGCGCCGATGGCGAAACCGAGGAGCGTGGCCGAAAGCGTGACGCCCGCGTGATAAACGAGGCTGCGCTTCGAGGTGATCGCCTTGTTGACGGTGGTGTCCCACAGTTCCGCGATGATCTGGTGCGGGGCGGGGAGAACCGGGCGCTCCTGTGCGAAGGTTTGCGGCAGAAGCTCCATGAAGCTCGGCGTCTGGCCGGCGCGGTTTGCCTGATCGCGGACGAAGGGCATGTTGAGGTAGATGACGGAAAGGTGCCAGACGATGAGGATGGCGAGGAGGACGGTGAGGATGGGGAGGACGCGGTGGCGGAGGAGGGTCATCGGGTTGCCCTCGGTTGATGGGGGGTAATGCTGGCGCTGACCTCATCCCTCATAGCTATGCCCCGCCTTCAATCCCTCACGCACGCGATGCGCAATTGCCAGAAATTCCGGCGTCTCCCTGATCTCAAGCGGCCTTTCCCTTGGCAGCGTGGATTCGATGATATCCGTTACCCGGCCGGGCCGTGGTGACATCACGACGATCTTGGTCGAGAGATAAACGGCTTCCGGGATGGAGTGGGTGACGAAGCAGATGGTCTTGCCGGTCGTATCCCACAGTTTCAGCAGCTGTTCGTTCAGATGGTCGCGGACGATCTCGTCCAATGCGCCGAAGGGTTCGTCCATCAACAGCAGGTCGGCATCAAAGGCCAGCGCTCGGGCGATGGAGGCGCGCTGCTGCATGCCGCCGGAAAGCTGCCATGGGTATTTCTTGCTGAAACCGCTGAGATTGACGAGATCGAGCGTGCGGTCGATGCGCTCCCTCTGTTCGGCCTTCGTATAGCCCATGATTTCGAGCGGCAGCGCAATGTTCTTTTCGATGGTCCGCCACGGATAGAGTGCGGCGGCCTGAAAGACATAACCGTAAGATCGGTCCTTGCGGGCGTTTTCCGGCGTGGTGCCATTGACGGTGATATTGCCGGATGTGTGCTTTTCTAGATCGGCAATCACCCGCAGGAACGTGGTCTTACCGCAGCCGGAAGGGCCGATGAAGGAGACGAACTCGCCCTTGCCGACCTCCAGATCGACATTGGAAAGCGCGTGCACCGGGCCATCGCCGGTTTCGAAGGTGAGGCCGAGATTTCTGGCGGAAACGACGGAATAGGACGAGGCTTGGTTCATCGTGGCTTTTTTCCACTTTCCGTCAGGGCTGCGCGTGCCAGCGGCAGCATACGTGTTTCCGTGAGTTTGGCGATCGGCAGATTGGAGGCCGCATCCAGATCGAGCCAGCGCACCTCCTCTATCTCGGCCTGTGGGATAACGTCGATATTCAGTTGGGCGACGAAGGCATGGGCCACGACCTCCGCCCCTGTCTCATTGGCGGCCTCCTCCCGAAAGATGCCCTCATATCGCGCGGCATTTTCAGGAAGCGTGAGGCCGATTTCCTCGGCAAGTTCACGGTGAAGCGCCTGCTCAGGCGTTTCACCCGGATCGATCTTGCCGCCCGGCTGCATGAATTGCGTGGTGCCGCGCTTGCGCACGACAAGCATTTGCCGCCGCGCATTCAGGAGAACGGCGGCAGCGATGACGATTTCGCGTTTCGGATCGGTGCTCAAGGTCATACACCCGATGCCGGGATGCCGCTGCGTTCCACCTTGCGTGGCGCGACGAGCTCTTTCCATGTGGACAGCGCCTTGCTGACGGCGGGATAGGGATCACGGGCGACGAACGTGCCGTGACCTTCCTGCGTCTTCACCGTGCTTTCCTCGATGCTGACGATGCCGCGCGACAGGGTGAAGCGCGGTAGGCCCTTGACCTTCTGTCCTTCGAACACGTTGTAATCGATGGCCGATTGCTGGTTTTCCGCGCGGATGGTCTTTTCCCGCGCCGGGTCCCAGACGACGATATCGGCATCGCTGCCGACGAGGATCGCGCCCTTTTTCGGATAGATGTTGAGGATTTTTGCAATATTGGTGGAGGTCACGGCGACGAATTCGTTCATCGTCAGCCGGCCGGTCGCCACGCCATGGGTCCAGAGCAGCGGCATGCGATCTTCCAGCCCGCCGGTGCCATTGGGGATCTTGCGGAAATCACCGAGGCCAAAGCGTTTCTGGTCGGTGGTGAAGGCGCAATGGTCGGTCGCCACGCATTGCAGCGAGCCGGAGGCGAGACCCGCCCAGAGGCTATCCTGATGCTGGCGGTTGCGGAAGGGTGGCGACATGACCCGGCGGGCAGCATGGTCCCAGTCGGCATTGGCATATTCGCTTTCGTCGAGGATGAGATGCTGGATCAGCGGTTCGCCATAAACGCGCATGCCGTTCTGACGCGCACGGCGGATGGCTTCATGTGCCTGCTCGCAGGATGTATGAACGACATAAAGCGGCGCACCGGCCATATCGGCAATGATGATGGCGCGGTTGGTGGCCTCACCTTCGACGGAGGGCGGCCGTGAATAGGCATGCGCTTCCGGCCCGACATTGCCTTCCGCCATCAGCTTTTCCTGCATCTGCGCAACGATATCGCCGTTTTCCGCATGCACGAAGGGAATGGCGCCAAGCTCGGCGCAGCGCGAGAAGGAGGCGAACATCTCGTCGTCATTCACCATCAACGCGCCCTTGTAGGCCATGAAGTGCTTGAACGAATTGATGCCCTTTTCCTGAACCACAGTCTTCATCTCGCTGAAGACCTGCTCGCCCCACCAGGTAACGGCCATGTGGAAGGAATAATCGCAGTTGGCTCGCGTTGCCTTGTTGTCCCATCTTTGCAGGGCATCGAGCAGCGACTGGCCGGGATCGGGCAGACAAAAATCCACCACCATGGTCGTGCCCCCGGCAAGGGCGGCACGCGTGCCACTCTCGAAATCATCGGCGGAATAAGTGCCCATGAAGGGCATTTCCAGATGCACATGCGGATCGATGCCGCCGGGCATGACGTAACATCCCGTGGCATCGAGCACTGTGCCGCCGGTCAGATCGGGTCCGATCTCTGTGATCTTGCCGCCTTCGATTTTAACATCGGCCTTGTAGGTCAGGTCGGCGGTGACGATGGTGCCGTTCTTGATAATGGTGGCGGTCATTGCACGATCTCCGCAGTTTCCAGCACCGCATGCAGCAGCACGTCGCAGCCCGCGGCGGCCCATTCGGAGGAGATGTCTTCGGCTTCATTGTGGGAAAGACCGTCCACGCAGGGGCAGAAGATCATGGTGGAGGGGGCAACCCTTGCCGTCCAGCAAGCATCATGGCCAGCGCCGGAAATGATGTCCATATGGCTGTAGCCCAGCTTTTCGGCAGCAGCGCGCACGCGGCCCACCAGCACTGGATCGAACGTGACGGGATCGAAATGGCCGATGGCCTCGATTGAGCAGCCGACGCCGAGTTCTTCGGCGATAACTGGCACCTCGCGTTCGAAGATGGCGCGCATGTTGTCGAGTTTCGCCTGCGAGGGGGTTCTGAGGTCGATGGTGAAAACCACCTTGCCGGGCAGCACATTGCGGGAATTGGGCGTGAAGATCATCTGGCCGACGCCGGCGACGGCGCCCGGCTGGTGGGCCATCGCCACTTCCTGCACCTTTTCGAGGATGCGGGCGGCGGCGAGGCCAGCATTGACGCGCATGGCCATCGGCGTCGAGCCGGTATGCGCCTCCTTGCCTGTCAGCGTCACTTCCAGCCACCACAGGCCCTGACCATGGGTAACGACGCCGATCTGCTTGCCTTCCGCCTCGAGGATAGGCCCCTGTTCGATATGATATTCGAAATAGGCGTGCATCTTGCGGGCGCCCACCTCTTCCTCACCCAGCCAGCCGATGCGCTTCAGCTCGTCGCCATAGGTCTTGCCGTCGGTATCGGTGCGGCTATAGGCGTAATCGAGATCGTGAATGCCGGCGAAGACGCCGGAAGCCAGCATGGCCGGGGCAAAGCGCGCGCCTTCCTCATTGGACCAGTTGGTAACGACAACAGGGTGTTTCGTTTTTATGTTGAGATCGTTCAGGCTTCGCACGACTTCCAGTCCAGCCAGCACACCGAGAACGCCATCGAACTTGCCGCCGGTTGGCTGGGTGTCGAGATGGCTGCCGATGTAGACCGGCAGTGCATCCGGGTCCTCGCCGGGGCGGGTGGCGAACATCGTGCCCATCTTGTCGACGCCCATCGTGAGGCCGGCCGCTTCGCACCAGCTCTTGAACAGGCTGCGGCCTTCAGCATCTTCATCCGTCAGCGTGCGGCGATTATTGCCGCCGGCAATGCCGGGGCCGATTTTCGCCATGTCCATCAGACTGTCCCACAGACGGTCGCCATTGACCGTCAAGTTCTTACCCGCTGCCATGAAGTGTCGTCCTCACCTGTTTTGTTTTTATCGAAGCAAAGCTTGTGCCGTTCCCGTTTTTGCCGGTTAAGATAACAGCCATTGCCTTGTGATGGCGATGGTGGATAAATTGACCGGCTGGTAAACATTGCAAATTCGCCATGACGTCAGCAAGGGATTTTCGTGACGAATCGCACTAATTTTGCCTAAACTGTACGCGGCGATTATTTTTTAAGCATACTGTAGCGGCAATTGCATCGAAAAGAAACACAGAGAGTAGAGTATGGCCATACCGCGCGCAGCGAAAACACAGAAGCGGACCCGCATTCAGGAAGAAAAGCAGGAAGCGATTCTTGAGGCCGCGCTGAGTGTGTTTTCCACCAACGGCTTTCGCGGTTCCACCATCGACCAGATTGCCGAGGCGGCCGGCATGTCGAAACCGAACGTACTTTATTATTTCCGCACCAAGGAGGCGATGCATCGCGCGTTGATCGAGCGGGTGCTGGATACCTGGCTGGATCCGCTCAGGGCTTTCGATGCCGAGGGCAATCCTGAAAGCGAAATCCGCTCCTATATTCGCCGCAAGCTGGAAATGTCGCGCGATTTTCCGCGCGAGAGCCGCCTGTTTGCCAATGAAATCCTCCAGGGCGCGCCCCATATCGAGGATGAGCTGAAGGGTCCGCTGAAGCAACTGGTGGATGAAAAGGCGGAGGTAATCCGCGTCTGGATCAAGGCCGGGCGGATGGCGAAATGCGATCCCTATCACCTGATTTTCTCGATCTGGTCGACCACGCAGCACTATGCGGATTTCGACGTGCAGGTGCGGGCCGTGCTGGGCGACAAGAACGGTGGCGAAGGCCGGTTTGAGGATGCAGCCCGGCACCTGGAGCAGCTTTTCATGGGTGGATTGAAGATCAACAACTGATCTGGTGAGGTTATCGCGAATATGTGATCGATTCTTTATGTCAAAACATGAGGAAAATTATCACCTTTATACTTTACTCCAAAACTCATCTTTATTATGGTGCCGGCATCCCGAACGTCGGGGCATGAAAAAATCAACCGGCAGGTGAGGGAATGGCACGCAAGGAAAAGAAGAAAGCCGAACGCGGCGGCAAGCAGGGCAAGGGCGCGCCTCAACCTGAAAAGGATGTGGCCGAACAGCAGCTTTCCGGTCCGAAGAGCTTTCTTTATGTTGGCGGCCGTGACTGTCAGGTTGCCCATCTTCGCCAGATCGCCAGCAATTTCGGCGCCGAGCTTATCCATCACGATGGCGGATTGCGTGAGGCGGTCTCGCGTATCGACACTGTTCTTCCCTCCGTCGACTGCGTTTTCTGCCCGATCGACTGTATCAGCCACGATGCGTGTCTGCGGGTAAAGTCCGGTTGCAAGAAATTCGGCAAGACGTTCATTCCGCTGCGCAATGGCAGCAAATCCAGTCTGGAGCGAGCGCTGCAGACGATGAATGAACGGACCTTAAACGATGAGCGACGAGCGCAATAATTTCAAGGATGCAGAGCAGGCGGTGGCTGAGGCCTGCCGCGTGGAGCTGCACAAGATGGCCGATCAGGGCGCCGATCCGGCCCTGACGGAGATGTATGAAGTCGTCGGCGAACGCGAGCGGCGCAACCGCGCCGCAGCTGACGGCGGCAATGTGCTGGCTTTTCCCTATCTGCGCACCCGCCAGCCGGGCGAAAAGCCGTTCTTCGAAATCGGTGACGCGGCTCAACGTGGCGGCAACATCCTGTCGTTTCACTGGAAACGGTGTTGATGCCGATTTAGCCCCTCGGCTTCAAAAATGCACCGGCGCAAAGCACCAGCCATCCCGCGATCATGCCGAGGCCACCCAAGGGGGCCGCGTAGGGAAACAGGCTGTGACCGGAAAAATGTCTGGTGACGAGATCACCAACAAAAACCGCCGTGCCGAAGCCAAGAATCAGCCCTGCCGGAATGGCGGTTCTGATGCGGTCCGCGCCGATATGCAGTGCCACAAGCACTGGCGCATGGGCGAGCGCCATGGTCGAGGCGTTGCCAAGCATATAGGTTTCGCCGGTATGGGTGGCGGCGGCGGCAAGCATGACGCCGGCAGCACCCAAAAGGCTGCCCAGCAGCAAAATCAAGGCGCGCAATCTTTCCGTCGTCATGGGTTATTCGCTTCCTGATTTTGCATGTGAAAGGCCAGCCGCTCCACCGGTCCCCAGATGATGTCCCGGAGCTTTGCGTTCTCGATGGTCTCGTCCATCGCGCGGCGAAAGCAGAGCAGCCATTCGTCCCGCTCGGCGGGTCCGATAGGGGCCACGAAATGACGCCTGCGCAACATCGGGTGGCCGTGTTTTTCGACATAGACCGGCGGTCCGCCAAGATATCCGGTCAGATAATCGTAGAACTTGCTTTCGCTGCCGGAAAGATCGGCTGGATGGATGGCGCGGCAATGCGCCGCCTCTGGCAGGGTGTCCATCAATTCGTAGAAGCGCCGGGTCAGTGCTCTGACTGTGGCATCGCCGCCGATCGCTTCATAAAGGGTAATGGTCTCGCCGCTCACATCCCGCCTCCTTGAACCCTGCGGCCCTTATCGCTTTCCGGAGCGGGAAGAGCAACAGGCAAAGACGGGATGCGACATTTGCGACACTGGGACATTCATGGTGGCCGTCCGCTTCAAGCGTTCGGCGCCATCCACTCATCCAAAGTTGCGGATGAGATCGAGGCCCTTGCTGAGCAGCGTTTCGGCTTCGTCCTGATTGGCGGCCTCGACGTAGCAGCGCATTTCCGGAGCATTGCCGGACGGGCGGAAATGGATGGTGCTGCCGTCTGTCAGCGCCACGCGCAGGCCGTCAATGTCGCTCAGCGCCTTGACCGTGCCCACGGGGGCTAGGAAGGTTTCGAGATTATCCCGCGAGGCGCGCAGATGCGTCATCAGGGCAGCGCTTTTTTCCTGTGCGAAGTTTTCCAGACGATCCGCAGCCGCGACCGGCAGGTTATAGGCGGCGGCAATCTGCGATAGCGGCTTTTTCTGCTCGGCGGAGAGAAGCAATACGGCGAGGATGGGCAGGAAGCTGTCCCGCGTCGGCAGGGGCGATAGCGGTTTGCCGTTCAATGTGAAGGTGGAGGCTGTCAGAAGGCCGCCATTGGCCTCGAAACCCATGACGCCGTTGTTTCCTTCGGCAAGGGCCTGTGCCATGCCGGCGATCACGAAAGGCGAACCGACCCTGGTGCGGATAACCTTGAACGAACCGCTCGCCTCAATGCCGGAATTGGAGGTGACGGGGGTGACGACCACGCCGGCATCGAGAAAATTCGCCGTAATCAATCCGATCAGGTCGCCGCGCAGCGGCACGCCGTTTTCATCGGCAAGCAGGGGCCGGTCGCCGTCACCATCGGCGGAAACGATGGCATCGAGGCCGTGTTCCGGCGCCCATTTTTTGAGAAGCTCCAGCGTTTCAGGGGAGACCGCCTCGGTATCGACCGGAATGAAGGTCTCGGAACGGCCGAGCGACACAACTTCGGCGCCATAGTGGGCGAGAACGTCGACGAACAGATCGCGCGCCACCGTGCTGTGCTGGTAAACGCCGATCTTCAGGCCCGACAGCGCCTTTTCCGGCAGGAGTGCGGCATTGCGCTCATAAAAGAGCTCGGCTGCAATTGCGGAATGGTCGTCCGCCGTTGCGGCCTCGTCGTTAATCCCTTCAGCCTCGACTTCGGCTGCGAGTGCGGCGATCGCCGTTTCGTCCTGTTTGTCGATTTCGCCGTCCGGGCGGTAGAACTTGATGCCGTTGCGGTCGGCCGGAATATGCGAACCCGTTATCATCAGCGCGCCGGCCTTGAGGGAAAGTCCGTAAAGCGCCAGTGCCGGTGTCGGCACGGTGCCGCAATCGAGCGGTATGAGGCCGGCCTTTTTCAGCGCGGCGATACAGGTTGCGGAAACATCCGGGCTCGAATCGCGGAAATCGCGGGCCACGAGAATGGGGTCGCCCGCCTTTGCCTGACCCGATGTGAGAAGGTGCCTTGCAAATGCCGTTGCGTAGACGGCCGAGGCCTTTCCTTTCAGATCGACAGACAGGCCGCGAAGGCCGCTCGTCCCAAATTTCAGGCTCATGCCAAACTCCGTTTCGATAAAATCTTTGAGGTTCAAATGGATAATACAAAAATATAACGCCAGAAAGAACCGTATCGATCCATTCAAGTCAATCATCTCTTTCATGGACGCGGCGAATAGGTGATGATGGCGGGGATTGATGCGGGTAACCTAAAATTCACCCGTTATATCTAGACTTGCCGGTTAATAGTGGTTCTGGCGACGATGAAAACCATCTGTTGCAGGCCTTTTTTGTGGTTCGTTCAAGTTGGATTGGCTGATGTACAGGCTTCAAAAGGCGGGACATAAGCAGGCACGTCCGCTGGATGAAAAAGCGGCGCCCGCCGCCAGACCCCACGGTTCCCTGCTGGACGATCTGGTGGATGAGGATGAGGTTTTCGAGCGCACGGTGCTGAAAGAGCATCTTGAGCCGAAGCCGGCAGCTGCCGTTGCCGAACCCGCTCCGGCTGAAAAGCCCACAAGGCCGGCCTCGCCAAGCAACAGTCTCGCGGCCACGCTGCCGGGCCTGAAATATATCGACCGGATCGGTGTGGACGAGGTACTCGGCTGGCTGCGTGCCGGGATCGTCTGGATTGTGCTTGCGATCATTCTCTGCGTCGCCGCTGCACTCGCCTACGCCTATATGACGCCGCCGCGTTACACCGCCTATACGGATATCGTCGTCAATCCCTCCAACCTGAATGTCGTCAATGACGGGGTGTTTTCGCCCAACCAGCAGCGCGACACCCAGATTCTTGAAGTGGAGAGCAAACTGCGCACCGTCACGTCGCGCAACGTGCTGGCTCGGGTGGTGGACGAGCTGAAACTGGATGAGGACCCGGAATTCATATCCCCACCGCCTCTTGCGCGGCTGAAAGCATTTTTTTCACCCAAGCCGGAAGATGGTGACAACAAGGTCGGCGCGCTTCGTTCGCTGGGCGAACGGGTTGCGGCGGAACGGGATCCGCGTTCCTTCGTGGTGACGCTTGCGGTCTGGACCAATGATCCGGACAAATCCGTGACAGTCTCGAAGGCGATGGTGAAGGCTTTCGAAAGCGAGTTGTTCCAGACGACCTCCGACAGCAGCCTGCGTATTGTCGATGATCTCAAGAAGCGGCTTGAGGAAATGCGCCAGAACGTGACGGTTGCCGAAAAGCGCGTCGCCGACTTCCGCCGCGAAAACGGCCTGCAGGAGAATAACGGCCAGCTGGTCAGCAATCTGGCGTCCGGCGAGCTGAATGCGCAGGTTCTTGCCGCGCAGCAGCGCGTCATTCAGGAGGAGTCGCGCCTCAAGCAGATGCAGGCGGCGATTGCCCAGAACCGCACCCAGAGCGACGCGATCTTCGACAGCCAGACCATGAACACCATTCGTGCGCAATACAGCACCTTGCAGCAGCAGATTGGGGCGATGACGCTGACCTATGGCGCCCGCCATCCGCGTCTGGCGACTGCCGGGGCGGAACGCGACATGCTGGAACGCGGCATTGCGGATGAGGCGCAGCGGATTTTGCTGGCGGCCAAGACCAATGTCGCCGAGGCCCGCTCCTCGCTTGATGCCCTGCGGCTGAAGGCGGTTGCGGAACGCGCCAACGTCTTCACCGACAATGAGGCGCAGGTGCGGCTGCGCGATCTGGAGCGAGACGCCAACTCAGCTGCCGCGATCTACGAGACCTATCTCAACCGATCACGCCAGATCGCCGAGCAGCAGACAATCGATTCCACCAATGTGCGGGTGATTTCGCAGCCGGTAGCGCCCAATTCCAGAAGCTGGCCGCCCGGCAAGCTGATCTTCCTGATCGCCGGTGGCGTGGGCGGTCTGTTCCTTGGTCTCGGAATTGCCATCGCACTTGGGCTTTTGGGTTTTCTGCGCCGGACAGATCACGCGGAACGCTACGCCTGAGGGCTGCGACCGCGCGCGCTTATTCCTCGGACATCAGGCCGTCATAGACTTCGAGCAGGGCGGCGGCGATGGCGGCACCCAGCGCATTCCCCGCATCGCGAATGCCTGTCTCGTCGCCGTCACGGACCGAAACGGCAAGATCGGACGCCTCGTTGGCGACGATTTCCTTTGCCCGTTCGATGGCCCAAAGGCCGAAATCGCCGCGGTTGTCGATCGATATGGTTTCCATGGCCGGGACCTTTTCTGTGGTGTGGTTTCGTCGTCCCTTAACCCATCAGCCGCAAAACCGGAATAGGGGGAGGAGAGGTTGGGGTGGTCACTCAACCCTCGGGCGTATAATTGTTTGATTCAAGCGTCAGATTTATAAGAATATTAATGATAGTTATTCGTAGTGTTTGAAGCCTTATACCTTAATCCTATGCGTGAATATAACAGTGAAACGATGCCTATCTTGGACACCGGACAGAATATGACAGGGAGAGATGTCCCGCATGCGGAAGGGCCTGGCACACACTGGCCGGTTGTTCCGCTTGCGGCTTTGCCCATCACCGATGCGACCATCGAAGAGACGGCGCAGGATTTTATCCTGCGGGCGGAACGTGAACGCGCGGCCGGCGCAAAGCCGTTCTATTCGACATCGGCGAACGGTCAGGTCATCGCACTCTGTCACCAAGACAAGGAATTCGAAGCCCTGCTGCGGCAGGCGGACCAGATTCATGCCGACGGCATGTCGCTGGTGATCTTTTCCCGCCAGTTCTGCGTGAGGGCGCTGCGGGAACGTGTGGCGACGACGGATCTCGTTCATGCGGTGGCCCGGAGGGCTGAGGCGACCGGCACGCGGTTCTATTTTCTCGGCGGTTCCGAAGAGGTGAACCGCGCGGCAGTCGAGGAAATGCAGAAGCTCTATCCACGGCTTGTTTTTGCCGGTCGGCGCAATGGTTATTTCAGACCCGGCGACGAGGAGGCGATCCTTGCCGATATCGTCGCATCGCAGACTGATATTCTCTGGGTGGGCTTCGGCATACCGCTGGAGCAACGTTTCGTCGCGCGCAATCTCGACAGGCTTTCCGACATTGCGGTGATCAAGACCTGCGGCGGTCTGTTCGATTTTCTTGCGGGCAAGAACAGCAGGGCGCCACAATGGATGCAGGATATGGGGCTCGAATGGCTCTACAGGGCCATGCTTGAGCCGAGGCGTCTCGGCAAGCGCTACCTGCTGACCAATCCCATCGCCATATATTCGCTGCTGAAGCATCGCTACGGGTTCGGGGCCGGCAAGGTCTGAAATCTGCGCATTCTCGTTAATTTTTTACCGAATTTCCCCTGACCGTCCGGTCGGTTCAGGACTGAGCTCATTTGAGCGGCATCTGCCGGCGCATGCAATCATCATATGGAGTCGCGCTATATGAGGTCGCTCTAACGTATCGGGGTGGAGGTGTCTTTCCGCGGAAAATCGTTGCAAGTGGGCGTAACGGCGGTACACTGAGCGGATATTACATATTTATTCGAATCAGAAATATATTGAGGACAGCGATGGTAATTACGTCCATTTCTCTTTTCGTATATGGGATTGGCACCGTTACTTCTCTTGCCATGACCTATATAGAAGGCGCCCGCCGCGACAAGGATTGGGACTTTTACCGGGTGACCGGTATCATCCTTTGTTTCTTCTGGCCGGTTCTTGTGCCGCTTCTCATTCTTGCAGCCGTTTTTTCGTCATTCGCTTCCCAGAAACGGCATGTGAATGGGATCTCTTTGCGCAGGGAAAAAACCCTGAGCTGAAAAGCTTAGATTAACTGCCGGACGAGCCCGCGTTCAGGCCTTTTTCGCCGGCGCCTTATAGGGCGTGAGCGTAATACCGAGGCTCGCCATGACGCGGCCGATGGACATCAGCGGTGGATGCGTGGCGGGCAGCAGCGCACCGGTTTTCAGGAATGCGGAAACGGCGCGGACCAGCGACAGGCACAGGCTGACAACGTTTTTGGCGGCAAGCAGCAGCCCGCCCTTCAGGCCGGGGCGTCGGGCGCGGTCGATGCTGTAATTAATGATCCCGGTTCGGAGCGAGCGCTCCATGATCCAGCGCGGCGCCATGCGGTTTTCCGGCACATATTCGATGATGAGGGCTTGAGCGTTCCAGGCGAATTTGAAACCCGCCTTTCGGCAACGGGTGAAGAAATCCATGTCGCCGCCGCCGAGGAAGTTGAACCGTACATCGAATTCCGGCTTTTCCAGCGTTTCGAAAACCCGCCTCGAGATCAGGCAATTGCCAGACCCATGGATTTGATCGACTACGCCGGTGGGCGCCTCGATGGAGCCGAACAGCGGGTGTGCCAGAACCGCCTTGGGTGCGGGCGCATCGAATTCGCGATCGACCGGCCCGCCGACGATATCGACGCCGAAGGATTTTGCGGCAGAGACCATTTCAGCGAGCCAGACGGGCGAGGCCGCTTCGTCGTCATCGATCATCAGAAACCACTGCGCGGATGGATAGCTCTGCCGCGCCGTGCGGAATGCCGTGTTGATGGCGTAACAATTGCCCTGCGTCGGCTCAACCAGCGTCTGGCCCATCATTCCGCTCTCGGCAAAAAAAGCGCGCGCGACGGCCAGGCCCGCCTGGCCCACCCCGTCATTATCGACGACGACGATGGCGAAGGGGAAATCGACCTTCTGGGCTGCCAGCGAGTTCAGCGTCTTCTGCAAACCTGCAGGCCTGCGGAAACTCGGAATGCACACCACCGCTTCCGGCATGATTTCGGACATGGACACTCCTAAATTCCGGCAAGGGCTGCGGCGGAAAACACGACGGCGCGCAGGCTTTGGCGCGGGCGATTGACAAATGTATCGGCAAGCGCCGAAAAGGCCTCGCGATAGCGCCGGGCGCGAAAGGCCTGCGCCACGGTATAGGCATTCATGTGATTTTCGGATTTTCGGCGAAGCCGGCGCAATTCCTGCGGCGCAATGGCGGCGACGATGGCGGGATCGGAAAACACCGCTTCGATCGCCGGTTCGCAATCCCGGAAGGTCAGAAGGCGGTTCATCATCACGCTTGTCCGGTGCACCCGGTAATCCAGCACGTGGCGGCCGGGCAGATAGGCGAAACGGCCGGAGGCAGCCAGCCGGCACCAGCCATACCAGTCTTCCGCATAACGCAATGTCTCGTCGAAACCGCCAAAATCCTGAAAGATGCGGGTTTTAACCAGCATGATGCCGCCATTGACGATGAAGTTTCCGCCCAAAAGCGGCTGAAGGATGAAACCATCAGGTTTTTCCCGCCGTCTGATGAGGTTGCGCCGCCCGATCTTGGCGCCATTCTCGTCAATGCGCTCATAATCACCGTAGACAGCAACGACGTCCGGTCCGGAGATGCCGGCGCATAGGGCGGCGATCGCCCCCGGCTTCACGCGGTCGTCGGCATCGAGAAACATCGTCCATTCACCGCGCGCCTGCGACAGGCCGAAATTGCGCACGGCGGAAACGCCCTGCCGTCCCTGCGGCCGGGCCAGCAGTTTTACGCGGGGATCGGCGAAACTTTGCACCTTTTGCGCCGTTGTGTCGGTGGAGCCGTCATCGACGACGAGCACTTCGCAAACGGTTTTCCCCTGAGACAACACGCTTTCGATCGCTTCCACGATGTAACGCTCGCCGTTGCGAACGGGAATGACAATCGAGACGGAAACCAATATTTTTACTCCATCAGGGGCGGGTCAACAATTCTCACACTGAAGTTACTACCGGATTAAGCCGACTTGCGCCAATTGTGACGTGGTATAGCGTCAGTTAACCTTGCAAATCTTTAATATCCTTTTGGCATGATCAAGATGTTATGTTTTGAGAATTAGAGCGTCGTGCGGCCATTGGGACGCATCAATGACGTTCTGACAGTTGTGATATGCGCATCGTCCCTTTCGAAAATCGCTTTCGATTTTCAGGCCGATGCGCCGGGGTTGTGGAGGCGGGCGAATGCGGATCGGGCGGCGGAATTTTCTGGGTGGCGCTGCAAGCGCGGGCCTGTTGCATGCCATGGCCGGGCAGGGCGTTGCCGCGACCAGGAAAACGTCGACAAAGATTGCCCCTTACGGTGCGGCCATCTATCTGCCGGACCTTACCGCCGATAGCCGCATCGGCGAAGCGGTGGTCAAATATTGCTCGCGCATCACACCCGTTACTGAAATGAAATGGGAGGTCATGCGGCCTTCGGCAGACGTTTTCGATTTTGCCGCTGCCGATGCGCTTGCGAACTTCGCGCGCCAGAACAAACTCACCATGCATGGTCATCCGCTTATCTGGTACGCTTCCAACGCGCCCTGGCTTGCCAGCATCGGCAGCGGCGCGAAGGTCGAGAAGTTGATGGAAACCCACATCGTCAAGGTGATGGAACGGTACAAGGACGTGATACACAGCTGGGATGTGGTCAATGAGCCTATCCCCGACGTGCCCGGCAATGTGCGCTCGCGCCGCGACGCCTGGTATTATGGCGCAGGCCCGGACGCCATCAAAAAGGCCTTTGACATCGCCCATTCCGTCGATCCGAAGGCCCAGCTTGTCCTCAACGAATATGATGTGGAATTTGCGGTCGAGAAATCGCCGGCCAAGCGCGCGGCCTTCCGCAATCTCATTCTCGAGTTGCTAGAGAAAGGCGCTCCGATCAACGCTATCGGCCTGCAGGGGCATCTGCGCGGTGGCTGGCCCATTGCGAAAGACGAGCTTGCCGCCTTTACCAAGGAAATGCGCAGTTATGGTCTTGCCGTTCTGGTGACGGAACTGGATGCGATGGACCAGACGCTTCCCGCCCCGGAAGCCGAGCGCGACATGCTGATAAACGGTCAGGTCCGCGATTTTCTCGAAGCGGCGTGCGAAGGCGGCCCGCTTTCCTCCATCACCACATGGGGCATTTCGGACCAATATACCTGGATCCGCTGGGCCTATCCCCGCCGGGATGGCACCGCGAACCGGCCGCTGCCGCTCGACTGGAGCTTCAACGAAAAACCCATGATGGCTGTCATCAATGAATTCCGGAACCGTGGTGCGTAATTATGACTGCTGAAATGCCGCTTCCTCCCGTACAAAAGGCGCTGCAAATCAATCTGCATCCCTTCGACGCACCGCATGCGGCCCTGACCGTTCCGCATCAGCTGCGGGTCTGGGGCGGGCAGGTGGACCGCATTCTCCTGACGGTGGATACCGGCCAGGTTGGAGCCGGCCGCTACAAGGGCAACGGTTTCGAGGCCGCCAGCAAACGCCTGTTTGACATGCTGGAGGAAATGCAGGCCAACTATCCGCATCTGTATGTGGATATTGCCGACTATAGCGATGCGGCGCGCAGTGCGGTGGCGGAGACGTTCTTTTCGCGCTCGCCGGTTCCTTATCCCGCCAAGGCATTCGACGGCGGGCCTTTCCATGTTTATTTCCACGGGTTGAAACGTGCCAACGCCCGTTATGTGCTGCATATGGACAGCGACATGATGTTTGGCGGCGGCAGCCAGAGCTGGTTCAACGAAGCCATTGCGCTGCAGAAGGCCAACCCGGACGCGCTCTGCATCACGCCGTTTTCCGGGCCGCCCACCGTGCGCGGCGATCTCGATATCTCCCGCCATGTCGGCATGCCGGGGGTGAAGAACATTCCCGAACCGCGCAAGCTGCCGAGCCGCGTTCCCACATGGCGGTTCGCGACCGTTTCCACCCGCCTGTTCATGATCGACATGGACCGTTTCGCCAAGCGTATCGGCTCGCTCGAACTGCTGAGACCCGACGTCAAACGGCGCATCCGTTCCTATGCCTATAATCAGCAACCGGTCTCGATGCCTGCCGAAGAGGTGCTGAGCGACAATATGATGCGCATCGGCGTATACCGGCTTGATTTCCTCGGCACGGGCAAGGGCATGTATTCGCTGCATCCGCCCTATCGCTCGCCCGAGTTTTACGCGGCGCTGGGCTCCATCGTCGAGCGCATCGAAAAGGGTGACGTTCCCGAAGGCCAGCTCGGAGATTTCGATATCAACGGATCGATGGTGGACTGGTCGAGCGCCCTTGCGGCCAAGACGCGCTCCAAACGTTACGCGAAGGCGCTGCGTCACCTGATTTCAGCGAATGTCCAGCGCTTCACTGGGGCATAGAAGGCTCGGCACTTTCTTCAAAACCGGCGCAAGTGCCTTAGAAATCTGTGATGAGCTTGCTCCAGCTTTCCGAGCTTAGCCCGCCAATATATATATCGCCGGCAAGCGCCCGATCCCGGAGGGCTTCATCCCGGGTGGCCATGCAGAAATAACCGCGATGATGGAAGGTCACGTGGTTCTGACGGTAGAGCGCGTTCATGAGAAACGGTTGCGACATGCCGGTGACATGGGCATAGTTCTCATCATCGAAATGGCGGAACAGCGCACCGAGCACGTCGTTTTCGCGACCGGCATCGCAGACGAGGTTCAGCACATAGGCGGTCCGTCCCGCCTGTCCGAAATACAGGGCAGCGCCGATGATGCGGCCTTCGGCATTTTCGATCGCCAGGCTGCTCAATTCACCAAGGGTGCCGTTGGTTTTACTCATTTCGATCAGCCAGTGGAATTCCTCGTGGGACCATTCCGGGCGGACGGAAAAACGCTCGATCATTGTCAGCGCGTTGCGTCGGAACGTTTCGAAATCCACCGGTCTGACCGTGGTGCCGGCAACTTCATTGGGCCTTATGCCCTTTTTCCACGATCGCAGGATACGGTCGACAAATCCAAGCGCCATAAGTCCGGGCTTGGATTTGACTACTTGCGAACGGCGCGGCATGCGCAGGGCAATCGCGCTGAAAGGCTTGAGCGCCTTGTGCCATTGCAGGCTTTCCATCGGCAACATGCTGCCGCCGATCGCAAGCCAATGATCGGCGCTGACGGGGGAGGCCGTGTCCGAAAACAGCATATCGTGTTTCGTCGCGCGCATGCCGCGGGACAGGCGCGCGGCGCCGAGTGCGCCGAGTTTTCCTTTCGACGCGAAAGCACATAACAACCTTGCGGTAATGGGTTTTCCGTTCGCAACAAACCGCATGGGGACGGCAAGGATAACGCTGGTAACGCCGCTCTCTCCAGCATCGTAGACAACGCTGCCATATTCGGGATCAAACACTGGACTGCTGAAAAACAATGTTTCGACGTAAGCGCCGAAGTCGAAGTTTCTATCAAGCCCGGTCTTTTTGAACGCGCTGTTGAGCACAACCTCGACAGCCGGAAGATCGTCCCTGCGCATGGGTCGAAGGCCGGGCGCAGCTGGCTGAACCGGGCGTTGTGTCGCCCCTTCGTTGTTGCTATCGTCCATATTGGTGTGTATCGGAACGTCCACCGTCGGTTTCCAGCTATTTACGCGTTTATGAAATCAACAAGCCAAAGATATATCCAGAGTTGTTAATATACGTTAAACAGAATTTCGGATCATCACCCCAGTATATTCTTAACGTAGCGAAATATCTCTGTCTTAAAATAAATATAAGCAACCTTAACAAGGGCGTATGTCTAGCCAATAATAGGGAAATCAGCAACTTAAATTTGACAGATGAAGTTTGATATGGTCAAGATTCTACCCTTATCCATATGTTGACTTCGAAAATCAGGTTCCGTTTCATTTTTCCGGGTTTCATTCCTATATGATGGAATTACTATTCCTCCGTGTATTATGGATAACTAAAAAATAGGGTTTTGACGGGATATTCATGTTACCGAGACGAAGCATCGGGTACGATGTGAGAACGTATGGAAAAAGGTAGAGAAAATTACCTGATGGATGCAGCGCATGATGAGCAGGCGAGTGTCGCCTGGCGGAATGCACTGTTTTATGTGACGTTCTTTTATTTCACGGTCGGCTTCTCGCCCTATATCTCGCTTTCCTCGACCTATCTGGGGTCCGCCATGGCGGCCGGGTCCAACCTCCTCAACCAGCTCACCGCGATCATCCTGCTCATCAGTTTCGTGGCGTTCATGGCAAAGGAGCGGTCGTCTTCCATCGTCTTTACGCCGCGTTTGCTGATGCTCGCGATCTTCGGCTGGTATATTTTTACCTCGGTGGTGGGCGGCGCGCCGGTGTTTTCGCTGCGGCGGCTTGCCATGTGCGCCATCATCTGCGTGCTCGCCAGCTGCTTCCTGCAATTGCCGCGCACCGAGCGGCATTTCACCACGCTGCTTGCCACATGCGTGCTGATCATCCTGTTCCTCTGTTATTTCGGCGTTGCTGTCCTGCCGTCGCGGTCGATCCATCAGGCAAGCGATGCGCTGGAGCCGCTCCTCGCAGGCAACTGGCGTGGGGTCTTCCGCCACAAGAACGAGGCAGCCTCGATCATGGCGGTGCTGATGATCGTCGGGATTTATCTGTGCAAGCGCTGGTCCCTTATCGGCGGCCTGGCGGTTCTGTTGCTGTCGTTGATCTTTCTCGTCAAGTCGGGTGGCAAGACCGCGCTCGGCCTGATGCCGATCATCATCGCCACGGGCTGGTTCATCGTGGGCTGGCCAAGATGGCGTTACGCGGTCGTGACCCTGCTTCTGGGAACCTTCGCCGTGGTGATCGTCGGCACGACCGTTGATCCGGTCTTTTCACAGATGCTGACGAAACTGGGGATCGACGCCAGTTTCACCGGCAGAACCGATATCTGGACCGTCTCCATAGATTATATCCGCCAAAGCCCGATCGTCGGATACGGCTACCAGGCCTTCTGGCGCAGCGACACCCTGATGACGAGCTTCACCGAGAACAATACCTGGGCAACGACGGCGCCGGATTCCCACAATGGCTATTTCGACCTTGTGCTTGGCGGCGGCGTGCCAGGTCTTATTCTGGTGCTGACGTGGATTTGTCTGATGCCGCTTCGCGATCTCGGCAAGATGGATGAGGCCACGCGCAAAAGCCCGCTGACGAAGCTCTATGTCGGCGTCTGGCTTTATGTCCTGCTCTACGGCTTTCTCGAAACGATGTTCTTCCTCAGTACCGGTTTCGTCTGGTTTTTCCTCGTCGTTGCCGTGATGGGCCTGCGTTTGCAGGCGAATGCCAGCCTTGTCGAGGATGAGGCGCAGGCGGAACCGCAATTGGCCCTGACTGGCAGTAACGCGGCCAGCGTGGCGAGGCACATCAGGGGCAAATCGCGCAGATCGTTGCTCGCAGATGATATTTTGAAATGATTTTTCGTTTCAAATGTGTAAAAGAGCCTGATATTGCGCGCGTTTGCAGCGGGTTTTGCTAAACATGCGTGGCTTAAGTCTTTGTTGTTATGCATGTCCTGTCGCAAAACCGCTCCGCATTTTGCTCGACACGCAATGAACCGGATCGGCAAGGTCAATAAATGGCAGATACAGGCGCCTGTGCGCTCGAAGCGGATGACATCCACAAGAGCTTCGGCACACACGAAGTTTTGAAGGGCGTTTCGCTGAAGGCCCACAAAGGCGATGTCATATCGATCATCGGCTCGTCCGGTTCCGGCAAGAGTACCTTCCTGCGCTGCATCAACTTTCTCGAAACGCCGGATCGCGGCCGGGTCATCGTCAATGGCGAGGAGATCGCCATGAAGATTGGCAGGGACGGCAAGGCTGTGCCGAAAAGCTGGCGGCAAGTGGAAAAGCTGCGGACAGGGCTTGGCATGGTGTTCCAGAATTTCAATCTCTGGGCCCACCGCACCGTTCTGGAAAATGTCATCGAAGCGCCTGTTCACGTTCTCGGCGTCAAGCGGCAGGAGGCGGTGGAAAAGGCCGAAGCCCTGCTGAACAAGGTTGGCCTTTACGACAAGAAAAATGCCTATCCGGCGTTCCTCTCCGGCGGGCAGCAGCAGCGCGCCGCGATTGCGCGCGCGCTCTGCGTGGAGCCGGCGGTGATGCTGTTCGACGAACCCACCTCGGCGCTCGATCCGGAACTTGTGGGCGAGGTGCTGAAGGTCATCCGCGATCTGGCCGAGGAAGGCCGCACAATGTTGCTCGTTACTCACGAGATGCGCTTTGCGCGCGATGTTTCCACCGAGGTGATGTTTCTGCATCAGGGCCGTGTGGAGGAAGCGGGGCCACCGGCGCAGGTGTTCGGCAATCCCGTAAGCGCCCGTTGCAGGGAATTTACCGGCGCGCTGGCGTGATGGCCGTTTCGCTTAGCCGTTTGTTTTAACAGGAGAGACTTTAAATGAAATTCTTCGCCACGCTGCTTGCCGGAACGGCATTTGCGGTTTCCGCCTTCACCGCCAGCGCCGATGTCCGGTTCGGCATCATGAACGAATCCTACCCACCTTTCTTCGCCAAGGATGCCAGCGGCAAGTGGCAGGGCTGGGAAATCGATCTCATGGACGCCGTCTGCGCGGAAATGAAGGAAAAATGCTCGATCGTCGAGCTTTCCTGGGATGGCCTCATCCCGGCGCTGCAGACGAAGAAGTTCGATGTTATCTGGTCGTCCATGTCCAACACGGAAGAACGCGAGAAGGTCATCGATTTCACCAACAAATATTACAACACGCCGAGCAAGCTGATCGGCGCCAAGGATGGCAAGCCGGGTGCGGCGCCGGAAGACGTCAAGGGCAAGACCATCGGTATTCAGGTCGCGACCATCCAGTCCGAATATTACAAGAAATATTTCGCTGCTGTCGCAGACGAAAAGACCTATCAGACGCTGGACGAGGCGTTTCAGGATCTCGCAGCCGGCCGTATCGACTACGTGTTCGGCGACTCGCTCGTTCTCGATGCCTTCGTGAAGAGCGATGCCGGCAAGGATTGCTGCGCCGACATGGGCAACGTTGCGGATGACAAGGAAATCCTCGGCCTTGGCGTTTCCGGCGGCCTGCGCAAGGACGACACCGAACTCAAGAACAAGCTGAACGCTGCTCTCGCCGCCGTTCGCGCCAGCGGGAAGTATGACGAGATCACCAAGAAATACTTCAGCTTCGATATCTACGGTAAGTAATTTCTCCTGACCGGTCACATAAATGGCAAGCCTTGAAACCACGCTGCAACTGCTGTCACCCTATCCTCCGGGATGGGGCGGCACCCTTTTGAAGGGTGCGGCGTCGACGCTTGCCATTTCCGCCGGTGCCTATCTGATCGGCATCGTCATCGGGCTTGCCGGTGCACTTGGCAAGCTCTCCGGCAACAGGCCGCTTGGCCTTCTGCTCAATCTCTACACGACGGCAATCCGCGCCGTTCCCGAACTGATCCTCATCGTCGGGCTTTATTACGCCGGCACTGATGGCCTGAACCGGCTGCTACAACTGGCAGGCCTGCCGCCTCTGGAAGTCAACGGTTTCGTTGCCGCTGTTGCGGTTCTGGGTTTCGTCCAGGGTGCCTATATGACCGAGGTGCTGCGCGGTGCGATCCTTGCCATTCCGAACGGGCAGATCGAGGCGGCGCGCGCCTTCGGCATGTCGCCGGCCTTGCGTTTCCGCCGTGTGGTCTTGCCGGCACTGTTGCCGAACGCCCTGCCGGGCCTTGCCAATCTCTGGCTTGCGGTAACGAAGGATAGCGCGCTGGTGGCGGTTGTCGGTTATCAGGAGCTGGCGCTTGCGACACGGCTGGCGGGCGCCAGCACCAAGCAATATTTCCTGTTCTTTCTTGCCGCAGCCCTGCTTTACCTTGCCATTACGCTGGTTTCCAACCTCGTCTTTTCGCTGCTGGAGCGCCGCGTGCGGCGCGGCCAGCCGGCGTTGGCATAAAGGGCAAGCGGCATGGATTTTTCATGGATCGCCAAATATTGGCCGCTGCTTCTGTCCGGTGCCTGGCAAACGCTGGCGCTGCTCGTGATCTCCGTCAGCATTGGTTTTCTTCTCGCTATAGGGCTTGCCTTCGCGCAGGTCAGCGGCGGGCGGGTGACAAAAATTCTGGCGCGCGCCTATTGCACCTTCTTTCGCGGCACACCGCTTCTGATCCAGCTCTGGTTGCTCTATTATGGCGTCGGCTCGTTTCTGCCGATGATCCCCGGCTTGCGTCAGAGTTTCATGTGGCCGGTGCTGCGCGAGGGCTTCTTTTTCGCCGCCGTCAGCTTCACACTGAATTACGCGGCCTATGAGGCCGAGGTTCTGCGCGGCGCGTTGCTGGCTGTGCCAAAGGGTGAGCTGGAGGCGGGCCGGGCTTTCGGCATGGGCCGTTTCACCCTTATTCGCCGCATCTGGCTGCCGCGCGCCATCCGCATCGCGCTGCCGACAATTGCGGGCGAGGTGGTGATGCAGCTCAAAGCCACGCCGCTTGCCTTTACCGTGACGGTGATGGACCTCTACGCCGTCGCCTACAAGGTGCGGCAGGACACGCTGCTCGTCTATGAGCCGCTGATCGTCGTCACCGTCTTTTATCTCATTCTCACCGCCATAATTGCCCGCTGTTTCGGTCTCATCGAACAGCAGGTGCCGGTCCGGCGGTAAACCGTTCAAGGAGCATGAACATGGGCACTATCCGTATTCTCGACGGCGGCATGAGCCGCGAATTGCAGCGGCTCGGCGCCGAGCTGAAACAACCGGAATGGTCGGCGCTGGCGCTCATCAATTCACCTGATATCGTGCGGCAGGTGCATCAGGAATTCATCGAGGCCGGTGCCGATGTCGTCACCACCAATTCCTATGCGCTGGTGCCGTTCCATATCGGCGAGGAGCGTTTCCAGAAGGATGGCGCATCGCTGATCGCCCTTTCCGGCAGGCTGGCACGAGAGGCTGCGGATGCCTCCGGCCGCGACGTGCTGGTGGCCGGTTCGCTGCCGCCGATCTTCGGCTCCTATGAGCCGCAGAATTTCGATGCAACGCGGGTACAGGACTATCTGAAGGTGCTGGTCGACAATCTCGCTCCTTCTGTAGATGTCTGGCTGGGTGAGACGCTGAGCCTGATCGCCGAAGGCGAAGCGGTGCGGGAAGCCGTGGCCGCAACCGGCAAACCGTTCTGGATTTCCTTCACGTTGAACGACGATGCGGCTGCGACAGGCGGTGGCGAGCCTGCGCTGCGCTCTGGTGAAACGGTAAAGGCGGCGGCCGAATGGGCCGCGCAATCTGGCGCTGCCGCCCTGCTGTTCAATTGCAGCAAGCCGGAAATCATGAAAGCCGCCGTGGAAACGGCGTCCGCCGTCTTCGCGGAAAAGGGCGTTTCGCTTGAGATCGGCGTTTATGCCAATGCCTTCGAAGGTGAACAGGGCGATTCCGCCGCCAATGAAGGTCTGCACGGCACGCGCACCGACCTGACCGACGATGTCTATTCGCGGTTCGCCTGCTCCTGGGCGGATGCCGGCGCAACCATGATCGGCGGCTGCTGCGGCATTGGCGCTGCCCATATCCACACGGTTGCAACGGCATTGCGGCGCGCAGCCGCCTGAAGTCTTCGACAGGCTCCCAGCGACATTGAGTTGAAAGCGGCAGGCTCAACGCCTGCCGCTTTTTTTCGTTGCGGCCATTGACCTCAACTATAGTTGAGGAATTATCAGGGAGTGGAACATTACTGAAGGACGTTCCATGAGCGATAATACACTCTCCATCCGGATCATTTTTGGCAGTGCCCGCAATCCGCGGTTCTGCGATGTCATCGGCAAATGGCTGCAGGACCGGCTCGGCGCATTGCCGGGGATCGAGTTTGCGGTGCTCGACCCGCGCGAACTTGATCTGCCGCAGAGCCACACGCCCGACCGCGCCTCCGTGCGGCAACTTCGTGAAAGCCTTGATGCCGCCGATGCCTTCATCGTCGTCACACCGGAATATAATCGCAGCTACCCCGGCGCGCTGAAGGTCCTGATCGATTCCGCCTATGACGAATGGGGCGCCAAGCCGGTGGCCTTCGTTTCCTATGGCGGGATTTCCGGCGGCCTGCGCGCTGTCGAGCAGCTTCGCCCCGTGTTTGCGGAACTGCATGCCACGACGATCCGCGATGTCGTCAGCTTTGCAAATCCCTGGGACCGTGTCGATGCCGCCGGGCAGTTCGACCCCGGAGCGCCAGCGGCAAGCGCGCTGGAAACGATGATGGGCAAGCTGGGCTGGTGGGCGCATGCGTTGAATAAGGCGCGTTCCGCAACGCCCTACAAAGGGGCTTGAGAATGACTGACAATTCCCCGGCGCTGAAACTCACGCTTCTGTTCGTCGCCACACTCACCATCATGGCCGGAACCACGGTTGCGCCCTCGCTGCCCGCCATCGAACAGAGCTTCCTGTCGACGCCGAATGTCGAGATCATGAGCCGCATGGTGCTGACGTTACCATCGGTTTTCGTGGCTCTTTGCGCGCCGGTCGCCGGCGTGCTGGCGGATCGGTTCGGCCGCAAGCGGCTGCTGCTCGGCGCGATCCTGCTTTACAGCCTTTCCGGCATGTCCGGGCTTTTTGCCGATAGTCTTGCGGGCCTGCTCGTTGGCCGGGCCTTTCTGGGGTTTGCGATCGGCGGCATCATGACGATCGGCACGGCGCTGGTGGGCGATTATTTCGAAGGCCCGGCGCGGGAGCGTTATCTCGGCCTGCAACAGGCCTTCACCCAGCTTGGCGGTGTCGTTTTCGTGGTGGCGGGCTGCTTGCTTGCGGATGTTCACTGGCGCGCGCCCTTCGCGGTCTATGCCGTGGCGCTGCTCATTCTGCCGGCGGCACTGTTGTTTTTGCGGGAGCCGGCAAGAAACAATAGCCACGTTAAAAACGGCGGCGAACAGGCTTTTGCGGTCAACTGGTTTCTGGTGGCCGTGCTGGCACTGGCGGCATTTCTCGTCAACGCCCTGTTTTACACCATCCCCTCGCAATTGCCGTTTTTCCTGCGGGAGCTTGGGCTGTTTTCCGGCAGCGTTGCCGGATACGCCATCGGCATCTTCAATCTGGCGGGCGCGCTGATGGCGCTCAACTTCGGTCGGTTGGGGGCGCGGATTGGCGTGACCGTTATTCTGGCGGTCGGGCTGGTGTTGATGGCAACGGGTTTTGCGCTGCTTGCCGCGGCAGACGGGTTGGTTTCCATGCTTTCGGCGCTTGCGGTGGTGGGCCTTGGCCTCGGTGCTGTGATGCCGGCTATCATGTCCACGACGATCATGCTTGCGCCGCTGCGGTTGCGCGGGCGTATTGCCGGCGTCGTTACGGCATCGATGTTTCTCGGGCATTTCATATCGCCGCTGGCAAGCCAGCCTTGGATCGCCCGGTTCGGTTTTGCCGTGACCTATCGCGATATTTCCACGGCGTTCACCGTCATGGCCGGTCTTGCCGTCATGGCTTCCATAATTCAGCGATGGGCGGCGGTGCGAAAGCCACGGTCTTTTGCCCGGGGTGGATGAAACGCTCTCTTTGACGTTGTCACTGATCGATGGGGACGGGGGCAACAGCCCTCGTCAATGTTTTGCCCACTGACATTTCCTGTAGCCGGCATGAATATTGTAAGAAAACCAACGAAGCGCGGCTGTGAGACGATCAGCCGTTTTCCGTTCTTTTCCCTCGAAATGTGGCCCGGGGTTTCCGCTTGCTGGCGGACGTGTGCCGCCCGCATAATGGTGACCTGTGTGCATTTGCGCGTTAAATGCGTAAAATGGCGCACCCGACAGGATTCGAACCTGTGACCTTTGGAATCGGAATCCAACACTCTATCCAGCTGAGCTACGGGTGCAGCGGTCACGCTTGAATCGCGTGCAGCGGTTGGTTCATACCCCAGCTTTCTTTCCGCATCAATGTCTAAAAATCAAAGATTTACGAAATGGGGCCTGTTTTCCGGTGAGGGGGAGAGCGTGGGTTGCTGTGAGGGCTGCTGTCTGCATGTTTGCGATAGCAGGGCGGTATGTTGTTTGCGGTATTGCGTTTCTTCCTGATAAGACGTTTCCCTTTTAAGTAGTATTTTACGTCTGCATCCAGCGGCTGTCCTGGCACTTTTGTACACAGGCGGGTTGATTGTCGTATTGCCTTTCAAACTAGGCGGGGGAGATGGTTTTTGACCCTAAAAATCGGTGGGTAAATAATCATACTTTTCTTTTGCGCCCGATGGTGATTACGAGACAGGGGTTGTCGCAATGGGTATTAACTGTCAAATTATTATACAATATTAGTATCATCTACATTTATTTGGGATACAGTTTAGTCCTGTTGTCGGTTATCATTCCGGCAGGGTTAAGGAACGAATCAGGCGGGGGATCGGATGGCTTTGCAATTGGCACATAGCAACGGGCCACGTGCGGAAAAGGCCGAAAGCGGGGGCACGCAGGCGGAACATTTAAACGCTATCGACTATGGATTGTTGACGACCGCGATCGGTTATCATTTGAGGCACTCGCAACTTGCCGTGGCAAACGGCTTTTCCGACGTGCTGGCGGAGATGGGATTGCGGCCGGCCGATTTTTCCGTTCTCGTCATAGTCGGCGGCAATCCGGGCCTCAAGCAGAGCGATGTGGCCGAGGCACTTGGCATACAGCGTGCCAATTTCGTCGCGATCGTCGATAGCATGGAAAGCAAGGGATTGCTTGTCCGCCGCAGGTCGGAAGAGGACAGGCGCGTTCATTTCCTCGACATGACGGATGAGGGCAGCAGCCTTCTTGAGCGCCTTTCCGATGCATGGCGTGACCGCGAGGAAAAGCTGATCGACCGGATCGGCGGCAAAAAAGCCCGTGACCAGCTGCTGGCCCTGCTTGGACGCCTGCGGGACTGAGCGGTATCGGTCAAGCCCGTCGGCAATCCCCCTGCCTCTCCCTTTCACGAGGGTCTGATTGGTAGCGGGTCGATTTGCGTTGCAATTTTCCTGCGAAACGGCCAAGACGCCGTGGACGTGCGTACGCCTTTGGCGCTCGTCATGCCGCAACTGCGCAATGTTCTGGAAAGGCCCGAAACGGGAACGCCATGCTGATTATCGACACGAGCCATCCGCTTTATCGCCGCTTGTGGGTCAGATTGCTCATCGTCGGCTTTTGCGCCGCCTGGTCCGTCATCGAATTCGTCAATCGCGAATTTTTCTGGGGCACGGTTGTCGGCGGCGTGGCGGTCTATGCGGCCTATGAGTTGTTGCTGAAGTTCAAGCCCGCCAGCGAGGAGAACGCTGCAGGCAAGGCTGACGCGACCAGGGACGATTCAGACGAGCCAGTGGAAAGCGCACCCACGGATAGAAACGACGCCGGCTGAGGCGAGCTTTCCGGGCGTAAAACCGCTACCTGCCTCTACTGGAAATGTTCACGGGTTCGCAGCATCCGGATCGCCTGGTCAATCAGGAGATTTGCCGCTGTCATGCGCAGCGTCGCATTGTGCCGGAATTCCGGTCTCACTCCGTCGGGATGATTGAGCCTTGCGAAGGCGCGGCGCTTTTCCGCAAGCGTTACGGCGGTGTCGGTTTCATGGATGGCCAGCTCTGCTGAAACATCCGCGAGCGAGGTCTTTTCGAGATGGGCCGGCATAGGTTCGGGTTGGGGTTCCGGCTGGGGCTCGGCAAGCGCAACGGGCTCCGGCAGAAAGGCCAGATAGGCGTCGAGACTGGCGTTACCCGGTTGCGGTGCATCCGGATAGGTATCCACGACGAAGCCAGAACTGAAACCCACAATACGATGACCGGTGGGCGGCGTCGGCTCGGCGCTTTCGTCTTCTTTTTCCTGTCTCAGTCTTTCAACGACCGACTCGAAGACGGATTGTCCGAAAAGCATGCGGCTATTCCCTGGGCAGGTCCCGATAAATCCGGCCTCTATATACAATGAAGTTGGCGTCTGGCTTGCCTTCCTCAAAAGCCCGTCAGTTTGCGGCTTTCATCCAGAACCAGATCGTAGAGCAGCCGGGCGCTGGGCGGCAAAACGCGGCCTTTGGTGGTGATGATGCTGTATGGCTTGACGACAAGCTCGAAATCCGTCGGCAGGATGCGGGTGCGGCCGATATCGGCCTGCTGGCCGGCCACGAACTCGGCCATGTCCTGCGCGATTGGCGCAATTGCATCCGTGTTGCAGATAAGGGCAAGCGTCAGCACCACGGATGGCGTGTTGATGACGTTGCGCGGCATGGCGACGCCGTGAGTGAGGAACACGTCTTCCATCGTTCTGCGCAAAAGCGCGCCGGGCGGCTGGAAGACCCAGTCGTAACCGGACAGATCCTGCAATGTCACGGGCTCGCCGTGGAGCAGGGGATGGCCCTCGCGAACCACCAGACAGGCGCGCTCGATGCCAATTTCATGGATGGAGAACAGGCCGGGGTCGAAATCATCGGGGATGCGGCCGATGATGAAATCGTGACGTGCGGCCAGAAGTTCCCGCGCCAGCACGTTGCTACTTTCCACCTGCACGTTGATCTCGATACCGGGATAGGTGTCCATCGCCCGTCTTATGGCGGGCACGACCAGGCTGATGGCCGGTGCGGTGACGGCGCCGATATAAACCGATCCGCCGCTGCCGGATTTCATCTGGTTGAGTTCGCGGCTCGCCTCACGCAGCTCCAGCAATATGGTGCGGGCGCGCCGCGCCAGCGCCTCGCCGAACTTGGTCAGCACCACACCGCGCGACGCTCTCTGACAGAGCGGGCTTTTGACGATTGCTTCCATTTCCGAGAGCATGCGCGATGCCGCCGGCTGCGTCATGTTCATGGCGGCGGCGGCGGCGCTGACCTGCCCGTGCTCCTCGATCATGACCAGCATGCGCAGGTGGCTCATCTTCAAGCCGGCGCGCAGCAAAGGGTTGTCTTCGAAGACGAAGAGCGCATCCGCTGTTTGCGTCTGCTCATACACTTTTTGGTTGCTCATTCGCCGGTTTATACCCCTCAATGGTTATTGTATCGATTTAATATATCATAATTGATATACGTAAACTGATTTATTCTATTTGACAGTTATATGGATTCAGAACAATTTGCGGAATGCCGGGGAGGAGCGGCATCTGTTCCATTTCGCAGTTGCGAGATCGGAACGGGCGCAATGCGGCTTCTTCCTCTGATGGCATGAATTTTATGGTGCAACGCAACAAGCGGGTACCAAAGAGGGTTCAAGGGAGAGAGTTAATGAAGTCCATTATTTCGCTGATGGCGGCTTGTGCCATCGGTGCTGCTTCCTTTGCAGCGCCGGCTTTCGCGCAGGACAAGGGTTCTGTCGGTATCGCCATGCCGACAAAGTCTTCCGCGCGCTGGATCGATGACGGCAACAATATCGTCAAGCAGCTGCAGGAAGCCGGTTACACGACCGATCTGCAATACGCCGACGACGATATTCCGAATCAGCTTTCCCAGATCGAAAACATGGTCACCAAGGGCGTTAAGGTCCTCGTGATTGCTTCGATCGACGGCACGACCCTGTCGGACGTTCTGAAGCAGGCTGGTCAGCAGGGCATCAAGGTCATCGCTTATGACCGTCTCATCCGCAACAGCGGCGACGTCAGCTACTACGCCACTTTCGACAACTTCCAGGTTGGCGTTCTGCAGGCAACTTCGATCGTCGACAAGCTTGGCCTGAAGGACGGCAAGGGTCCGTTCAACATCGAGCTGTTCGGCGGTTCTCCTGACGACAACAACGCCTTCTTCTTCTACGATGGCGCGATGTCGGTTCTGAAGCCCTACATCGACAGCGGCAAGCTGGTCGTAAAGTCGGGCCAGATGGGAATGGACAAGGTCGGTACGCTGCGTTGGGATCCGGCAACGGCCCAGGCTCGCATGGATAACCTCTTGTCGGCTTATTACACGGACGCAAAGGTTGACGCTGTTCTGTCGCCCTATGACGGTCTGTCCATCGGCATCATCTCCTCGCTGAAGGGCGTTGGTTATGGCACGAAGGACCAGCCGCTGCCGGTCGTTTCCGGTCAGGACGCTGAAGTTCCGTCGGTCAAGTCGATCATTGCTGGCGAACAGTATTCGACCATCTTCAAGGACACTCGCGAACTCGCGAAGGTTACTGTTGGCATGGTCAACGCCGTTCTGCAGGGCAAAGAGCCTGAGGTGAACGACACCAAGACCTATGAAAATGGCGTCAAGGTTGTTCCGTCCTACCTGCTCAAGCCGGTTGCCGTGACCAAGGACAACTACAAGCAGGTTCTCGTCGACGGTGGTTACTACACCGCAGACCAGCTGAAATAAGCCTGCAACACATGCGGGGATGGCTTGGCGCCGTCCCCGTTTTTCCATAAAAATAAAAACGCCTGAATTAATCGGGCGCTGGATTGCGATATGGCCAATACCATTCTCGAAATGCGGAACATCACCAAGACGTTTCCGGGCGTAAAAGCGCTTGAGAACGTCAACCTTAAGGTAAAGGAAGGTGAGATCCACGCGCTCGTTGGCGAGAACGGCGCTGGAAAGTCGACCTTGATGAAGGTCCTTTCCGGTGTTTATCCCGCTGGCACCTATGAGGGCGAGATCCACTATGAAGGTGCTGTGCGAAATTTTCGCGCCATCAACGACAGCGAAGATATTGGTATCATCATCATTCACCAGGAGCTTGCGCTTGTGCCGCTCCTGTCGATTGCCGAAAATATTTTCCTTGGCAACGAGGTCGCTTCGGGCGGCGTCATCAACTGGCAGCAGACCTTCAACCGTACCCGCGAACTTCTGAAGAAGGTGGGCCTGAAGGAATCGCCGGAGACGCTGATTACGGATATCGGCGTCGGCAAGCAGCAGCTGGTCGAAATCGCCAAGGCGTTGTCGAAGAGCGTGAAGCTTCTCATCCTTGATGAGCCGACCGCCTCGCTCAACGAGAGCGATTCCGAGGCTCTGCTCAACCTTTTGATCGAGTTCCGCAAGCAGGGCATGACGTCGATCATCATCACCCACAAGCTCAACGAAGTGCGCAAGGTGGCCGACCAGATCACCGTGCTGCGCGACGGCATGACGGTGAAGACGCTCGACTGTCATCAGGAAGAAATCAGCGAGGACGTCATCATTCGCAACATGGTGGGACGCGATCTAGAAGATCGTTATCCGCCGCGCGACGTGCCGATCGGCGAGACCATTCTCGAAGTGAAGAACTGGAACGCCTATCACCAGCAGCACCGCGACCGGAAGGTCCTGCACGACATCAACGTCACTGTGCGCAAGGGCGAAGTCGTCGGCATTGCCGGGCTGATGGGGGCAGGGCGCACGGAATTCGCCATGAGCGTGTTCGGCAAGTCCTACGGCCACAAGATCACCGGCGACGTTCTGATCGACGGCAAGCCCGTGGATGTCAGCACCGTGCGCAAGGCAATCGATGCCGGTCTTGCCTATGTGACCGAAGACCGCAAACATCTCGGTCTGGTGCTCAACGACAACATTCTGCACAACACCACGCTTGCCAATCTGGCCGGCGTGTCGAAGGCCAGCGTCATCGACGACATCAAGGAAATGAAGGTGGCGAGCGATTTCCGCACACGCCTTCGCATCCGCTCTTCAGGCATCTTTCAGGAAACGGTCAATCTTTCGGGCGGCAACCAGCAGAAGGTCGTGCTTTCCAAGTGGCTATTCTCCAATCCTGATGTCCTGATCCTCGACGAGCCGACACGCGGTATCGACGTTGGCGCGAAATACGAAATCTACACCATCATCAACCAGCTCGCTGCCGACGGCAAAGGCGTTCTGATGATCTCATCGGAAATGCCTGAATTGCTCGGCAATTGCGACCGCATCTACGTCATGAACGAAGGCCGCATCGTCGCTGAATTGCCGAAGGGAGAGGCGAGCCAGGAAAGCATCATGCGCGCTATCATGCGCTCAGGGGAGAAGAACTCATGAGTTCGGCAAACACCACAAACGAAGAAAGCAACGTCATCTCGGTCGGGTCGTATATTCGCTCCAATATCCGCGAATATGGCATGCTGATCGCGCTCGTCGCTATCATGGTTTTCTTCCAGTTCTATACCGGCGGCATTCTGTTCCGGCCCGTGAACCTGACCAACCTCATCCTGCAGAACTCGTTCATCGTCATCATGGCGCTTGGCATGCTGCTGGTCATCGTGGCCGGACATATCGACCTTTCGGTCGGTTCCATCGTCGCCTTCGTCGGCGCGATTGCGGCCATATTGACCGTGCAGTGGGGCATGAACCCGTTTCTCGCGGCGCTGATTTGTCTTGTCATCGGCGGCATCATCGGTGCTGCCCAGGGTTACTGGATCGCCTATCATCGCATCCCGTCGTTCATCGTGACGCTGGCGGGCATGCTTGTGTTCCGCGGCCTCACGCTTTTTGTGCTCGGCGGCAAGAACATCGGCCCGTTCCCGACGGATTTCCAGATCATCAGCACCGGCTTCCTGCCTGATATCGGTGGCATCGAAGGTCTGAACACGACGTCGATGATCCTGACATTGGTGATTACGGTCGTGCTGTTCTATCTGGCGTGGCGCCGTCGCGTGGTGAACGTGAAGCACGGCATCGACGTGGAGCCGTTCGGTTTCTTCATTGTGCAGAACCTGCTCATCTCAGGCGCTATTCTGTTCCTTGGCTATCAGCTGTCCACCTATCGTGGCCTGCCTAACGTCCTGATCGTGATGCTGGTTCTGATTGCGCTTTACAGCTTCGTGACGCGCCGCACGACCATTGGCCGCCGCGTTTACGCCATGGGCGGCAACGAGAAGGCGACCAAGCTTTCCGGTATCAACACCGAACGCCTGAGCTTCCTAACCTTCGTCAACATGGGCGTACTGGCCGGTCTGGCCGGCATGATCATCGCGACACGCCTCAACTCGGCAACGCCGAAGGCAGGCGTTGGCTTCGAGCTTGATGTGATCGCGGCCTGCTTCATTGGCGGTGCTTCGGCCTCCGGCGGCGTTGGCAAGATCACCGGTGCTGTTATCGGTGCCTTCATCATGGGCGTCATGAACAACGGCATGTCGATCGTCGGCCTCGGCATCGACTTCCAGCAGATGGTCAAGGGCCTCGTGCTGCTCGCTGCCGTGTTCTTCGACGTCTACAACAAGAACAAGGGCTGATTGCCCAGCCAATATAGCAAGTCAAAAAAGTGGCCGGTTTCCGGCCACTTTCATAAGGTGAAGGCGCAACGCGCCGAAGAAGATAAGGCGCGTTGCGCCGCAGGAAGGAAATCCCGTGCTCATTTCACAGATCAAGGATGCCAGTGGCAAAATCACCGTCGCCGTTCGCGAAGAAGGCGGACAGGCGCACGCCGTCAACGGCGCTCAATCGGTTTACGCGCTGGCCATGGAAGCTGCCAATGGTGGCAAGAGCCTTGCCGATGTTGTGTCCGCCCATGGTCTCGGCGATGCCGTCGATCTTGAAAAGGCTTACGCTGAAGGTCGCTTTCTGCCGCCGATCACCCATCCCGATCCGGCGCATCTGCATCTGACAGGCACGGGCCTGACCCATCTCGGCTCTGCTGCTACCCGCGACAGCATGCACAAGAAGACCACGGAAGCCGCCGAGGAAAGCCTGACGGATTCCATGAAGATGTTCCGCATGGGTCTGGAAAATGGCAAGCCGAAGGCTGGCGAAAAGGGCGTTCAACCCGAGTGGTTCTACAAGGGCAACGGCTATGTCGCAGCGGCACCCGGTGCTGCTCTCACCTCTCCGTCCTTCGCGCTTGATGGCGGCGAAGAGCCGGAAATGGCCGGCATCTACGTGATCTCCGACAAGGGCGAACCCGTGCGCATCGGCTTTGCCGTGTCGAACGAATTTTCCGATCACGTCACCGAGCGGATCAACTATCTCTACCTCGCCCATTCGAAGTTGCGCCCGGCAAGCTTCGGCCCGGAAATCCGCGTCGGCGTTGCGCCGTCGGATATTCGCGGCACCTCGCGCATCCGTCGTGGCGACAAGGTCATCTTCGAAAAGCCGTTTGTTTCGGGTGAGGACAACATGTCCCACACCTTCGCGAACCTCGAATATCACCACTTCAAATACGGCCTGTTCCGCGCACCTGGTGACGTCCATGTGCACATGTTCGGTACCGCGACGCTCTCCTTTGCGGAGGGCATCAAGCCGGAAGCGGGTGACGTGTTCGAGATCGAGGCCGCTGGTTTCGGCCTGCCGCTGAGGAACCCGCTTGCGGTTAATGCGGAAGAAGAAATCACGGTTCGGCAGATCTGATCTACCGGGGCTGCACGTTAAACGGTTGAGGGAGGGGGTCGCTCAGCGTCCCCCTCTCGACGTCATCCCCGGCTTGTCTTCAGGTGGGACACATCCGCCAAAGCGATAACGCCGCGGTTTTGCCAGTAATCGTCTTGTCTTAGGTACGTAATGCTGCCGGAAGACGCGGGAAAGCTGACATAACCGACGCTGTCGATCGGCATTTTGATCCATGCCGCGATGACGAAGGTAAGAGCGAAGCCATGGGTAACGATGATCTGCGTGGGGCAAGGACGCGATATAATCGTGTCCACAGCGCGGTACACTCTTTCGGCCAACTCTCGTCTTGTTTCGCCATCAGCAATTCCGCCACGATGATCCATCCGGTCGTGATGGGGGGCCGGTATCTGACGGGCGTCGAGCCATTCCTGCGGCATACCACCCGCCGAACCGTAGCTGATTTCCCGCAGGCCATCCGTGGTTTCAAAAGGGCACTTGAGGTGTTCAGCAATGATTGCCGCAGTCTGGGAGGCCCGCAGAAGATCGGAACTGAAGATTTCGACTGATGCGTTGCCGATCAAGGCCACAAGTTTCTCGGCCGTCGCCTGCGCATCGGCTTTTCCCTTGGGTGTCAGTTCGGTATCATACCAGCCACCAACCTTGTTCTCGACATGATGGACGGACTGGGTGTGCGTGACGACAAAAATGTTCTCATAGTGTTCTTCCGGGTAGCTGGGGCTTACTCGAACCCCCACAGCCTGCCTTCGCCCACCTCCACGGAATTGCCGGCCGGGTCGCGGATGTAGACGGAATAGCTGTCGTTCGGCCAGCGGTGATAGTGTTCGATGGGAATTCCAAGCTCCTCGAAGCGTGCTTTCCAGTCGTCCACTTCCGACTTGTCTTTCGCATAAAAACAGAAATGGCCTTGTCCGGTGGCGCCGTGGCGCGGGATCGGATTGTCGGGGGTGGCCGTGCGCGATTGTTGCGGATCGAAGACCAGCAGCATCTGCCGGCCACATTTGAAGAACACGAACTGGCCCGGCAGCCTGCGCACCACCTCCAGCCCGAAGACATCGCGATAAAAGGCCTCGGCGGCGTCGAGATCGTTGGCGTAGATCGCCGTTTCCATAAGGGCGGCTGGCGGTTTCATGGTTCCTCCCCGATGTCTGGCAACGGATATAGCGGACAGTCTATGTTTTCGTGCTGTAGGTCAGCACCGTCAGGTCGTGCTTGCCAACACCACGTTCCAGAACGGTCCAGCCGCAGTTCGTATAATAGATTTCGAGACGGCGCCGGCAGCACAGGTAGCTGGTGTCGTGACCAAGTTCGGCGGCCCGTTGTGTTGCGGCCTGCATGAGCGCCCGGGCGACACCTGAACGTCTGCTGTTTTCCTCCACCCAGAGTGCGGCAACCCATGGCAGATATTGTGGCCGCTCCTCCAGATCGCAATGGATAAGAAAGGCGGAGCCGACGTAACCCTTGTCGTCATGGGCGACGAAGCCGGTCGGCAGGGCATGGGGGTTCACCATATCCTTCAGATGTTCAGCCACATCGCCGACCTGGAGGCCACTATCCTGCCACCATGCCGTCCAGACCCGTTCCGCAATGATGGGTCCATGGGACTGGCAGTCGCGATAGTCGGAAATACTGTACAAAAAGCCCTCTCCCTGATCGGTTGCTGCGGCGATTTAACCGGTCACGGCGGGCTTTCGCAACCCACAGGTTGTTGAAAGCGGATCAGGGTTTCGTTGCCGTCACATGCAGCCAGTCGGTTGGCAGCTTGTCGTAACCGCTGCCTTGCCGTGCTTCTATTTCCACCCCTGCCCAGGCGAAATGCCCGTACAGGTCCTCAAGCCAGGTTTTCGAAGGATAGTTGTAATAGCGGCCGAACGTGTCGCGGCCTTCCGCTTCCCCGGCCTTGAAGCTGGCGTAAAAAACACCGCCCTGTTTCAGCGCCGTATGGATGCGGCGGATGATGCCGGAAAGAGCGGGGCGGGGGACATGCAACAGGCAGGCATTGGCCCACACGCCGTCATAAGTCTCCACGTCGCCGATATCTTCGAACAGCAATGTTGCGACGGGAATGCCGAGCCGCGTTTCGGCCGCCTTGGCGATTTCGGGTGTGCCGTCCGTCGGGCGCACGTCGAAGCCTGCAGCGAGCATGAATTCACTGTCCTGCCCGCCACCACACCCCAGTTCGAGGATGGTCGCGCCTTTGGGCAGGCGCGTGAGGAATTTTTCCAGATGGGGAAGGTCCGCCGTCTGCCCTCTCGACGTATAGGCTCCGGCATTATCCGTATAAAAGCCGATCGTTTCGTCGTCTTTGCCGGCCATTGTCTCAGCTTTGCGATTGGCTCTGCGATTGCTGCACGGTCACCGAAACGTTCAGCGTTTCGCCGGCCGGGCCGATCCGCATGCCCGATATCGGCGCGCAGTCGCGGTAGCAGAGGCCAAGGGCAATGCGCACGTAGCGATCGTCAGGGCAGATATTGTTGGCGGCGTCAAAGCCAACCCAGCCGAGCCCCTGCAGATGCACCTCGGCCCAGGCATGGGTTGCCGTCTGCTCCGCCACGTCTTCCATCATCAGATAACCGGAAACATAGCGGGCGGGCAGGCCCATCAGCCGGGCGGCGGAAATGAGGATATGGGCATGGTCCTGGCAGACGCCCTTGCCGGCTTCGAGTGCGAGTTCGGCGGTGGTTTCGGTGTCGGTCGAACCCGGCACATATTCCACCTTGCTGTTGATCTTCTCCATCAGGTCGTGCAGGCGCTCTAGCTCGCTGTTGCCGGTGCTGGCCTTCGCCAGTTCGCGCACGAGTTTGCCGGGCTTCGTCAGCGGCGTCTCGCGCAGGAACAGCCATAGCGGCGCACTGCCGGTGTGGGGGCCGACCATGCCGGCCCTGTCTTCGGTTATGACGAGGCCACCAGCCACGACCTTGACCCTGCGTTGCGGGCCTTCGGTCTCGACCAATGCGACACGGTTGCCGAAATGGTCGTCATAGCTCACTTCGACGGTGGCGCCGTCGACCGATACATCCCAGTCCTCCACCGTCTGGCACGGGCCGGTCTGTGGCGTCAGGCGCAGCCGCTGCAATGCATAGGGCATCGGCTCGTCATAGACATATTCGGTCGTATGGGTGATTTTCAGACGCATAAGCTGTCCCCGTCCACGCGCTTACAGATAAAAGCGGTAGCCTTCCATGATTTCCTGCCCCAGCTGCCCGTTCCGGTTGACAAATCTCTCCAGAAACTCGTGCAGGCCTTCATCCATGACGCGATCGATCGTCGTCTTGCGCAGACTGTCGCGAATGCTTTCCGCCGTTTCATGCGCCTTGTGCTTTTCGCCGTAATCCTCAGCTATGTAATTGAGGTTGCTGGTGATCTTCTCATAGCAATAGGCGAGCGAGCGCGGCATGCGGCCGTTGAGAATGAGGAAGTCGGCAATGTTGGCGGGCTTGTATTCCGCATCGTAGACCCAGCCATAGGAGCGGTGCGCCGAGACCGAGCGCAGGATGGATTCCCATTGGGCATTGTCGAGCGAGGAGCCGACATGCGCCACGGCCGGCAGCAGCACGTAATATTTTACGTCGAGAATGCGGGCGGTGTTGTCGGCGCGCTCGATGAAGGTGCCGATGCGGGAGAAATTATAGAGATCGTTGCGCAGCATCGAGCCGTGGAAGGCGCCGCGCACCAGACCGGCGCGATGCTTGATGACATCGATGGTCTGCGGCAGTTCGGCATGGCTGAGCTTGCGGCCGAGGATGTTCTTCAGCTCGATCCAGAATTCGTTGGTGGCTTCCCATGTCTCGCGCGTCAGCGCGGTGCGCACCATGCGGGCATTATTGCGGCCTGCCTCGATGCAGGACATGACGCTGGAAGGGTTTGCCTTGTCCCGCAGGAGATAATCGATCGCATTGGCCGCCGTCACCTTCTCGCGCGTTTCGAGAAAGGCTTCGTGCACGCCGGCACTCTGCAACACGCCGTCCCAGTCCTCATCGCCGCTGCCGCTGCGCGTCAGGGAAACGCGCAGGCCCGCATCGATAAGCCGGGCGATGTTTTCAGCGCGCTCAATATACCGGAACATCCAGTAGAGCCCGTTTGCCGTTCTGCCCAGCATGGCTTAGTCCTCCAGTACCCATGTATCCTTGGTGCCGCCGCCCTGGCTGGAATTGACCACCAGGGAGCCCTGCTTGAGGGCAACACGGGTCAGTCCGCCGGGAATGATCTTCACCTTGTCTGAAACCAGCACATAAGGACGCAGATCGACATGGCGCGGCGCGATGCCGTTTTTCACCATGATCGGCACGGTGGAAAGCGACAGCGTGGGCTGCGCGATGTAATTGGAGGGGCGGGCTTTCAGCTTTTCGGCAAAAAGCGCCCGTTCCTTTTTCGACGCGGTGGGGCCGACCAGCATGCCGTAACCGCCCGAACCGTGAACTTCCTTGACAACCAGTTCGGCAAGGTTGTCGAGAACGTATTTCAGGCTGTCCGGCTCCGAACAGCGCCATGTCGGCACGTTTTCCAGAAGCGGCTTGCGGCCGGTGTAGAACTCGACGATCTCAGGCATGTAGGAATAGATTGCCTTGTCGTCGGAAATGCCGGTGCCCGGCGCATTGGCGATGGTGATGTTGCCGGCGCGGTAGACATCCATGATGCCGGGTACGCCGAGCGCCGAATCCGGCCGGAAGGTGAGCGGATCAAGGAAGTCGTCGTCGACGCGGCGGTAAAGCACGTCGATGGCCTCGTAGCCACGGGTAGTGCGCATCTTGACCTTGCCGTCCATGACGCGCAGGTCGGACCCTTCCACCAGCTCCACGCCCATCATGTCGGCCAGGAAGGAATGTTCGTAATAGGCGGAATTGTAGATGCCAGGGGTCAGCACCGCGACGCGCGGCTTGCCGGTGCAGCCTGGGGGTGCAAGCGAGGCGAGCGATTGGCGCAGCTGATAGGGATAATCCTCCACCCGCTGCACCCGGTTTTCATGGAAGAGTTCCGGGAACATCTGCATCATCGTTTCACGGTTTTCCAGCATGTAGCTGACACCTGAAGGCGTGCGTGCGTTGTCTTCCAGAACATAGAACTGGTCTTCGCCTGTGCGGACGATATCCGTGCCGACAATGTGGGTATAAACGCCGCCGGGTGGCGTGAAACCGATCATTTCCGGGAGGAATGCGACGTTCTTCTCAATGATTTCGCGGGGAATGCGCCCGGCGCGAATGATTTCCTGCTTGTGGTAGATATCGTCGAGGAAAGCGTTGAGAGCGAGAACGCGCTGTTCGATACCCTGGGCCAGTTTGCGCCACTCGCGCCCGGAAATGATGCGCGGAATGATATCGAAGGGGATCAGTTTTTCTGAACTGTCGGCGTGGCCGTAGACTGCGAAAGTAATACCGGTTTTTCGAAAGATGTTTTCCGCGTCTTTAGACTTCTGGATCAGGTGTGCCCTGTCCTGCCGGCTGTACCACTCGTTATAGTTTTCATATGGGCTTCGCGGCGCGTTGTCCGCATTTATCATTTCGTCAAATGCCAACTTCGATGTCCCCTTTTTTGCCATATGAATACAACGACAAATGCAATGCAAGAACTATGCGGAGGCCTCCGTGAAGATTTTTTACCGCCCTAGAGTTTTAAAAAAGAAGCGTTTTTTCGCTTTCAGCCTATAAATGCGGCATTGGCAAATTGGTTGCAGGGCAAGGTGGGGTGGAACGGGGTGGTGGCACTGTGTGCGCCGTGGGCGAATGCACAAATTTTGTTCGTTCGCTTTCGGTTGATGGGTTTTGGGTGTGGCATCAGAAAATCTGAAAGATGCGATCACCAAAACACTTTTGACCTTTTGCGGGGATGGGGATACCGGCTAGCTTGGACGGCTGTGTTTCGCCAAGGGGTGCGCTCCGAGATCCGGCCGGGTTATTGACCGGTTGCTTCAAGTCGTAAAAATGTCAATTCGCCGCATGCCTTATGTCCCGGACCTATGCCCGGTTGCGGGGCATCACGCGGCACAGGGGAAGTTCCCATGTCGCTCGACCGTCTGGCTCCGGCCATTTTCGTCTTTCTCTGGTCGACCGGCTGGGTCACCGCGAAATATGCCGTTTATTATACTGGTCCGCTGACCTTCCTCTGTCTGCGTTACCTGTTGGCGGGTGCGATATTGTGGGCGATCTGCCGGTTTTCCTCCATTCAATGGCCTGAACGGCGCATCGATGTTTTCCGGGCAATCTTGTCCGGCGTGTTCCTGCACGGCCTTTACCTTGGCATGATCTGGTGGGCGATAGGGCAGGGCGTGCCGGCGGCGATCGGCGGCATTATTGCCGGTTTGCAGCCATTGATGACGGCGGTTGCCGCCCGTTACATGATCGGCGAAAAGATCTCTCCGGTGCAGCGTGCCGGCTTGCTTCTCGGCTTTGTCGGCATTGCCATCGCCGTGCTGCCGAAGGTCATGGCGTCAGGCGCGCTCGGCCTTTCCGTGCCGCTTTATGCCGTGGCGGTGAATGTGCTGGGCATGACGTCGGTGACCTATGGCACCCTTTACCAGAAGAAATACGTCCATGGCGGAAACATCATGGCGGTCGCCACGCTGCAATATGTCGGCGCCCTCATCGTCACGGTTCCCTTCGCGCTGTTGCTGGAAGATGGTCATGTGGACTGGAGCCTCGGGCTTGCCGCCACGCTCGTCTGGTCGGTGGGCGCGATCTCCATCGGTGCGGTGGCTCTGCTGCTCTATCTCATCCGGCGCGGGCAGGTCTCGCGCGCTGCCTCGCTGATCTATCTCGTGCCGCCGCTTGCCGCCGTGGAAGCGGCCCTGCTTTTCGGGGAAACGCTGACGCCTGCCATGATTGCCGGCACGGTCCTGGCGGTAACGGGGGTGTATCTGGCCAACCGCCGGCCCGCAGCGCCGGTTGAGGCACGTTAATTCCTACAACCTCATATTAGAGATTTGTTAACCATAAAATTATACCTCTCGTTAATCTAGAGATTTGGCGGGGGTTACATGTCTATTTCACGTCGTGGTGTTCTGTTCGGATTGCCGCTGTTGCTGGCCGGCTGCGCAAGTTCCGGCATCGGGCAGCAAAGGCTTAATTATGCGGCGAAGCCGGACGAGAAGTTTCCGCTTCCGGAAATGCATCTCGACAAGGTGAAGCCCGAGTTGCGCCGGCAGGAAGTGGCATACGATACCGCGCATCCGGCTGGAACGGTGATTGTGGATACGCCCGCGCGGCGTCTTTACTACGTACTGGGCGATGGACGGGCAATGCGTTACGGCGTCGGCGTCGGTCGTCAGGGCCTTGCGCTGAAGGGCGACGCCTATATCGGCCGGAAGTCGGAATGGCCTTCCTGGACGCCGACCGCAAACATGATGCGCCGTGATCCGCGCAATCTGAAATACGCCGGCGGCATGGAGGGGGGCCCGAACAACCCGCTCGGCGCACGGGCGCTCTACCTCTATCGCGGCGGCAACGACACCATGTTCCGTCTGCACGGCACCAACCAGCCGCAATCCATCGGCCACGCCATGTCAAGCGGCTGTATCCGGATGCTGAACCACGACATCATCGATCTTTACAGCCGCGTGCCGGTTGGCTCCAGGGTCGTGGTGCTGCAGGCCTGACGGAGAGGCGGATTTTTCCGCCTTTGCCACTCGAAAAAATGCCTGTATCCTTGGGTTGATTTTTTCCACATGAGCGCAGTTTTATGGTGGAAAATCAACCATGTGTAGAATGACTCCCTTTATGTATTTAAGGGAGTTCTGCTATATCGGAAATGTGATTTTCGGTGTTCGAGACGTGTATCCATAAAGGCATGATTGCGCTGTATCGAGCGTCGCACCACTTCAACGGGGACACATGAACATGGCAATTTTAGACAATCTCTCCCGCTATCGCCCGCAGGCACTCGGGGCGCTGCGCATCATGACGGCGCTGCTTTTCATTTCGCATGGAACACAGAAGCTGTTCGGTTTCCCGGCATCACAGATGGACGGCTCCCTGCCGACGATGCTGCTGGTGGCGGCGCTTCTGGAAGCCGTTGGCGGCATTCTCGTGCTGGTCGGCCTTTTCACGCGTCCGGTTGCCTTCATCCTGTCCGGCCAGATGGCTGTTGCCTATTTCATTGCGCACGGGCCTAAGAGCTTCTTCCCCGCTCTCAATGGGGGCGACGCCGCGATCCTGTTCTGCTTCATCTTCCTTTACCTCGTGTTTGCCGGTCCGGGCGCTTTCTCGGTGGATGAACGCCGGGCCTGATCGGCCGCTGCAATCACCGGTCTGTCATTGAAGCCCCGCATGGCTGGTACCGTGCGGGGCTTCATGCTTTTGAAGCGTTGGAAACTTCGGCCGTCACCGAAGCATAGATGCTTGTTTTCGGGTTAGGAACGGTTCATCCTGAACGCAGTTGGAAAATTGATCCGTGACCAGTCAAAACCCTATCGCCCGCGAATTGCTGCTGCTTGCCCTGTTGTCCACTCTGTGGGCCGCATCCTACACTTTCATCAAGATCGGGGTGGAGACCATACCACCGCTGACCTTCATTGCGGCAAGAACCCTGATTGCCGGTCTGTTGCTGCTGGCGGTCATTCGCCTGCGCGGGCTGCGGTTGCCGCGGGATTTCGCCACATGGCGGCTCTTCTTCGTTCAGGCCTGCATCAACAGCGTATTGCCTTTCACGCTGATCGCGTGGGCGGAGCAGAGCATCGATGCCGGTCTCGCCGTCATCCTCAATGCGACGACGCCGATCTTCACCTTTCTTCTCACTGCGCTGATCATCCGGCATGAGCAGGTCAGCGGGCGCAAGCTGTTCGGCACTGTTGCGGGCATGACAGGTGTCTGTCTCATCATCGGTCTGGATGCGTTGAACGGGGCGGGTGAGGCGCTGTGGAGCCAGATTGCAGTGCTGACTGCAGCCTTTTCCTACGCCTGTGCCGCCATCTTCAGCAAAAACTTCAGGGGTCTCGATCCCGTTATGCCTGCCGCCGGCTCGCTGATCTGCGGCGCCGTGCTTCTGCTGCCGGTGAGCGTGATCGTTGACCGGCCCTGGACATTGTCGCCATCTCCGGCGTCGCTCACCGCACTTGTGTGCCTCAGCGTCTTTTCAACCGCGCTCGCCTTCATGGTCTATTTCCGGCTGATGCAGACGCTCGGTTCGGTCGGTACCACGTCGCAGGCGTATCTGCGGGTTCCGATCGGTGTCGCCATTGGCATGGTGTTTCTTGGAGAAGTGCCGACGCCTGCCATGTGGGTGGGTCTTGTCTGCGTGATTGCCGGAGTGCTGGCCATGACCCTGCCGTCGCGGCGCCGGTCGTTGGCGCAGGGCGGTTGAGAGCAAAAAGAAAACCCCGCAAGCCTGCGCTTGCGGGGTTTGAAGGTAGACACGCGATACCGGGGAATCGGCTCGCGCAGAGTTAAGTTACTTAGCGGTTACGGCCGCGATTGCCGTTTCCGTTGCCGGAAGCGCGCTTTTCCTGACCGTTGCCGCCAGCAGGAGCGTGACGGTTGCCACCGCTGCCGCCGGGCTTGCGGGCAGGGCGGCGCTGCTTGCGAGGGCCGGCCGGGCGACCTGCGTCACCTTCCGCCGTCTTCACGCGCTTGAAGTCTGACGTGACTTCCAGATCATTGTCCGCATCACGCGGGGCGTGGTGACGCGAGGGACGGGGCTCGCCATTGTGGCGTCCGCCTTCGCGGGGTCCACGCGGCTGGCCGCCATTGTTGTTGCGACCACGGTTGTTGTTGTTCGGGCGCGTCGGGCTGGCAAGACCGGCCGGACGTTCACCGGATGCAACCGGGATATCGATCTTCATCAGCTTTTCGATATCGTGCAGCAGACGTGTTTCGTCCGGTGCGCAGAACGCGATGGCAATGCCGTCGCGGCCGGCACGGGCGGTACGGCCGATGCGGTGGACATAGGCGTCGGGCACTTCCGGCAGGTCATAGTTGAAGACGTGCGTCACGGCCGGAATATCGATGCCGCGGGCAGCGACGTCGGTTGCGACCAGAACCTTGATCTCACCGTCCTTGAAGCCCTTCAGTGCCCGCTCGCGCTGGCCCTGGCTCTTGTTGCCGTGGATGGAAGCGACCTTGAAGCCGATATGTTCCAGATGCTTGTAGAGCTTTTCCGCGCCGTGCTTGGTGCGCAGGAAAACGATCGAGCGGCCATCCGGGTTTTCGTTGAGCGACTTCTTCAGAAGGTCGGTCTTGTCGTTCTTGCCGGCGACGAAATGCACGTACTGCTCGACCTTGTCGGCGGCCTTGCCCGGAGGTGTTACCTCGACCTTGATCGGGTCCGTCAGGAAGTTGCTGGCAAGCTCGGAAATCGCCTTCGGCATCGTTGCCGAAAACAGCAGGGTCTGGCGCTTGGCCGGAACCATCTTGGAAATCTTGCGCAGATCGTGAATGAAGCCCAGATCGAGCATCTGGTCGGCTTCATCAAGCACCAGATAGGTGACCTTGGAAAGCGAGATCGCGTTGCGGGCGATGAGGTCCAGCAGACGGCCGGGTGTCGCCACCAGGACGTCCGTGCCTTTTTCGAGCTGAAGCTGCTGCTTGTTGATCGACGCGCCGCCGACAACCTGGTTGATGCGCAGTGGCGTCTTCTTCACGAAGGAGCGCAGGTTTTCGCCGATCTGGTTCACCAGTTCGCGGGTCGGTGCAAGGATGAGGGTGCGGGTGGTGCGGTTTGCCGGGCGGTCGGCTTGCTTCATCAGCATTTCGATGATGGGCAGGCCGAATGCTGCCGTCTTGCCCGTGCCGGTCTGTGCGAGGCCGATGAGATCACGGCCTTCAAGCAGCAGCGGAATGGCCTTTGCCTGAATGGGGGTGGGGGTTGTGTAGCCGAGCTGGGTAACGCTGGCCACAATCTTTTCAGAGAGGCCGAGTTCGCTAAAACTGGTCAATAGTAATGCCTTTCGGGGCGCCAAAAACCAATCGTCCGGAGCAGTTGCTGCTGTCCGGCGGTTTCGGCGTCAAGAACCCCGCGTGAATTGGGAACTTGTGGGTTGGAATAACTTTCTGCGCATCAGTGCGGCAAAACGCCGTCTTCTGTATTCGTTGCGCTTTTCCTTCATGCGGGCCAAGTCATCTTGGTCATGTGCTGCAGCTCACGCGGCTGCCGAAGGTGAAAGCTTGACCGGCATGTGGGCGTTTTATGGCGTAAAGTCAAGCAATAGTTTTGTAACGCTGCCGTCTCGCGGCGCATGGCTGCCATGCAGAAGGCAGGCTGGCGATTGCCGGCGAGGCGCGGAGGCTTGCGAATAATTATGGTTAAAAAAGGGTAAAGCGACCATTCCGCACATAGCAAATAGCGGTTTTCTCACATAACGTTTTTGCAACGACGTCTGGAAATATTTGATTCGACAAGGATGGAACTGCACGGTGTGGAGTATCGCTTGACCCAAGGATGCGGGTTGCTGGAAAAAGCTTACGGGGCAATCGCCGCTCTGGATTTGCCCGCGTGCATCAAGGACAGCGAGCTTCGCTACCTCATGGTCAATGCAGCCTATGGCCGGGTCATGGGGCGTCCGCCCGCCGCGTTCACGGGCCACACCAGCCTTGCCCTTTCCGCCGATATTCGCGATGCCGAGCGCGAGGACAGGGAGCGCCGCTCGCTGGTCTTTGCCACGGACGAAGTGATTTCATGCCATGGTGCAGCGTCTTCAGGGCCTTACAAGCTGCGTTGCGAACGTTTCACCGGCGATGACGGCAGTCTGTTCCTGTTTGAGGTGTTCGAAGAAATGCCCTCTGTCGTGAAGGGTGTTTCGGACGGCGGCAGTGCCGACCTGCTGTTCGACAGCGGCGTTATCGACCTCATCGATGCCGGCATCGTGATTTATGACCGTGAAAACCGGCTCGTCTATTGCAATGCGCGTTTTGTGGAATTCTACAGCGATTTCAACCTCCAGCTAAAGCCCGGCACCCGGCTTGAGACGCTAATGGAGGCGGTCTATTTCTCGAGCGGCTACCGCAGCGTGAAATCGGACGATCCGGATTACCAGGCATGGCTGCAGAAGCAGTTGCGGGATTTTTCCCTGCCCTATCTCGAAAGGGTCGAGCAGTTTGCCGATGGCCGCTGGGTGCGTATGGTCAACAAGCGGCTGGAAAACGGCATGCTGGTGGGGCTTCGCGTCGATGTGACGGAGTTCAAGGCGCATGAGACCCTGCTTAGCAAGCAAATCCGCGAGACCTGGCTGCTGCGCGCCGCGCTTGAGCAATTGCCCGTGGGCGTGTTCCTGCGGGACCAGGACAGGCGGCTGACCTTTGCCAATGCGGCCTTTGAGAAATTCCGGGGCGGCAGCCTCGCCGACTATTTGGGCAAGACCGAATGCGAGATGTTTCCGGAGGAGGGCGCAGAGTTCCAGCGGGAAAACGAGCATATCCTGCAAACCGGAGAGGCGATTGAAAAGACGGGAACCATTCCGCTTTCGGATGGCGGCGCCGTTCCGGTCATAACCCGGCTCGGCCGGGTCACGACGCCCGATGACGAATATTATCTGGTGGGTTCAGTCACCGATGTCAGCCTGCTGAAGGAGCGGGAAAATGCGCTGATCGCGGCGCAGGCGCAGGCCGAAGCGCTGCATCGCCAGTTCGAAACGGTTCTTCATGCCCTGCCGGTTGGCGTACTACTCCTCAACGCGGATCTCGTCATCGAATATGTCAATCCGTGCTTCGACACGTTATGGGGCGAAATCGGCGGCGAGAAGTCGCTTGTCGGCAAAAGCTATCGCGAATTCATGGAGGCGAATTTCGAAAGCGGCCTTTATGATTATGGCGATATACCCTTCGAGGAGCTCTACAACCAGCGCGCAGAACGGCTGCGCAACGACAAGGTCTTCACGCCGCGCGAGGTGCGCAGCAAAAGCGGCAAGGTCACCGTCATTTCCAAGACCCGCCTCGACGGCGGAAAAATCCTCAGCACCTATGCCGATGTGACCGACGTGCGCATGCGCGACGCCGAGATCAGTGAGGCAAAGGCCGAACTTGAGCGTGTCGGCGAATATATGCAGGGCGCCACGCGCGCCATGGCGCAGGGGCTGGTGCTGGTCGAGCAGGGAACCATCATCATGTCCAACGAGGCTGTGGCGCGAATGTTCGACGTGCCGCCGCAGCTGCTGGAAAAGGGCTGCAACTGGTCGGGGTTTTTTGCCCATTGTGCCGGGCGCGGAGATTTTGGCACCAAAGAGGAGGCGGCCGCGACGCTGACCGCCTGGAGAGAGCACATAGCCGCCAACAGGCCGTTCTCCTGGCTGATCCATATTGCCGGAAAGACGTGGCTCAATCTGGAAGCGACCAACAGTTCCGGCAATTACTGGCTCATCATCGTCACCGACGTCACCGAGATGAAGATGCGCGAGGAGGAGTTGCAGCGGCTGCTTTCCCGCGCGGAAGCGGCAGATCGCGCCAAATCTGAATTCCTTGCCAATATGAGCCATGAAATCCGCACGCCGATGAATGGCGTGCTCGGCATGGCGGAACTTCTGGCCAAATCCAATCTGGATACACGCCAGAAAACCTTCACCGATATCATCGTCAAATCCGGCAATGCGCTCCTGACGATCATCAACGACATTCTCGACTTCTCCAAGATCGAGGCCGGGCAGATGAAGCTGCGCAGCGTGCCTTTCGATCCGGCGGAAGCGGTGGAGGATGTGGTTTCCCTCCTGTCCTCAGCGGCGCTGGAAAAGAACATAGAGCTGGTCGTCCGGATCGATCCGTCGGTTTTCGGCAAGGTCATGGGGGACGCCGGGCGGTTCCGCCAGGTCGTCACCAATCTTGTTGGAAACGCCGTCAAGTTCACGGAAATGGGGCATGTGCTGATCGAACTTTCGGCGCAGTCGGCGGAAGCGTCGGAGACCATTCTGTCGCTGCGCGTCGAAGATAGCGGCATCGGCATTCCCGCAGACAAGCTCGAAACCATCTTCGACAAATTCAGCCAGGTCGACGGCTCAGCGACGCGGCGGCACGAGGGAACGGGATTGGGACTGGCGATCACGGTCGGTCTTGTCGGTCTTTTCGACGGTACGATCAATGTGGTGAGCGAAGTCGGCAAGGGATCGACCTTCGAGGTCAATATTCCGTTTCACGTTACGGAAAAACGGCGCGACGCTCCGCTTCTTGCCATGGCGATCGAGGATATACGCGTACTCGTCATCGACGATAACGACGTCAATCGCCGCATATTGACGGAGCAGCTGAAGACATGGGGAATCGACGGCCATGCTGTGCAGGACGGGCCATCAGGCATTGCCGTGCTGCAGGAGGCTGCATCCCTCGGTTTTGCCATCGACGCCATCATTCTCGATTATCACATGCCTGTTATGAACGGGCTGGATGTGGTCGAGCGGATCAGGGCGGATAGCCGTTTCGACGATATCGCCATCGTGTTCCTGACGTCTATGGATGTTGTAGGTGACGAGAGCCTTTTCACCGATCTCAGCGTGCAGGCGCATCTGATGAAGCCGGCGCGGGCGCGTCTGTTGCGTTCCACCCTGTTCGATGTGGTGCGGGATGTGCGGCAGAAGCGCGCCCGGCAGGATCCGCAGGGGCTGGGCTCAGGCGGCAGCGATGCGCCGGTGCGGCCAGACAATGGCCCCACGGACAAGAAGCGGCGGGTTGTGTCACCTCCGACGACGGTTCCAGACCGGCGCCGACCCTGCCTTGTGGATGTGCTGGTGGCCGAGGACAACGACGTCAACCAGATCGTCTTTACCCAGATCTTGCAGCAGGCGGGTTTACGGTTCCTGATCGTCGGCAATGGCAAGAAGGCCGTTCAGGCGTGGGAGGAGCACAACCCCGCCGTCATCCTTATGGATGTGTCGATGCCGGTGATGAACGGGCATCAGGCGACAATGGCAATCCGCGCCGCCGAACAGGCGGCTGCCGACGGCCGGCATGTTCCGATCATCGGCGTTACCGCGCATACACAGGACGCGGACCGCGAGCTTTGCATCGCAGCAGGCATGGATGATTATCTGTCGAAGCCCATCAGCCCCGAAATTCTCGAGGACAAGATCGCGCAATGGCTGGGAGACGCGATGCCACGCCGCGACGTGCCGACCGCCTGACAGTGAAGGCCGGTTGCTGCTGTGGGAGCCGTCTCAGCGGGATGGCTTGGTGCCGCACAGCATCTCACGCTTTCCGGCAAACCCTTTGCGGCGCTCCAGTTCAAAACCGGCGGCTATGAGGTTGCGGCGGACGAAGCCAGCGGCGGCATAGGTGGCGAATGTGCCCCCCGGTACCGTTTTGCCGAACAGCGTCTGCATGATTTCCAGCGACCACATGTCGGGATTGCGGGCAGGGGCGAAACCGTCCAGAAACCAGGCGTCGAAGCCTTCGCTTCTGCCGGAAATGCCGGTGAGCGCTTCGCCGCACACCACTGTCAGGCGCGTCTGGTCATCCAGTTCGATATCGACCTCGCCTTTCGGGTCCGCCGGCCAGCGGGCGACCAGTGCCTTGCGTTCGGAGTCAACTTCCGGCCAGCGGGAAAGCGCCCGGTCGATCTCGTCCGACTTCATCGGGTAGAGTTCGAAGGACATGAAATGCAGCTTGGAGTGACCGTTGCGCACCTCTTTCCATTGACGCCAGGTCTCGCAGAGATTGAGACCGGTGCCGAAGCCAAGTTCGCCGATGCGGAAGATGCTCTCTCGCTCAAGCCAGCGCTGCGGCAGGCCGTTTCCGGACAGAAAGACATGGCCGCATTCCAGCCTGCCATCCGTCTGGCAATAAAAATGATCGTCAAAGGCTAGCGAATAGGGCATATCCCCCTCACGCCAGTCGAGCGCGGCGGGCGGATTGTCGGCCGCCGAACCGATATCTGCGGTGTTTTCCTTGGAATGTGTCATGACTAATGCCGATAGTCCCGCTTTCGAATCTGGTCAATCACCAAGATTGCGGGCACCAAGATTGCCTGGCTCGGTGCCGCTCCTCATCGTCGGTGGCGGCATTATGGGGCTGTGGGCTGCCGTCAAGGCAGAGAGGATGGGCATAAGCGCCCTGCTGCTGGAAGCGGGCCGTCTTGGAGATGGTGCAAGCGGCGGGCTGTTGGGCGCACTGATGCCGCATATGCCGGACCGCTGGTCGGACAAGAAGCAATTCCAGTTCGACGCTCTCGTTGCACTGGAAAAACAGATCGCCGAGTTGGAAGCCGAGACCGGGCTTTCCGCCGGTTACCGGCGCTGCGGCCGGATCATTCCCCTGCCGAAACCACATTTGCGCAGCATTGCCGAACGGCACGAGCGGGATGCCGGGGAAAACTGGGTTTCAGACGGGCGCCGGTTCCACTGGCATGTCGGTGACAGCCCTTCCGTTGCCGGATGGGTGGACGATGCGGCGGGAAAAGCGGGCTTCGTGCTGGATACGCTGGCCGCACGGGTTTCTCCCCGGGCGATGATCACCCTTCTGTCGGCTTTCCTCCGCAACGCCCGGCATGTGCGGGTGGCGGAACAGTGCCGCGTCGTCTCGCTCGATCCGGATAAAGGGCGGGCGGTGCTGTCGTCGGGCGACGAGGTCGCCTTCGATCATGTGATCGTCGCGAACGGCCATGGTTCCTTCGCGCTGATCCGCGATGCCATCGGTCTGGAACCCGGCATTGTGCTTGGACAGGCGGTGAAGGGGCAGGCCGCCCTTCTGGATGCTGCGGCCGACCCGGCCATGCCGGTCGTTTTTCTGAACGGTCTCTACATCGTGCCGCATGAGGATGGCACTGTCGCCATCGGCAGTACCAGCGAAGATTGTTTTTCCGATCCATTCAGCACCGACGAAAAGCTGGAAAAATTGCTCGCGGATGCATGCGCCGTGGTGCCGTCGCTTGGCCGTGCGCCGGTGATCGAACGCTGGGCCGGGTTGCGGCCGAAGGCGGTTGGACGGGACCCGATGGTGGGTACACTTTCCGAATATCCGCGGCTCGTGGCGTTATCGGGCGGCTTCAAGGTCAGCTTCGGCCTTGCCCACTGTCTTGCAGATGCTGCGTTGCAGGCCGTGTGTGGCCACACGCCGGACGTGCCTTCCGGTTTTCGCCTTCAAGAACACGTGAGTATTGCTGTCCGGACTTTAGAAACTTCTGATTAGTTTGGTCCACGTCGTTAATCTGTCACGCAAATCGCTTACTTGCTGGCCTGCAAAGAGCCCCGTTTGGCCGCATTTGCGGCGAGGTGATAGCGCATGCGATACGCCATCCATTTCACGCCTTCCCCCAACGACCCGCTGACGCAGGCGGCTGCCGCGTGGCTGGGACGCGATGCCTATTCAGGCCATGCGGTGGAGCCGCCGGGCACGATCGATCTCGGCATGCAGGAGATTTCCTACCATACCGCCCTGCCGCGCCGTTATGGTTTCCACGGCACCATAAAAGCCCCGTTCCGTCTTGCCGAAGGTCATTCCGAGGCCGCGTTGTTGCGCGACCTGATGTATTTTTCCGGCAGGCAGGACCCCTTCACGCTGCCACAACTTATAGTAGCGCGGCATGACAATGTCTTCAGCCTCGTTCCCGAGCGCCCCTGCGAAGTACTGAATTTTTTCGCAGCCCGTGTGGTGCAGGAATTCGACCGCTACCGCGCGCCGCTCTCCGAGGCGGAAATCGAGCGGGCGGATCCCGACCGGCTTTCGGCTTCGCAGCTGACCAATCTGCACCGCTGGGGCAGTCCGCATGTGATGGACGAGTTCCGTTTTCAGATGTCGCTGACGGGCGGTGTCGAGCCTTCCAGCAGCCAGAGGATCGAGCGTGCCGTGCGCAAGGTTTTCGAGCCGCTGCTCACCCGGCCTCTGTCATTTTCCAGCCTTGCGCTTTTCATCGAGGATGAACCCGGTGCGCCTTTCCGGGTGCACTCGCTGCACCCCATGGGTCGTGTTTCCGCCCGAAAGATCGCCTGAGAAGCGCCCCGCAGAAATCGTACACAAAAAAGCATCGGAATGTCGGCAAAATTGCTCTCGACATTCCGAATTCGGATGCTACCGTCCGTGCATCGCATGTCTGAAGCGTGTCGTGTTTACCCGTGTCGGGCGGACACCTTCGGATGGTTGTTTTGCTCATGTCTTCCAGAAGCGGGTTCCGCGTCGGGAGAGGTGTTTTGGGTGGCTGAATGATTTCCGAGAATTACTCCCGCAATCTGGTGGGCTACGGCCGCAATAGTCCCGATCCGAAATGGCCGGGCGGCGCACGCATCGCCGTGCAATTCGTCATCAATTACGAAGAGGGCGGCGAAAGCTGCATTCTCGACAACGACAAGGCGTCGGAATCGCTGCTGTCGGAAATCGTCGGTGCGCAGCCCTGGCCCGGCCAGCGCAACCTGAACATGGAATCGATCTACGAATATGGCTCACGCGCCGGTTTCTGGCGGCTGTGGCGCATGTTCACCGATCTCGGCGTCACCACAACTGTTTATGGCGTGACCGCTGCCATGGCGCGCAACCCGCAAGCCGTTGCGGCAATGAAGGAAGCGGGTTGGGAAATCGCCAGCCACGGTTATCGCTGGCTGGAATACAAGGATTTTTCCGAGGAGGAAGAGCGCAAGCATATTGCCGAAGCCGTGCGCCTGCATACGGAGCTGACGGGCGAGCGCCCCTTTGGCATGTATCAGGGCAAGCCTTCCGACAATACGTTGCGTCTCGTCATGGAAGAGGGTGGTTTTCTCTATTCGTCCGATTCCTATGCCGACGATCTGCCCTATTGGGTGAAGGGATTGCAGGATAAACCGTTCCTGATCATTCCCTACACGCTCGACACCAATGATATGCGTTTCGCCACGCCGCAGGGTTTCAATTCCGGCGACCAGTTCTTCGCCTATCTGAAAGACGCTTTCGACGTTCTTTATCAGGAAGGGCTTGAAGGCGCGCCGAAGATGATGAGCGTCGGCCTGCATTGCCGTCTCGTCGGCCGTCCCGGCCGCGCCGCAGCCCTTCGCCGTTTCATCGAATATGTGCTGGGCCATGAAAAGGTGTGGATCCCGAAGCGTATCGAGATCGCTCGTCACTGGCATGAAAACCACAAGCCGGGAACGCTCTGATGCTGACGCGGGATGAATTTGTCAGCCGTTTCGGCGGTGTGTTCGAACATTCGCCTTTTATCGCCGAACGGGCCTATGATGTCGGAGGCGCAGGTCTGGAGTTAACAGCGAAGGCGGTTCATGGCGGATTATGTGCGCAGTTTCGTGCCGCCTCCGAAGCGGAACGGCTGGGTGTTTTGCGCGCGCATCCTGATCTTGCCGGCAAGCTCGCAATAGCAGGTGAGTTGACCGCCGATAGCCGCAATGAACAGGCGGGCGCAGGGCTTGACCGGCTTTCGCCCGAGAAGCATGCGCGCTTCACCGAGCTGAACTCCGCCTATACGCAAAAATTCGGCTTTCCGTTCATCATTGCGGTCAAGGGGCTGAACAGGCACGATATTCTCTCCGCCTTCGAGACGCGTATCGGCAATGATGCGGCGACAGAATTTGCGACGGCGACGGCGCAGGTGGAAAAGATCGCCTGGCTGCGCCTTTCCTCGATGCTGCCCGAGGGCTGAATTGGCGAGCGGCGGTCGTTCCGCTATACTCGTGCTATCTGGAGATTGAGGCCATGAGACCCTCCGAGGTGCTGGAAAAGAACAGGGAAGCGATCCGCGAAGCAACGAAGCGCTTCAACGCGGCAAACCCGCGCGTGTTCGGTTCCGTCGCCCGTGGCGAAGACAGGCCGGACAGCGATCTGGATATTCTGGTGGATGCGTTGCCGGGGACCACTCTGTTTGATCTTGGCGGATTGCTGGAGGAACTGAAGACTATCCTCGGTGTCGAGGTTGACGTCGTCACCTCAGGCGGCCTGCACTCGGATATCCGGGCGCGTGTTCTGATGGAAGCCAAAGCAGTATGAGTACGGATCGACTTCTGCTCTACCTGAAGGAGATGGATGTTGCCGCCTCCCAAATACGGGATTTCATTCAGGATATGGATGAGGCCACTTTTTCTTCCGATACGCGAACCCAGATGGCTGTGATGATGTGCCTTGCCCTGATTGGCGAGGCGGTCGCAAAACTGGACAAGTATTACCCCGCGTTTTTACAGCAGCACCCGGAAATCCCCTGGATTAAGATGAAGGGTATGCGCAATTTGATCGTGCATGATTATTTTCGGGCGGAACTCTCGGTCGTCTGGAAAACGATAACGCAGAGCATTCCGGATTTGCAGGCGCGTCTCTCACTCCTCCGAAACTGGCATGCCCAAGGTGAATGACATTTGACTGATTTTCTCGAGATCAAGCCTCTCACCAAAGAGGCGTTCGCATCCTTCGGTGATGTGATCGAAATTACACCCTCTTCCATGTGCCACATCAATGGCGGCCAGACCGAGCGGCATCATGCGCTTGCGGCACCCGAGGCAGCGGGCGAGGGTGCGCGCATCATCCTCAATATTTTCCGCGGACAGCCGCGTACCTTTCCCCATACAATCGAGATGATGGAGCGGCATCCGCTCGGCAGCCAGAGTTTCTCGCCGCTGTCCGGCAGGCCTTTCCTTGTCGTCGTTGCCGAGGACGAGGGCGGCAAGCCTGGTCGGCCGCAGGCTTTTCTGGCGGGCGGCGATCAGGGCGTGAACTACCGCCGCAACGTATGGCATTATCCGTTGATGCCGCTGCAGGCGATTTCGGATTTTCTGGTTGCCGATCGCGAGGGGCCGGGCAACAATCTGGAAGAGCATTTTTTCGATGCGCCCTACATGATCGCGGAGCCTAGCCTATGACCGGTTTGACCACCCACGTCCTCGATGCCGCCCATGGCACGCCCGCCGAAGGGCTGACGATCGAGCTTTACCGGCTCTCGGGTGATCGTCGCGAGAAGATTAAGACGGTTAAGACCAATAGCGATGGCCGCGTTGATGGCGGGCCGCTACTTGTGGGCGACAGTTTCAAGGCCGGGGAATACGAGCTGGTTTTCCATGCGGGCGATTATCTGCGTGGCAAGGGCGTCACCCTGGCGGAACCCGCCTTTCTCGACATCATCCCCATCCGTTTCGGCATTGCCGACGAGAGCGGCCATTACCATGTGCCGCTTCTGCTTTCGCCCTATAGTTACTCCACCTATCGAGGAAGCTGACCGCCATGATCTTTGCCGCCATTGCCGATATTCATGGAAACTGCGCCGCACTGGAGGCCGTGCTTGAGGATATCGCGAGCCTGGGCATCAAGGACGTCGTTAATCTCGGCGATTGCTTCAGCGGTCCGCTGGAAGCGGGTTTTACCGGCGATGTGCTGGTTGGCAACTGGATACCCAGCGTTCTCGGCAATCATGATCGCGAATTGATCGAGCGCGCGCCGGAAGAGATGGGCAGCTGGGAGAGGCCGGCGCATGCGCAGCTGACCGCCGCGCATCTGGACTGGCTGCACACCCTGCCGTTCAGCATGGTTTTCAAGGACGTCGCCTATTGCTGCCACGGCTCGCCGCGCGGTGATCTGGAGTACTGGCTGGAAACGCTTTCGCCGGAAGGGGTGCTGAAATTGCGACCGCTTTCCGAAATCGAGGCCATGGCTGATGGCATCACCCAGCCGCTGATGCTTTGCGGCCACACACATATCGCCCGCACCGTGCAGCTCTCCGATGGCCGCCTGATCGTCAATCCCGGCAGCGTTGGCTGCCCCGGCTGGAAGGATGACACGCCGTTCGACCATCATGTCGAGGTTGGTCATCCGCTTGCCAGCTACGCCGTGCTCGAAGAAACCGCACGCGGCTGGCAGGTCTATTTCCGGCAGATACGCTACGATAATCTTGCCATGGCCGAGATGGCGAAGGTCAACGGCATTCCGTATCTGGCCGATGCGTTGGAAAACGGTTGGCTCAAGCGGTAGAACTCACCCTTCGCTGTTCATGACAACGCAGGCATAAGACTGCGCCTTCAACTCCTTACAGGCGGAAACCGCCGAAGACTGGTCTTCAAAGCCGGTAAAGCGGGCGCGGTAGAGCGTTGCCGATCCGCTTTGCACCGCTTCGGTATAGGGCGCGATGCCGGAGTAGCTGCCGGCGATGTTGGAACGCGCATTGGCGAGCAGCGAGCGGGCGGCAGCTTCGCTGTCGGTGGCGGCGATCTGCACTTCCCAGCGGCTGCGTTGGCCGGTCATTTGTGCAGCGGGTGCGGGTTTCGGAATGGCAGAGACCTGGATCATATCCGCCATCTGGCTGTTCGCCGTGGCGATCTGCATGGCGATCGGATCGGCGCGACGCTCGGCAAACATAGGCAATGGTACGGTTGCCGGAGGGACGGCTGCGGGCGGCACATCGAAAGTGCGGCTGACATTGGCGCTTGCCAAGAGCTGTTCGGTATTACGGCTTCTCGAGGCCTGCGGCATCGCCTTGTCCAGCAGAGCAGCCATCTGCGCATCGCGGCCGCGCGCGGTCTTGCCGCCCAGCACGACGCCAACGACACGGCGGCCATTGTGATTGATGGCGCTGACGAGGTTGAAGCCCGACGCATTGGTGTAACCGGTCTTGATGCCGTCCATGCCCTGATAGCGATACATCAGATTATTGTGGCCACGGATGCGCTTGCCCCGGAAGCTGAAGGATTCCATGGCAAAGAGGCCGTATTCTTTCGGAAAGTCGCGCTGCAACGCAAGGCCGAGTTTCGCCATGTCGCGCGCCGTCGTCACCTGCGATTTGCTGGGCAGGCCTGAGGCGTTGCGGAAAACCGTCTTGGTCATGCCAAGCTGGCGGGCCTTACGGGTCATCATCTGCGCAAATTGTGCCTCGGACCCGCCGAGATGGTCGCCCATGCCTTCCGCCATGTCATTGGCGGATTTGACGATCATGCCGTAGACGGCTTCGCGCACCGTAAACGTCTGGCCCTCACGCACATAAAGCTTCGAGGGGATGACGGCTGCGCCGTTCCTGGACATCCTTATCTTCTGGTCCCAGCGAATCCGGCCGGCGTGCAACGCCTCGAAGGTCATATAGAGCGTCATCATCTTGGTCAGCGATGCCGGGTGGTTCAGCACATCGGCGTTCTGCGCGGCGAGGACCTTTCCGGTATTGGCATCCATGATGAAATGGGCATAACCGGCCTGCGCAGGCGATGCCTGCAATGAGAGGATCGCGCAAAAGAAGGCGAGTGCGAATACCCATGCGCCCGCCATTCCCCGTTTGATCGTTCCCGACATGGTCCACCCCTTTATGTTCGATCGCCGCGATGGGCGAAGTTTTACTGACACTTTCCGGCAACAAAACCGCTAAAACTTTAGAGATCGCTTTCATGCTTAATTAAGTATGAAATTCAAGTCGGCCGTCGCCCTCACAATTTCCTTGCAAAGAAACCAACCATCCGGTATGTTTACCGTCATGACAAATGCACATGAACGCAAAAAGCAGCCTGAGATCGTTCGCCGCAATCTTCTCGATTGCGCGGCGAAACTCGCTGCCGAGCAGGGGGTTGCGGCGCTTTCCGTGCAGGCAGTGGCCGATGCCGCCGGGGTGACGAAGGGTGGGTTGTTTCATCATTTTCCTTCCAAGCAGGTGCTGCTGGAAGCGGTGATGACTGACCTTCTGGCGACTCTGGACACTGAGATCGACGACCTCATCTCACAGGATTGTGAAGCTTTTGGGAGCTTCACAAGGGCCTATGTGAACGCGGTTTTCTCGGATCGGGGCAGGGATTCGGGCAGGCAATGGGCAGCGATCTCGGTTTCCATGGTCGGTGAACCGTCGCTTCGGCGCATGTGGAACAGCTGGATTGAGGGGCGCCTTGCCCGTCATAAAGAAACGGATGACGGGGTGGTCCTGGAGATGGTGCGGCTTGCGGCTGACGGCATCTGGTTTGCCGATCTACTGGCCGACGACGGTAAAGCGGGTGGCGACAGGGCGGCTCTGAGGGCCCGGATGATCGCCCAGACGAAAAAGGAAGTGGAACGATGAACGCGGCTGTTTTGACTTATGGGGCGCTTGTCGCGGCTATCGTCTGCGAGGTCATCGCAACTTCCTTTCTGCAGCAATCGCAGCAATTCACCAAGCTGTTGCCGACGGTGCTGATGGCGCTGTTTTACGGTGCGGCCTTTTATCTCCTGTCGTTCACGCTCCGGGCGCTGCCGGTCGGCGTTGCCTATGCGATCTGGAGCGGGCTTGGCATCGTGCTGATTTCCGGCATTGGCTATTTCGTGTTCCGCCAGACGCTCGATATTGCTGCGGTGGTTGGTCTTGGGTTCATCGTAACCGGGGTGGTGATCGTCAATGTGTTTTCGAAGACGGTGGGGCATTGAGCGGACTTCTCCACCTCATTCCTGTTCTTGTCACAGGAATCCAGCCGGCGCGCGTCTGCGCGACGAGAATAGTCCTTTCAGCCCAAGGGCTTGGGCTCGCTGGATCTCTGTGACAAGCACAGGACTGAGGGAGGCGGCGTAAAGGCGATATTCTTACCGAAGCATCGGCTTCGATCTTTACGTTGTATGCCGTGTCGTCACCATCACGCCAGAATGCTGCGATCGACGTCCGTAATCAGCCGCTTCCCGCAAAGCGCCATGCTGATATCCATTTCCTTGCGGATGATCTCGAGCGCCGTCGTCACGCCCTGCTTGCCATTCGCGCCGAGGCCGTAGAGGAACGGGCGGCCGATGTAGGTTCCCTTGGCGCCGAGTGCTACTGCCTTCAGCACGTCCTGGCCGGAGCGAATGCCGCCGTCCATATGCACCTCCACCCTGTCGCCAACGGCATCGACGATCCTCGGCAGCATGGCGATCGAGGAATGCGCGCCGTCGAGCTGGCGACCGCCATGGTTGGAGACGATGATGGCGTCCGCGCCAGTATCGAGCGAGGCGCGCGCATCTTCCTCGTCAAGGATACCCTTGAGTATGAGCTTGCCGCCCCAACGCTCCTTGATCCATTCGACATCCTTCCACGACAGGCGCGGATCGAATTGCTCGGCCGTCCAGGAGGAGAGCGACGAGAGGTCGGAGACGTTCTTGGCGTGGCCGACGATATTGCCGAAGCTGCGGCGTTGCGTGCGCAGCATGTCGAGGCACCATCTTGGCCGTGTCGCCATCTGCCAGATGTGTTTCGGGGTGAATTTCGGCGGGGCGGAGAGGCCGTTGCGCAGGTCCTTGTGGCGCTGGCCGAGAATTTGCAGGTCGAGCGTCAGCACCAGCGCCGAGCATCCCGCTGCCTTCGCCCGGTCGATCAGATTATTGACGAAGTCGCGGTCCTTCATCACGTAAAGCTGGAACCAGAAAGGTTTGGAGGTGACGGAGGCGACATCCTCGATGGAGCAGATGCTCATGGTGGAAAGCGTGAAAGGCACGCCGAATTCTTCCGCCGCTTTTGCCGCCAGCATCTCGCCATCGGCATGCTGCATGCCGGTTAGTCCAGTGGGGGAGAGCGCCACCGGCATCGAAACCTTCTGGCCGATCATTTCGGTGGCGAGCGACCGGTCGGTCATATCCACCAGCACACGCTGGCGTAGCTTTATCTTGGAAAAATCCTCCTCATTGGCGCGGTAGGTGCCTTCCGTCCAGGCGCCGCTATCGGCATAGTCGAAAAACATCTTCGGCACACGGCACTGAGCCTGTTTCTTCAGGTCCGCTATGGTGAGGATTTTGCCCATGGATAAAGCCTTCACATTTGAATGATGGCTTCACATAACATGGTAATCGCGTTTACGCGATGGCAATCGTCTTTGCAGCAGTGCTTTTTGCACTCGCAAATGGCTAGGAATTATGCTTGAAATATACTGTATTTCGATAATAATTCAGATGGTTTCTCAAGTAATGGCGTATTTTAATATGTTAAATTATTTACTCAGATTATTTATCGCAGTTCTTATTTCGCCCGCGATTGTTTTCGCCGCCGAGTGCCCCTCCGGTAAAAATGATGGAGATGAGTTTGTTCTTGCCCACGGTCAGGTGCGCAGCGAATTCAGGCGATCCGGACCGATCGTCTTGGTGGAGAATGATTTTCAAGGCGCAGGCAAACAGAGGCTTTTTCTCTTTCGGGGGTTAATCGAGCTGGCGCGTTCGGGCGATGACGGCAATTACAGCCAGCACTTTACGTCAAATCTGGAAGCATTCTGGCCTCTGAAAGTTGGCGCTCGACGCACTTTTGAATTTCTGCCCCTCGAAACTACCAAAATCGAGGATAAGTGGTCACTGACCCTTGCAGTTACGAAGCGGCGCGCCTTTCCGATTAAATTCTGCAATTACGAGGTGTTTTATGTGACCTACGACATTCGTAAAAACGGCAAAGAGGAAGAACGATGGACAGCGGTTTATTCGCCGGATCTGCGCGCCACGGTGGCGAAGATTTACGATGAGGGGACGGAAGACGAAGAAATTGTCGCCTATAATCTGATTGCGCCTCTGAAGCAATGACGGTTCGACTGCGCTTGAATCAACTCCAGAAAGCCCGCAGGAACAATTCACCACCTAGCATAAGCAGGCAGATGAGGAACCAGCGCCTGAATGTCGCGGGAGTGACGATGCGGCGGATATTCTGGCCAAGCCACATGCCGAGAAGCGCTGGCAGGACGGCGAGTGCGGAAAGCGACATGTGCTCGACGCGGAAGGCGTCCTGAGAGGCAAGGCCGGCGGCAAGCGCAACGGTGGAAACGGTGAAGGACATGCCAAGCGCCTGCACGAGATCGTCGCGGCTGAAGCCAAGCGACTGGATATAGGGCACGGCGGGGACCACGAAAATTCCGGTGCCGCCGGTCAGAAGGCCGGTCGCCAGCCCGACGGCCGGGGAGAGTTTCGGTTCCAGCCTTGCGGGAACGGCGAAGGGCTTTGCAAGAAGGCTGTAGGCTGCGTAAGCCGCGAGGCATAATCCGAGCGCCGAGGTGGTCCAGACGCCGGTGCCTGATGTCATCAGCCGGATGCCAAGAAGCGTGCCGACGGCAATGGCGATCATCATCGGCCATAGTCGCGAGACAATCGCCTTGAAATCGGGTCCGGCCAGCAATTGCCAGATATTGGTGATGAAGGAGGGCAGAATGAGCAGGCCAGCTGCAACGACCGGCGGCATGAAAAGGCCGAGAACGCCCATGGCAACGGTCGGCAGGCCCATGCCGGTGACGCCCTTGACGACGCCCGCGACGATGAATGTGGCGACAATCAAGAGCGTTGTGGTTGTCTCAAAATCCGGCACGGCGCACTCCAGAGGTCATTCGCATTTCGGCTGACTTGGGCTGTCAGGCAATCATATGAAACGGGCGAGTGCGGCCTGTTTCTTCTCCCCGGCGGGGAGAGAAAAACAGGCGACGCCCGCTCGTTTCAATATGTACTGATATAGATGAGGCCACGACCTGATGTTTCGGCCTAAACCGAACTATGCAAGCGCGCTTTTCATCGCCTTGCCGGCGACGTAGGTCTCGACGACTGTGCGGTCGTCGCCCATGGTCAGCATCAGGAACAGTTCTTCGGTCAGGCTTTTCACCACTTCCATCTTCAGCGCCATGGCGGGCGTGGAAGAGGCGTTGAGAACCGTGATGTCGGCATCCGTGCCGACGTCCAGCGTGCCGATGCGGTCGACCATGGAAAGCGCTTCGGCGTTGCCGCGCGTCATCAGATACCAGCTTTCCAGCGGGTTCAGTCGTTCGCCCAGCAATTGCTGGATCTTGTAGCCCTCATCCATGGTGCGCAGCATGGAATAGCTCGATCCGCCGCCGATATCGGTCGCGACTGCGATGCGCACCGGCTTTTCGCGCCGTTGCAGCTTTTTCATCGGGAAGAGGCCGGAGCCGATGAAGAGGTTCGATGTGGGGCAATGCACGGCGACTGCACCGGTTTCCGACAGCACGTCCGCCTCACGTTCCGAGAGGTGGATGGCGTGGCCGAGCAGGGTCTTGTTGCCCATCAGGCCGTAACGCACATAGATGTCGGTGTAATCGGTCGCTTCCGGGTAAAGCTCGCAGGTATATTTGATCTCGTCCAGATTTTCGGAAAGATGCGTCTGGATGAAGAGATCGGGAAATTCCTGCGCCAGCGCCTGGGCTGCTTCCATCTGTTTCGGCGTAGAGGTGATGGCGAAGCGGGGCGTGATGGCGACGTGGTTGCGGCCCTTGCCGTGCCAGTCGGCGATGACGGCCCGGGTCTCGTCATAGGAGGTTTCCGGCGTGTCCAGCAGGCCCTGCGGGGCGTTGCGGTCCATCATCACCTTGCCGCCCACCATCAGCATGCCGCGCTTCAGGGCCTCAGTGAAAAACGCATCGGCTGAGGTCTTGTGCACGGAGCAATAGGCGACAGCCGTGGTGGTGCCGTGGCGCAGAAGCTCATCGTAAAAATGTGTGGCGATGCGCTGGGCATGCGCGCTTTCGACGAAACGGCATTCTTCCGGGAAAGTATAGGTATTCAGCCATTCCAGAAGGTTGGCGGCATAGGAGCCGATGACCTGCATCTGCGGGAAATGCAGGTGCATGTCGATCAAGCCCGGCACGATGAGATGAGGGCGGTGGTCCTTCTCCTCAATGTCATCAGGTGCCTGCTTGCGAATATCGGCATAGTCGCCAATGGCGGCGATCTTGCCGTTTTCGATAAGCAGGCCGCCATCCTCGATGTAGAGATAGCTTTGCGTATCGTCGATTGCGAGCGGCGCGCGGCGGAAGCTTAACAGGCGGCCACGCAGCAGAACCATGCTCATTCGGTTTTTTCCTTGGCGTCTTTGCCCGCGGAAACGGCGCTTTCATACCATGCGGTCAGCACTTTGCGCTCCTGCGGGGTGATGGCGGTGATGTTGCCGGGAGGCATGGCATGGCTGCGGCCGGCTTGCAAATAGATTTCGCGGGCGTGTGCGGCGATCTGCGCGTCGGTTTCGAGCTTCACAGATTTCGGCGTGAAGGGCACGCCTTCCCACACCGGCTCGGCGGCGTGGCACATGGAACAGCGACCCTGAACGACATCGCGGGCGCTCGCGAAATGGGCGTCGCTGACGAATTGCTGCTGCATCGGCGAAAGCGTTGCCGCCTTCTGTTCTTCTTCGCCGGTCAGCACCTTCGGCACGCTGGAAAGCCACATGATGACGATGAAGATGAGCGCGGTCAGCAGCCAGGTCCATGTCGGCTTGCCCTTGCGGGCATGGGTGGTGTTGAACCAGTGGCGGATGGTGACGCCCATCAGGAAGACGAGTGCTGCGATGATCCAGTTGAACTCGGTCGCAAAGGCCAGCGGATAGTGGTTCGACAGCATGAAGAAGATGACGGGCAGCGTCAGGTAGTTGTTGTGCAATGAGCGCTGTTTGGCGATGCGGCCATATTTCGGGTCCGGCGTGCGCCCGGCGATCAGGTCGGCAACGACGATCTTCTGATTGGGAATGATGATGAAGAACACATTCGCCGACATGATGGTGGCGGTAAAAGCGCCGAGATGCAGGAAGGCGGCGCGGCCGGTGAAGACCTGCGTATAGCCCCACGCCATCGCCACCAGCGCGACGTAAAGCACCACCATCAGGCCCCAGGTGTTGTTGCCAAGCGGCGACTTGCAGAGGAAATCGTAAAACAGCCAGCCGACAGCAAGCGATGCCAGCGACAGACAGATGGCCTGGAACTGGGTGAGCGCCAGCACCGAATGGTCGATGAGGAAAAGGTCGGCGCCGCCGTAATAAACGATGCACAGCATGGCGAAGCCGGACAGCCAGGTGACGTAGCTTTCCCATTTGAACCATGTCAGGTGTTCGGGCATCTGGGCCGGGGCGACCAGATATTTCTGGATGTGGTAAAAGCCGCCGCCATGCACCTGCCACTCCTCGCCATAGGCCCCCGGCGGCAAATGCGGCCGTTTGACCAGCCCAAGATCGAGCGCGATGAAATAGAAGGACGAGCCGATCCAGGCGATGGCGGTGATGACGTGGAGCCAGCGGACGGCAAAGGCCATCCATTCCCACGCAATGGCATATTCGTACATTCGGTTCCCCTGATCCTTGTGCAGCGCACCTTGCGAGAAATTTGACCGTTAGGAAAGGGAAAAGCAAACACCGCACGATGATTGTTCACAATCCCGTACGCTCGTGTCCACAACTTTGGCGCAGGCGCGGCGACGTCCCGCTTCCGGCCCGCCCAATCGTCAAGGAGCCGTCCTGCTGCTGAGTTTGTGCTTAGCTGGCTAACGCGACTCAGCTATTATCCGTTGAGCAGTCTGCTGATGTGCAAAACTATTGGGCTGCGGGGCCTTGGAGCGACCTGCGTCCGAAAGGACGCTTCGAAGGGCACTCTGACACATTTATGTTGCGCATGTTCTTTCCGGTTTTCGGTCAGAGGCGCAGGGCTTCAATGACATGTTTTCGCTGGCGGTTCATTCCGAAAGCGGGTGCTGCAAACCCTGGGGGCGGGGGGCAGATCAGGGGCAGGTGTTGCAGTTCCCGGTGCCGTTGCGTCCGGGTATGCGTTGATGCTTGGATTTTGAATGAAGTGACGCAATGACCTTCCGGCAGCCGCCGTTGTTTTCAACGGAGACCGTGCCGATGCGCCTTGTTCTGACAGTTCTTTTCCTGCTGATGGCATTCAACGCCACGGCGCTTGCGCATGAATCCCACAAGGGGTTCAAATATGAAAGCTACTGCTGCAATGGCGACGCCGAAACCGGCGATTGCCAGATGATCCCTACGCGAAGTGTTCGTGTCACGCAGGATGGTTACGAGGTCTCGCTTGCGCCCGGCGATCATCGTCTGGTGACGCGGCGCCATGTCTTCAGCTGGTCGCAGCGTGAGGCAAGACGATCCGAGGATGGAGAATATCATCTCTGTCTGTTCCCGGACGAGGACACGCCGCGCTGCTTTTATGCGCCTGATATGGGGTATTGAGATGTTTGCGGCCGGTTTTCGTCGATCCGCTTCAGTATCCAGTCGCGAAACAGCCTTATCTTGCGAATGTTCCTGCGGTTTTCAGGGTAGACGAGCCAGTAGTTCTTACCCTCGTTGCTGAGGTGCTCGAAGGGCTGATAAAGGCGGCCGAGGGCAATCTCGTCCGCATAAAGTTCAGGGGTGAGCATGGCTACCCCCTGGCTGGCAATTGCCGCTGCGGCTTCGAAAGCCTGCACGCTGAGGCGGCTGCGCGGATAACGGTCGAGGCCCGGATTTTCGATGCCGACTTCCCGGAACCATTGGCTCCACCAGATGTCACCCGGATCGATGATGCGCAGGCGCAGAAGATCCTCCGGCTTTTTCAATCCGCCGATGCTTTCGGCGAGGTTCGGATGCAGCATCGGCGTATAAACGCCCCGCAGCAACTGATGATAGATCAGTCCTTTGCCATCGTCGCTGCTCCAGCGGATGGCGACATCGCAATCGGACTGCGTAAAATCGATCAATGCGCTTGATGTGTCGAGCCGCACGGCGATCGAGGGATGTTCAAGCTGGAAAGCTCCCAGATGCCGCGAAAGCCAGCGCGATGCGAAAGTCGCGGTGGAGTGAATGGTCAGGGTGGTGTCAGAGGTGTCACGGACATTGTCGACGGCCTCCCGTAAAGTGTTGAAGGCTTCCGCAACTTTCGGCGCCAGTTTCTGCCCGGCCTCGGTCAGCACAACCTGCCGCGCCTTTCTGATGAAGAGCGGCTCGCCAACATTCTCTTCCAGCAGTTTCACCTGATAGCTGACCGCCGTCTGCGTCATACCCAGTTCCTCACCGGCCTTGGTGAAGCTGAGATGCCGGGCGGCGGCTTCGAACACGCGCAGGGCGTTCAGGGGGAACTGGCGGGACATTTTCATGGATAAGTTCTCTTTATGCCAACTGCCAAAGGTTTCATTGGTTTTTATCCGGAAAACAGAGCATTTTTAGCTCAATTCATCAACTGAGCTTCTGACATTTTTTAAATGGAGACGAACATGCGCACAGCACTCTTGCGCGCGTGGTCCCGCCTGCGCGCGGGTCTGCGGACCGCGGAACGGTTTTCCCTTGAAAGCCTTCGACCGGATAATCTGGTAGATGAAAGCCTGCCCGACGGGATCAGGCGTGATCTTGGTCTTGAGGATGGCCGCGCTGATTTTCGGTGCGATGGGTTTCGGCAGCGGAAAATGCTTGCAGCAACTCGGCTACCACAAGGGCCGCTATAATGGCGGGGCGCTTGTCCCTGACGCTACTTCCACCGATCGGCAGGATGAGTTTTTGAAGGCGGGTAGCGGGTTCTCCCTCCCGCTCCAGCCAATGGGCGAAGGTGGCGCGTTTGGTTTTCGAGCCGATCATGCCGACATAAGCGAGATCGTCGCGGGCAAGCGCTTCCTTTGCAATCAGGAAATCGAGTGCGTGATCGTGGGTGACGATGATCGCAGCGCCGTTTGCGGGAATTTTCGCGATCAGCGCTTCCGGCATGGGGGTCAGCACGGATACGACACCGGCTGAAAGATCGCGCAACTCGTTTTCACGGGTTTCCACCACGGTCAGTGTCAAAGGCAGAAGCGACAGAGCATCTGTCAGCGCCTTGCCGACATGGCCCGCCCCGAAAATGAAAACGGCCTGCCGCTGCTCGGTTTCAGCCTTAAGCCTTGCCTCGAGTGCTGCCGCGATGTCCGGCGTTACCAGCCGGAAGCGGAGCAGGGTGCGGCCGCCGCAGCACTGGCCGATTTCGGGGCCGAGCGGAATATCCATGCCGTCTTCGATCGTACCGTTCTTCAACATGGCACGGGCATGGTCTATCGCCATATATTCGAACTGCCCGCCGCCGATGGTCTCCCACAGCGCCTTCCGGCTTACCAGCATGAAGGTTCCCGCCTCGCGCGGCGATGACCCTTTCACGGCCTCGATTTCCACGAGGATTGCAGGTCCGGAGCTGGCGAGGAAGCGGGAGAGGGACGTCATTATGTCTCCCCTCACACCTTCTTCAACCGTTCCACCGCCATCAGCACCCGCTCGGGCGTTGCCGGCGCATCGAGGCGTGGGCAGACCTTGTAGTCGGCGATGGACGCGACGGCCATGGAGAGTGCTTCGAGAATCGAGATCGCCAGCATGAAAGGCGGTTCGCCCACGGCCTTGGAGCGGCCGATGGTGGGCTCGGCGTTTTCCGACCATTCCGCCAGTTGAACGTTGAAAATCTTCGGCCGGTCGGAGGCAAGCGGGATCTTGTAGGTGGAGGGAGCGTGGGTGCGCAGCCGCCCCTTGCCGTCCCACCATAATTCCTCCGTCGTCAGCCAGCCCATGCCCTGCACGAAGGCGCCTTCCACCTGCCCGATATCGATGGCCGGGTTTAGCGACTTGCCGACATCGTGGAGAATATCGGTGCGCTCCATCATGTATTCGCCGGTCAGTGTATCGATCGACACTTCCGAACAGGCCGCGCCATAGGCGAAATAATAAAATGGCGTGCCGCGGCCGGCGGCGCGATCCCAATGGATTTTCGGCGTCTTGTAAAAACCGGCGGCGGAAAGCTGGACGCGGGCGAAATAGGCTCGTTTGATAAAATCGTTGAAGGCGATTTCCTCAAGCCCGATGCGCACCCGGTTTGGCAGGAAGACAACCTCTTCTTCCGGCACGTTCCAGTTCTCGGCAGCGAATTTGATAAGCCTTTCACGGATCTGGCGGGCAGCGTCATAGGCCGCCATGCCATTGAGGTCCGTACCGGACGAGGCGGCCGTGGCCGACGTATTGGGCACCTTGCCCGTGGTCGTGGCGGTGATTTTCACCCGGCCGATATCCACCTGGAAGGCATCGGCTACCACCTGCGCCACCTTGGTGTAGAGGCCCTGGCCCATTTCGGTGCCGCCGTGGTTCAGGTGGATCGAACCGTCATTATAGATATGCACCAGCGCGCCCGCCTGATTGAAGGCGGTCATGGTGAAGGAGATGCCGAATTTGACAGGGGTGAGCGCAATGCCCTTGCGGATGATCGGGCTGGTCTTGTTGAACTCGACAATTGCCTGCCTGCGCGCGCGGTATTCGCTGGAGGCTTCCAATTCCTCGACGACGCGGGCGATGATGTTGTCCTCGACCTCCTGATGATAGGGGGTTGTGGTGCGGCCCGAACCGGTCTCGCCGTAGAAATTGAGCTTGCGGACATCGAGCGGGTCCTTGCCGACGGCATAGGCGATTTCCTCGATGAAACGCTCAGCCCCGAGCATGCCCTGCGGGCCGCCGAAACCGCGAAAGGCGGTGTTGGAGACGGTATGGGTTTTGAGCGGCCGGGAGGTCAGATGCACATGCGGATAGAAATAGCTGGAATCGGCGTGAAACAGCGCGCGGTCGGTTACCGGGCCGGACAGGTCGGAGGAAAAGCCGCAGCGGGCCGCATAGGTGGCGTCGACGGCGTGGATGCGGCCTTCCTCATCGAAGCCTAGCTCGTAATCGACGCGGAAATCGTGGCGTTTGCCGGTGGCGGTCATGTCTTCGTCGCGGTCGGGGCGGATTTTCACGGCCCGGTTCAGCTTCTTGGCGGCAATGGCGCAAAGGGCTGCGAACTGGTTTCCCTGGGTTTCCTTGCCGCCGAAACCGCCGCCCATGCGCCGCACCTGCACCGTGACGGCATTGGATGGCACCTGAAGGATGTGGCTGACAATGTGTTGGATTTCGCTCGGATGCTGGGTGGAGCTCCACAGCGTCACCTCATCGTCCTCGCCCGGCACGGCCATGGCGATGTGGCTTTCGAGATAAAAATGCTCCTGCCCGCCGATCCGCATCGTACCGGTCAGGCGACGGGGTGCCACGTCCATTTCGAGCTTCGCATCGCCACGCTTCAGCGTCATCGGATCGATGACGAGCGCACCGCCATTTTCAATCGCCGTGTCGATATCGGTGAAATGCGGCAGGTCCTTGTAGACGATTTTCGCCTTGCGGGCGGCCTTGCGGGCAATATCGCGGCTTTCAGCGAAGACCGCGAAGATCGGCTGGCCGTGAAATTCAACCTTCGTTTCGGCGAGCAGCGGCTCGTCATGACGCCCGCCGGAGGAGACGTCGTTTTCGCCGGGCACGTCTTTACCTGTCATCACCCATAACACGCCCGGCGTAGCTTCCACTTCGGAAAGGTCCATCGAGACGATTTCGGCATGGGCCCGGTCGGAAAGGCCAAGCGCGCCGTGAACGAGGCCGGCGGGTTCGGGAATATCGTCGATATATTCGGCGCTGCCCGTCACATGTTTATGGGCAGAATCGTGCCTGAGCGAGGCGTGTACAGGGCCGTCGATTTCGGTCTTGGTCTTATCGAAGCTTGTCGTGTCCATGGTTCAAGCCTCCTCCAGCGAGAAGCGGGCAAGTTCCTGCTTTTCCCCTGATGTCTCGAGGAAAAACCGTGTCAGCAAATTCTTGGCTGTGAGTTGCCGATATTCGGCGGTCGCGCGCCAGTCGGTCAGCGGGGTGAAATCATCGTCCAGCGCATCGCGCGCCGCATCGATCGTTTCCTGAGACCAGGGCTTGCCGAGAAGCGCTGCCTCGAGATGTGCAGCGCGTTTCGGCGTGCCGGCCATGCCGCCGAAGGCGATGCGGATGTTTTCGACTGCGCCATCGGCATCGAGCGTCAGATTGAAGGCGGCGCAGAGAGCGGAGATATCCTCGTCCCGGCGCTTGGAAATCTTGTAGACGGCGTAGTGACTTCCCGGCGTCTGGAACGGAATGAAAAGCTTTTCGACGAATTCGCCGCTCAGCCGGTCCTGCTTGCCATAATCGATGAAGTAGCTTTCCAGCGGCAAGGTGCGGCTGCCGGAAGACGAGCGCAAGGTGAGCGTGGCGCCGAGCGCGATCAGGGCCGGGGGCGTATCGCCGATGGGCGAACCGTTGGCGATGTTGCCGCCGATGGTTCCCATATTGCGCACCTGTTCGCCGCCAAGACGATCGAACAGCCGGGCAAGCGGCGGGAAATGTTCTGCAATGGTCTTGAAGGCCTGGCTGTAGGTGACACCGGCACCGAGCGTCACGCCGTTCTCATCCACGGCAATACCCTGCAGATCGCCGAGGTTGTTGATGAAGATGACAGGGTTAAGCGCCCGCATCTGCTTTGTCACCCACAGGCCGACATCGGTGGAACCGGCAATGATGGTAGCCTTCGGCTCGGCGGCATAGATATCGGTCAATTCAGCAAGCGTTGCCGGGATGATGGTCCGATCTTCGCCGCGGGTAACCGTAATGGTTTCATTGGCGCGGATCGCCCAGAGCCTTGCCATGATATCGGTGCGGTCGCGTTGCAGCGGGTCGAACAGCGCACTCGGGCGGGCGGCTGCAATCTTTTCGGCAGCCCGCACAATCGGCTCGTAACCCGTGCATCGACAGAGATTGCCTTGGAGCGCCTTTTCAATATCGGCGCGGGACGGGTTTTCGCTGGCAAGCCACAGGCCGTAGAGCGACATGATGAAGCCCGGCGTGCAGAAACCGCATTGGGAACCGTGGAAATCCACCATTGCCTGCTGCACGGGGTGAAGCGTGCCATCGCGGCCGGCCAGATGCTCTACCGTCACGATATGGGTTGCATGCAGCGAGCCCAAAAAGCGGATGCAGGCATTGACGCTTTCATAACGCAGCGAGCCATCAACAAGCCGCCCGACCAACACCGTGCAGGCGCCGCAGTCACCTTCAGCACAGCCTTCTTTCGTCCCGGTCAGCCGTCTTTGAAGGCGGAGATAATCGAGAAGCGTGTCTGTCGGTCCGAAACCCTTAAGCGAAATGGTTTCGCTGTTGAGGATGAAGCTGATCGCGTCGTTCATGCACTGCCTTGCTTTTTGTCCGGTTGAGCCGGTTCCCAATCTGCTATCTATGCACGCCCGCGCGCGCATATCGATTTCCGTTTTGGCAATTCATTGTTTCCAAAACGGAAAGAGATGTCATCGATTATTGCGCTGTCCAGCCGCCATCGACGGAAATATGCGTGCCGGTAATGTTGCTGGCGGCATCGCTTGCCAGAAACAGCGCCGCTGCTGCCACGTCATCGATGGTGACGAATTGCTTTGTCGCCTGCAATTCCAGCATCACGTCGTTCTTCACCGCCTCTTCGCTGATGCCGCGCACCTTGGCCATTTCCGGTATCTGCTTTTCGACGAGCGGCGTCAGCACATAACCGGGACAGATGGCGTTGACGGTGACGCCCGTCTGCGCAAGCTCGAGCGCCGCCGTCTTCGTCAGGCCCATGATGCCGTGCTTGGCTGCCACATAGGCCGATTTGAACGGCGAGGCGACGAGACCGTGGGCAGAGGCAATGTTGATGATACGGCCTTTGCCGGCCTTCTTCATCAGCGGTATCGCAACGCGCATCGTATGGAAGGAACTGGTCAGATTGATGGCGATGATCCAATCCCACTTTTCCGTCGGAAACTCCTCGATCGGAGCGATGTGCTGAATGCCGGCATTGTTGACGAGCACATCGACCGAACCAAGCTTTTCATGCGCGGAATTGATGAGATCGGCAATCTCGTCCGGTTTCGTCATATCTGCCGGGTGGTAGAGCACGCGCCCGCCACTTTCGGCTTCCAGCAAGAGGCGGAGTTTTTCAATTTCGTCTTCGTCGCCGAAGCCATTCAGCACGATATTCGCGCCCTCCCTCGCAAATCTCTGTGCGATGCCAAGGCCGATGCCACTTGTGGAGCCTGTCACGATAACTGTCCGATGCATGCTTTCCCCTTTTTGCATTACTTCGCACATATTTAAGCAGGTTATGCCCAAAGGGGGCGGGCTGGCAATCGCGATTTCGGGCGCGATTTCGGGGGAGGCCGGCATGGGGCATAATGCGCCTGCGCCCATCCACTTTTTCGAAGCTAAGCATCCAGATTTTACGCCAGATTTTGCATTTGTCTGGCGGGCCGTCCGTGCCTATCTCTCAAACAATCAAACAGAGGTATCGTCTATGGAACTCGGTCTTTACACTTTTGCGGATGTCAATCCCAACCCCGTCGATGGCCGTGGGCCGGAAGGTGCGCGCCGGCTGCGCGAACTGCTTGAGGAAATCGAGCTTGCCGATCAGGTTGGACTGGATGTGTTTGGGCTGGGTGAACATCACCGCCCGGACTATGTCGCGTCCTCACCCTCCACCGTGCTTGCGGCGGCGGCGGTGAAGACGAAGAATATCCGCCTGACGAGCGCTGTCTCGGTTCTGAGTTCGGATGATCCGGTCCGGGTCTTCCAGCAATTCTCCACCGTCGATCTCCTGTCGAACGGCCGTGCCGAAATCATGGCCGGGCGCGGTTCCTTCATCGAATCCTACCCGCTGTTCGGTTACGACCTCGAAGACTATGACGTGCTGTTTGCGGAAAAGCTCGATCTGCTCTTGGCGCTGCGCGAGAACGAAATCGTCACCTGGTCCGGCACCAAACACCCCGCCATCAATGGGCGCGGGGTCTATCCGCGTCCCCTTCAGGAGCGCCTGCCGGTCTGGATCGCGGTTGGCGGCACGCCGCAATCGGTGGCGCGGGCCGGCGCCATGGGGCTGCCGGTGGCGCTTGCCATCATCGGCGGCGAATATCGCCGTTTCGCGCCGCTGTTCGATCTCTATCACGAAGCTGCACGCCGGGCGGGGCAGGAAAAGACCAGGCTGCGCACCAGCATCAACGTGCACGGCTTCATTGCCGACACCACCGACAAGGCGGCGGACCAGTTTTACGGACCGCAGGCAGAGGTGATGAACCGCATCGGCCGCGAGCGCGGCTGGGGTCCGACAAACCGCGCGCATTTCGATGCGGCGCGTGGGCCGGAGGGCAACCTCTTCCTTGGCGAACCTGAGCTGGTGGCGGAAAAGATCATCAAGGCGCACGGCGTTTTCAAGAACGACCGTTTCCTGTTGCAGATGGCAATCGGCCTGATGCCGCATGACCAGATCATGCGCGGCATCGAGCTTTATGGTACGAAAGTCGCGCCTGTTGTCAGAAAAGAATTGACGGGGAGTGCCGATCCGGTGAAAGCCACGGCCTGATTATTACCAAGGCGGGCGTCTTCAGACCCGCCATTTAGAACGACGGACAGAAACATGGTCATCTCCACCGACGAAGAACTGGTTTTGCTAAAGGATATCGGTCGCATCTGCGCCGTGGCCATGCAGACCATGGCGGATGCGCTGGAACCCGGTATCACCACGGCCGAACTGGATGCGATCGGCCGAAAGGTACTGGAGGATAACGACGCGCAATCGGCGCCGGAGTTCTGCTACCAGTTTCCCGGCGCGACCTGCATCAGCGTCAACGAAGAGGTTGCGCATGGCATTCCCGGCCCGCGCATCATCAAGGCGGGCGATCTCGTCAATATCGATGTTTCGGCGGTGAAGAGCGGTTTCTTCGGCGATACGGGTTCGTCTTTCGCCGTGCCGCCGGTGAAAAAGGAGATCGAGCGGCTGTGCCGCGATGGCAAGCGCGCCATGTGGACGGGCTTGCAGCAGGTGAAAACCGGTCGGCCCTTTGCCGATATCGGCAATGCCATCGGCTCCTTTGCAAAAAAGAACCGCTACACGCTGATCACCAATCTGGCGAGCCACGGCATTGGCCGCTCCCTGCATGAGGAGCCGAAGGAACTGGCGACCTGGCCGGACAAGGGTGAGCGGCGCATCATGCAGGAGGGCATGGTCTTCACCGTTGAACCCTTCCTGTCGACGGGTGCCTATTGGGCCGAAGATGGCGACGACGATCCGTGGACGCTCTATAGCGATCCGAGCGCGCCGACCGTGCAGTATGAACATACCGTGGTTGCTACGAAGAACGGCCCGCTGGTGCTGACGCTGGTTGAGTGAGGGGTGAAGACCGCCACTTTACAAGACACCAAGTTTCGTAGCTGAGTGCGCCAATTACGACGTTTGCCGCATTCGTTGACCTTTCTCCTCCCTCATCCCTGTGCCTGTCACAGGGATCCAGCCAGCCCAAGTCCTTGGGCTGAAAGGACTTCTCTCGCCGCGCGGACGCGCGTCGGCTGGATTCCTGTGACAAGCACAGGAATGAGGGTGGATAAGGATGCGCAGGCGACGGGATCTTGCATCTCGTACCGATAAAGACGGCTTATGCTGCCGATCAAAATAACTCGCTTGTTCCGTGGCAGTGCGGTTGCGATAAGCCGTACATGAGCATCGACAAGCCACTTTCCCCCAAACATCTGACTGCACTCGGTTTCGCCGGCGCCTTGATGATGGCGTCCGCCATGGGCTTCGGCCGTTTTTCCTTCACCCCCATTCTTCCTGGCATGATGGCGGATGTTCCGCTATCGGCGGGGGATGCGGGTATCGTCGCGGCGGGGAATTTCGCCGGTTATCTCGCGGGGGCGGTTCTCGCCGCCTATTCCTGGGGCTCGGGACGCGAACGGCTGGTCGCCCTTTGTGGCTTGTTTTCCACGGGCGCGTTGCTGCTTGCCATGGCCGCCTTCAACTCCGTTGCGGCCTTCACCCTGATCCGGTTTTTCGCCGGCGTTGCCAGTGCGATGACCATGATCTTCACGTCGCAGATCGTCATCGGCCACGCCATGAAAGCTGGCAAGGACCATATTCAGGCGCTGCATTATGGCGGCGTCGGTGCCGGCATCGCGATTTCCTCGCTTGTGGTCTATCTCATCGGCGTCGTTTTTGATGGCGGCGGTGCCTCCTGGCGGGAGGAGTGGATTGCCGGTGCCGTCTTTTCCTTCGCTACGTTTCTTCTCGTCTGGCGGGTGATGCCCGCCGGGCCACCCCGGCATGCCTCTGCGCTGTCGGAGCCGCCGCTCAAATGGACGAAGCCGCTCTTTCTGACGACGCTCGCCTATGGGCTGTTCGGCTTCGGTTACGTCATCACCGCCACCTTCATTGTTGCGATTGCCCGCATGGCTGCTGCTGGCGCTTTCGTGGAATTTCTGGCCTGGTTCGTGACGGGATGTGCCGCCGCCATTTCGCTTTTCCTCTGGAAGCCGGTCTTGAAATCGCAGGGGCTGAAGCGCGCTTTCGTGATCGTGCTTGCTGTGGAAGCCGTCGGCGTCTTCGCTTCCGTCATGCTGCCACCCGTTCCGGGCGTGCTTGCCGGCGGTCTGCTTCTGGGGCTGACCTTCATGGTCATCACCGCCTATGGCCTTCAGCTGGGCCGGGAATTTGCAGGCCCAAGCCCACGCCGCGCCTTTGCCCTGATGACGGCAGCCTTCGGTACTGGACAGATCGTCGGACCACTCGCCGCCGGCTGGATTGCCGAGGTGACGGGAAGTTTTACTGCACCAAGTATTCTCGCCTCTGGCGTGCTTGTCGCCAGCATTCTCCTGATGCTGCCGGTTCTCGCCAGGGAGCGGCGGCGCTAAATCCGCCCGGGCATATTGCGCCTCACAAGGGGCGATTTCAGGGGTTCCTTGCGGGATCGATCCGCCGTTTGCGCCTTACATCTTGTTAAGGTCGTCGCTTCTTCGTTGCTGTGCACAAATTTCTGCCCTAGGTTCGGGCCATCTAGTGCTTCGCCAATAATGGCTGACTTCAAACGCGCGTGAGTTCGAAACGTGTTTCATTCTTTCTTTCCCAAACCGAAATTGTTCTTCACCTCCGCCATCGTCTGGGCTTTTGTCGCCATTCTTGGATGGTACTTCATCGTTGAAGGGCTAGGCAGGTCTTGGGGCTACGTGATGCCCGAGCAAGAACCTTACGATCTCAGCTATTTTCTGGTTCCCGCCAATCTGTTCTTCTACGCCTATCTGGCATTGTGCCTGGTGTTGTTCGGGGCTGTCTGGACCGTTCTCGCCAAGGATCACCCCTGGAAGTTCTGGTCCATATGGGGATCGCTGCTGATTATCGCGGTGACCTATTTCGGCGTTCAGATTTCCGTCGTCATCAACAATTTCCGGCGGCCTTTCGGCGATCTCCTGCAAAATGCGCTGTCAAAACAGCCGGGTATCGAAGTCTGGGATTTTTACAGTCTTCAGATTGTCTTCGCCAAGATCGCCTTTCTCAGCATGGCTGTGTCGATCCTCACGGATTTCTTCACCAGCCATTATATCTTCCGCTGGCGCACCGCGATGAACGACTTCTACATGTCAAAATGGGAAAAGCTGCGCCACATTGAAGGTGCCTCGCAGCGCGTTCAGGAAGATACGATGCGGTTCTCCTCCACGCTGGAGGGGTTGGGTATTACCCTGATCAATTCGGTCATGACGCTTGTTGTGTTTCTGCCGATCCTGTTTGCGCTGTCGTCCTACGTCTCCGAATTGCCGATCCTTGGCGAAGTGCCGCACGCGCTGTTCTGGCTGGCGATTGTCTGGTCCGTGTTCGGCACCGTGCTTCTGGCGACGGTCGGCATCAAGCTGCCCGGCCTGAATTTCCGCAATCAGCGTGTGGAAGCGGCCTATCGCAAGGAACTGGTCTACGGTGAGGATCACGCCGACCGCGCCCAGCCGCCGACTGTCAAGGAGCTTTACTCCAATGTGCGGAAAAACTATTTCCGCATGTATTGGCACTACCTCTACTTCAACGTCGCGCGGTATTTCTACATTCAGGCCGATGCCGTGTTCCTGCTCCTGATGCTTGTTCCCACCATCGTGGCGGGCAAGATCACCTATGGTATCTACCAGCAGATCGCCACGGCCTTCGGTCAGGTCAGTAATTCGTTCCAGTATCTGGTCAATTCCTGGACCACGATCATCGAGCTGCTGTCCATCCACAAACGTCTTGTGGCTTTCGAGGCCGCGATCGATGACAAGCCACTGCCTGAAATCGACGAGCGTTATCTTCAGCGGGAAGCGGAAGCCGGAGAGCTGGCGGCCAACAAGCCCTGACGGAAAACAAAAAGGGCGGCCGACTGGCCGCCCTTTTGCATTGTATCCGGGGACCTTAGCCCTCTGTCTTCTGCTTCCTGCGCGCCTTGATGATCGGCATGGCCTCGGCGTAACTCACGCAGGCGACATCGTCTCTGCGGCAGACTTCGCGCAGCAGCCGCTCATAGGCGTTCCAATAGGCGCCGCCATTCATCTTCACGAAATGGAAGCCCATCTGCAGAGGGATGCGTTCGCCATTATACTGCTTGTCGAACGCGGTGCGGAACGCCGCATAGGCGCGGTCCTCGAATTCCTGCGCGCGGTCCGGCGTCTCGATGCCGATGGAGTGGCGGATGAAGAGGTTGTAGTCCATGGCGATGATCGGGCGATTGCCGGGGCCTTCCGGAACCAGCGGCAGACCGAAATGTTCGATGCCGTCGCGCTCCACCGGCCATTCCGGTCCCTTGGTGATGCTGGTGGCGTCATAAACGAAGCCGTGTTTCTTCTGAGCCGCGGTCAGCGCCGGCCCCTGCGAAAGATAGGGCGCGCGGAAGCCGTTGATGTTTTTCACCATGTCGCGCCAGCCTTCGGGTTCCTCACCCTTCTTGCCAATCATCTGCCAGGCATTTTCCAGCGTGCTGGTGAAGGTGGTGAACTCGCCGTCCCATTGCTCGGCGGTCCATTGGCCGCCATCGAAATGCCCGCAGGTGTGATTGCCGATTTCGTGACCTTCGCGATAGGCCGACCAGATGTTGCGCAGCCGCGTCTCCACCTCTTCCGGCGACTGGCCAAAGCCGACATTGGAGCGCCCGGCCTTCTGGCCGGGGCCCTGATAGGTCTTGGCGCTGGTCTTGCGGTCCATCACCAGCGTGCAGGCAAGGAAATAGGTGAAATGCGCGCCGACCTCCTTCGCCGTCGCACGACTTCTTTCCCACAGCGAATTGTCGCCCGCACCGTCGAAAGAAACGATGACGAGTTGCTTCGGCTTCTCCGCATTTTCGGCAAAAGCGGGAAGGGCAAGGCATAGCGACAGGGAAAAAGCAGTCAATGGGCGAAACATCAGGCATCCGTCATGTGAAACACCGCTGCCTTTTGCGGGTGGAATAAGGCGAAGCTTTGAATAAACTGGCTTTTTTACGTCTTTCAGCCTAATTCCTTTTCTGCGTCGCGGTAATGAGGCCGCATTCCGTTCCACCGGGGGACCGTGTTCCATGCTTTTTCTCGTACTCTGTCTTGCCTTGTTTTTCCTGACGCATCTTTTGAAGGTGTTTGCGCCGCGATTTCGCGCGCAGATGATCGCGAAGATGGGAGAAGGACCGTTCAAGGGCGTCTATTCTCTCGCAAGCCTCATAACGCTCGGTCTCGTCATCTATGCGTTTGGCGAGGCGCGACAGGAAACCGGCGTTCTGTGGAACCCGCCGGTCTGGACGAGCCACCTCGCCGTGACCCTGATGCTGCCCGCGATGATCTGTCTTATCGCCAGCCTCATCCCGGCTGGCCACATCGCAACCAGAACAAAACATCCGCTCATTCTGGCGGTCAAGATCTGGGCGCTCGCCCATCTTCTGGCGAATGGAGAGACCTCTTCGATTCTTCTCTTTGCATCGTTCCTCGCCTGGGGTGTGGTGATGCGGATTTCGCTGAAGCGCCGGGAAAGAGCGGGTGAAAAAGTGGTCCGTCCCTTCGTCTCGGGCCGTTACGATCTGGTGGCCATCGTCGGCGGCATCGTTCTCTGGGGCGCTTTCATCCTGAAACTGCACGAATGGTTGATCGGCGTTCAGCCCATCGCCATGTAGGAAATCAACGTTTCCCCCTTACATATCAGGCAAAATAGGCTAGAAGGCCGACCATGACCCGTCGGCCGGACTTTTGCTGACCCGGGTAAGCGGCTTGGTATGTCCGCGAACGGATGGATCGGCGACGATCTCCGCGCGGGTAACGGAGAATTTGATGGCAAACGAAAATGATACCTTTATCCGCGAAGTGAACGAGCAGATCCGTTCCGAGCAGCTTTCCCGTTTCTGGGGCCGCTACGGTATCGTGGTCGTTGGCGCCGCCGTTCTCGTGGTTGTGGGCGCCGCCGGTGCCGGCATCTATGAATACTGGAACACCAGCCGCGCTTCCAATTCCGGCGACCAGTTCATCGCGGCGCTGAAGCTTGCTTCCGACAACAAGACGGACGAAGCGCTGAAGGCCTTTGCCGATCTTGAAACCTCCGGTCATGGCAATTATCCGGTGCTGGCGAAGTTCCGTTCTGCGACGCTGCTTTCGCAGAAGGGCGATGCGGCCGGCGCCATTGCTGCCTTCACCGCGATCGGCAACGACACGTCTGCCCCGCAGATCTTCCGCGATACGGCGAAGGTGCGCGCGGCGTGGCTGCTGGTTGACAACGGCACGTATGATCAGGTCGTTGCACTTGCGGAGCCGTTGAGCGGCGAAGGCCAGACCATGCGTGCATCGGCTCGCGAAGCCCTTGGTCTTGCCGCCTACAAGGCTGGCGATTTCACCAAGGCCAAACAATGGTTCGAGCAGATCGTCAGCGACGCGCAGGCGCCACGCAATGTGACGAACCGCGCGCAGATCATGCTCGACAATATCACTGCTTCGGGCAAAGCTGTCTAACACGGCTTTCCCACCTCCAAGGATTAACAATCAATGAGCTTCACCGTCGCCATAGTCGGGCGCCCCAATGTCGGCAAGTCCACGCTTTTCAACCGTCTGGTCGGAAAGAAGCTGGCGCTTGTCGACGATACGCCGGGCGTGACCCGTGACCGCCGCCCCGGCGACGCGAAGCTTGTCGACCTTCGTTTCACCATCATCGATACCGCCGGTCTGGAGCAATCCGGGCCGGAGACGCTTCAGGGCCGCATGTGGGCGCAGACCGAAGCGGCGATCGACGAAGCCGATGTGACCCTTTTTGTCGTTGACGCCAAGGCAGGCCTGACGCCCGCCGATGAAACGCTGGCCGAAATGCTGCGCCGTCGCGGCAAGCCGGTGGTTCTGGTGGCCAACAAGTCCGAGGCGCGCGGTTCCGATGCGGGCTTCTACGATGCCTTTACGCTTGGTCTTGGCGACCCGTGCGCCATCTCGGCCGAACATGGCCAGGGCATGATCGACCTGCGCGACGCCATCGTCGAGGCGATCGGCGAAGACGTTGCCTTCCCGCCTGAAGTGGATGAGGCGGAGACCGATATCGTTCTTCCGCGCACTGAGCCCGGCAGCGAGGAAGAGGAAGAAGAAGAGCCTGTTTATGATGAGACAAAGCCACTGCGCGTCGCCATCATCGGCCGACCGAATGCTGGCAAGTCCACCCTCATCAACCGTTTCCTTGGTGAAGACCGCCTGCTAACCGGCCCGGAAGCGGGCATTACCCGCGATAGTATTTCCGTCGAGTGGGACTGGCGCGGCCGCACCATCAAGATGTTCGACACGGCCGGAATGCGCCGCAAGGCCAGGGTGACGGAGAAGCTGGAGAAGCTCTCGGTCGCGGATTCCCTGCGCTCCATTCGTTTCGCCGAAACGGTGGTGATCGTGTTCGACAGCACCATTCCGTTCGAAAAGCAGGACCTGCAGCTGGTCGATCTCGTTATCCGCGAAGGCCGCGCCGCCGTGCTTGCCTTCAACAAATGGGATCTGGTTGAAGATCCGCAGGCGTTTCTGGCCGATCTGCGTGAAAAGACCGAGCGGCTTCTGCCGCAGGCCCGCGGCATCCGCGCCGTGCCGATGTCCGGCCAGACGGGCTATGGCCTTGACCGGTTGATGCAGAACATCATCGATACCGACAAGATCTGGAACCGCCGCATCTCGACCGCCAAGCTCAACCGCTGGCTCGATGCGCAGACCACGCAGCATCCGCCGCCGGCCGTTTCCGGCCGCCGCCTCAAGCTGAAATACATGACGCAGGTAAAGGCGCGTCCGCCGGCCTTCATGATTTCCTGCACCCGACCGGAAGCCATTCCGGAGAGCTACACGCGCTACCTCGTGAACGGTCTGCGCAAGGATTTCGACATGCCGGGCGTGCCGATCCGTGTGCATTATCGTGGCTCGGACAATCCATTCGAGAGCAAGGCGAAGAAGAGGCGGTAATCGGCTGCTGAAAACCTCTCCTCCGTTATTCTCGCGCTAGTCCCGAGAATCTGCAAACTTTCGATTTTGCGACTCGGGAGGTAGATCCTCGGGACAAGCCCGAGGATGACGTCGCGTTGGGCCGAGGTCTCACCAGTATCGAGATCGACGGTGAACCGGTCTCTCCCGTTGCCTTCCGATAATCATAAAACTGGCGAGTAAAAAACCATGTTGATCAAGCAGACCGACTATCACCGGATTTACCGCGTCATCAACAGCCTGCTCGTCAACGACAATGCCGACCCGGCTACGGCCTGCATGTATTTCAGCACCTTCGGCGCCTTCATCCTTCAACAGCATTACAAGGTGAAAGCTGTGCCGAAGGGCGGGCTTGCCGCTTATAATCTGGGCGGGACGGTCATGCTTTTTGCGGACCATCGTGACGATGGTTACGTAACGGGCGCTGGCGATAATTTCCATTGCTGGGTCGAAGCGGACGGATGGGCTATCGATTTCATGGCGCCCGCTTTTTCGCAGAGCGCACGCGAACTTTCCGTGCCCCCGAAGATGTTTCAGCGTCCGCTATCGGCCATGGCGGCTTCCATCAACGATCTCGATCATTCCGGCGATTTCTTCTACCGCTCCGAGCCGGAAGCCACCGCGCGGCGTTTTGCCGACTGGCATAAGCAGGCGATGATTGGCGATCTGGCGAGCGTCGCCGCAAACTGGTTCCGCAAGTCGCCGAAACAGATGTCCCCGTCGCTTTCGGTCACGGAGCGGAACGGCAAGGCGCGGACGGTGCCGCTTTCCGGCCAGGCGCTCGTCGGCGCGTGGTGATCTGAGACGGGATAAGTCTTTGTGAAATTAGGACGGCCAGCGTGATCTCGCGGCAGCCGCCTGACGTCAATCAGCAGCCCGACCCCGTTCTAAAGATAACGGCGGTCGCGTCCAGATCGTCTTGTGACACTCCTGCTTTGTTTCGTCCACCGTTCCCCGATAAAATGTCGGGGATCAATGTGTCTCCACGTCAGGCAAGTCGTGAGCGGGACAAAAGCGGCAGGGATTTTCCGGCGGCGTGAATGACGTTGTCGAGGAATTGCCGCGATGCCTTTTCCCAGCTGTAGCTTTTGGAGAGCGCCAGAGCCTCCTGCGATGAACAATGGAGCGCTGCAAGACACGCGTCGCGAAGATTGTCATTCAGCGCGCCTGCCCCGGGATTGCCGCCGAGAATGTCGATCGGCCCGGTAACGGGGAAGGCGGCCACCGGCACACCGCTCGCCAGCGCTTCCAGAATGGTGTTGCCGAATGTGTCGGTCTTGGACGGGAAAACGAAGACATCGGCCTGCGCATAGGCAGCCGCGAGTTCTTCCCCGGTCTTGATGCCGGTAAACAGCACGTGCGGATATTTTTCCTGCAATTCATGGCGGGCCGGGCCATCGCCGATCACGACCTTCGATCCGGGCAGCTCGAGGTCGAGGAATTCAGGCAGGTTCTTTTCCACCGCCACACGACCGACCGTCATGAAGATCGGTCTCGGCAGATCGAAAGGCAGCGACGTTTTCGGACGTGGATGGAACAGTTCGGCATCGATGCCGCGGCTCCAGCGCTTCAAGTTGCGAACCCCGCGGGCCTCAAGCTCGGTCTCCAGGCTTGGCGTCGCCACCATGCAGGTGTTGCCGCCATTGTGAAACCAGCGCACGAAAGCGTAAAGCCAGCTTTCCGGGATGGGGAAGCGCGCCGCGACATATTCGGGAAAGCGGGTGTGATAGCTGGTGGAAAAACGCATCCTGTTCTTCACGCACCAGCGCCGCGCCATGAAACCCAGCGGACCCTCGGTGGCGATGTGGACGAAGGAGGGCTGGCTTTTTTCAATCTCCGCCGCGACACGGCGATAGCCGGCGACTGACAGGCGGATTTCCGGATAGGTCGGGCAGGGGATGCTGTAGAAACTCTGCGGTGTCACCATGTGCACATCCACGCCCAGCCGCGCGAGTTCCGTATTGGTATTTTCGATGGAACGAACCACGCCGTTGACCTGCGGGTGCCAGGCATCTGTGACAATCGTGATTCTCGTCATGAAACACCGATCCTGCTCGACTGCGCGCGGGCGATTCCCCACCACCCGGCTTCCGCCCGTATATGCGGCGTGCGTGTTACAGGATCATGTCAGGGCGGATGAGGGTAGAGAAGTGTCCTTTGCACACACAAGCTTGCTCTTGTCCGTAATGCGCTCTCCTGGTCATCCCTGTGACAAGCACAGGTATCAGGAAGCCGGTTCCGTCTTGCATCATCCGACCAGCGGAAGAAGCTCGGGGCTGATCAGCGCGCCGTGATGGCCGATGACGGTTGCCGCTGCCCGTGCGGCAAAGACGGCGGCGTCATGCGGCGAACTGCCGGTTACATATCGGGCGAGAAACGCGCCGTTGAAACTGTCGCCTGCACTTGTCGTATCCACCACATCCACGGCTTCTACCGCCGGAGCGTGGCTGCGTGCGCCGCTGAAATCGAGTGTCGCACCCTTTGCGCCATCCTTGACGACGATGTTGGCGACGCCGAGTGCACGGTAACGCTCGATTGTGGCCTCGACGGATGTGTCGCCGAAATGGCTGGCTTCGTCATCGAAACTTGGCATTACCAGCGTTGCGGCGCGTGCGCCGTTGGTAATCGTCTCCAGCATCGTGTCCTTGTCGGACCACAGGCGCGGGCGGATGTTCGGGTCGAAGACCACGGGCTTGCCCGCTGCCTTGGCGCGGCGCAGTTCCGCAAGGAAAGTATCTACATCGTGGGGCGAAGCGAGAATGGCGAGCGTGATGCCAGAAAAATAGATGACGTCGGCGCTTTCCACCGTCTTGCGCAGGTGGTCCGCATCTGCTGCGAGTTGCCTTGCTGCGGCTGCGTTGCGCCAATAGCTGAAGGTGCGCTCACCATCCTTGAGGTTGATGAGGTAAAGGCCGGGTGTGCCGCCCTTGATGCGGCGGATTTTTTCCGTGCCGATACCGGCATCTGCAATGAAGGCCAGCATGTCCTGCGAAAGAGGATCGTCGCCGAGTGCCGTGAAATAATCGACGGACCAGTCTTCTGGCAGACAGGCACGTGCATACCATGCCGTATTGAAGGTATCACCGGCAAAACCCTTGCGCAGCAGCCCGTTTCCGGCCTGCGACAGTTCCACCATACATTCGCCAATCGACAGAAACCGTCCGCCCACGCCGTCATCCTCCACTTGCTTTACCTTCGGGATTACGACGACAGGAGGTGCCTGACAAGCCCGCTTCGAGGTGATTTTGGGCATTTGCGAAGTTCCGGTTTACGCAGGGACAGCTGCTTTATATTCTCGGACCAACCCTCATCAGGAGATCGCTCATGCCGACAACCCATGCCCCGGTCCACAAATCCCAAGCGCAATCGGACTGGTGGAAGGGGGCGGTGATCTATCAGGTATATCCGCGATCCTTTCAGGATACGACCGGGGACGGTTACGGCGATCTTGCCGGGGTGACGAAGCGGCTGTCCTACATCGCCTCGCTCGGCGTCGATGCCATCTGGCTCTCGCCTTTCTTCACCTCGCCCATGGCCGATATGGGCTATGACGTATCCGATTATTGCAATGTCGATCCGATGTTTGGCAGGCTTGCCGATTTCGATGCATTGATGGCCGAGGCGCACCGGCTGGGGCTGAAAGTCATCATCGACCAGGTGATTTCGCATACATCCGATAAGCATCCCTGGTTCGTGGACAGCCGTGCAAGCCGCATCAACAGCAAGGCGGACTGGTATGTTTGGGCCAATCCCAAACCGGATGGCACGGCACCCACCAACTGGCTTTCCGTGTTCGGCGGGCCGGCATGGGAATGGGATGGCGTGCGCAAGCAATATTACATGCACAGCTTTCTCGCCTCGCAGCCGGATCTCAATTTTCACAATCCGGATGTTCAGGATGCGCTTCTGGAAACCGTACGGTTCTGGCTCGATCGCGGCGTGGACGGTTTTCGTCTCGATACCGTCAATCACTATTTCCACGACAAGCTGTTGCGCGACAACCCGCCGCTTTTGGACGACGAAAGCTTTGGTCTCGATGCGTCCGACGTAAATCCTTACGGCATGCAGGATCATCTCTACGACAAGACGCGGCCGGAAAACGTGGCCTTCCTACGGCGCTTCCGCGCGCTTCTCGATGAATATGAGGGCCGCGCCACCGTGGGCGAGGTGGGGGACGGCGCACGCTCGCTGAAGACGGTCGCGGCCTACACATCCGGCGATGACAAACTCAACATGTGCTATACCTTCGATCTGCTTGGCCCGGATTTCAGCGCAAAACACCTGCGGGGCTCGGTCGAAACCTTCGGCAAGGTGGTGACGGATGGCTGGGTGTGCTGGGCTTTTTCCAACCACGATGTGGTGCGCCATCTGAGCCGGTTTTCCGAAGGCTCCGAGGAGCAGACGCGGGTTGCGAAGCTCGCCATCTGCGTTCTCGCCAGCCTGCGCGGCTCTATATGTCTGTATCAGGGTGAGGAGCTGGGCCTGACCGAGGCCGAACTGGCCTTCGAGGATTTGCGTGACCCCTACGGCATTCGCTTCTGGCCCGCCTTCAAGGGGCGTGACGGGTGCCGCACGCCGATGGTGTGGGAAACCGGCAAGCCGAATGCGGGTTTTTCAAGCGCGGAAAAGCCGTGGCTGCCGGTGCCCTATGCCCACGCCATGCAGGCGGCGGATGCGCAGGAGCGCAAGCCGGACTCGGTTCTTAACCACTACCGCGCGGTCTTGTCCTTCCGCAAAACCCATGGAGCATTGCGCGACGGCGATATGGACTTCATCAAGACCAATCTCGATGTGCTGGCCTTCACGCGCCACAAGGGTGACGAAAAACTGCTGTTCGTTTTCAACCTGACCCGTGAGGCGGTGGAATTTCCTATCCCGAAGGGTATGGAGGTCACGGATATCCTGCCGATGCCGGGTTTTGAGCCGCTGTTCGACGCCGGGATCGTGAAGCTTGAGGGGTTGGACGTGTTTTGCGGGGTCGTCGCTTGAGCCTGAAATTTTCCATCAGGGACGCCGCAGCATCTCTGGACGACTGGTCCCTTTTGCGCCACCGTTTATGGCCCGATGCCTCTGTTGCCGAACATAGGGCTGAATTGCAGAACCTCTCCGACAACGACGCCGGTTTCATTGCCTATGATCTGGTCGGAATGGCCATCGGTTTCGCCGACGTCAGCCTCCGGCGGGATTATGTCAACGGATGCGATACATCGCCTGTTGCGTTTCTCGAAGGCGTTTATGTGGAAGAAGAATTCCGCGGTCAGGGCGTTGCCGCGGCATTGATCGCCGAGGTCACCCGCTGGGCGATCAGCAAGGGTGTGAGCGAGCTTGCCTCCGATGCCGATATTGCCAATATCGATTCACACCGCATGCATGCGGCGCTGGGGTTTGAGGAGACCGAACGGGTGGTTTATTTCCGCAAGCTGCTGCCATCGCATTCATGACTTGCCGATGCTGTAAGTCAGCCGATTTAGCAATCCGTCCGTTTCGCCTTGTCTGAACCGGCATTTTCATGCGGACGTCGCTCGGCTCTTTTCTGCTTAATCCGGGAACTTGCGCCACGCCTATTTTGGCAGGGTCGCGGGCAAATATTATTACGTGACCTGGCCTGCAGAAACGAAAACCTGAGACGGCTCGCGCCGTCTCAGAAACGCGGCATAAGTAGATTACGCTGTTTCCGGCCGATAAACTCCATCGTCAGATCAGTGCAAACCGATCCACATCCACCATGCCCATGTCGGAAATCTTCAGGTGCGGGATGACGGGTAGCGGCAGGAAAGCCACCTGCAGGAAAGGCTCCTCGAGCGTCGTGCCGAGCGCATAGGCTGCCTTTCGCAGGGTGTGGAGCGTGTCTCGCACCGTTTCGTAAGGTTCGAGGCTCATCAACCCGGCCACCGGGAGCGCAATCTCGCCCGTCACCTTGCCGTCTTCGACTACCACAAAACCGCCCTTGATTTCGCCGAGCCGGTTGGCGGCCAGCGCCATGTCGTCCTCGTTAACGCCGACAACGCAGATATTGTGGCTGTCATGACCGACAGTGGAGGCGATGGCACCCTTCTTCAGCCCGAAGCCCTGCACGAAGCCGTTGGCGTGGTTGCCGTTCTTGCCATGGCGCTCGATGACGGCGACCTTGATGATGTCGTTTGCGAGATCGACAGTCGTCTGGTTGCCGTCCGTCGGCAGCGTGTAGCGGCGATGTTCGGTGATGATCTTGCCGGGGAGCACGCCCATCACCGGGGTCTCGCCTTGCGCGACCGGCACGCCGAAATGGGCGGCGAGCACGGGTCTTGCCTTGACGCTGTCAAGACCGACGGGCGCGACCGGCTTGCGGGTGGCAAACAGCGCGTCATCGACGATACGGCCGCCGGAGAAGACCATGCCGGCCTTGCAGTTCTGCAAGGTATCGATCACCACGAGGTCGGCGCGCCAGCCCGGTGCGATAAGACCGCGATCGCGCAGGCCGAAGGCCTTTGCGGCGGAAATCGAGGCGGCGCGGTAGATGGCGAGCGGTTCCACGCCGTTGGCGATTGCCGTGCGGATCATATAATCGAGATGACCCTGTTCGGCGATGTCGAGTGGGTTGCGGTCATCGGTGCAAAGCGCAAGATAAGGCGACAGACGCTCGGTGATAACAGGCATCAGGGCGTGCAGGTCTTTTGAGACCGAGCCTTCGCGCACGAGAATATGCATGCCCTTGCGGATCTTTTCCAAAGCCTCGGCAGCACTGGTGCACTCATGTTCGGTGCGGATGCCGGCTGCCAGATATCCGTTCAGCGCCGTTCTCGACAGAAGCGGCGCGTGTCCGTCGATATGCTGTCCCTGAAAGGCTTCGAGTTTTGCCATGCATACCGGGTCTTTGTGGATGACACCCGGAAAATTCATGAATTCGGCAAGGCCGATAACCTTCGGATGATCACGGAACGGCAGCAGTTTTTCGATCGGCAGATCGGCGCCCGAGGTTTCCAGATGGGTTGCGGGCACGCAGGACGAGAGCTGCACGCGGATGTCCATGATGGTTTCCATGGAACTGTCCAGGAAGAACCGAAGCCCCTCCGCGCCCAGAACATTGGCGATCTCATGCGGGTCGCAGATGGCGGTGGTAACGCCGTAGGGCAGAACGCAGCGGTCGAATTCGTGCGGCGTCACCAGCGATGATTCGATGTGGAGATGGGTATCGATGAAACCTGGAACGACGATTTTCCCCGAAATGTCGATTTCCCGGCGACCCTTGTAGCTTTCGCAAGTTCCAACGATGGTATCGCCGCATATGGCGATGTCGGAGGCAACAAGTTCTCCAGTTACGAGGTCGAAGAATCGTCCGCCCTTGAGAACTATATCTGCCGGTTCACGGCCCGTACCCTGATCGATGCGCGTTTCAAGTTTCGAATTCATGCGGCTTTTCTTCGGCTCCTGGTTTACGTCGTTCGCGAGAATTTTCAGTATTTACATTCTTAGGTTGTTTCTTGGCTTAATCGAATTGATTCTTTGCGTTTTAAATATATCCAGAGTAAAAAATTTTCATATTCGTGCTATCTTATGTTTAAGTTCCAAAATTGAACAATGTTAGGAATGCGTAACTTACCCTTGCAGGGATACCGGTTGGTTCCGGTCTTTTCAGCATTTGCCAGTGCAGGTTACCATTCCCGGGAAGGAAAATAAAAGCGTCTGATGCTCAAACGAATTTCTACCCAGCAATTGACGGTTGGCATGTTTATCGAAGCGGTCGAGGGAGCGCTTTCGAACAGCGGATTTTTGCAGCGATATCGATTTCTTCTGCGCCATGAAGAGTTGATGCGTCAATTGAAATTGAGCGGCGCTGAAAGCATCATCATCAATACGGCCAAGGGAAACGATATCGAGGGTAGGCCGTACTCTGGAACCGTCCCGCCGCGATTAAACAATGGCCCCGAAACCATGGCTGCCATTACCCATGCCGTGCGCTCTGCCGCCGATGCCATTGCCGAGACATTTGCCGTTGCCGAAGCCGGTGGCTGCGTGTCCCTCAAGGGCATGACTGCGGCGGCCGGCAAGATTTCCGATGCGGTCCAGTCGAACCCGGCGATTTTCATCGGGGTTACCCGGTTGAAGTCGAAGGACGAGACGACCTTCGTGCATTCGGTTTCCGTCAGCGGGTTGATGATCCATTTTGGCAATTATCTCGGGCTGGAGAAGGAAACGGTCGATCTGCTCGGCATCAGCGGCCTGCTGCACGATATCGGCAAGGTGGAAATTCCTTCGTCGATCCTCAACAAGGCGGAAGGTTTAAGCGCCACCGAGCGGGAAATCATCAATCTTCATCCAACGTTCGGCCGGGATATCTTGTCTCGCAACGAGCAGATGCCGGCCATGGTTCTGGATGTCTGCTTCAATCATCACGAGCGCATTGATGGCGGCGGTTATCCCAGCGGCTGCGCCGGAAACGAGATCAGTCTTCACGCGCGCATTGCGGCGATCTGCGATGTCTATGACGCCGTAACCTCGGTTCGGCCCTACAAGAAGCCTTGGACGGCAAACGAAGCGCTGACGTGGATGTTGCGCCGGGAAGGCCACTTCGACATGCAACTTTTGAAGAAATTCGCGCTGTGCATTTCCACATCGCTGCCGCGTAGCTAGGCAGCAGGCGATCTCGAAGTCGCGCTGTTTGAGGCTTGCCCGGCGGCGCCGAAGTGACGCCGCCGATGCAGGATGTTTACGCTGCCTTGGTTTTCGCCTTGCGGGTCAGATGCACCACGACGTTCTCGATCATGCGCATGCCGGCATCCTGGCCGAGAGTCATGATCGATTCCGGGTGGAACTGAACGGCGGCTACCGGTTCCTTGGCGTGTTCGATGCCCATGATCGTGCCGTCTTCACTTTCAGCGGTGATGATGAAATCACGCGGAAGGGTGGAAGGGTCGGCGAAGATCGAATGGTAGCGACCGACGGTCACTTCCTTGCCGAGACCGGAGAAGACCAGGCCTGGCTCCAGCACGCGGATGCGTGAGGGCTTGCCGTGCATTGGTACCGCAAGTTGGCGAAGTTCGCCGCCATAGGCTTCCGCCAGCGCCTGAAGACCGAGGCACACGCCGAAGATCGGCAACTCGCGGGCGCGGGCGGCCTTGATCGTCGCCTTGCAGTCGAAATCCGTCGGGCTGCCCGGTCCGGGCGAAAGCACGACGAGATCGGGCTGGAAGCGGTCGAAGACCTCCGCTGCGACCGGCGTTCTGACGGTGGAAACTGTGGCACCCGTCTGACGGAAATAATTCGCCAGCGTGTGCACGAAACTGTCTTCGTGATCGACCAGCAGGATTTTGACGCCGGTGCCGACCTTGGCGGCATCGCGCTTGGTGGCGGCCGAGTTTGTGGCTTTTGCATCGCGAATGGCCGCGATCATGGCGGATGCCTTCAGTTCGGTTTCGGCTTCTTCTTCCTGCGGATTGGAATCATTGAGAAGCGTCGCACCGGCGCGGACTTCCGCGATGCCATCCTTGATACGGATGGTGCGCAGCGTAAGCCCGGTATTCATGTCGCCGTTGAAACCCACCATGCCGATTGCACCGCCATACCAGGCGCGCGGGCTCTTTTCATGGCTTTCAATGAAGCGCATGGCCCAGAGCTTCGGTGCGCCGGTGACGGTGACGGCCCAGGCGTGGCTGAGGAAGCCATCGAAGGCATCCATGTCGTCGCGCAGACGGCCCTCGATGTGGTCGACCGTGTGGATGAGGCGCGAATACATCTCGATCTGGCGGCGGCCGATGACCTTCACCGAACCCGGCTCGCAGACGCGGCTCTTGTCGTTGCGGTCCACGTCCGAGCACATGGTCAGTTCGGACTCGTCCTTCTTCGAATTCAGCAGCTTCAGGATCTGCTCGCTGTCGGCAATCGGGTCGTCGCCACGCTTGATGGTGCCTGAAATCGGGCAGGTCTCAATGCGACGGCCGGAGACGCGCACGAACATTTCCGGCGAAGCACCGACCAGATATTCCTGATGACCGAGATTGATGAAGAAGGAATAGGGCGAAGGGTTGATCGCCTTCAGGCGGCGGGAGATCGCCGATGGATTGCTTTCGCAGCGCTCCATGAACTTCTGCCCGGGAACGACCTCGAACAGATCGCCGCGTCGGAAGCTTTCCTTGGCCTTCACCACCAGCTCGGAATATTCGCCTGGACGGTGATCGCCCTTGGGCGGGATCGTGTCGGTGGTCTTGAAGGGATCGGGCGCGATCTCTGAGGACTTGCCGTCCGTCGTTACACCGTCCTTCTCGAAATCGTAACGGTCGATCCAGGCCTTGGCGGAATAATGGTCCACGACGAGAATTTCGTCGGGCAGATATAGCACCATGTCGCGCTGGTCTTCCGGGCGCGCGAGCGAAAGCTTGATCGCGTCGAACTGGAAAGCGAGATCGTAACCGAAGGCGCCGAACAGGCCGATGGCCGAATCCGCATTCGAATAGAACAGGTCGACGATGGCGCGCAGCGCCGTGAAGACGGTCGGGATTTTCGAGCGTTCTTCTTCTGTAAAGACGCGGTCCGGCTCGTTGACCGTGAGGTCGAGACGGCGGACGGAGGATGCGCCCAGCGTCAGATCGGGCGTCGCCTTCAGCTTTTCGGTGATGAAGTCGAGCAGTACTTCGCCGCGGCCGTTATAGGCTTCGATCCACATCTGGCGACCGAAGCAGGAAATGCCGAGCGGCGGATCGATGATGGCCGTATCCCAGCGCGTGTAGCGGCCCGGATATTCGTAGTTCGACGAGAAAACCGCGCCGCGATGGGCATCGAGCTTTTCGATGTAGTTGTCGATGGCGCTGGCATATTCGGCGGCGCGACGCTTTCGGCTGACCTTTATGCCGCCTTTCGTCTCGTAGGTTTCCGCTCCGTCATCCTGAATGATCGTTACCATTTCTTTCGCACTTCCCGTTTTTCAGGCCCGATGACAGGCGGCAGAATAACAAAAAAGCCGCCTGAAAATTCGGGCGGCTTGGACTTTGTCTGAAGACATGACTGGTCAAGGCCGCGTAAAGCTGCTCCACCACCAGTTAGCAATGTTCATAGACACGATGTTCATGGGAAAATTGTTAGCCTGCACAATTCGCCTTGGCAAGCGGATTCCGGCGACGGAATGAACCTTACCGGCGCGAGTTGCGTTCCTGTCCTGCCGAAACAGTCAGGAGTGCCCCGGAAAATGCTTCATCGCCTGTGTCTTCTGATGACGAGTCTCGCCCTTATTTCCGCTTCCGAACCGCCGCCACAGGTGCCGGTGCCACAGCCGAAGCCTGGCGAACAGCAAGCACCTGCCACGACGGAAAAGCCGGCCGATAAGGGCGCGCAAACGCCCGAAGACACACCGAAGCCGACCCCCAAGCCGCAACCGCCTGAAGAAGGAAAATCCGACGCGGAAGGGAAGGGTGCCGAGGACAAGAAGAAAGATGACAAGGGGCAAAACGGCGGCGAGACGGTAACTCCGGCTGTCGAAGCAACGAAACCCGAGGAAAAACCGCCGGAGCCTGTGAAGCCGGAAGACCCGGCAGAGCTTCAGGCCTGCCTTGGCGCATTGAAGGAAATCGGCGCGGAATTCAAAGAGCTCGAGCCGATCCGCGACGACGAGCAGGGGTGCGGTATCGAAGCGCCGATCGAGCTTTCCGTGGTGCTGCCGGGCATCAAGCTTGAACCATCTGGCACCATGCGCTGCGAAACCGCCCTTGCGCTATCGCGCTGGACAAAGGAGATGATGCTGCCGGCTGCGGCTCTCGCCCTGCCGGACAAAAAGGTAACGGCGATTGCCAATGCCTCGACCTATATTTGCCGCAACCGCAACAGTGCCGAAACCGGCAAGATTTCCGAACATGCCAAGGGCAATGCTGTCGATATTTCCACCATCGCCTTTGACAAGGGCGATCCGCTGGTGATGAAGCCGCGCGGCGAGGATGGAACGGTGGAAGGTGCCTTCCAGCGGACGATCACAGCCGCCGCCTGCCTGTTCTTCCGAACCGTTCTTTCCCCCGGCAGCGACGCGACCCATCAGGATCACCTGCATCTCGACGTGCTGGAGCGAAAGGGAGGTTATCTCTACTGCCGCTGATAAAAAGGGGGCGACCCGAAGGCCGCCCCGACTGGAGATGATGTTCCGACCGGGTTCAGAATTTCTGGGTCAGAGAGATTTTGAAGGTGCGTCCCGCTTCCGTATAGAAGTCGACAGGCTGGTTGACGGTGCTGACGGCATTGGGGTTGACGTCACGAACGCCGACGGCGTTCCAGTATTGCTTGTCGAACAGGTTGTAGACGCCGGCCTGAATACGCAGGCCCTTGGTCTGTTCCGGTTCCCACCAGCCGGTCAGGTTGAAGATGCCGTAACCGGGTGCGTCGTAGGTTGTGGCCACCTTGTCGTCACGCATATGCGAGGAGAAGATGCCGGTGAATTCCGTGCCCCATGTCTCCTGTGCGTAGCCGACGCCGAGGACGGACTTGAACGGCGCCACCGTGCGGATGAATTCGTTGCTGTCTGTGTCTTTGCCATAAGCATAAGCAAGCGACGCATGGGCGAAGAAGCCGTTTGCGAGTTCCTTGCGGACCTTGGCTTCCACGCCGGAGATTTCAACATTGTTGCGGTTGCGATAGGTGAAGAGCGATCCGTTGCCCCTGCCGCCGAAGCCGGGGAACAGCGTCGTCGAGGTCGTGTATTGCTCGATGAAGTTCTTGTACTTGTTGTGGAACAGCGTCAGGCTCCCCGTCAGATCGCCGGAGGCGTAATTGGCGCCGATTTCAAAGCCATTGCTGGTTTCGGGGTTGAGTGCGGAGTTGCCGACCACGGCATAACCCGAGCTGATATTCGAGAAGTTCAGATAAAGCTCGTTGATGGTCGGAGCGCGATAGGCCATCGACCATTGTGCGAAGAGCTGCAATTCCGGTGTCACGTCGTAGGTGGCGAGCAGCTTCGGCGAGAAGCGCGAACCGCTATTGCCGCTTGGCAGGCCGAAGGTGTTGTAACCGCTGTTGCTGGATACCGAGCCATCCGGATCGTAATCGTAGGAATCGAAGCGCAGGCCGGGGGTCAGCCGGAAACCGTTTCCAAACGCGATTTCGTCATCGAGATAGAGGCCAAGGCTCTTGCCGCTCACGTCAGGCATGTCCGACTGTGACGATGAGGTTACTCCGCCTGTGTTGGCATAAAGTGCCTGGCTGAAATCGGTTGTCATGGCGTTGCCGCCGAAGCGCACGGTGTGCTGCACGCCGCCGAGTTCGAAGCCGGATTCAAGGCCGCCGACGATGCCGAAAGCGCTGTTGCGCATGCTGTCTTCGCGGATATAGAGCGAGTTGTTGGTCAGCCGGTTGCCAGCGCCGGATTCCTTGGAGAGGCGCGTCCAGTAGAGCGACAGATTGGCTGCATCGATCAGGCTGTCTGTCGACGGCGCTTCATATTCGTAATCAAGCGATACGCGGTCGCGCTCCGTATCCTCGTAGCCGCTGTAGTCGCCAATACGGTAAGTCGATCCCGATACGCTGACGCCTTGCAGGGTTCGCATGTCGCTGCGATCTCTCAATGAATAACGCTCGGCCGTGAGCCCGATGCGGTGGCCGCCTTCCAGATCCTGGCGGATCTTGAACATCAGGTTGCTTTCGTAGGTATCTGCCGGGTTGGGCTTGGTGCGGCGGGTTCCGTAGATATCGGCGAAGCCCTTATTGTCCGTTTCGTTGCCGCGCTTGTAGGAGCCCTGGAACAGAACCGAGGTGTTTTCGATCTTCTTTGCAACGGCGAGCGATCCGCCCACGCTTCTGTCCTCGCTGTCATAGGTGGTCTTGGCAACACCGCCCCAGTCCTTGCCTTCACCGATCAGGTCTTCCGGCTCAAGCGTGCGCAGAACGAGTGCGCCGCCAAGGGCGCCGGAACCGATGCGGCTGGAATCGGCGCCGCGTACAACGTCAACCGTGGAAAGCGATGAAAAATCAAAGCTCGAACTGGTATCACTCAGGGTCGTCGTGGCCTGTCCCTGACGGGCGAAATTGTTGAAGAAGGGAACGGGAATATTGTCGATCAGGGTCACGACACGCGCGCCGCCCAGACCGCGAATGAACAGGCCGCCGGGCCTGCCGGGCTTGGCATCCACATAATCGACGCCCGGCTCGGTGGAGTTTCCGAGGTCCTTGATGCTGCCGATGTCTTTCTTCCTGATGTCTTCCGCCGTCGTCTGGCTTGCAAGCGGTGTGTCGGCGGCTGCATTCGCGCTTTTGACGCGCTTGCCCTTGACCACGATCTTCTCCAGCGTGGTGGTGTCGTTCGTCTGCGACGCGGCATCCTGCGATTGCGCAGGTCCGGCAAAGGGCAGAATAGACATGGCAGTGCACAAAAACAGCGCCGAATGTGTGCGCGAGATGGACATTAAATACCCCCGGATAGGCGCGCGCAGAAGCTATGGCGCGCAAAAACGCGCCGCGCTTGCTGTCGCGGCTGAAACTGTTTTGATTTGTTACGGGCAAGCCGATTGCTGAGGACTAAAAAACATGATCATAACTGTCAACATATTATATATGACTTTTATCATCATGTTTTAAAGCATAACGGTGCGTGGCAAAAATGTGACGCCCCGTGAGACTGCATCCGGACCGGTGGAGAGGCCCGAAAATGCCGGGTTCCGGCCAAAGTCCCGACATTGACGCTTGCTAGGATATTCGCAGCCAGTTTAGATGGCGGAAGAATGCATGCTGCAACAATATACAAAAAAGTAATCGGATACGGAAATGAAGTCACTTGAACTGCTCGTCGAGCGGATCATTCTCTCCAGCCGCTGGCTGCTCGTCGTGTTTTATCTCGGGCTCGTCGCGGCGCTGGCGGTTTATGCATTTTCCTTCGTGCTGAAATTCCTGAAAGTCGCCAAAAACGTTTTCACTTACGACGAATCGGACATGATCCTCGCCATGCTCGGGCTGATCGATGCGGCACTGGTCGCAAGCCTTATCGTCATGGTGATGATTTCCGGCTACGAGAATTTCGTCAGCCGTTTCGATGAGGCGGATGACGAGGTTTCGTTTCTGGGCAAGCTTGATGCCGGCAGCCTGAAAATCAAGGTCGCATCGTCGATTGTGGCGATTTCGTCGATCCACCTGCTACAGATATTCCTCAACGCCAGTCAGTATACGGATAGCCAGTTGATGTGGTTCACCATCATCCATCTGGCCTTTGTCGTCTCGGCGGTCATGCTCGGTTTCCTGGAGAAACTGATGGCCAAGCCGAAGGATAAACCCGAAAAACCGGCACTTTAGTCAAGGTGGTCCGCCCGATATGAAGGTTGCAACACTGTTTGCCCATGCCGCCTGGTCGTCGCTTCTGGGTGTCCTGCGCCCACCGCCGGGTGGCGCCTGAATGCCGAAGACGGAGCGCCAGGCCAGACTTTGCCGCGACCTTTCGGCTGCCATCGACAGACCCCAATGGCTGGCGGCGCTGCAGCAGGTGATGCAGGCGTTCGGTTATTCCTACGTGACCTTGCTGAAGCTGCCGAGCATTCGCAATGCCTATGCCCTGCCGATAGTGGTGGAAAGCAGCCTGCCGGTGTGGGTGGTGAATGCGATGACCCGGGACGGTGAACTTGCAGATTGTCCCGTCATAAAGCGCGGCGCTTCATCGATGATGCCGCAATACTGGTCTCTTGACGATAAGGACATCAACTCCGGCTCGCTGTTGGAAGTCTCAACCCTGCTGCGCGGCATGGGCATCACCTCCGGTCTTCTGGTGCCGGTAAATGGCATGGACGGAAACCGGCATCTGATGAATTTCGCAGGCGATTGCGATGTCCTGTCGCAGGGTTCGCTGAACGAGCTGTGCATGATCGCCCTTCACGCCCTGGAGGCCTATGACCGGCTTTGTCGTGCAGGCTCAAAACTCCCCTCACCACTGACGAAGCGGGAACTCGACGTGGTTCGCTGGACTGCGCAGGGCAAGACCTCCGTGGAGATTGCCGAGCTTCTGTCCATCTCGGAGCACACCGTCAATACCTATATGAACAACGCCATTCGCAAGCTCGATTGCGTCAACCGCGCGCAGCTAGTGGCCAAGACAATACGCCTTGGCCTGATAAGCTGATTTTCCTGCCGGTCCAAGCTGTTGCCTTACCTGTCGAGAACGGAGCGGAGGTCGACGAGGTTGGAGCGAACGCGCAGAACGTAAAATCCCATGGTGGCAAGGTGCGAGGGCATGATCCAACCGCTTTCGTCGCCGTTGGAAATGATTGCCGGCTGGATGCGTAGCGCCGCACGGGTCTGCCCCAGGGTGTCATTCCACAGATTGGTCAGATTGCGTTCGCGAATAACCTGCGCGAAGTCCGATCCGGCTGCCGACAGCACGCCGTAATAACCATAGAGCTGGCCATAGGCGAACCAGAAACGGTCGTCCGCGCGAGTGTCGAACCAGCCGCCATTATAGTTTTCCGAACGCTCGCGCAGAATGGCCGATGTCGAGCCGATATCGCCGGCAATGCGGTCGATGAACTGGATGAGGTTATCGGCGCGTGTATCGAAGACGGCCTTGCAGGCGGTGAGTTCGCCGTTAAATGCCTGGAAGCTGCGGATGGCGGCGCGATAGTAGCTCGGTGTCGGTGTTTTGGGGCCAAACGGATCGAGGCCGAAATACCAGGAATATTCGCTGAACTGCATGTTCCCGCGCGCTTCCTGGAGATTGTTGTTGATACCGGATGTTCCACGAACGCGACCGAGCGTATCCACCAGTTCCACCGCGGTGCGGCGCACCGCCTGGTTCACGCCGCGCTGGAAGGACGCCTTGTTGTCCAGAAATGGCGTGCTGTCCCAGTCCATGCCGAAAAGGCCGAGACGATAGAGCAGCATGGAGGAAATCCATGCATTCTGATTGACGTTGAAATCGGTAAGATCGGCGGCAGCATCGACGATAGCCGAGCGCTGGCATACCGGTGCGGAGGTGTTTGCCGCAGCACCGGTGGCGCCGGCGGCGGCCGTGGGTGTTGCAGCCGGCAATTCCTGCCCGGGCGGCACCGTGCGTTCGGCAAGCTTGTAACGGGAAATATAATCCGGGTCGAAATTCGTCCAGACCTGCGTTTGCCAGAAGAAGTATCCGTAAAAGCCGGCCAGAAGGATGAGCACCAGAGCGATCGGACCCTTGATGATCCAGTTGCGGTCGCGATACCAGCCGTGGGCGGCCATGAAAGGCCACAAAAGCCAGGCGACGACGAGACCGGCGGCCTTGCCGATGGCGTTGAAGGCTGCCTGAATCAAAGCGGTTATCCGGTCGATCATGTCGTCATAGTCTCCTCTGGCCGTGGGGCTGAACGCCGGAAGGTACAACCGCGGTTCGGCCATGCGCCTTTTGGCGCTTCGCAACAACCGCGGTCGTTTACTGTCTTCCAGATATGTCCCTACCCACCGGGATACAACATGATTGCGAAACTTTTCTCAACCTGCGGTCCGCGCGGGTCGTTCCCGTGTTCCGGAACTACGCGTGGAGCATGTATCGCCTTAACAAGGTGACAGGCGGTTACAGACCGAGCTTGGCAATTTCGGCGTCCAGCCGCTCCCGCGCCTTTTTCGGCAGCTTGCCGGTCTTTATGGCATCGAGATTGGCCGGTGCGGCATCGCCGACCACAACGAGGGCGACCATGCCCATGCCGAGATGCGGCGTGCATTTGACGACGTATGCGCCGTCCTTCTCGACGGTCAGTTTCACCGTCTCGTTCATCTTGCCCTTGAAGTCCGCAACGCCCTCGGGAAGCATTTCCTTGACGGCAGCCGCATCATGACCCTTGTCGACGGGCACGAAGGAAATGACGTCGCCGACAGCTGCCTTGACGGTTGCCGGTTCAAAGACCATCGCCTGGCCATCGCTGCCCTTGTTGAGCATCTTCACCTCGATTTCGGCCGACAGGGCGGGAAAGGCAAGGAGGGCAGCAGCGATGGCAAGGCTGGCGACGGTGGCAGTTTTGTTGTGCATATCTTTTGCTCCTGAGAGAAAGCACATCCACGCGAATGTGTCCGCATGGTCTTAGCGCAGGAGCAGGGGAGCCATCCTTGCGAAAAATCAAATGCGGCAACCGGCCGCAGACGGTCAGTCGCCCTTGACCGTTTCGACCCAGTGGCGGCGGCAGAAGGAGACGTATTTTTCGTTGCCGCCGACATCGATCTGCGCGCCTTCCTTGACCACATTTCCTTCATTGTCGAAACGGGCGACCATCGTCGCCTTGCGGCCGCAATGGCAGATGGTGCGGATTTCGCGAAGCTCGTCGGCAATGGCGAGCAGTTCCCTGGAGGCCGGGAAAAGCTTGCCCTGAAAATCCGTGCGCAGGCCGTAGGCCATCACCGGAATGTTCAACCGGTCGGCAATACCGGCAAGCTGCCAGACATGGTGTTCGGACAGGAAGTTGGCTTCATCGATGAAAACGCAGGCAACGGGCGCTTCGGCATGCAGGGCCTCCACTTCGGAGAAGATATCGGTGTTTGCGTCGAAGGTCCGTGCGTCGGACGACAGGCCGATGCGTGACGCGACCCGGCCGAAGCCGGCCCGGTTGTCAAAGGCGGCCGTGAAAATCAACGTGCGCATGCCGCGCTCGTGATAATTATAGGATGCCTGTAACAACATGGTCGACTTGCCGGCGTTCATCGCCGCATAATTGAAATAGAGTTTTGCCATCGTCCACTCCCTGTACACCTTCGCGTCTTTTGACGGCGAAGGGTCGGGTTGAAAAGTGCCGCAACGGGAAAAACACAGATTTCCGCATGCCGCAGCTGTCCGTATCGCGGACTAAAAGGCCGGAGATTTTCATCGTCGTGTCGCAAACGGCGGGCCAAAGCACGCAAATGCACGCGAGTTGATTGTATCCGGCAGATATTGATAATGGCAAGGGAACGAAAAAAAGGGAGCAAGCGATGTTTGCAAATAGAAGTCGCTGTCTGGCTTTGGCCGCAGCAATCTCCGTCATGACGTTCAATGCAGCCGGCGCTGCGGAGCCGGCAAGTTGTGGCAAGGTTCGTTTTTCCGATGTGGGCTGGACCGACATCACTGCCACCACAGCGACTGCCACGGTGCTGCTGAAGAGCCTAGGTTATGAAACCGACGTCAAGCTTCTCTCGGTGCCCGTTACCTATACATCCCTGAAAAACAAGGACATCGACGTGTTCCTCGGCAACTGGATGCCGACCATGGAAGGCGATATCGCGCCTTACCGCGACGACAAGTCGGTTGAAACGCTGCGTGAAAACCTGACCGGCGCCAAATACACGCTCGCGACCAATGCCAAGGGTGCTGAACTCGGCATCAAGGATTTCAAGGATATCGCGGCCCATAGCGGCGATCTCGGCGGCAAGATCTACGGCATCGAGCCCGGCAATGACGGCAACCGCCTGATCCTCGACATGGTCGCCAAGGACACCTTCGGGCTGAAGAGTTTCGAGGTGGTCGAATCCTCCGAACAGGGCATGCTGTCGCAGGTTGCCCGCGCGGGGAAATCCGGCGAACCGATCGTGTTCCTCGGCTGGGAACCGCATCCCATGAATACGAATTTCAAGCTGACCTATCTGACCGGCGGTGACGAGGTTTTCGGCCCCAATCTCGGCGGTGCGACGATCTACACCAATGTCCGCAAGGGTTACACCGAGGAATGCCCGAATGTTGGTATCTTTCTCAAGAACCTGGAATTCTCCCTGCCCATGGAAAACGAGATCATGGGCAAGATCCTGAATGATGGCCTCGAGGGCGAAGCGGCGGCGACTGCCTGGCTGAAGGCCAACCCGGCCGCGATCGAACCCTGGCTTGCCAACGTCAAGACCAAGGATGGCAGCGCTGACGCCTTGCCCGCCGTCAAGAAGGCCTTGGGCCTCTAGGTTGCAGATAACGCATGTATCCGGCCTAACCTTGTAAGCGGGCCGGATACCGCAGGAAATTACGATGTCCTTTGCATGATCTCGGTCCGCGAATTTTTCTCGCATCCGGGGTCACGCGCAATCCCGGTGTCCGGCAATGCTGTTGCCGGCCGTCGTTTCTGCATTAGCGGCATTTCCGGTGAAACGGGATCACCTTCAATGCCTGTTCTTCTTATTTTTTTGCAATTCCGGGCCCAAAACCGTTACGCATTTTTACTGGAATTGCTCTGGTTCACGAAAGGTCTTGTCTTACCGTGGAATGGCTCAGCGCTCCTGAAAACCGCCTGCCCGTCGGCCGATATGCCAAGGAGGCCATTGACTGGCTGACCGGCAATCTCGCTTTTTTCTTCGATTGGCTTTCTTTCATTTTCCAAAGCGTCATTAACGCCCTGCTTTACGTTTTGCAGGCGCCGCATCCGCTGGTCATCGTCGCGATTGTGACGGCTCTTTCAGCCTGGACAAGGCGGTCGGTCGGCATGCCGGTCTTTACGGCGCTTGGTCTGCTGTTCATCATCAATCTGGGGTACTGGAAGGCGACGACGGAAACGCTGGCGCTCGTTCTTGCCTCCAGCGCGGTCTGCATGATCATCGGCATACCGCTTGGAATACTGGCGGCGCGGCGCAAGTGGATCTATGCCGGCATGCGCCCGGTGCTGGATTTGATGCAGACCATTCCGACCTTCGTCTATCTCATTCCGGCGCTAGTGCTGTTCGGCCTCGGCATGGTTCCCGGGCTTATCGCCACCGTCATCTTCGCCATTCCCGCGCCCGTGCGCCTGACCCGTCTCGGCATCGTTTCGACGCCGCCGGCGCTGGTGGAAGCGGCCATCGCCTTCGGTGCCACGCCATCGCAGGTTCTGCGCAAGGTGGAGCTTCCCTTCGCTGCGCCGCAGATCATGGCGGGTCTTACCCAGACGATCATGCTTTCGCTTTCGATGGTGGTCATCTCCGCCCTCGTTGGCGCCAACGGCCTGGGGGTGCCGGTGGTGCGCGCATTGAACACAGTCAACATCGCCATGGGCTTCGAAGCTGGGTTGTGCATCGTCATATTGGCGATCGTTCTCGACCGACTTTTCCGCCTTCCCGGCACGGAGCATGATCTATGAGTGATGCAATCATCTTCGGAAATGTCGATATCGTCTTCGGCGACCGGCCCGAGGCGGCGCTGGCGCTGATCGACAAGGGCAGCACGCGTGACGAGATCAACGAGCAGACCGGACTGGTCCTCGGCGTTGCGAATGCCTCGCTTTCGGTAAATGAGGGCGAAATACTCGTGCTCATGGGGCTTTCGGGCTCCGGTAAATCGACGCTGCTCAGGGCCGTTAACGGCCTTGCGCCTGTGGTGCGCGGCAATGTCAGCGTGAAGACGGCGTCCGGTTTTGTCGATCCCTATCGGGCGACGGCGAAGGCGCTGCGCGATCTGCGCATGCATACTGTTTCGATGGTCTTCCAGCAATTCGGCCTGCTGCCCTGGCGAAACGTTGCCGACAATGTCGGTTTCGGGCTGGAGCTTTCCGGAACGCCGGAAGCCGAACGCAAGCGCATGGTGGCCGAGCAGCTTGAGCTGGTGAACCTGTCCGCCTGGGCTGACCGCAAGGTGGGGGAGCTTTCCGGCGGCATGCAGCAGCGCGTAGGGCTGGCGCGCGCCTTCGCAACCGGAGCGCCCATTCTCTTGATGGACGAGCCGTTCTCGGCGCTCGACCCGCTCATCAGAAGCCGCCTTCAGGACGAACTTCTGGAGTTCCAGAGCCGGTTGAAGAAAACCATCCTCTTCGTCAGTCACGATCTGGACGAGGCATTCCGCATCGGGAACCGCATCGCCATGATGGAAGGCGGGCGTATCATCCAGTGCGGCACGCCGCAGCAGATCGTCAAGCAACCGGCTACGCAATATGTCGCGGATTTCGTGCAGAACATGAACCCGATTTCCATGTTGACCGCCGCGGACGTGATGAAGCCAGGCGTGGATGAACAAAACGGCCGGTTGAACGTGGCCGCCACCGCCCGTCCGACATCGCCGCTGATCGATATCCTCGATGCGCTCTCGAAACATTCCGGCGCGATCGGTGTTGTCGATAATGGCGCAATTATAGGCACGATTTCCGCAGACGAAATTGTGACAGGCCTCACTCGCCACCGCAAGAAATGAGAAACACTCGCATTGGTCGAGAAAACGAAAGGCCTTCCTCCCCGGAAGGCCTTTTTGTATTACCTAATGCTGGTATAAAGAAAAAGAATACCCAAGACATTATAAGTTATGCATTAAAATAATTACGAATAAAAAGCATATTGCAAACTTTGAGAAAATTGCGCAAAGTAAAACTAGATTCTGTACCTCCTTGCTAAATTTAAGGTGGTGTAAGGTAGTGGTCACGAAGCCAGACATTGGAAGACAAGATTTGTGTGCTCAATTTTTGATTGTTTTTTGCTCCAAATACTACTGGGAATGTAGCAGTTTGTTGCTAAAATGACGAAAAACAGGCGAAAGTCTGAAAATTTGATCAAGATGTCCAGGTAAATGATCAATGAAGAATAGTCTTGGAGGGGGACACGATATAAGCAAGATTTAGGTATATACAACGTATCGACTGAATTATAAAAAACACCTTTTGGACCACCTATAATAGCCACCATGACGGTCTTTCCGACTGTCATCAGGAGACTTGAGCGTATGGATAACCAATCTCTGTCGGAACATAGCATCGCCGCTGCAGACTTGCTCTCAGCGATGGCAAATCCCAAGCGCCTGATGATCTTGTGCACGCTGGTGGATACGGAAGTGCCGGTCGGTGTTCTCGCCTCCCAAGTTGGTCTCAGCCAGTCCGCGCTCTCGCAACATCTTTCGAAATTGCGTGCCCAGCGGCTGGTGAAAACAAGACGGGATGCTCAGACCATCTATTATTCCAGCAATTCCGAATCCGTCAAAAAAATCCTCGCTTCCCTCGAGGAGATTTATTGCCAGGTGCAGAAGAGCAGCAAGACTGCTGCCGCTTGATCTAACGGCCATCCCACGGCCCGGCGGTGCCATTCCGTTGAAACCGGCGCATGACGCCGGTTTTTTCTTTTTTTGGCGTCTGGCTCGCATGTAATGCGGTGAAAAGTCGCCCGCGCCACTCAGGGCGAAGACGCAGCCTGTATCTGTTGCTTTAGGCGGCTTGCCGCAGCCGCATATCCACCGTCGGCACCATCGACGAAATGCATATGGTCCTTCGAAAGCGGGGAGGGCACGATACAGGTCATCAATGCGGCGTCCTGCTCGTGCAGGCCGAAATAGCAGGTGCCGGAGAGGCGCCCCAGCTCCAGCCGCGCACGGATCTTTTCGAGCCTCTCGGCGTCGATATCAACCGTCATTTTCAGGCCATCGTCGAATTTCCGGAAATCGGTGTTGCTGGCAACCGAGCGACGATAGCGATCCGCATTAAACCGTCCGAGCGACAATCCCGTCATGCCGAGGAAATTCACGAGGAAGCTCTCGCCGAGAATGCGCAGCGAACGGCGCACCTTGCCCCAGCTATCGTGATAGGCCGCACCTGCCCTGGCTTCCAGACCGAGGCCTTCCCGCACGAAGCCCAGTTTCGGCCCATCCTCCGGCACGGGGTGGCCTTGTCTTGCGTCCTGCGTGGCCAGATCGACGAGATCGATGACCAGCTGGCGGAATGCCGGCATATCCAGTGAGGGTCCCGGCATGGCGATGATCGACACCACCTTGCCATGGGTTGCCGGAATGGGGTTCCAGCGGCATGAAAGGCCGGTCAGGTCCGGCCGACCGCCTGTCGCAACCGTAGGCAGGGCGTATTGCCCCTCCTTCATCCGCGCGTCGGCCCAGCTGTTGCCGCCGCCCGAAAACATGGCGTAGGAAACATCCTCGCTTGCCTGAAAGCGCGCGACGCGCACATCGAAGCCGTTGTTGCGTATGTCCTTCACCGGAACAAGCGCCACACGCATCGAAAGGTCGAGATCGTCCTTCACCCAGCGCTGCACGTTCGAAAGGGCGGTGCGCGCAAGGGATATCCCGTTCGGTGGCACCGCAACGGCGGCTCCATCGCCACCGAACACGAAGGGCAGGTCGTGACGCCCGAGGCTGTTCGATATGCCTGAGATGACCGCAGCGCCCGCCATGTTGACGGACTTATATCTGCCGGTGCCGATCGCCCCTGTCGAATCGATGATATCGGCAATGGCCAGCGCCCATCCCGGCGGCAGGGCGCGATAAAGCGCCGGGTCGGCCACGTCCTCGAAATGCCGGAAGACGGGCAGACCCGTCAGAAATTCGTCATCTGCTGTTATCATGCCGCCATTATCCTCCTGCGGCGACCAAACGCCAAGCGTTTACGCCGTTGCGCTCGCCCGTTTCGATGACACGATCGAGCCTGGCCTGACGATAGATTTACCGCGAATAGACCTTATCCAGCAAAGGTGACTTGCATAAGCCATCAAACCTTCCGTATGAGTTGAAATGAAGGCTCGGAATTCAAAAATGGAACGGGTTTTCGCCGGGAGGCGTCCGCGAAGTTTCATTCGGTCGGCGCCCAAGGCGCTCATCGGGGCTGAGACCCCATTTCCAAGGAGACACCAGGATGAAACTGAAGACATTGACCAGCGTGACGCTTGCAGCGTCCTTCGCATTCGCACCGCTTGCCCATGCCGAAATCGTCATCGGCCTGATTGCGCCGCTTACCGGTCCCGTCGCCGCCTATGGCGACCAGGTCAAGAACGGCGCCCAGACGGCAGTCAATGAAATCAACAAGAAGGGCGGCATTCTCGGAGAGCAGGTCGTTCTGAAGCTTGCAGACGATGGCGGCGAGCCGAAGCAGGGTGTGTCGGCCGCAAACCAGCTGGTTGCCGAAGGCATCCATTTCGTCGTCGGTCCGGTCACGTCAGGCGTTGCCATTCCGGCATCGGACGTGTTTGCTGAAAACGGTGTCTTGATGATCACCCCCACGGCGACCTCGCCGGGCCTGACGAACCGTGGCCTTACCAATGTTTTCCGCACTTGCGGTCGGGACGACCAGCAGGCCGAAGTTGCGGCGAAATACGTTCTTGCCAAGCTTAAGGACAAGAAGGTCGCCATCATTCATGACAAGGGCGCTTACGGTAAGGGTCTGGCGGATGCCTTCAAGACCACGCTGAATGCCGGTGGCGTTACCGAAGTTCTCTATGACGCGCTGACACCAGGCGAAAAGGATCTCGGCGCGCTGACGGCCCGCCTGAAGTCTGAAAATGTCGATATCGTCTATTTCGGCGGTTACCATCCGGAAGCCGGTCTTCTGGTGCGCCAGTTGAACGATATCGGCGCCAAGGCTGCCGTTATCGGCGGTGACGGCCTGTCGAACAGCGAGTTCTGGAACATCGGTGCCAAGGCTGGTGAAGGCACGATCTTCACCAACGCCTCCGACGCCCTGAAGAACGCGGATTCCAAGGCTGCTGCCGAAGCTCTAAAGGCCGCCAACATTCCTGCGGAAGCCTTCACCCTTAACGCTTACGCTGCCGTCGAAGTGCTGAAGGCCGGCATCGAGAAGGCTGGAAGCGCAAAGGATTCCGAAGCGGTCATCACGGCTCTGAAGAGCGGTGACGCTTTTGCCACGGCGATCGGCAAGGTCACCTATGGCGAGAGTGGCGACCTGTCATCGCAGGCTTTCTCGCTCTACAAGTGGCAGGACGGCAAGATCGTCGCAGCCGAATAAGGATAAGGCGTACCGGCCGCATCCGTTGCGGCCGGTACCATCTCCGTCGCCTGACAAGGGGCAAGCAGAATGGGCAGTGACCTGGACGCCCGGGATGCAAGCGCGGCTGGTGGGGAAAACCTTCCTCACATTGGCTTTGCGCGGATATTCCCGATTCTCAGAATTTTCGATGAGGCCAAGGCGCGGGAATTCTATGTTGATTTTCTCGGTTTCAAGGTCGACTGGGAACACCGCTTCGGCGAAAACTTCCCGCTCTACATGCAGGTTTCGCGGGCCGGAATGGGGCTTCACCTCAGCGGCCATCATGGCGACGCGACGCCGGGCTCCAATATCTTCGCCACCATGCACGGCGTGCATGCCTTCCAAAAAGAGCTGGCGGGCAAAGACTACCGCTTCCTGAAGCCTGGTGTCGAAGAATTGCCCTGGGGCGATGTCATGGAAGTCATCGATCCATTCGGCAACCGTATCCGTTTCTGTGAGCAGAAAAGCGAGGGGTGACGTCTTCGACGTGACCTCATGGGTCTTGACCTCGGCTGCGGTTTGAACGATAGGAAGCGCAAATAACGAGCCGCGTGCACGGAGACCCCGTGCGCGCGGTTCGTGCGTTTTGGCGGTCAGTTCTGCAATTCGTTCGCATCCGCACGGGGGCAAAAAATGAACACTGAAGGCAATGCACTGGTAAGGAAGCTCGCATTCTGGGGCATTCCACTTTCTTTCGGCGTGCTTGGCCTCAAGCTCGTGGCCTGGTGGGTCACAGGGTCGGTAGCGCTGCTGTCGGACGGTCTGGAATCGACCGTGAACGTTGTTGCGGCCTTCATTGCCTATTTCGTCATCCGTTATGCGCAGAAGCCCGCAGATGACGATCACCAGTTCGGCCATCACAAGGCGGAATATATCTCGGCTGTCGTCGAGGGCGTGCTGATCGTCGTCGCCGCACTTCTCATCGTGCAGGAAGCCTGGGGTGGTCTCTTCAACCCGAAGCTGCCGGAAGCGCCGGTTCTCGGTCTTGCCATCAACGCGTCAGCGGGCGTCATCAACGCCGTCTGGGCGACAATCCTCATCCGCGTCGGCCGGAAATACGCTTCTCCCGCCCTCAAGGCTGATGGTCATCATATCATGTCGGATGTCGTAACGTCGGCAGGCGTGCTGGTCGGCCTGGTTCTGGCGCTTCTGACGGGTTACGCCATTCTCGATCCGCTGCTCGCCATTCTGGTGGCCATCAACATCCTGTTCCAGGGATCGAAGGTCATTTTGCATTCGCTCGGCGGGTTGATGGACCGGGCGGTGGAACCGGAAGAAGACGAGGCGATCAAGAAGGCGATCGCCGAAAATTCCGTCGGCATCATCGGCGTGCATGATCTTAGAACCCGCCGCGCCGGTTCGGCCGCCTTCATCGATTTCCACGTCGTTGTTCCCGCCCCGATGACGGTGCGCGAGGCGCATGATATTTGCGACCGCCTTGAAGATGCCATAAGGGAAGTCATACCGGGTGCCAGCCTTGCCATTCACGTCGAGCCGGAAGGCGAAAAGGCGCATGGCGTCAAAGTGATCGTTTGAATAAGCAGGAGTTTTCCATGTCCGTGACGGATGTTTCCAGCCTGTCGCAGCTGGGCGCGAAGGTCGATACGCCCGAGAGCCCGGAAAAGGCAATTCTCGAAAAGGTGCCGAACGGCAATGCCGGTACCGATTATGTGGTGCGGTTCACAGCACCCGAATTCACCTCGCTTTGCCCGATGACCGGACAGCCGGATTTCGCCCATATCGTCATCGACTATATTGCCGGTGATTTTCTGGTGGAATCGAAGTCGCTGAAGCTGTTCCTGCAATCCTTCCGCAACCACGGCGCATTTCACGAGGATTGCTCGGTCTATATCGCCAGGCGGCTGGTGGAGCTGTTGCAGCCGAAATGGCTGCGCATCGGCGCTTACTGGTATCCGCGCGGCGGTATTCCGATTGACGTTTTCTGGCAGACCGGACCGGTGCCCGAGGGCGTGTGGTTGCCGGATCAGGGTGTGCCGACCTATCGCGGCCGCGGCTGATCCGGCTTTTCACGGTTGAAAACGTTCAGGCGAACGACCCGTCGTCGCCTTGATCGAAATCGTCATCGGCGCTGTCGTCGTAGTCGGCCTGCTGGACATCGTTACTATTGTCCGGCTGGGAGGAACTGTCGCCGTAGTAGTTGTTGATGACGGTTTCTTCGACCGGTGCATTGTTGCCCAGCGGATTGCCGCCGCCGAATGGCGAGCCAATGCCGAGCGACGATGCGTGGTTGCCGAAAATACCGCTCAGCGAATTGGCGAGCAGCATGCCGCCGGCAACACCTGCAGCAGCGCCGAGCGCACCTTGCAGGAAACCGCCGCCGGAGCGTCCGGCTGCTGCGGGTTGCTGGCTCCAGAGGCCACCGGGCTGCTGATCAGGTGCGCGGCCGGCTGGTGAGCCCCAGGGACCGGCTGTCTGGCCTGCGGTATCGTTGCGCCATGATGTCTGGGGCGGTGGAGAGACGGGCGCCGGAGCAGGTGATTGCTGTTGGCCGGTGCCGAAGATCGAACTCAGAAAACCACCCTGTGCGGCTGCTTGCGGGGCCGCATTACCGCTTTCCAGCGCATGGATGCGGTCTTCGAGCTGTTGGATGTGTGCTGCTGCCGCTTCCAGACCCTTTTCCTGAACAATCACCGCCTGGGCGAGATAATAGGGGGCTGCGGGCTGATCGCGCACGGCATCTGCGATCAATATTTCCGCCTCGCGGTCGCGCGGAGTGGCGGATGCGGCTTTTGTCCTGTCGAACAGGGCCTTGAGAAGTTGGCTTTCTTCCGGTGACATATGATGCCTCCTTACCGTGAAGCGGAAATCAACGATAAGGAGGTAGGTCCAAATTCAGGCTTTTCAAAGCGGTCGAAACTTTAAATTTCGGTAATGATCGTCACCCGCCGAAGGCAAGCGAAAGGCCCGCTATTGCCGTCAGCGCGCCGGCGGTACGGCTTGCGGCCGAGCCGAAACGGGCAATGCGCAGGCCAAGCACGATGCCCGCGAGATGCAGGATCGCGGTTGCTATCATGAAACCGATGCCGAATTGCAGGGCGCCGGCGCTGCCGAGTTCACCGCCATGGGCATGGCCGTGGAAAAGGGCAAAAGCGCCGACCACGGCCGCAGCGGCTGCCGTCGGCAGCTTTGCCGCAATCGTGACCAGCAGGCCGAGGCCGATGACGGAGGCCAGGATGGCCGGTTCGACAAACGGAAGGCCGATGCCATAAACGGCCATCAGGAAACCAATGGCCATGGTGCCGACGAAGGCGGCAGGCACGATCCACAGCGCCTTGCGGTCATTCTGCGCCATGGCGATCTGCGATGCCCAGAGACCGACGGCAACCATTGCCAGAATATGATCCGCACCGAAGAAGGGGTGGGAGACGCCAGCCATGAAGGAGCCGTGTTCTTCCGGGTTCAAATGGGCGAAAGCCGGCAGGGCGGTGGCGCCGAGCGCTGCGGCAGCAAGGCTTAGTCTTTTCAGCATGATTCCCTCTTTTGATTATCGCCGCCAGCAAGGGGATCTTGGGGTTCCCGCAATCGGCGGCACTGCAATGAGGACCTGACGATACCGCGAACCCGGAGAGGCTGTCCATGCGTCATCTGCCGGGGGCGCTGTTTATTGTTGGGGCGTAAACCTTGCCTTTTTTGCTCATTGCCTTACGTAACAAGTCGCACTATGTCCGAAGGGCATGCATGAATTACGCTGGAGAGCCGCTGATGAACGAAGACGAAGACGACAAGAGCAAGGAACTGCCGATCGGCAAGGAAACGGAAGCGAATCTTTTCAAGTCGCGTTCGATCTTCATCTATGGTGGCATCACGCAGGAACTGGCGCAGAAGGTCTGCACGCAGCTCGTGGCACTTGCCGCCGCCAGCGACGACGACATTCGCGTTTACGTCAATTCGCCGGGCGGCCATGTCGAATCGGGTGATTCGATCCATGACATGATCAAGTTCATCAAGCCGAAGGTTTATATCATCGGTACGGGCTGGGTCGCTTCCGCTGGCGCGCTGATCTATGTTTCGGTGCCGAAGGAACGTCGCCTTTGCCTGCCGAACACCCGCTTCCTGCTGCACCAGCCCTCCGGCGGCACGCGCGGCATGGCATCCGACATCGAAATCCAGGCCCGCGAAATCATCAAGATGAACCAGCGCCTGATCAAGATCTTCGCCAAGGCCACCGGCCAGAGCGAAGAAAAGATCGCCAAGGACATCGATCGCGATTACTGGCTCGGCGCTGAAGAAGCCAAGGGCTACGGCCTCGTCGGCAAGATCGTCGAGAGCCAGTCGGAAGTCTAAGGTTTTGATTTTTAGTTGAGAGAGCCCGTGCCGGTGGAAACCGGCACGGGCTTTTTTCATTCAGGCCGGATGATACGTGCCGCTCCCGGTCATGTGCATTGAATGTTCGGCCGGCATCACTTCATCGTGTTGCAGGCCTTCATCATGTCGGCTTTTTTCATCTTGTTCATTTCCATGTCAGCCTTGTGCATGCAGTCCTTTTTGGATGCCATGGACATGTCGCCTTTTTTCATCGTCTGCGTCTTCATGGTGTCGTTGTGCATTTTCGTCATATCGGTCTTCATGCCGTCGGCATGGGCGATGCCTGCGAAAGAAAGAACAGACAGCATGGAAGCGGTGGCGATGGCGGTAAAAATGCGGGTCATGAAAGATCTCCTCTGGACGTCATTAAATGTCCGCCGGCGTTGCACCGGGGCTCACGATTGTCCATTCGGTGGGGATACGTGTGTCGTTACACGCTCACGCGTTTGTGACATCATATTCGGGCGAGATTCTTTTCACGCCATTATGTAACAATATCCCGCCGATTGCGAATAACCCGATAGTGACGATGACAGGCAGCCTTTCGGAAGAGACATTAAAAATGCTGATGCTGCGTTCCCTCGATGGGGACGAGGGCGCTTACAGGCATTTGCTCCATGCCCTACGCAGGCTGCTGACAGCCTATTTCGACCGGCGCATGAGGGCCGCTTCACGGGAGGATGTGGAAGATCTCGTTCAGGAAACCCTGTTGTCGCTTCACGCCAAACGCGAGACCTATGATCGAGCAAGGCCGTTTACCGCCTGGTTCTTTTCGATAGCGCGCTACAAACTCATCGATCACTACAGGGGCAGGGGTGCGCGCCAGCTTTCGGAAGTGGAACTTGATGAGACGCTGGAAGCGGGATCGTCCGTCGATCAGGTCACGGCACGTATGGATGTGGAACGGTTGCTCGACGAGTTGCCGCAGCGGCAACGCGACCTCATTCGCAGGGTGAAACTCGAGGGTCAGTCAATCGCCGAAGCGGCCCAAAAATCCGGCCAGACCGAGCTTGCGGCGAGGGTCGGCATTCACAGGACGCTTAAAATGCTGGCGGCAAAGTTGCGAGGCGAAACGTGAGGAAGACGGAAGACATCATTGAACAACTGGCAAGCGGCCTCAAGCCCGTGCCTGCCTTGTCACTGGAGCGCCGGCTGGCGCTGGCCGTCCTGCCCGGCCTTGGCGTTTCGCTGTTGCTGATGCTTGCCATTCTCGGGCCACGGGTCGACATGCACGACGCTTTGACCGAGCTGGGTTTCTGGATCAAGTCCGCCTATAACGCCCTGCTGGCCATGACTGCGTTTTTCGCGGTCGGCCGCCTTACTCGCCCCGAGGGGAACAGCGGCTGCCTTTTCGTTTGGCTTGCGCTAATTTTCGTTGTGATGGCGGCGATAGCGCTCGTACAGCTGGGGTTTGCCTTTCCGGACAATTACAGGACGCTTGTTCTGGGGTCTTCCGCGCTGCATTGCCCGTTTTTGATCGTCGCTTTCGCGCTTCCGGTATTCCTGGCGAATTTTTCAGTTCTCAAACGCTCAGCCCCGGCTGATCCAGCCCTGGCAGGTTTTGTGGCTGGCATTGCGGCGGGTGCAGCCGCAGCCTGGGTTTATTCCTGGTTCTGCACCGAAAACGGCATGGCTTTCGTGCTGATCTGGTATTCGCTTGGCATCTTCATCACCGGCCTGATCGGCGCTTTTGCCGGTTCGCGTTTTCTGCGCTGGTAAAAGGCGTACTTGTTCAGCCTCCGGGCATCTTGCCAGCGGTTGGGTTTTTTGATCTTCAAGGGAAACAGAAGATCCGGGAACCGCCATGTTGATGAAAGATTTTTCCGTACAGAGCCTGTTCATGGGGTGCCTGACCGCCTTTGTCGGCTTTGCCAGTTCTTTCGCCGTGGTGTTGCAGGGCCTGAAGGCTGTCGGTGCGACGGATTTCGAGGCGGCGTCTGGGCTGATGGCGCTTTCGGTTGCGATGGGGGTTTGCGCGATAGCGCTTTCAGTCGCGACGCGGATGCCTGTCAGCATCGCATGGTCGACTCCTGGTGCAGCCCTGCTGGCGACCACAGGCGTGATCGAGGGCGGTTTTCCGGCCGCCGTGGGCGGGTTCATCATCTGCGCCATATTGATCATCATTGCCGGCCTGTTCCGGCCGCTCGGAAAGGCGGTGGCCTCCATTCCAGCGCCACTTGCCAACGCCATGCTTTCCGGGGTCATCATCGGCCTGTGTTTTGCGCCGATCAAGGCGATCGGCTTTAACCCGGCGCTCGGATTGCCGATCATTCTTGCCTGGATCGTGGTGGGAGCCTTTAAACGACTTTTCGCCGTGCCTGCGGCACTTGCCGCTTTCGTGCTGGTGATGATCTTCGGTGTCGATATTCCGGCGGGGGCGCTTGACCGTGTGGCGCAATCGCTGACGCCTCCGATGGAGTGGGTGACGCCCGTCTTCAGCCTGCACGCCGTCATTTCCATCGCGCTGCCGCTCTTCATAGTCACCATGGCGTCGCAGAATATTCCCGGTATCGCAGTGCTGAAGGTCAATCACTACGATCCGCAGCCCGGACCGCTTTTCGCGGCGACCGGCTTCTTCTCACTGCTTTCCGCACCCTTCGGCGGCCATGCGGTCAATCTTGCCGCGATTACGGCGGCGATGTGCGCTGGCGAGGACGCCCATCCTGATCCGAAACGGCGCTATTGGGCGGCGATCATCGGCGGTGTGGGCTACATCGTCTTCGGCCTGCTGGCGGGCGCGGTCACGGCTTTCGTGGCACTGGCGCCGCCTGTCCTCATTCAGGCGGTGGCGGGGCTTGCACTGGTGGGCGCCTTTTCCGGCTCTGCCGTTGCGGCTTTCAAGGATCCGGAAACACGCGAGGCAGCGGCGATCACCTTCCTCATCACCGCCTCCGGCCTTTCCTTCGCCGGTGTCTCCGGTGCCTTCTGGGGGCTGATCGGTGGCGGGTTGATGATGGCTTTGACCGGTTTCGTAAAAGGATTGAAGAGACAATAGCCCTTGCATCCAAATATTTCGCCGATTATAAGCTTGCCCATGAGCAACAGCATCGCAACCATTTCCGGCATGAGCGCGCAGATTTCTGCGATTGCCTCTCCGTGCGGTGCACTCTCGCTTCTTAGCCTCGACCTTACACGCGGTTGCCGGGTCCAGTGAGGAGCGCCCGGCGGCCGAAAGCCCGCTGGCGCAAACGCTCCTCATCTCGAAATCTCATTTTATACTGGATTTAGGCCCTTGAGGGCCGCGCATCCGCCGATGGCTCGAGAAGCCCGCGGAATGCGCAAGGAGGAAGCGAAATGGACGGAAAGATCACCAATATTTCCAAAGGCATGTCGGACGCGAACGTCAAGTATCGCCCTTACCCGACCATCAATATTCCTGACCGCACGTGGCCGGGCAAGACCATCACCAAGGCGCCGATCTGGTGTTCGGTGGACCTGCGTGACGGCAACCAGTCGCTGGTCAACCCCATGGGCCATGACCGCAAGGCCCGCATGTTCAAGCTGCTGCTCGAAATGGGGTTCAAGGAAATCGAGATCGGTTTCCCCTCCGCTTCGCAGACGGACTTCGATTTTGCCCGCTGGTGCGTGGAGCAGGGCAATGTGCCTGAGGATGTTTCCCTGCAGGTGCTGGTGCAGTGCCGTCCGGAACTGATCACCCGCACCTTCGAAGCGCTGGAAGGCGCCAACAAGCCGATCATCCACTTCTACAACTCCACCTCGGAATTGCAGCGCCGCGTGGTATTCGGCAAGGACGTGCACGGCATCAAGCAGATTGCCGTCGATGCCGCCAAGATGATCACCGACATGGCGGCCAAGGCCGGCGGCGGTTTCCGCTTCGAATATTCTCCGGAAAGCTTTACCGGCACCGAGCTGGAAGTGGCGCTGGAAATCTGCAACGCGGTGGTCGAGGTGGTGAAGCCGACGGCGGATAACAAGCTGATCCTGAACCTGCCTTCCACAGTCGAAATGGCGACGCCGAACATCTATGCCGACCAGATCGAATGGATGTGCCGCAATATCGACAATCGCGAAAACGTCATCATTTCGCTGCATCCGCACAACGACCGCGGCACTGGCATCGCTGCGACGGAGCTGGCTCTGATGGCCGGTGCGGACCGTGTCGAGGGCACGCTGTTCGGCAATGGCGAGCGCACCGGCAATGTCGACGTCGTGACGCTGGCGCTGAACATGTATACGCAGGGCGTCGATCCTGAGCTGGATTGCCGCGATATTGAGCGCATCAAGGCGGTCTACGAATATTCGAACGAGATGACGATCCCCGAGCGCCACCCTTATGTCGGCGAACTGGTCTATACGGCCTTTTCCGGCTCGCATCAGGATGCGATCAACAAGGGTATGAAGGCGATCAAGGTTGCCAATCACCCGGTATGGGAAGTGCCCTATCTGCCGATCGATCCGAAGGATGTCGGCCGCTCCTACGAAGCGATCATCCGCATCAATTCGCAGTCCGGCAAGGGCGGAATCGCCTATATTCTCCAGCAGGATTACGGCATCAACCTGCCGCGCAACCTGCAGGTGGAGTTCCGCGAAGACATCCAGCGCATCACCGATGAAGAAGGCGTGGAACTGCCGGCCAAGCGCATCTACGAGCGCTTCATGGAGCGTTACGTGACGCAGCCGAATGCGCGCATCAAGTTCGTCGATCACCACACCTATCCGGCGGGCGATTTCAAGGGCGTGCGCATTGTCGCCGCCGAAATCACCGATAACGGTGAGGTGAAGCGCATCGAGGGCAAGGGCACCGGTCCTATCGACGGGTTCATCAATGCACTGTCGGTCTATCTCGGCATCGATCTGTCGGTGAATGACTATTCCGAGCATTCGCTGCAACATGGGTCCAATGCTTCCGCCATTGCCTATGTTGAGATGGAGCATCCGGGCGGAAAATTGTTCGGCGCCGGGGTGAATACGAATATTGTTGGCGCTTCGCTGGAGGCGATTGTTTCGGCGGCCAATCGGGTGCTGGAAGAGCGAGCTAGGTAAGTGGGGGTTTGAGGGTGGGTTTACCCCCCTCTGTCCTGCCGGACATCTCCCCCACAAGGGGGGAGATCGACCTGAGGCACGGTCTCGCCCATCTCAACGCTCAGAATGAATTGACGAAAGAGCGTCTTGCCGATCTCCCCCTTGTGGGGGAGATGCCCGGCAGGGCAGAGGGGGTGAGCCACAGACTCTAACCTCAACACTCCGGAGTTTATCCCCCCAGCCGCGAAAACCCCAACGGCCTACCATTCTCATAAAATACCCTGATATCTTCAAGCCCGATACCCGTTCCGGTGTCGTTGAGACTGTGGCGTTCGCAGGCGACGTTCCAGGTGCCGGGGCCACCGGAAATTTGGAAGAGATTATAGGCCGCGCGCGGTTTTTCGCCGCCCGGTCCCTGGCTGGCGGAGGCGATGCCGACGACCGGGATGTGCTCTTGCCCGTGGTGAGTATTCAGCCAGTATACGGTGTTCAAATGGGTGTGGCCATGCAGCACGAGTTCGGCGCCGCCGACGCCAAGCGCTGCCGCGAAACGGCGAATGCCGAACATGCGCTTGTGCGCAGCCGCCGCACCGCGGATCGGTGGGTGATGGATCATCACCACGCGGAACAGCCCCTGTTCACCGGCTTTTTTTAAGAGTTCCGCGGTTGCGCGTGCTTGACGGTTGCCGAAATAGCCGGTGGCCGAGAAGGGCGGCGTTGCAATCGAGGTGGAGCAGCCGATCAGTGCGACGGGACCGCGCACGCGCATGTAGGGGAAAATCTTGCGGTCATCGTCCCATTCCGCCGGGTCGCCATCGCCCCGAACATAAGGATACCAGGCGCGCATGGCCTTGTCGTGCGCGCCGGAAACATAGGCGTCATGATTGCCGGGAACGACCGAGATCTTTTCAGGGTCGCCGACTTCTTCCAGCCAGTCGGCGGCGGCGCGAATTTCAATGCCTGTCGCAAGATTGACGAGATCGCCGGTAATAGCCAGATGATCCGGCGATTTGGCTTCGAGATCATCGAGCAGCTTTTCCAGAGTGTCGGTGAAAAGGTGCTTGCGGCGGTTGCGGTGCCAGTTGACGAAACCGGTGATACGCTTGGATGCAAGTTCCCGGAAAGTGAGTTTTGGCAATGGCCCGAGATGGACGTCTGAAATATGCGCAAGTTTGAACATGGCGGCAGAGATAACCTATGATATGCGGCACGTCCAATAAAAGCCTGCCGGCAAGGAGAAACCAGGGTGAATGACGAGAGAACCGAGCGGCAGGCCCGTCCGTTCCACACGCGTATCCTTATCCGCCTGCTTCATTTCGTTTTTCTGTTCACACGCGGTGCCACCCTCGGTGTACGTGCGCTCTGCTTCGATGATGCGGGACGGATTTTTCTGGTGCGGCATACCTATCTGCCCGGCTGGTATCTGCCCGGCGGCGGGGTGGAACGCGGCGAAACGCTGCTGATGGCGCTCAACAAGGAAATCCGCGAGGAAGGCAATCTCGAGGCTACGTCGACCCCCGAGCTTGTCCATGTCTACCTCAATCTGGAAGGCAGCAACCGCGATCATGTGGCGCTCTACCGGCTTCAGGTCACCCAGACCACGCCAAAAAAACCGGATCATGAAATCACCGAAAGCGGTTTTTTCGATCTCTCGGACCTGCCGGAAAATGTGACGCCCGCCACCCGCCGCCGCCTTGCCGAACTTTCCGGCAAAGCGGCGATTGCCGACTACTGGTAGCGGCGGCGTCTCTGCCGTCAGGTAAGCGTCTCACGGCCATGGGCCATGGTCAGGTCCAGTTCCGGGCCAACGGGCACGATACCTGTCGGGTTGATGGTGAAGTGGCTGCGATAATAATGTTCCTTGATGTGGCGGATATCGACTGTGTCCGGCACGCCTGGTGTCTGGTAGAGGTCGCGGAGGTAACCCGTGAGATGCGGGTAATCGTGAATGCGGCGGATGTTGCACTTGAAGTGGCCGACATAAACAGGGTCGAATCGCACCAGCGTGGTGAAGAGACGCCAGTCAGCTTCCGTCTGTTCTGCACCGAACAGGAAACGGCGGTCCTCCAGCCGGTCTTCCAGCATATCAAGCGTTTCAAACACCTTCACGGCATTTTGCTGATAAGCATCCTGGGTGGTGGCGAAACCGGCCTTGTAGACGCCGTTGTTGACGGTGTCGTAGATAACGTCGTTCAGCGCATCGATGTCGGCGCGCAGTGCTTCGGGATAATAATCCGCCGCCGATCCGGTGAGGTCGTTGAAGGCCACGTTGAACATGCGGATGATTTCGGCCGATTCATTGGAGACGATGGTGCCGCGTTCTTTGTCCCACAGTACCGGCACGGTCACCCGTCCCGAATAGTTGGCATCCGCTTTGGTATAGACCTGCCACAGTGTGGAGAAGCCGAAGAGGTGGTCCTCGGTTGCACCCGGAGTGCGTTCGCCTTCCGGTCTGAACTCCCAGCCGTTTTCCAGCATCAGCGGATCGACGACAGAGACGGAAATCAGGTCTTCCAGCTTTTTCAGTTTACGGAAAATCAGGGTGCGATGCGCCCAGGGGCAGGCGAGCGACACATAGAGGTGGTAGCGATCCTTCTCGGCCTTGAAGCCACCTTCGCCGGAAGGTCCGGGCGCGCCATCCACCGTTACCCAGTTGCGAAATTGCGAGGCGCTGCGCTTGAAGTGCCCCTTGGTTTCCTTGGTGTCGTACCAGACGTCTTTCCATACGCCTTCCACCAGCATGCCCATGATGATCTCCTTGATTGTTTCCTTGACCGCAATCCTAACCGTTTAGCGCGGTGTCGCGAACCCGTGGCGCATTGAACAATGCGTTTCCGGTCTTGCATGGGCTGAATGGGATAGTGCCGAGATTTGTTCTGGACGGGTGGGAATTTTCCTGATAATTGCGATTTTCACAAATCTGAGGAAATCGTAGATTATGATCGAAACACGGATGCTCCGACGACGCTGACGCTCCTGAACGCCTTTACCGGCGCAGCCGTCATCTATTGTCGCATCCGCATTTTGGAAGTTTCGGTCTCTTCATGTCCAAGCACGATCTTGTCTACCTCACCGAGGACGCGTCGCACGACGCCATCATCGAAATCATCAACGAAGAAGCATTCGGCCCCGGTCGGCACACCCGTGCCGCCGCGCGCATTCGCGAGCAGGGTCCGCATGATCGGTCGCTGTCCTTCGTCTGCGCCGATGATGGCGAGACGATCGCTTCGGTGCGCATGACGCCGGTTCTGGCCGGTGGGGTGAAAGGCCATATGCTCGGCCCGCTTGCCGTGCGGCCTTCGCACAAGAACATGGGCATCGGTCGTGAACTCGTCCGGATTGCCATCGCTGCCGCCCGGCGGAAGGGTTCGGAGGCCGTCATTCTGATCGGCGATCCGCCCTATTACATGCCGCTTGGTTTCGAAAAGGTCGCCTACGCCGCGCTTGATTTTCCAGGCCCGGTGGATCCGAACCGGGTGCTGGTCGTGCCTGTTGGTGACGACGTGCACCAGCGGCTGAAGGGCAAGATCGGCTGGCGCAAATGCGAGGCCGCCATGCCTGCAGCCCAGGCGGAAGACGACGGCTTCGAAGAGCCTCTTCGGGTTTACGGCTGACGGATTTCGTTACGTCGGATTTCCCGCCCTTCACCAGTGCGCACTTTTTCCCTCATCAAATACGACTGACTTGATGAGGGACGGAGCGTTGAATCGCCCATACACTGGCCGGTTATTTCGCTAAAGATGACGGGATGGTGTTCTGCCTTGAAACCATGCATCGTACTTCGCAAAATTCAATTCCGTTTCTTTCCCCTATGCGATAGCACTCGATAGTCGATTTCGGCACGGGGGCGAGCATATGACGGCAATCACCATGAACGATGCGCTGGAACGCGCAGGTGCGGGCGCCTATCAGCGGCGGTTGATGGGTATTTTCGGCCTCGTCTGGGCAGCGGATGCCATGCAGGTGCTTGCGGTCGGCTTCACTGCCGCCTCGATTGCCCTAACGTTTGGCCTGACTGTTCCGCAGGCCCTTCAAACCGGAACGGCCTTCTTCTTTGGCATGCTTTTAGGTGCTGCCGGTTTCGGGCGTCTGGCGGACCGTTACGGTCGCCGCCGTGTGTTGATCGTCACCGTGGCCTGCGATGCCGTGTTCGGTGTGCTTTCCGTCTTTGCGCCGAACTTTGCCATTCTTCTTGTCCTGCGCTTTCTAACGGGTGCGGCTGTCGGCGGCACCCTGCCGGTGGATTATGCGATGATGGCGGAATTCCTGCCCGCAAAGAACCGGGGTCGCTGGCTGGTCATGCTGGAAGGCTTCTGGGCCATCGGAACCCTGATCGTGGCGCTTGCAGCGTGGGGCGCAAGCCTTGCCGGTGTTGTCGATGCCTGGCGTTATATTTTCGCGGTTACGGCTTTCCCAGCCGTTGTGGGTCTGGGTTTACGGTTCATGGTGCCCGAATCGCCGCTTTACCTCGTGCGAAGAGGCCGATCGGACGAAGCCAAGGTCATCGTCAACCGTATGCTGGTGGTAAACGGCCGCGCGCCACTTGATGCCGGGACAGGGCTTTTTCAGCCGGAGGTTTCAAAAGGGCAGGGGATATTTTCGCCGGCGCTCAGACAGCGCAGCATCATGATCCTTGCCATCTGGTTCCTTGTCTCCGTTTCCTATTATGGCGTCTTCACCTGGATGCCGGCAAAACTGGCGGGAGACGGTTTCGGCTTCGTGCGCGGTTATGGTTTCCTCGTGCTGGTGGCACTGGCGCAGATCCCCGGTTATGCGCTTGCCGCCTATGGCGTTGAAAAATGGGGCCGCAAGCCGACGCTGATCGGTTTCTGCCTGCTGTCCGCCCTCGGTTGCCTGCTCTTCACGCTCGCTACAGGCGGCGCAATGATCGCCACGTCGCTTCTGATCATGAGCTTTGCGCTGCTTGGCACCTGGGGTGCGCTTTACGCCTTCACGCCCGAATTGTACCCGACGGAATCGCGTGCGACCGGCATGGGGGCTGCGGGCGCCATGGCAAGGCTGGGCGGCCTTCTGGCGCCGTCGTTGCTGGGTTATGCCATCGCGCAGGGCTTCGGTTTCGCCATCGGCATTTTCGCCGGGCTGCTGGTGCTGGCTGCGATTGCCGCAACGATGATCAACGCGGAAACGCGGCGGGTGGCGCTCTCCTGACACTGCTGCGCCAACCGCTTTCTTTCGAACGGATTAGAAACGCTTTTCAAGCCATGTGATCGCCTGGCCACTGGAGAGGGGGGCAAGCGAGCCGATCTTGGTGAAACCGCAGCGCTCATAAAGCCTCAGCGCATCCGGGTTCATCGTGTCGATATAAGCGCCCATGCAGCCGCGCTTTTTCGCTTCCTCTTCCGCCATGCCGAGAAGCTTCGCGCCCGTGCCTTGACCGCGTAAGGTCTCGGGGATGAAGAGAAGCTGCACATAAAGCCAGCCGCGGCCGGTATAGCTGACAAGACCGCCGGTGACGGTGTTCTCATCGTCGCGGATGGTGATGATGAGTTCGCGTTTGTCGCTTTCGCCAAAACGGGCGAGATTATAGGCCACCAGGGGATCGCGGATGGCCTTTTCAGCTTCTGCATCCGCGATGTCGCTCAAAACGAAATTCATGATTATCTTTCCCAGGTCGCCGAGCGGCGGCCGTTTCTCGTTTCCACTGCGAGACGTGAAAGCGCCTAAGCTTCCACCGGAAAGCTCCTACCGGCCCTCACGCCACCAGAGCGCGGAGAAAGCAAGGAGCAGGGCGGCAAGCCCGGCAAAACCGGCAAACAGCGGTAGGGTATTGACACCTTTCAGCACAGTCTCGTCGGTCATGCGTATCAGCATGCGATCCTCATCGGCAACCCTGATATCGCCCCTGACAGGCAGGATATCGGGTAGTGCCACGCGGCCCGAATTGTCTGCGACACGGTGCACGCTGCCCTTGGTGGCGTCGGCAAGCGGCTTCAGCGTTTCGGTTGTCGAAATCATTGCCTTGAATTCCGGCGCATCCACCGCGCCGACATGGACGAGCGTAGTGAAATCGCCGTTCTTGATTTCGAACAGGCCGGTCTCGTCCATGCGACGCTCGATCTTGTAAAGACCGGGCTCGGTATTGTTGAAGGCCATGTTTTCGGTTTTGCCCGAGGGGAAATGCACGCTTGCCTGACCGGGGTCGTCGCCGATGGTCTGGCGGGTAATTTGCAATGTGCGGCCGTTGGCGCGCGCCGTCAGCGCCTCTTCCTCAAGCTCCGGTTCCTTCATCAGCCAGTGGGCGATGCGCCGGTAAAGTGCCACATGCGGGCCGCCGCCTTCGTAGCCACGCGCCCAAAGCCAGCCTTGATCGGAAAGCAGCATGGCGACACGGCCTTCACCCTGGCGGTTCAGCACCAGCAGCGGGTCCTGCCCGTCACCCAGCATCACGGTCTGGCCCTGCGGCGGCTCGACGCTGACGGTGCGGAACCAGCGGCCCCAATGCGGCGGCTCATCGCCCGACCCGTCCAGCCCACGGGTAACGGGGTGTTTCTTGCCCGCTTCCGAGAGGCGGGGATAAAAGGCGGACTGATGCACCTGGCCTGTCGGCTGGGCCGGCAGCACGGATGCAAGCGGCGTCATGGCGATCGAATCCTGACCGGCATGTTCCGGGCCGGCTGCGATCAATAGCGCGCCGCCCTTTTCGACATATTGCGCGATGTAATCGTAATAGAGGATCGGCAGCACGCCGCGATGCTGGTAGCGGTCAAAGATGATGAGGTCGAAATCCTCGATCTTCTCGACGAACAATTCGCGTGTGGGGAAGGCGATCAGCGACAGCTCGTTGATCGGCGTACCGTCCTGTTTTTCCGGCGGGCGCAGAATGGTGAAATGCACCAGATCAACCGAGGCGTCGGATTTCAGGAGGTTGCGCCAGGCGCGCTCGCCCGCATGCGGCTCGCCGGAGACCAGCAGCACGCGAAGGTTCTGGCGGATACCTTCTATCAGGTGAACCGCACGGTTGTTCGCGGCCGTCACTTCGCCGGGAAGCTCGGCGACGGAAAATTCCATGACATTGTTGCCGCCGCGCGGAACCTTGAAAGTAAAGGGTGTCGGCTGGCCGGGTGTGGCCTGCAAGGTGGCGATTTCTTCGCCGTTCATCTTCACGGTTACTTCCGCCGAACCACCGCCTGCGGCTGCACGGCCATCATCGAAGACGCGCAGCGTCAGTTGCTGTTCCTCGTTGACGATGCCAAAGCGCGGCGCGCGGACGATCTCGATACGGCGGTCGAATTCATCGGCCTTGCCGGTGATCAGCCCGTGGAGGGGAGCGCGGAAACCAAGCGCCTGTTCGGCATTGGGCAGAGCATTCGGAATATCGTGGATCTGGCCATCGCTGAGGAAAATCGCACCGCCGACGCGGGAGGGTGAAACATCCGAGACGGCGGAGGAGAGGGCCGAGAAAAGCTGCGTCGAAGGTGAATCGCTTTCACCATCATCACGCACTTCCACGATGCGCGGTTCGATGCGCGGGAAGCGCGACAGCCGGTCTTTCAGCGCGGCAAGCGCCGTATCCGTCATCTGCGGTCGGTCCTGCACGTCCTGGCTCTGCGATCGATCGACGACAACGGGGACGATTGTGGAGAGAGGCTCGCGTTCCTCCTGCGTCAAAAGCGGATTGGCGATGGCGGCAAGCAGGGCGACAAGCGCCAGCCCGCGCAGCCATGCGCCGCGCACGCCGCGCCACAGGCCGATGAAGGAGAGAAGAAGGGCGGCGACGGCCAGAACGGCAATCACGATCCACGGCAGGAAGGGGGCGAATGTCAATGTCATGTCACTGCCCCAACCGTTCGAGAAGTGCGGGAACGTGTACCTGATCGGCCTTGTAGTTGCCGGTCAGCATATACATCATGATGTTGACGCCAGAGCGAAACGCATGTTCGCGCTGCAACTCGTCCGGCGGCACAGTGGGCAGCACCGGTGCGCCCTGCGCATCGACGGCCCATGCGCCGGCAAAATCATTGCCTGTTATCATGATCGGCGTCACGCCATCGCCGGAGGAAGAGAGGCCGGATGTCGTCTTTGCCGCCCCCTGGCGCGATTCCACCCAGAGCGGCGAGCCGTTGTAGCGGCCGGGGAAATTGGTGAGCAGGTAGAAAGACCGCGTCAGGACGTGGTCTTCCGGCACGGGCTCCAGCGGCGGAATATCGATATTGGCGAGGATCGCCTGCAAACGTTCGCCATTGGGGCTGGTCGCGCCGGTGTCGAGCGACGAAAACTGATCGCGCGTGTCGAACAGAACGGTGCCACCGGCGCGCATATAGGCATCGATACGCGATATGGCAGCGCTCGACGGCATGGGGGCGGAGGCCGACACCGGCCAGTAGATGATCGGGTAAAACGATAATTCATCCTTGGATATATCGAGGCCGACCGGCTGGCCGGGCTCCAGCGTCGTGCGCCATGTCAGGAATTCGCTCAATCCCTGCAAACCCTGTTCGGAAATGCGGTCGACATCGTCCTCGCCGGTGCGGACATAAGCGAGATGCGTCGTGTCCAGCCGCTCGAAAATCTGCTCGTCACCGGGTTTGGGGTCGTCGGCGCGCGCATCGCTCGGGGACATCGCGGCGAAGGCGCCAATGGCCAGTAGTACGGTCGCGACTGTAGCGCTGCGGGCTTTTGGCAGGCGTGCGAAGGCGCCGTTCATAAAGAGCACGATGAGACTGTCGGCAATCAACATCAGGAAGGCGGCGATGAACAAGGCCGGGCGCAGCGATTTCGCCGTTTCGCCGATCAGTGCTTCGCTGGTGGTGTTGACACCGGCGAGCGAGGTATCGAGCGGGCGAAGCGTGGCGCCAGCCGGTAGAAGATTGAGAGCCACGAAACCATCCTCTGTGCCATAAAGGCCGGGGGGATTGTCGAAACCGGTGCGGGGAGCCTGACCGGGGCGCATTTCCAACGGCCGGGCGGAGCCGACATCGGCTGACAAGGCACCTTCGGCCGTCAGTAGCCGGAAGGGCGGTAATGCTGCGGCCGGGGCATTCGCGGAGGTGGAAGCACCGCCTGCCTTGGACAATTGCACGATACGGCGCAACATATCGACGAAGTGGCCTGATATCGGCAGGTCGGACCAGCTTGCCTCGGCGCTGACATGGAACAGCACGATGCGGCCCGCTTCGACATTGCGGGTGGTGACGAGTGGCGTGCCGTCGGCAAGGCTCGCCCAGGTGCGCTCGGCGAGGTCCGGTGTCGGTTCGGCCAGAACCTGCCGTTTTACGAGCACGCCATCGGCCTTCGGCATTCCGGCAAAGGCGCCGAAATTCGGAAAATCGGCAAGCGGCTGTGGCTCGGCCCATGAGAGCGCGCCGCCAAGTGCGCGTTCACCCTGCCGCAACGTCACCGGCACCAGCGGATCATTGGTGGGGGCTGCGGCAAGGCGCGGTCCGGCAAAACGGATCAGCGTGCCGCCGGCGGCAAGCCAGCGCTGCATCGGCTCATAGGTCTCCTGCGGCAGACGTCCGATATCGGCCATGACGATGACGGAAGGATTGGATTGCAGGATTTCCGGGATCGCCTGCGCAAGATCTGCCTGTCGTTGCGGGATGAGATCGACAAAAGGCTGAAGGGCGCGGCTGATGTAATAAAGCGGCTGCAGCAGCGGCTGGAAATCATTGCCGGTTTCACCGGCCAGCAGCGCCACGCGGCGGCGGCGGAAACCGTCATCCAGAAGATGCACCGCGCCCGCCGTCGAAACTGCCTCGATGGAGAGGCGGGCGAAGTCGTTGCGCAATTCGAAAGGCGCTTCCACCGTTGCCGTCGTTTCCGCTTCGCCGGGGGCGAAACTGGCGGTGCCAGTGGCAAGGATGCGGCCCTGGCTGTCCTGCGCATTGACGGTCAACCGGCTGGGGGAGGCCGTGTCGAGCCGCGATAGCGTGACGCTCATCGCATCGGCATTGTTGGCGGCGCCGGTAATGGCGGCGATGGATTTCCCATCACCCGTGACGATGCGGAACTCGGCAGCTGAGAGGCTGGCCAGCGTTTTGAGTGCGCTTTCATCCTGCGCGGTGGCAACGCCGTCGGCAATATAGGCGAGCGTGCCGGGGGAGGTGCCGTTCAGCGCCTCGGTAATGGCTTCCGCCGTGCGCACGCGGTCGGGCGCAAGCGGCTTCGGCTTGGCGGCGGCGAGCTTGTCCAGCGCCACCGCCGTTGTGGCTGGCACGGCGTCGTGTTCGGCATCTGCGGTGAAGCTGATGGAAACGGGGCGATCAGCCCTTTCCGCATCGCCGATCAGGGCCTGAGCGGTGTCGACGCGTCTCTGCCAATCAGTTGCGGAGGCCCAGCTATTATCGACCACAAGCACCAGGGGACCAGTGCCGGCAATGCTGTTGTTGCGTGGGTTCACCACCGGATCGGCCAGCGCGAAAATCACGGCGGCGGCGAGCGCCATGCGCAGCAATGTCAGCCACCACGGGCTTTTCGAGGGCGTTTCCTCGCGCTTCAGCACGGTGGCCAGAATTTTCAGCGGCGGAAAAACCTCTGCCTTGGGGCGCGGCGGGGTGAGCCGCAACAGCCACCAGATGGCTGGAAGCGCCAGAAGGCCGAAGAGAATATAGGGGCTGGTGAAGACGAAGGGCAATGCGCTCATCGGTTGCCACCGCCTTGCGCGGGCGCACCGGACAAATACATGTGAACAGCCACAAGCGCCTCGGAGGCAAGATGATCGGTGCGGTGAAACACGAAATTCCAGCCTAGACGGCGCAGCGACGAAGACAGCGCTTCGCGGCGGGCGAGATAGGCGCGGGTATAATCCTCGCGAATGGTTTCCGCGCGGCCGGAGACGAGTTTTTCACCGGTTTCCGGGTCGGTAAATTCGGTGCGGCCCGAATAGGGGAAGGTTTCTTCGGCCGGATCGGCGATTTCCACCACATGGCCGCGCAAGCCGCGCCGCGCGAGTGGCGAAATCCGCTCCATAACGTTTTTCGCATCGTCGAGAAAATCGCCTATGAGGACGATGTCGCTTGCACCGCGGATCATGCCCGTTTCCGGCATGCCTGTGGTGAGCGGCGCGTGCATGATGGCGGCAGCCAGACGTTCGGCGGCGTTTCTGGCCGAGATGGGCTCCATGATACCGGGACAACCTATGCGCTCGCCCGAGCGCGCAAGGATTTCCGCCAGCGCCAGCATCAGCACCAATGCGCGGCTTTCCTTGGAAACGGAGCCGAGGGTGGATTTGAACATCATCGACGGCGACATGTCGGCCCACAGCCAGATGGTGTGGGCAGCTTCCCATTCCCGATCGCGCACATAGGTGTGGTCGTCGCGGGCCGAGCGTCGCCAGTCGATGCGCGACAGGCTCTCGCCTTCGGCATAGGGGCGGAACTGCCAGAAATTCTCGCCAATGCCGCGCTTGCGGCGGCCGTGCCAGCCGGCGGTGACGGTGTTGGCGATGCGCTTGGCTTCGACCATGCAGTCCGGCACCAGTGCGGCACGCTGGCGCGCGCGCGCCAGGACTTCGCTACCCGGTGTCTTATCTACGATCTGGCCGATGGATGCCACAGGCACTCCTTTCGAGAAAGCTTAGGCAGATGTCAGAGCGGCGGGCCGCTCCGAGTTTTTGTCGAGCATCGGATTTTCCGAAAACAGCGTCACACTTTTCGGTCCGATGCCTTAGTTCTTCGCCTGCTCCACAAGGGCTGCGATGACATCGCGCACCGACATGCCCTCGGCGCGGGCGGCGAATGTCAGCGCCATGCGGTGCTCCAGCACCGGTTCGGCCAGCGCATAGACATCGTCCAGCGACGGCGCGAGCCTGCCTTCGTAAAGCGCGCGGGCGCGTGCCGTCAGCATCAGGGACTGGCCGGCGCGGGGACCCGGGCCCCAGACAACGTGTTTGTCGGTCAATTTGTTGCCGTGGCCGGGGCGGGCAGAGCGGACAAGCGAAAGAATCGCGTCCACCACCTTGTCGCTGACTGGCATCTGGCGGATGAGGGCCTGGATTTCCATCATGCGTTCGGCGTCGATAACCTTGCGTGCCTCGCCCGATGCGGTGCCTGTCGTGTCGAGCAATATCTGGCGTTCGGCAGCAAGCTCGGGATAGCCGACATCCACCTGCAGCAGGAAGCGGTCGAGCTGCGCTTCAGGCAGTGGATAGGTGCCCTCCTGTTCCAGCGGGTTCTGGGTTGCGAGAACGTGGAAGGGTTTCGGCAGGTCGTAACGCTGGCCGGCCATGGTGATGTGATATTCCTGCATGGCCTGCAGCAGTGCGGACTGCGTGCGCGGGCTGGCGCGGTTGATTTCATCCGCCATCAGCAATTGCGCAAACACCGGACCTTTAATGAAGCGGAAGGAGCGCCGCCCGTTTTCATCCTGATCCATGACTTCGGAGCCGAGAATATCCGATGGCATGAGGTCCGGTGTGAACTGGATGCGGTTGGCATCGAGCCCGAGAACCGTTCCGAGCGTGGTGACGAGCTTGGTCTTGGCAAGCCCGGGAACGCCGACGAGCAACGCGTGGCCGCCCGAGAGTATGGCGAGAAGCGTGTTCTGCACCACTTTTTCCTGGCCGAAGATGACCTTGGATACCTCCGCGCGGATCGCGGCAATATCCGAAAGCGCCTTTTCGGCCGAGGCGACGATGGCTTTTTCGTCGAGGGTTTCGCCGGTATTCATCACGCCCATGTCGCTCTCCTCATACCTTTGCCGCCGACCCATTCCTGCTCCGATCTTGATGGCCATTGGCCGGAGCGGATTTCGCGCTGCAACTAGCTTATTGCTCTCTTGGCCGCTGACAAGCGCCATTCGAATGACTATGTCGTGACTTAGTATTTCCTTATCGGCAAAGCGAGACTCGAATATGGCAGCGGAGACGATAAATTCGGCAAGCGATGCAGCAGGGCTGGCGGCGATGATTTCACGCGCCGCCGAGCAGACCGGCGACGCCAAACGTGGACCTGCGCCGGTGGAGCGCTGGAATCCCCCCTTTTGCGGCGATCTCGACATGGAAATCCGCGCAGACGGCACCTGGTTCTATATGGGTACGCCCATTGGCCGGGCGCCGCTGGTGCGGCTGTTTTCCACGGTCCTGCGCAAGGATGACGACGGCAAGACCTATCTTGTAACTCCTGTGGAAAAAGTCGGCATCCGCGTGGTGGATGCTCCTTTCGTGGCCGTCGAGATGAAGGTGACGGCGGGCGAGAAAGATGGCGGGCCGCTGCTGACCTTCCGCACCAATGTCGGCGATGTGGTGGAGGCCGGGCCGGAGCATCCGCTACGCTTTACGATTTTCGGAGAAAACCGCGAATTGAAACCCTACATTCTGGTGCGCGGCAGGCTGGAGGCGCTCGTCTCGCGGGCGGTGATGTATGATCTCGTGGCACTCGGCGAGGTGATCGATGTGGACGGCGTCGAGATGTTTGCCGTGCGCTCGGGCGGGGTTGTCTTTCCCGTGATGCCCGCCAAAGAACTGGAACGGCTTTCGCAATGACAATGACGACAACCCGCCTTGAAACTTTTACCGCCGCCGATTTCCGCCGCCGGGTGCTGGAGGAAGGAGAGGGCGTGGCGGAACGCGAGAATGGCGATCATCTGCTCAATCCGGGCGTGGTGCTTTCGGGAAACGGCATAAGGCTGAAGGACGCCGCCGTGCTGGTGCCTGTCATCGACGACGGCAACGAAGCGCGGGTGATCTTCACCCAGCGTACCGCAACCCTGCGCAAACATTCCGGCCAGATTTCCTTTCCGGGCGGTGGCATCGATGCCGGGGACCGCACACCGGAAGAGGCGGCCCTGCGCGAGACGGAAGAGGAGATCGGCCTCTCGCGATCTTTCGTGGAAACAGTCGGGCGTCTGCCGGATTATATTTCCGGTACCGGTTTTCGCATCAAGCCGGTGCTGTCGGTCGTTCGTCCCGGCTTTGACCTGACGCTCAATCCCACGGAAGTGGATGAGGTTTTCGAGGTGCCGCTGTCTTTCCTGATGGACCCAGCCAATCACGGGCGCGGCAGCCGCATCTTTCAGGGGAAGGAGCGGTTTTTCTACGAAATGCCCTATGGCGAGCGCTACATTTGGGGCATTACGGCGGGCATCGTGCGGACGATTTACGAGAGGTTTTATTCATGAGCAGCCTTGCCGGGCGGGACTGGTTTGAAAAGCCGGCGCTGAAGCGCATCTTCGCGCTGTTGAACGCCGATGGCGGCGAGGTGCGGATCGTCGGCGGCGCCGTGCGCAATGCGCTGATGGAACAACCGGTCGTCGATGTCGATATGGCGACGACGCTTACCCCCGATGTGGTGGTTGAGCGCGCCAAGGCGGCGGGCATCAAGGCGGTACCGACCGGCATTGAACACGGCACGGTGACGCTGGTGATCGACGGCGAAGGTTTCGAGGTGACGACGCTGCGCCGCGATGTCGAGACCAATGGCCGTCATGCGCAGGTCGCTTTTGGCACAGACTGGCAAACCGATGCCGAGCGGCGCGATCTCACCATCAACGCACTTTACGCCGACGAGAAAGGCGAGATCATCGACCTCATCGATGGTCTGCCCGACATTGAAACCGGCACGGTGCGCTTCATCGGCGATGCGGCAATGCGGATTTCGGAAGATTATCTGCGGATTCTTCGCTTCTTCCGCTTTTTCGCCCATTATGGCTCCGGTCGTCCTGATGCCGATGGCTTGCGCGCCAGTGCGCGGGCCAAGGACAAGCTGGGGACGCTCTCGGCCGAGCGGGTGTGGAGCGAGCTGAAAAAGCTGCTTTCCGCGCGCGATCCCTCCCGCGCCTTGCTGTGGATGCGGCAATCCGGCGTGTTGGCGGAAATTCTTCCCGAAACGGAAAAATGGGGTATCGACGCCATTCACGGGCTGGTGGCAACCGAACAGGCGCTTGGCTGGACAGTTGGCCCGATGCTGCGGCTTGCTGCCATAGTGCCGCCCGACAGGGAGAGGCTAACGGCGCTTGCTGGGCGGCTGCGGCTGTCGAAGGCTGAAGCTGCATATCTCGCCCACTGGGCTTCCGCGCCGGTGATCGATCCGGAGATGAAGGAGACGGCGCTAGACCGGCTTCTTTACCGGCAGGGCGTTGACGGTGTGAAGACGCGCCTGAAACTGGCGCTTGCCTCGGCCCGCGCCGACCTTTCGGGCGGTGAGGCGGCGATGCAGAAAGTCGCGCGACTTTCGACGCTGCTGACGAGAGCGAACAAGTTCCACAAGCCCGGCTTTCCGCTGAGCGGCGCTGATGTGATGGCCGCGGGCGTGGAGTCCGGTCCGAAGGTAGGCGAGGTGCTGAAAAGCCTCGAAGAAAAGTGGATCGACGTCAATTTCTCGCTAGACCGGGCAGCGCTGACTGCCCGGCTGAAGGATATGCTGGAGAATTGAGATCGCAGTGCCGGAGGCGTTGCGGCTCAGGCCGCATTTGCCTCGTCGCGGATGCGGGATTTGATGTTTTCGATCATGTTTTCGCGGATGATGGTTTCGCCGTGGGCCGATCGCATATGTTCCACGGTGCGGCGCACGACTTCCGCGTCGTCATCCGCGCGGGTGTGCCAGGCACAGCCGGGCACGAGCGTTCCACATTCAAACAGTCTCATGGTCTTGCCTCCCTGTTTTAGACAGAGGGACAGCCTGCAAGTGCCTGCTGTCCCTCTGACAAGAAACGAACGGTCGCCGCTAATGTTCCAGAGCGGTGTCCGCTGACCCTGTTCAGGCCCTATTCGGGCATCGCCCAGCACTGGAAAACAGAGGATGTGCCGGCTGCCGGGATTTTTGTACGAGGCATTTCGTCATTGTCGGCCCGCGTCACCGCTTTTCCGGCAAGCGTGCGTTTTACCTGTTCGACATAAAAGGAATGCGGCAGTTCGCGATCGCCGGTGGCACGCATTTCCGCTGCCATGCGGTCGATCAAATCAGGGGTATCGATGGAATGCGAGGCTCCCTCAGCGGAAGCGGATATAGGCATGCTGTTCGAAGTAATCATGACGATAGCTCCTCCAGTACGTCTGCACGCAGGAGATTATCATTGCCTTTATTTTTCCATAAGTCCTAATTTGCGCGATTTGCGCCCAAATTCCTGACGGGCGTCAAATTTACGTGAGTATTTCAGGGCCACCGGACCACGGGCGGCAGGGAAGACAGAATCGATTCGACATTGCCGCCGGTCTTGAGGCCGAAGATCGTGCCGCGGTCGTAAAGCAGGTTGAATTCCACATAGCGGCCACGGCGAATGAGCTGCTCGTCGCGGTCCTCTTCGGTCCAGGACTGGTTGAAATTGGATCGCACGATTTTTGGGTAGACCAGGTTGAAGGCGCGGCCAACATCCTGCACGAAGGCGAAATTGGCGTCCCAGCCGCCCTTTTCCTCTTCCGGGTGCAGCCAGTCGAAAAAGATGCCGCCGGTGCCGCGCGGCTCGTTGCGGTGCTTGAGGAAGAAGTACTCGTCGCACCACGACTTGTAGCGCGGATAGTCGGCCACGGGATGGCGGTTACAGGTGATCTCGAAGCCGCGGTGGAAAAGCTGGGTGTCCGGATCCTGTTCCGTCCGCCGGCGTCCAAGGACGGGCGTCAGGTCCGCGCCGCCGCCGAACCAGTGGCTGGTGGTGACGACCATGCGGGTATTCATATGAACAGCCGGCACATTGGGATTGACCGGATGGGCGATCAGCGAAATGCCCGAGGCCCAGAAGCTGGGGTCTTCTTCCGCACCCGGTATCTGCTGGCGGAATTCCGGCGAGAACTCACCATAGACGGTGGAGGTGTGGACGCCGACCTTTTCGAAGACGCGGCCCTCCATCATCGACATCTTGCCGCCGCCGCCCGCGCCATTGTCGCGCAGCCAGTCCTTCTGCACGAAGCGTCCCGGTTCCTGATCGGCGAGCGGGCCGCTCAGCTCGTCTTCAAGGGTTTCGAAGGAGGTAACGATGGTGTCGCGCAGATGCTGGAACCAGGCCTGGGCGGCGGCCTTCTTGTCTTCTATGTCCTCGGGCAAGCCCTTCGGCAAAGATGGCCGTTCCATGCATGTTCTCCTTTGGTGAAGTCGATTCCCTGTCGCATCTAGCAGGTGCTGGCCTTGCGCACAAATTCGACTCGCCAAGTTCACATGCGGGCACTATCTTTAGCGATGTAGGTGCCAGAGGTGAATATCATGACGAAATTTGCCGGACCGCCGCCCCTGGACGGGCTGAAGCGCAGGATCGCCAATCACCGCAAGGCGCGTGAAAGTGACGGCGGCGATGCGATGCGCAACGGCATGTTCGTGCGGCAGACCTTTTGTCTCGACCGTGAAGAAGCCCGTGCCAAGGCGCGCGAGTGGTTCGACAGTTTTCCGAAGGCCGCCTATTGGACCGAAGTGGAAAGCTGGCGGCAGCTGGAAGGCGACCGCATCGAATTCACCATGCGGCGGCTTCCTTCGGCAGACTAAGCTTTAAGCACGCGGTTCGGCGTAACGCAGGCGGCTTTCGATCAAAACGCCGCTTTCATCCAGAATGGGATGCGCCACAGACACGATATGGGCGTTTATGCGCTTCAGGTCGCGCAGCATGTCGAGATGCAGTGAACTCGTCTGCATGCTTTCCGTCAGCCCATCGCGCAGCCGCTCCAGATGGCGGTTGGACGACTGTTTTTCGAGGCGGCGTATATCCACCTTGCTTTCCATCAGCCGGCGGGCGAGATCGAAATCGCCGGTCACCAGAATGCTCTGGGCGGCCCGCAGATTTTCGATTGTCATGTCGAACAGCGTCTTCAACTCCTCATAACCGTCGTCGGAAAATTTGAAGCTGTTCAGCACCTTCTTGCGGATCTGCTCGCAAATGCCTTTTTCGATGATGTCGCCGATATGTTCGAGATTGATCGCGTAATCGATGATGGCGATCGAACGGCGCGCTTCGTCGTCTGCAAGCCCTTTGCGCCCCAGTTGGGAAAGATAGACCTTCACCTCCTGCTGACGGCGATCGACCTTCTTTTCGAGCAGGGACACCTCCTGAAGGGGTGCCAGATCATTATGCTTGAAGGCGTTTTCGGCGCGGATCAGCATGCGCTCGATAGCATCGCCGACGCTCAAGACCTCACGCGTGGCATTGGCGAGCGCCACAACAGGCGTATCCAGCGCCTGCTGATCGAGGAAATTCGGGCCATCTTCGGTTTTCGGATCGCCCGGCACCAGCTTTGCCATCAGGTCGGATATGAGGGCTGAGAAGGGCCAGGCAACCGCTGCTAGAATGACATTGAAGATGAGATGCGCATCAACAGGCAATTTGGCGGGCGAAAGCGGCAATTGCTGCAAAAGCGTTGCGCCATAGGATGCTAGTGGCATGGCGATGAGGCAGCCGATGGTGCGCACCACAAGGTTGCCGATGGTGATGCGCCGCGCCGAGGCCGGACCGGAGAGCGTGGCGATGACCGGCGGAATGGCGCCGCCGAGATTGGCGCCGAGAATGAGAACGATGATGAGACCGGCGGACAGCGTGCCGGTAGCAGCAAGCGACAGGATAAGCACCACGACAGCGAGGCTGGAGGAGGAGACGAAGGCCAGCACGGCGGAGAAGATCAGCGCGACGGGCCATGCGCCATCAAGCAGACCGATGAAGACGCCAAGGGCTGGCGAGGCACGCATCGGTTCGGTCGCGCCGCTCAACAGATGCAATGACAGAAGCATCAGGCCGATGCCGATGACCGCGGTTCCGCCACCTTGTCGGGCGTTTGAGCTACCCTTTTTGAGCACGATACCGGAGAGGATCAGCAGCGGCGACAGCCACTCCACACCGGCCGCGACAATCCAGGCGGTGACGGCGGTGCCGACATTGGCGCCGAGCAGCACGACCTGCGCCATGCGCGGCTTGATGAGATCGCGTTCTGCGAAGGAGGCGACGGTAAGCGCGGTTGCCGTCGAGCTTTGCAGCGCGACAGTGGCGAAAAAGCCGGAAAAGAAGGAACGCGGGCCGCTCTGGGTGCCCGTCGCCAATACACTTCGCAGTTTCATGCCGAAGGCACGGGTAACCCCATCCTTGACCTGGGCAAGACCAAAGAGCAGCAGCGCGACTGCGCCGAGAAGGTTGACGATGACAATGGTGGATTGCATGCGACGTCTCCTCACACCCGCCGGCGGATGGCTGCGGCGAGGGCGATTTTTGTTGTCCGGCTAATAAGTATAGGAGCCTGAACGCCTTCGGTACAGGCCGGGTTGCGACAGTTTTGAAGCAAAAACGGTCAATTTTTGTATTTGCATGAAAAAATGGCGCTAAAAAAGGCGCTTAAGACCATGCGGTCTGGCGCAAAGCCTCGCCGGTGATCATCGCGGCGGACATTGCGACGTTGATGGAGCGCTGCCCCTCGACCATCGGGATGATGATTCGCTCCTGCGCCTTCTCATGCACGTGGTCTGGCACACCAGCACTTTCACGGCCGAAAAGCAGGATATCGTCGTGGCGATAGGCGATTTTCGTATAGGGCAGGGCGGCCTTGGTGGAGGCGAGAACGAGGCGGCGGCCGGTGGTTGCGCGCCACTCCTCAAACCGGTCCCAGCTGACGTGGCGCGTCAGCGCCGCCGCTGCGATATAATCCATGCCTGCCCTTTTCAGGTTGCGGTCGGAAATATCGAAACCGGCCGGCTCGATGATATCGACGCCGAGGCCGAGACAGGCCGCCAGCCGCAGGATCGTGCCGGTATTGCCGGGAATATCCGGCTGGTAGAGGGCAATCCTGATTTCGGGTCTGATATCGCTCATGGTCTTCTCACCGCATTTGGAATGTCGGAGCGCTTATCACGGGCGGCGGGTTTGTGACAGATGCAGCCGGAGAAGACCGTTTCGAAGAGTGCCGTATTCATTCGCGTGACACACAGTCGGGCTACCCATTAACCAACGTGTCGTCAGGCCGATCCGGCACATCCGGTTGCGTCGGATCGGCGTTGTTTCGATCCGGATCCCGCGCAGCAAAAACAGGAAGATATCATGTCCGAACGGGCGAATTTCGTCCATTTGACCGACCTGCATGTGGGCAATCCGCAGGTGCAGGACGATGATATTTATTCCGACACCTCGGCCACGCTGGCCGATACTCTGGCGCAGATCAAGGCGCTCGGGCAGGCGCAGGACGCCGCCGAGTAAGCTGCGTATCCAGGCCTTACAACGGGCGGAGACCTTTGCCGGGTCTTCTCCGCCCGTTCGGCAGAATCGGTCGCAATCGAGAGCTTTTCTGACGCGTTCGGTATCTTTGCGGCTGGTCAACGATTAATTTTTGCGCTACAAGGCGACATCTTCAACACCAGCTAGGGAGGTTCTGATGCAAAATGACATTCGTATTCGCCTCCCGGCCCCAGTAGTGCCGCTGCTGGCCTAGGTGTTACCCCCGCGGTTCGACCGCGTTTCCCATAGTCTGATTCGTCATGTGGCTGTTGCGGCCATATCCAATACTTTTCTGTTCCGTCGTGAGCCATATTTGCGTTTGCTCACGTTTCACGATGGGGCGATTGCTTGCCGGAGCTTGGCCTATGTTTGGCTGGTTTGAAAAACGCCTTGATCCTTTTCCCTCTTCGGCGCCGTCTGTGCCGCCGAAGAAGCTTTTGCCGTTCGTGTGGCATTATGTGCAGCCCGCATGGCCGTGGCTCCTGCTGCTCGGCCTGATGTCCATGGGCATCGCCGTTGCGGAAGCCATGCTCTACAAATTCCTCGGCAGCATCGTTGACTGGCTTTCCACGGCCAATCGAGAGACGTTCTTTGCCGATGAGGGCTGGCATCTGATGGTCATGGCTGGGCTCGTGCTCTTCCTGCTGCCACTGATGGGCGCTATCCACACCATGACGATGCACCAGACGCTTGCCGGCAATTTCGGCATGATCGCGCGCTGGAAGATGCATCGTTTCCTGCTGCGCCACTCCATGAACTTTTTCGCCAACGAATTTGCAGGCCGGGTTTCGACCAAGGTGATGCAGACGGCGCTGGCGATCCGCGAAGTGGCGCTGAAGGTGATCGACGTGTTCGTCTACGCTATCAGCTTCGTCGTCTCGATGCTGTTCATGGTTGCGGCCGCAGACTGGCGGCTGGTCATTCCGCTGCTGGTGTGGCTCGGCATCTATATGGGTATCCTCACCTATTTCGTGCCGAAGCTCGGCCGGCTCGCACAGGAGCAGGCCGATGCGCGCTCGATGATGACGGGGCGTATCGTCGACAGCTATACAAACATCTCGACGATCAAGCTGTTTTCGCATGCGGGCCGCGAGGAAAGATATGCGCGTGAGGGTATGAACGTGTTTCTCGGAACCGTTCACCGCCAGATGCGCAAGATTTCCGGCTTCAACATCCTGATCGACCTCAACAATGCGGTCGTGCTGTTTTCCACGGCCTCGCTCGGTCTTTATTTCTGGATGCAGGGTTCGGTCACGGCCGGCTCGGTTGCCATTGCCATAAGCCTTGCCATGCGCGTCAACGGCATGTCGCAATGGATCATGTGGGAAGTCACCTCGCTGTTCGAAAACATCGGCACGGTCTATGACGGCATGTCGATGATGACGAAGCCGCACGATATCGTTGATGCTCCGAAGGCGCCGCAGCTTGCGGCACCGCAGGGCGCGATCCGTTATGATAACGTCCGCTTCCACTACGGCAAGAACAAGGGCGTGATCGACGGGCTGACGCTGGATATCAAGTCGGGCGAGAAGGTCGGTTTGGTCGGGCGTTCCGGTGCGGGCAAGACGACCCTGATGAACCTGCTCCTGCGTTTCTACGATCTGGAAGCGGGCAAGATCACCATCGACGGGCAGGACATCTCCAAGGTGTCGCAGGACAGCCTGCGCGAGTTGATTGGTGTGGTGACGCAGGATACTTCGCTGCTGCACCGTTCGATCCGCGACAACATCGCCTATGGCCATCCCGAGGCCACCGACGAGCAGGTGATCGCGGCGGCAAAGCGGGCGAATGCCTGGGACTTCGTGGAAACGCTTGTCGATATGCATGGCCGCCAGGGTCTCGATGCCCAGGTGGGCGAACGCGGTGTAAAGCTGTCCGGTGGCCAGCGTCAGCGTATCGCCATTGCCCGCGTGTTCCTCAAGAACGCGCCGATCCTGGTACTTGATGAGGCGACCTCGGCGCTCGACTCGGAAGTCGAGGCGGCGATTCAGGAAAATCTGTTCTCGCTGATGGAAGGCAAGACGGTGATCGCGATCGCGCACCGCCTGTCGACGCTGACCGAAATGGACCGGCTCATCATCCTCGACAAGGGTCAGATCGTGGAATCGGGCAGCCATGCGGAACTGGCGGCGATGGGCGGTATCTATGCCGATCTATGGCGGCGACAGTCCGGCGGCTTCATCGCCGACCACGAGGCGGAAGTGGCTGCCGAGTAAGGAGAGCTCGAAGGGCGGGAAGCATGGTTTCCCGCCCTTTCGTTTGCGGTTCGCGTTTATCTATGTAGGCGAGTTAAACCTCTCCTCCGTCATGCCGGCCTTGAGCCGGTTTCCAGCCACGGCGCGTCTGCGCCGTGAAAGGAGTATCCGCGATCAAAGACTTGAATCGCGCTTTACCCCGGATCTAGTCCTTGGTGACGGAGTGAGGATGCTGCGAGTGCGCAAAATCCAGGTGGATCTATCCAGAGCCCGGTGGAACATTCTTCGCCCTTTTTCATTTCCCGAACGTTACCGAAATATAATCTCTTCCCGAACGCTCTGCGGCTGTTCCCGCTCCGGGAATCCGCCTATATCCGGATCATGGTCATTACCCGCATCTTCGAGTTTTTCGAGAACTGGATAAAGCCCTTCGCCCGAAAGGACGATTTGCGGCCGCCGGAAAAGACGTCCGGTTTCATCTGGTTCTATATCTCGCAGGCCAAGGCGCCGTTTCTTGCCATGCTGGTGCTGGGCGGGTTGACGGCTGCCATTGAGGCTGCGCTTTTCTGGTTCGTCGGGCGGCTGGTCGACATTCTCTCGACCGTCAAGCCGGAAGAGGGCTGGGCTGGACTGCTGGCAGCCCATGGCGGCGAACTCGTCGGCATGCTGGTGTTGATCGGCATCGTGCGTTTTATCGTCACCATGGTAACCGCGCTGGTGGACCAACAGATCATCACGCCCGGCTTTTACAATTTGGTGCGCTGGCAATCCTATATGCATGTGGCGCGGCAATCGCTGACCTTTTTCCAGAATGATTTTTCCGGCCGCATCGTCACCAAGGTCTGGTCGGGCGGGCAGGCGGCAGGCGATCTTGTCACCTCGCTTATGGAAAGCGTCTGGTTCGTCGGCATCTACTCCGTCTCGATGCTGCTGCTGATCGGCGGACTGGACTGGCGGCTTGCCGTCGTCGTCCTCGTCTGGGTGCTGATCTTCTCGCTGCTGGCGCGTTATTTCGTGCCGCGTATCCGCTCCCATTCGAAAGAAACGGCGGAGGCAGCCTCCATGCTTTCCGGCCGGATGGTGGATGCGTACAGCAATATCCAGACGCTCAGGCTGTTCGGGCGCGACGATGCCAATGACCGCTACATGCGGCAGGGCTTCGATATCTTCCAGAACGCTACGATGACGTTCACGCGGTTCATCACCGGTGTGCGCGCCTCCATGGCGCTGCTGTCTGGTGTGATGATCACGTCGATGGCGGCGCTGTGTATCGACCTTTGGCTGTCCGGCAAGATCAGTTCCGGCGCTGTCGCCTTCACGCTGGCACTGGTTCTGCGCCTCAACTTCCTGCTCGGGCGATTGATGACGCAGTTCAACGGCATCATGCGCAATTTCGGCACGGTGCAGAATGCGGCGGAGCTGATTTCGCAGCCGATCGGCCTTGTGGACGCGCCGGATGCGACAGTGCTGGACGTGAAAAGTCCAAGTATCCGCTTCGAAAACGTCAGCTTCCATTATGGGCGGGCGAACGGGGTCATCGACAATCTTAATCTCGATATCAAGGCGGGGGAGAAGGTCGGCATCGTCGGACGCTCCGGCGCGGGCAAATCCACCCTCGTCAATCTGCTGTTGCGGTTTTACGATGTCGAGAAAGGCCGCATCCTCATTGATAGGCAGGATATCGCCAAGGTCACCCAGGAATCACTGCGCGCCCATATCGGCATGGTCACGCAGGATACATCGCTGCTGCACCGTTCTATCAGAGACAACATCATGTTCGGGCGCACGGATGCCACCGAAGCGCAATTGCTGGAGGCGACGCGCCGGGCCAAGGCGGATGAGTTCATTGCACGGCTGGAAGACCAGCGCGGCCGCACGGGTTTCGACGCGCATGTCGGCGAACGCGGCGTGAAATTGTCCGGCGGCCAGCGCCAGCGCATCGCCATTGCCCGCGTGATGCTGAAGGATGCGCCGATCCTCGTCCTCGACGAGGCGACGTCTGCGCTTGATTCGGAAGTAGAAGCGGCGATCCAGAGCAATCTCGATGAGTTGATGCAGGGCAAGACAGTGCTGGCCATCGCCCACCGTCTTTCAACAATTGCTGCTCTCGACCGGCTGATCGTGATGGATCAGGGCCGTATCGTCGAGCAGGGCAGCCATTCAGATCTCGTCTCGCAGGGCAGACTTTATTCGGAACTCTGGGCGCGACAGTCGGGCGGTTTCCTTGCTGTGGACGAGGCGGCCCAATAGGGTCTTTTGGCAGCTATTTCCCGATCATGAAATCCGCCATCAGGCCGAAATGATTGGAACCGAGGCTGTCGGGCAGACGGGTGGTTTTCAAGAGCGTGGCCGGTTCGCGGGCGAAGATATGGTCGATGGCGATGCCGAAGCGACCTGCCTTCGTCGGCCATGTGGCGGGTTCCCATGGCGCTTTCTTCAGGTCGTTGGCGGCGAGGAAGTCGCGCATGTCGGGAGCGATGCTGGCCGAATTGAAATCTCCGGCCAGAATGAGCGGCCCGGTGACACGAAAGAGAATTTCGCTGACTTCGTCCAGCTCGTCCCGGTGATAGTCGTCGAAATAGGGTTTGGTGATGTGACCTGCAGCGAGCGTCAGCTTCGTGCCGTCGAAATCGATGCTGGCGATGGCGAAACGGTCGCGGCGCAGATCGCTGAGGCTATGGAAACGGCCCTCCAGCAGCGGCCGCTTCGACAGGATCAAAAGATCACAGGTCGGTGTTCCCGCATAGCAGCCAAGCCTGTGGGGGTAGGTTTGCTGCAGACGCGGCAAAACCGATTCCAGCGCAGCCGCCTCAAACAGATAGACCGCATCCGCGTCTGATTCGAGAATCCTGTCGGCAATCGCATCCGCATTGGCGGCGTTATCCATCAATACGTTGAAGGACAATAGCCGGAAGGGTCTGGCGCCAGGTGCCGCATTGGCGCTTGTCGAGAATTCCATGAGCATGGCGACGGCGTGGATGGCGAGTGCAAGCGACCAGATGATGAGGAAAGCGGAAATCGCGTCACGCGTCAGCCAAAATACCAGGCATGACAGCAGGATACAGACGAAGGCGATGTGAAGCTGGAAACTGGTGACGAAGGCTAAAAGCCAGAAATCCGTCACATAACGCAGGCTGGCGATGAAAAGTACGGCAGCCACGACCGTGGAGACCATGCACGAGAGCTTCGCCGTCATCCGAATCCCTGCTTTCCAAGCTCTCCCTTGATGTCTCGTAACATGCCGCAAGGGTGGGCACAATGTTGCCCGCTTGCCGGGGCTTAGGAAAAAATGAGAAACAAATCCGCCCCTTCTGGCAGAATTACGGCAGCTTTGTGTGCTTTGCTCTTGCCAAGTCAGTCAATATTTTGCGATCAAACAGAATGACGCGGTTTCTCAAACGCCGCGAGGATGACCGAGACGGTGGGACGGAGATTGTCTTGGATCAAATCATAGCGGGAGGACTCATGCGATTTACGGCAAAAACAGCGCAGAGGATGGTGTAGCGGTGAGCGAGCACGTAACCAATCACGACGCCTCGGGTGAACCGACCCGTCGCGATTTTCTTTATCTAGTAACCGGAATGACGGGCGCCGTTGGTGCCGCCGCAGTGGCATGGCCCTTTATCGACCAGATGCGTCCAGACGCATCGACGCTGGCGCTTGCCTCCATCGAGGTGAATGTCGCGGCGGTCGAGCCGGGCATGTCGCTGACCGTGAAGTGGCGCGGCAAGCCGATTTTCATCCGTAACCGCACGGAAAAGGAAATCGGCGAAGCCAATGCGGTCGCTCTTGCCGATCTCAAGGATCCGGTGGCGCGCAACGCCAACATTGCCCCCGACGCGCAGGCGACGGACATTGACCGTTCCGCCGGTCAGGGCAAGGAAAACTGGATCGTCATGATCGGTTCCTGCACCCATCTCGGTTGCGTTCCGCTCGGCCAGGCCGGCGATTTCGGCGGTTGGTTCTGTCCCTGCCATGGCTCGCATTACGATACGGCGGGCCGCATACGTAAGGGTCCGGCGCCGCAGAACCTCGCCATCCCGACATTTGCATTCACATCCGATACCGTGATCAAGATCGGATAAGGGGACAGATATTTATGAGTGGTCATTCCAGTTATCAGCCGTCCACCGGCATCGAGAGGTGGATCGATTCGCGGCTTCCCTTGCCGCGCATGATCTATGACAGCTTCGTTGCCTATCCTGTCCCGCGTAATCTGAACTACGCCTACACATTCGGCGCGATGCTGGCTGTCATGCTGATCGTGCAGATCCTCACCGGCGTCGTGCTTGCCATGCATTACGCCGCTGAAACGACGGTTGCCTTCAATTCCGTCGAAAAGATCATGCGCGACGTCAACCACGGCTGGCTGTTGCGCTACATGCACGCCAACGGTGCGTCGTTCTTCTTCATCGCGGTTTACCTGCACATCGCCCGTGGACTTTATTACGGCTCCTACAAGGCGCCACGCGAAATCCTCTGGATTCTCGGCTGCGTGATCTACCTCCTGATGATGGCGACGGGCTTCATGGGCTACGTGCTGCCGTGGGGCCAGATGTCCTTCTGGGGCGCAACTGTTATCACCGGCTTCTTCTCGGCTTTCCCGGGCATAGGTGAGTGGATTCAGCAGTTCCTGCTCGGCGGCTTTGCGGTGGACAATCCGACGCTCAACCGCTTCTTCGCGCTCCACTACCTGCTGCCGTTCATGATTGCGGGTGTCGTCATCCTGCATATCTGGGCGCTGCATGTGACCGGCCAGACCAATCCGACCGGTGTGGAAGTGAAGAGCAAGACCGATACGGTGCCCTTCACGCCCTATGCGACGTTGAAGGATGCACTCGGCGTTTCGGTGTTCCTCATCGCTTATGCGTGGTTCGTCTTCTACATGCCGAACTTCCTCGGACATCCCGACAACTACATCATGGCGGATCCGTTGAAGACACCGGCGCATATCGTGCCCGAATGGTATTATCTGCCGTTCTACGCGATGCTGCGCGCCATCACCTTCAATATCGGGCCGATCGACTCCAAGCTCGGTGGCGTTCTCGTCATGTTCGGCGCAATCATCGTGCTGTTCTTCCTGCCCTGGCTCGATACCTCGAAGGTTCGCTCTGCCGTCTATCGTCCCTGGTACAAGCTGTTCTTCTGGCTGTTCGTGGTCAACGCCATCCTGCTCGGCTGGCTGGGTTCGCGTCCGGCGGAAGGCCTTTATGTCATCATGTCGCAGATCGGCACGCTTTATTACTTCGGTTTCTTCCTCGTCATCATGCCGATCCTCGGTCTGGTCGAAACGCCGCGGCGTATTCCGAATTCGATTACCGAGGCCGTTCTGGAAAAGAACGCCGCCAAGAAGACTGCCGCGCCAGCGGCCGCCCAAGTCTGAGCGCGAAGGAAGGATGACGACAATGAAGAAGCTTGTAACGAGCATCGCGCTTATCACTGCCATCGGCTGTTCCGCCGCCGCTTTTGCGGCGGAGGAGAGCCACGATCTCGCCACCAAGACCGAGCATGCGATCGCTGGCGGTCACTTCCCGGTCATCAAGCCCGAGGAGCAGAGCTGGTCTTTTGCCGGACCTTTCGGCAAATACGACAAGGGCCAGCTGCAGCGCGGCCTGAAGGTCTACAAGGAAGTCTGCTCTGCCTGCCATTCGATGAGCCTCGTTTCCTTCCGCACGCTGGGCGATCTCGGTTATTCGGAAGAGCAGGTGAAGGCTTTTGCTGCGGAATATGAAGTGCAGGACGGGCCGAACGCCGACGGCGAAATGTATAATCGCAAGGCTGTGCCTTCCGACCATTTCCCCTCGCCATTCCCGAACCACGAAGCGGCTGCTGCTGCCAATGGCGGAGCTGCACCACCGGACATGTCGCTGCTTGCCAAGGCGCGCGGCGTGGAGCGTGGCTTTCCGCAGTTCGTCATCGACATGATTCCGATCATCGGCGGTTATCAGGAAGGCGGCCCGGACTACATCCATGCGCTGCTGACCGGATACCAGGACGCGCCTGCCGGCGTTGAAGTGTCGGAAGGCACGCATTTCAACCCGTATTTCGCCAGCGCCGTGGCGCTGAAGATGGCGCCGCCGATCAGCGCCGATCAGGTGACTTACGACGACGGTGCGCCGCAGACGGTGGATCAATATTCCAAGGACGTGTCCGCTTTCCTGATGTGGGCCGCAGAACCGCATCTGGAAGCACGCAAGCGCACCGGCTTCATGGTCATGGTGTTCCTGTTCATCTTCACGGCGCTGATCTATCTCACCAAGAAATCGGTCTACGCCAACAAGGAACATTGAGCGGCTTCAAATGCCTGCAATCATTGGCCCCCATGGTCCTGCCCTGGGGGCCTTTTCATGTGTCGAAGGAGGATGAGAAATGGCGAAAGTCCGGAGCGGTGGCTGCCTGTGCGGTTCCGTCCGTTTCGAGGCCACGGGTGAACCCGACAATCCGCACAGCTGCTCCTGCGATATCTGCCAGCGGCATTCCGGCGCTTCCAGCCTTGCCTGGGTGGAGTTTGCGAGCGATGCAGTGGTCTGGACGGAGAGCGCGGTCAGCCCATGGTTTTCCGGTCTTCCGATTATTCCAGCCGTGCGTTTTGCGCAGTCTGCGGCAGCACGCTTGGCGCCATCGACGATGCACCGACTGTCGCCCTCGTTTCCGGCTCTTTTGACGACAGAAATGACGAGGCGCTACGGCCTCTGTCGCATTCCTCCACGGATGTCTGCCCGGTCTGGGCGCTGATCGAGGGAATGTCGGGGCAGGAATGAGCGGCGGTCCTTTTTAGTTGGTCCGCAGCCACCAAGTTGATAGGGTGGCCCGAACCTTCTGATCCATTTCCCAATCTACCTGGAAATACCATGACCGTTATCGCTTCGGAGCTTTCCGCTGCCATCCGCTCCATTCCCGACTATCCGAAGCCGGGCATCATCTTCAGGGACATCACGACTCTGCTTGGCAATCCGCGCGCTTTCCGCCGTGCCGTGGACGAGCTTGTGCAGCCCTATGCGGGGACGAAGATCGACAAGATCGCCGGCATGGAAGCGCGTGGCTTCATTCTGGGCGGAGCGGTGGCGCACCAGCTTTCCGCCGGTTTCGTGCCTATCCGCAAGAAAGGCAAGTTGCCGCACACCACCGTGCGCGTGGCCTACAGCCTTGAATATGGTGTCGACGAAATGGAAATGCATGTGGATGCCGTGCAGCCGGGCGAAAAAGTCATTCTGGTCGACGACCTGATCGCGACTGGCGGCACCGCCGAAGGTGCGGTGAAACTCTTGCGGCAGATGGGCGCGGAAATCGTTTCGGCCTGCTTCGTCATCGATCTGCCCGATCTCGGCGGCCGCAGGAAGCTGGAAAACCTCGGTGTCGAAGTGCGGACACTGGTGGAGTTTTCGGGGCATTGAGGCCGGTTTCCGGCTAGGAATGTTGCGACAGGCCGGTGTTTTGTCCGGTCTTTCGTAGTGCGATCCATGTCCAGTGGACGCCCATGGCGCGATTACCCGCCTGAATGGAAGCAACTTCTACCTGTCGTATCAACGTGAACCCCAGACGGGCTGCATTGCCCGTCGTTTCCGCTGGTGAAATGGAAAAAGCACGGCGGCCTTCGGGTGCGGGGCCGTGACGCAGGGACATGATCAGCAATCCCCCCTCTGCCGTCATCTCCGAGAGGCTTTTCATGGCGGTCTGCCGTGCCTCGTCATCGATATGGTGCCAGACGCCGCACAGCGTAACCAGATCGAACGGGCCGTGGCGGCGCGCTTTCATCAGATCGGGCAAACAGTCGTCAAGCCAGGTTATCTTGTGCGACAGGTGCAATCTCTTTCCGGGTTCACGCAGTTCCTTGACCGGCTCTATCGCCAGAACATCATGGCCGCATTCGGCAAACCAGGCGGCATCGCGACCGGTGCCGCTGCCAATATCCGCGACGCGGGCCGGTGTGACCGGCAACAGATCGATGACCGGTGCGTAGATTTCCCGGCAATCCAGTCCATCGAACCTGGCAATCAGGTCTGGCGTTGCCGCTTCAGCATAACCCTGTAGGATATCGTTCATTCTTGCCTTCCCGCCGCGATGCCGATTCCGAGGGTATCGCGCGCGGGCTATCTCGGCCAGCCGCTATTCGAACTCCAGAACCCCGCTCTGGAAGGTCATCACGGTTTCTCCGGACTGGTTCACGCCCTCGTTGAAGGTGGTGTTCAGCCAAACCCCGGCTCTTGATTCCAGCGGTCGAGCATCGAGCAAGGTGACGAAATAGGTCACGTCGTCTCCGGCGAAAACCGGCTTTTTCCATTTGAGTTCACGAAAGCCGGGGGACGGGCCGAGTTTCGGCGGTTCAAGGCCAAGTTGTTTCAGCCTCTTCACTTCCTTGCCCCAATGGGAAAGGAAACATTTCATCCAGCCAGCTCCGGTGTGCCAACCGGAAGCGCAGAGCGCGCCGAAGACGCTGTTTTTCGCCGCTTCGGCATCGAGATGAAAGGGCTGCGGATCGAAATCGCGGGCGAAACGGACAATGTCTTCGGCGGAAAAATGCAATGTGTCGAGGGTGACCCGTTCGCCGATCGGGGAAAGTTCTGCCAGTCTCATGCCGCAAGGCCTCCGTCCGCACGCATCAGGAACATCACGGTGTTTTCGCCGTGCGATACCAGAACGCCGCGCTGGTTATAAAGCTCATGGCGAAACTTCACGAGGCCGATGCCGGGGCGCGAGCTGGAGGTGCGCTGTTCCAGAACAATGGATTTTCCCGAAAGCGTATCGCCAGCCAGAACCGGCTTTTTCCAGTCGACATAATCGATGCCGGGGCTGCCTTGCGATGTCGAATCGCTGATATAGCTCTCCGCCATCATTCGCATCAGCAGGGCGCAGGTGTGCCAGCCGGATGCCGCCAGCCCGCCGAGAATGCTCTGGCGGCCAGCCTCTTCGGATAGATGCATGGGCTGGGTGTCGAACTCGCTGGCGAATTCGATGATTTGTGCTGCAGAAATCGATTGCGGTCCCAGGGGAAATTCCCGTCCAACGGAAAAATCCTCATAGGCATATGTCGCGACCGGCGCCATGGCTTCCTCCCTTGCCTAGTCGATGTCACCGGCATCTAAAATGATTTTTCCCTTTACGTAAAGGTCAAATCGAGAGTGCTTTTGCGGCATAGGGAGATGCTGTTGAGAGAGCGAGTGCGGCATGCTGCCTTCTCCCAGAGGGGGAGAAGGTCGCGATAGCGGAATGAGGGCAAGGGTCGTGTAATTCGCCAGCCTTGCCCCCTCATCCGATCCTCCGGGCTATCTTCCCCCGCCGGGGAGAAGAAACAAGCCACGGGTGTGTGTCACTTCGGTCAGCGCGTCAAAAGACGCGATGTGACCGCCGCCGCGCTCAAGACCAGATCAGGTATTAAAGCGGAAGTGGATGACGTCGCCGTCCTGGACGACATATTCCTTGCCTTCGTCGCGTCCCTTGCCGGCTTCCTTGGCACCAACTTCGCCCTTGTAGGCGATGTAGTCGTCATAGGCGATGGTAAAGGCGCGGATGAAGCCGCGTTCGAAATCGGTATGGATGACGCCGGCGGCAGCGGGCGCTTTGGTGCCGCGCACGATCGTCCAGGCGCGCGTTTCCTTCGGGCCGACGGTGAAATAGGTGATGAGGTCGAGCAGGTGATAGCCGGCGCGGATCAACCGGTCGAGACCGGCTTCGGTGAGCCCGAGGGCTGAGAGGAATTCTTCGGCTTCATCGGCCGGAAGCTGCGCGACTTCGGCCTCGATCGCCGCCGAGATGATCACGCATTCGGCGCCCTGTTGCTTTGCCATCTCCGCGACAGCCGCGGTGTGCTCGTTGCCGGTGGATGCGTCGGCTTCAGAGACGTTGCAGACATAAAGCACCGGGTGCGACGTCAGGAGATTGAGGCCCTTGAGGATTTCGATTTCCTCGTCCGCCAGTGTCTTCAAAAGCAGACGTGCCGGTTTTCCGTCGTTTAGCAGAGCAATTACGGCTTCCATCACCGGCAGTTGGGCCAATGATTCCTTGTCCTTGCTGGTGGCGCGCTTGCGCGTCTGCTCGACACGGCGTTCCAGGCTTTCGAGGTCGGCGAGCATCAGTTCCGTCTCGATCGTGTCGGCATCGCCAACCGGATTGATGCGGCCTTCCACATGGGTGATGTCGTCGTCCTCGAAGCAGCGCAGTACATGCACGACGGCATCGACTTCGCGGATATTGGCGAGGAACTTGTTGCCGAGACCTTCACCCTTCGATGCGCCGCGCACCAGGCCGGCAATGTCCACGAAGGAAATGCGGGTCGGAATGATTTCCTTCGATCCGGCAATGGCCGCAAGCTGCTGCATGCGGGGGTCCGGCACGGCAACTTCGCCAGTGTTGGGCTCGATGGTGCAGAAGGGATAGTTGGCGGCCTGCGCGGCCGCCGTTTTCGTCAGCGCGTTGAAGAGGGTGGACTTGCCGACATTCGGCAGCCCGACGATACCGCATTTGAAGCCCATGGCTTGAAACCTGTCCGTTTGAAAGAATTCGTTGAGGAGCCTTTTGCGGAAAGGGCAGGGCAAGGTCAAGCCCGGGGGCCGATTTGGGCGGGCAAAGCCCCGCGAATGGCGCGGAATTCTGCGCAAGTTTGAGGCCGGGGTTGTCGATGCTGCGGTTGCGGCGCAATATGCGCCGGTCGAGCAACCGATCTTTCGTCATCAACGGGGATTTTCCCCATGGGCTACAATTGAGTGACAATCACGGGCGACAATGATGAGTGACAGTCCTGTTGATCTCAAACCGAAACCGAAAGTCAAACCGAAGCTGGAGCGGCCTAAGCTCTACAAGGTCATTCTGCTGAATGACGACTATACGCCGCGCGACTTCGTCACCCTGGTGTTGAAGGTCGTCTTCCACATGGGCGAGGACACCGGCCACCGGGTGATGATGACGGCGCATCGCTTCGGGAGCGCGGTCGTCGTTGTCTGCGAGCGCGACATTGCCGAGACCAAGGCCAAGGAGGCGAACGATCTTGGCAAGGAGGCCGGGTTTCCGCTGATGTTCACCACCGAGCCGGAGGAGTGACGGCTTTATGCTCAATCCCGCCGGATCTGAAAACCCGTCTTGTTCTGAATGAAACCGCAGCTTTCGTAGAAGGCATGTACCTCAGGACGCTGCCGGCCGGTCAGCAGCATCACCTTGTAGCAATTTGCGGCAAAGGCGGTCTCGATGGCGTGGCGCACGACTGCGCGGCCATATCCCCGGCCGCGACGGCTTTCCAGCGTCACCACATTTTCGATGAAGGCATAGGGACGGGTAGCGCGCGTCAGGTTCGGGATGACGAGAAGCGTGGCGGTTGCAACGGGTTCCTGCTCTTCCATGGCAAAGAACACGGTGAGGCCGGGTTGGCCGAGCATGGCGGCGAAAACCGTGCTTGCCTCTTGCGCCGTCAGTTGCGGGTCGGAAGGGTTCAGCGCCTGGTAAAGTTCGAGCAGTTTCGGCAGATCGTCCGGGCCAGCTTCGCGAAGGCTCATGGTCTCTGAAGACATCTGCGCTCAATCCTTCTTGCCGAACATCCGCTTCAGCATCTCTGCCATCGGCCCGGTTTCCGGCAGTTTTTTCGGTTGGGCGTTGTTGCGCGCCTGATGGATGTGGGATTGCGCGGCGGGCTTGGCCGCCTTGGCCGGTTTTTCCGTTTCCGGCTTGCTGCCGGTGGCAAGCGCCAGCTTGTTCATCAGCTGCGAATCCTCTGATTTCACCAGCATGGCGGCATTGTCGGCAATGGCGTCCAGCAGCGGATCGAGCCAGACCCGGTCGGTCTTGGCGAAATCACCGAGAACGTGGCCATGCACCCGCTCCTTGTCGCCGGGATGGCCGATGCCGAGACGCAGGCGGCGGTATTCCTTGCCGCAATGGGCGTCGATCGATTTCAGGCCATTATGGCCGCCATGGCCGCCGCCGGTCTTGATGCGCGCGCGGCCTGCAAGCAAATCGAGTTCATCATGGATGACGATAATGTCTGCCGGTGCAAGCTTGAAGAAACGCATGGCCTCGCCGACGGATTCACCCGACAGGTTCATGTAGGTGAGGGGCTTCATCAGCAGAACTTTCTCACCGCCTATTTCGCCTTCGGAAATCTCCGCCTTGAATTTCCGCGCCCAGGGCGAGAAGGAAGGCAGGCGCTGCAGCGCATCCACGGCCATGAAGCCGATGTTGTGACGGTTTCCCGCATATTGGGCGCCGGGGTTACCAAGGCCTGCGATGATCTTCATGGGGCATGTCCGCTTTTTTGCCTGACGATGCTGTTGTCACCACCCCGAAATGTTCCGGCTGTCAATCTTTTTATGGATTTTTTGGATGTGGCGAGCGGGCGCTCAAGGGCTGACGAGTTTGTAGCGGTCGAATATGCTCTGTTGCGTTCCATCGGCGATCAGTCTGTCCAGGCGCGCCTGCAATTTTGCAATGACCTCGTCTGGAACGCTTTTGTTGCATGCAAGACCCAGCTGTTGCCGCGCCAGCGTTATCACTTCCCTGAACGTGCCTGGGGGTTGGCTTTTGAAAGTGCTTTCCGACATGGGCATCAGGTCGATGCGGCCTGCGTTCAGCTTGTGAAGCGTGATCTGGAAATCAGCACCGACATCCACATGCTCGAAACCGAGGTTGCCAAGAAGGACCTCGGTGTAGTCGCCACGCTGGGTGCCGACCCGGTATTTCCTCGCGTCTTCCAGACTGGAGACGTTGATATCCGCATTCTGGCGCGCCACGAGGATGTTGCGGTCGCTATGGATCGGCGAGACCCATTTGAATAGTTTTTCCCGTTCGGACGTTCTCGCCGTGGCAAAGACGCAATGCATGGCCTTCGTTGTGGCCAATGCGATTGCCCGCGCCCAGGGCATGACGGCAACCTCGTAATCGGTGCCGGTATCCTCAAGTACGATCCTGAGCTGGTCGATATAAACGCCCGCCACGCTGCCGTCGTCGTTTTGCAGATTATAAGGCGGGTAAACCTCGGTGGTCAGGAAAAGCTTGGCTGCGCTGGCCGGGCCGGCAAGAGCAAGAAAGATCAGACAAAAGCGGATCAATCCCATGGCTGCTCCCACCCGTTTACGCCTGTCGCGCCGCGGCGCGGTCTGCGCCGTTATCCGCATTCAATGCAGCTATCAGCCGTTCGATGGGCTGCGGTCGCGCAAAATAATAGCCCTGTCCGTAATCCGCGCCTATCACTGTCAGAAGCTCCTTCTGCTCTTCCGTCTCGACGCCTTCGGCGATGACGGAGCAATTCATCTTGTGTGAGATTGCGGCGATACCCTCGACCAGCATGCGGCTGCGCTGCCTTATCTCCACCGTGTCGTCGCAGATCGAGCGCGTGAAGGACTGATCGATCTTGACGATGTCGACCGGAAAGCGGCTGAGATAGCTCAGCGACGAATAACCCGTGCCGAAATCGTCCAGCGCGATGCGGCAGCCCAGCTGGTGAATGGCATTGAGGATCGCCCGGATTTGCGGATCGTCCTTCATGATGACCGCCTCGGTTATCTCAATAATCAGCCGTTTGGGAAGAATGCCGTAGCGGTGAAGGACGCCGGCGATACGGGTCGGCAATCCCGGTTCGAACTGCAGCGGCGAAAAATTCACCGCCACATAGGATTGCTCCATGCCGGGCAGGTGCGACAGTCTGGCCAGATTGGCGATTGACTGGTCGAGGATGACATTGCCGATGCGATGGATGGTGCCGTTTTCTTCCGCAAGGCTGATGATCGTGGCGGGAGGAAGCAATCCCTTTTCCGGATGGTTGAGACGCAACAGCGCCTCGAAACCCGCCGTCTGGCCCGTTGCAAGATCTTGAATCGGCTGGAAATAAGCCTCGAACCAATTGTCGGAAAGCGCCTGCGCGATATCCCGTTCCAGTTCCGCATGTTCGCGCGCCCGGTCCATGATCGAGCTGTCGAAGATCTGCGAGCCGTTCTTGCCCGTTCTCTTGCGGGTATACATGGCCATGTCGGCATTCTGCAAAAGTTCGGACGCGCTTGCGGCATGCAGCGGGTAGATCGCCATGCCGATGCTGGCGCTGAGACGGATGCTGTTGCCTTCGATCTCGAAGGGCGTGTCCAGCATGGTGCAAATCCGCTCGCAGAACAGCTGGGCGCGCTCCTCCACCTTGTCGCCGGCAAGCAGGATGGCGAATTCGTCGCCGCCCAGACGCGATGCGCTGTCCAGCGGTGTCAGCAGTGGTTCGATTTTCAGCGTGAATTCCCGCAGAACCGCATCGCCCGCCGCATGGCCGAGATTGTCGTTGATGGCCTTGAACCGGTCGAGGTCTATGAAAAGGCATGCCAGTTCGCTGCCGTTCCTGTCTGCGTCACGGATCTGCACGTCGAGAATGGCCTCGAAACCCTGGCGATTGAAGAGGCCGGTCAAATGGTCGGAAATAGCCTGCTGGCGGTTGCGCTTTTCCGACTGGCGCAACTCCGTCACGTCAGTCATGACGCAGAGATATGTGCCCTGATGTGCGTTGCCGGAATCAAGGGCTTTTTCAAGGATGAGGGCGTCCATAACGCTGCCATCCATGCAATGAAAACGCACCGTGATACCCGCATGTGCGGCGTCGGGCGAATGTTGCGCCGCCTTGCGCTGCAGGAAAAGGGACCGGTCATCCGGGTGGATGAGGTCGGCGAAATTCAGGCCGAGTATTCTGGCCCGATCATAACCGGTCGCCTGCACCCAATAGTCGCTGACCGCGGCAATCCGGTCGTATCTGTCAAGCGAGAACAGCATGGCGGGTGTGCGATTGTAGATTTCCGTCTTCCGCTCATGGGCATGCTTGATTTCCAGCTCTTCCTTTTCAAGCTGGGTCTGCATTTCGTTGAAGCTTTTTGCCAGCCTGCCGATCTCGTCCTTCGAGCGCCAGTCGACATGGTGGCGGGAGCCGACGCGGCGTGTCGCTTCTATCGCTGCCGCCAGCCGCATCAGCGGGCGGATGACCATGAAGCGGTTGCCGGCGATGGCCGCAAGAACGGTGGTGAGAATGGCGAGAATGAAAATTGTGATGAACGCCAGTTCGGTGCGGCTGAGAGAGGTCAGAAGACCGATATCGTCGTAATAGACTGTCAGTTGCCCGACGGTGACGACACCGTTTGTGGTTTTGTAGGTCACTTCGCGGGTCGTGGAGGCTGCATCCTGAATGATGTCGCTGCCGGCCGTCTGGATGATGTCTAGCTGGCCAGAGGTATCCTTGACCTCTACCATGCGGATCACGGGGTCGGAAACGAGGGTGCCGGTAATCTGATTTATGGTGTCGTCGTCGAGATCCCATAGCGGGCGGGCAAGCGCCTGCGCATTGGTTGACAGCAGGATCTCAAGGTGATTGCGCTGGCTACGGATAGCCTCGTGATAGGAGAGGGTCAGCAAAAGGGTGAAAAGCGGGGCGACCACTGTGAGAAGTGCACCGGAAACAATCGCGATAAAGCGACTTTCGACGGAATGAGCCATGTTCTATTGCAGTACCCTCTACCCCAGATAACTGCGCCCCGTTTCCGCCCCGTCCGGAGAGACATCCTTGAGGTTTTCGGCAACGGCCTTGTATCCTCACTGTATTTCTTCAACCCGTCCGGTGTTTTCACGATAACGCAATGGGCATCGTTTCATGGAATTGTTAATTCACGCTGAAACGGGACCGGCATCCTGCACGCGGCGAGAGGTTTTTGCTTTTAAAGTTCATAAAAACTAAAAGGCCCGTTCCGAAAAACGGAACGGGCCTTTTAGCTCAAATCTGTCTGGCCTTATGGCCGCAGATTATTATTCAGAAGCTTCGCCGGCTTCTTCTTCTTCTTCAGCAACGCCGCCAGCCGGAGCAACGATCGTTGCGATCGTGAAGTCACGGTCGGCGATTACAGGCGAGATGTTCTTCGGCAGCTTCACATTCGAAATGTGAACGCTGTCGCCGATCTTCAGACCGGAGAGATCAACCGTGATGAATTCCGGAATGTCGTTGGCCGGGCAGTGGAATTCCACCGTGTGGCGAACGATGTTCAGAACGCCGCCGATCTTGATTTCCGACTTTTCTTCGTTTTCGAAGTGAACCGGAACTTCAACGTTGACGAGCGTGTTGCCCGAAACGCGCAGGAAGTCGACGTGCATGGTGAAGTCGCGGACCGGATCAAGCTGGTAGTCCTTCGGCAGGACCTTGATCTTCTTGCCGTCGACGTCGATTACCGCCACAGTCGTCATGAAGCCGCCAGCGTGGATACGCTTGGTTACTTCGTTGGTCGACAGAGCGATGGAAATGGGGGCCTGCTTGTCACCATAGATGACAGCGGGAATCAAACCGTTGCGGCGAAGTTCACGAGAGGACCCCTTACCAACTCGTTCGCGCGCCTCGGCCTTGAGCTCATACGATTCTTTGCTCATGGCAATTCCTTTCGAGGTTATATGGAGAGTTCATGCCCGCAGGCGCTGAACTGGAGAGGCTAAAAGCCATCTCGCCCGCGTTGCCTCCAAGGGTGTCTACACGGGTGCGGGCGCTATAATACAAACGGAAGACAAAGACAAGAGCGGCCGTTTTCCACGGATGCTATGCTGTGATTTTATTAGACTTGTCTAATTCACTCGTGCATTGCAACTTTTAATATATGCTTATCCATTCATATAAACCGGCTGCAAACTTGGCAAGTGATAAGGCTGCCTGGAATTCCAATTGCGTAGATGACAATGCTTAAAGTTCTCCAGTGCCTTACCGTCGATCATGACTTCCGATACACCACAGCAGCGGTCCTCGTCTGCATGCTGGGGAGCTTCGTCACGATGCGTCTTTTCTCGAGGGCGCGTCAGGCGAGGGGTTGGCAAAAGGTCAACTGGCTGTTTCTGGCTGGTGTCAATGGTGGGTCGGCGATATGGACCACCCATTTCGTGGCGATGCTGGGTTATGTCGCTGCCGGGGAGGTGGGTTACGATCCCTATCTGACCGGGCTTTCGCTTCTTATCGCCATTGCCACAACGACAACCGGCTTTGCCATTTCCGCCTATGGCGGACGCACGGCCCTGGTGGAAGCGGGTGGTGCGACAGTCGGTCTCGGTATTGCGGCCATGCATTATACCGGCATGGCTGCCTATCAGATTCAGGGCATGATTTTCTGGAACCAGACCTACGTCATCGCTTCGCTGGTCCTCGGGGCTGTATTCGGCGCGCTCGCGGTCAATCGCATCGCGCGCCCAGTCAACCGGTTTTGCCAATATAGCTCGGTTGCGTTCCTCATCCTGGCCATCGCCTCCATGCATTACACCGGCATGGCCTCGATGTTGTTCGAGTTCGATCCGCGCATCGTCATTTCGGAAAGTCTGCTGCCGCCCGCCATCATGGGTGGGGGCGCCATCGCCGTGACGCTTCTCCTGCTGGCGCTCGGGCTTTCCACCTATGTCATCGACGCCCAGTCCACCCAGCAGGCGGTCGCCCGCTATCGTCATCTTTCGCTCCACGATCCGCTGACGGGCATTCCGAACCGCGCGGCATTTATCGAACATCTCAACCGCCGCACGCGCCATCTCTCCATGGGCGCGCACACGGCGCTTTTGTCCATCGATCTCAACCGCTTCAAGGAAATCAACGACGTTCACGGCCATGCGGCGGGCGATGCCGTGCTGCGCGCCATTGCCGACCGCGCAAGTTCCGTTCTGAAAGCCGGGGAGTTTCTGGCGCGTATGGGCGGGGATGAATTCGTGGCGATGACCCATTCCTATTATACCCGCGCCGATGGTGCGGAATTCGCCCAGCGGCTGATCGAGCAGATCAGCAGGCCGGTCGAATGGAACGGGCAGACATTTTCGGTCGGCGCGAGTGTAGGCATATCGGTACGCAATACCGGCGCCATTGACGCCGACACGCTGATGGCGCAGGCCGATGTCGCCATGTATCGGGCAAAAGGCGGGAATTCCGACACGATCTGCTTTTACGACAAGTCCATGGATGAAGCCGCACGCGAACGCAACGCGCTTGCCGTGGCCATGCGCAGCGGTCTCGCCAACAGCGAGTTCGAGCTTTATTACCAGCAGCAGAATGATACCAAGAGCGGCAGCATCGTCGGCTTCGAGGCACTGTTGCGCTGGAAACATCCGGAACGCGGTATGATCTCGCCCGTCGAATTCATTCCGATCGCGGAGCAGACCGGCTTTATCGTCGAATTGGGCGAATGGGTTCTGCGCGAAGCCTGCGCGCAGGCGGCTCTCTGGAAAAAATCGCTTTCCATCGCCGTCAATGTCGCCCCGCAGCAGCTTGCGGACAATGATTTCCCCGAGAAGGTCGAGAAGATTCTTCGGGAGACGGCGCTTGCGCCTGAGAGGCTTGAGCTTGAAATCACCGAAGGCAGCATCATCGCCGACCACCGCCACGCGCTGATTACGATCCGCAAACTCAAGGCGCTCGGCGTCAAGATCGCCATGGACGATTACGGCACGGGCTATTCCTCCCTCTCGACCCTGCAGAGCTTTCCCTTCGACAAGATCAAGATCGACCGGGCCTTTATCGATGGCCTGTCGACCAATGTGCAGTCGGAGGCGATCGTTCGCTCCACGCTCATTCTGGCGCATAGCCTCAATATTCCGGTGCTTGCGGAAGGTGTCGAGACGAAGGCCCATATCGAGTTCCTTCGCCGCGAAGGCTGCCTGCAGGTGCAGGGCTTCTTCTTCGGCAGGCCCGGTCCCTTGACCTCCATCGCCAATCTCGTCGACGACACGTTCCTCTCGACGGAGGACGAGCCGGAGGTCACCACCACCGGCCAACGCTATTTCAAGGCGGTATGATATCAGGCGCAGTTCGCGGTTGCGCTGACGGATGCGGGTCGCAAAGTTTTTAGTTGAAACGTGAACGCTTCCAGCGCACCATTGCCGAAAAGCTTTGGGAGGAGCGAATGCCGACAGACATCGCCCATGCGGACCGCGTGTATGAAACAGCGCGCCAACGTTCCGCAGCCGCAAGTTCTCCGATTATCGCCTCATGGCGCCGTTGCATGGTCACGCACCGTCTTGCGCCGGAGGAAAACCGCAAGCCGATCTTTCTCACCGACGTCGAATTCCGCCGCGCACGCGAAAGTGCGGCGGGCCTGATTGCCGAAAGCACGGATGAACTCGACCGCATTTTTCACAGTGTCGGCAAATCCGGCTGCTGCCTGCTTTTGACCGACGCCCAGGGCGTCGCGCTGGAGCGCCGGGGTGCTGCCGGCGACGATCGCGATTTTCGGGCGCTCGGTCTCTGGTCCGGCGCCGTCTGGAGCGAAGCGAGCGTCGGAACCAACGGTATTGGAACGGCACTTGCCGACGAGCGTTCGGTGGTGGTCTATCGCGATCAGCATTTCTTCACGTCGAACACGGAACTGTGCTGCACCACGGCCCCGATCCGCGACCATACCGGCCGGGTGACGGGCGCTCTCGATATTTCCACATGCCGCGACGACATCAACGAAATGACGTTTTCTTTCGTCACGCAGGCGGTGCGGGATGCGGCCCAGCGTATCGAGGGCAATCTCTTCCGCCGGGCCTTTCCCGGCGCGCGCATCGTCGTGGTGCCTACGGGTTTCAGTCCGGCACTTTCGTTGCTTGCCGTCGATCAGGACGATCTCGTGCTTGGGGCGACGCGCGCGGCGCGCCTTGCGCTGAAGCTCGATGACCATCGCATTGCGCAGGGGCTGCCCGCCGCCGATGTGTTGCAGGAACAGCGTCACGACGGCGGTTCCGATCTTGAGGAGGCGGAACGTTCGGCTTTGCGCCGGGTTCTGTCGCGCACCAATGGCAATGTCACGCGGGCCGCGTCCCTGCTCGGCATCAGCCGCGCCACGCTTCATCGCAAGATGAAGAAATTCGACGTGCATTGAGGCTACCCGAGAGGATACCCGCTCAATTCAGCGGGATCGGAGCGGGTTTGTCGCAGATGTGAGACAATGTGCGCTGCGGAACCGCGCGGTGCCACTACCCGCCACGATCATCTAGGCCCACCTTCCTGTCATGCGGTCCGTCGCGGATCGTTTTCATCAGGGAGGATGAAATCATGAATATTCAGGTTCAGCACAAAGCTGGCGAAGCGCCCTTCAAGCTGAAATACGGAAATTTCATCGCCGGCAAATGGGTGGAGCCGAAATCCGGCCGCTACATGGACAATCTGTCGCCGGTAACGGGTCACAAGATTTGTGAGGTTCCGCGCTCCGATGCGGCCGATATCGAACTCGCACTGGATGCGGCCCACCAGGCGCGGGAGAAGTGGGGCAAGACGAGCGTTACCGAACGTTCCAACATCCTGCTCAAGATCGCCCAGCGCATTGAGGACAATCTGGATCTCATCGCACGGGCCGAAACCTGGGATAACGGCAAGCCGCTACGCGAGACCACCAATGCGGATATTCCGCTGACGATCGACCATTTCCGCTATTTCGCGGGCTGCATCCGCGCGCAGGAAGGCACGATCGGCGAAATCGACAATGACACGGTCGCTTATCATTTCCATGAGCCTCTCGGCGTCGTCGGCCAGATTATTCCGTGGAACTTCCCGATCCTTATGGCCGCATGGAAACTTGCACCGGCACTCGCCGCCGGCAACTGCGTGGTACTGAAGCCGGCGGAACAGACGCCTGCTTCTATTCTGGTGGTGATGGAGCTTATCGAAGACCTGCTGCCGCCGGGCGTGCTCAACATCGTCAACGGCACTGGTGTTGAAGCGGGCAAGCCGCTGGCGCAGAGCAAGCGCATCGCCAAGATCGCCTTCACCGGCTCCACCCCGGTCGGCAAGGAAATCATGCGTTATGCGGCCGACAATGTCACAAACATCACGCTGGAACTGGGCGGCAAGTCGCCGAACATCTTCTTTGCCGATGTGATGAATGAAGACGACGCCTTCCTTGACAAGGCGCTTGAAGGTTTCGCCTTCTTCGCGCTCAACCAGGGCGAAGTCTGCACATGCCCGTCGCGTGCGCTGGTGCATGAATCGATCTACGACCGCTTTATGGAAAAGGCGATCAAGCGCGTTCAGGCCATCAGCCAGGACGACCCGCTCAATCCGTCGACCATGCTGGGTGCGCAGGCCTCGCAGGAACAGTTCGACAAGATCATGCGCTATCTGGATATCGGCAAGAAGGAAGGCGCAAAGGTTCTGACCGGCGGTGACCGCAAAACGCTCACGGGCGATCTTAAGGACGGTTATTACATTCAGCCGACGGTCTTCGAAGGCAACAACAAGATGCGGGTTTTCCAGGAGGAAATCTTCGGTCCTGTCGTTTCGGTCACCACCTTCAAGACGGTGGAAGAAGCGCTCGAAATCGCCAATGACACGGTTTACGGCCTTGGCGCTGGCGTCTGGAGCCGCGATACCAATATCGCCTATCGCGCTGGCCGTGGCATCGAAGCGGGCCGCGTGTGGACCAATTGCTACCACGTCTATCCGGCCGGTGCCGCCTTTGGCGGTTACAAGCAGTCAGGCATTGGTCGCGAGACCCACAAGATGATGCTCGATCACTACCAGCAGACCAAGAACCTGCTCGTATCCTACAGCCCGAACAAGGTTGGCTTCTTCTGAGTTCCTCCCCGGAAGCCGGCGACGGATCGTCCTGATTTCCGGCCGCCGGCGAGTTCCCAGGGGCTTCGGTCCCTGGGAACCCGGATGAAGTTCAGCAAAATAAAAGGCCGGAGGTTTTGCCTCCGGCCTTTTTACTGCGGACTATGCCGCGTAACGCTGGTCGCGGTTTCGGGTGGCGCCTACGGAGAACTGGCCCACCTGTTCGGTCAGGCCATCAGCTTCGCTTGCGAGCGAGAAGGCCGCAGCCGTCGTTTCCTCCACCATCGCCGCGTTCTGCTGCGTCACATGGTCGAGTTCGTTGACGGAGGCGTTGATTTCGCCGAGGCGGCCGGATTGTTCGCGCGATGCTGTGGCGATTTCACCGATCTGATCGTTGACCGACTGGATGCGTTTCTGGATCTGCTCGAGGCTTTCTCCAGTTTTCAGCACCAGTGCCACGCCGCTTTCCACATCGCCCGCAGAGGTGGCGATGAGCGTCGTGATATCCCGTGCGGCGGCCGCCGATTTCTGCGCGAGTTCCCGCACTTCCTGTGCCACGACCGCAAAGCCCTTTCCGGCCTCACCGGCGCGGGCGGCCTCAACCCCGGCGTTCAGCGCCAGGAGATTGGTCTGGAAGGCGATCTGGTCGATGACGTCGATGATCTGGCGGATCTTGGACGACGACGTCTCGATACGCTCCATGGCGACGATTGCTTCTTTGACGACAGCGGTGGATTTATGGGCATCCTGCATGGTTTCCGCCGTCGTTCCGACTGCGACGTCGCAGCGGGAGAGGGAAACGTTGACGGCCTGCGTCATGTCTCCAAGTGCGGCGGCTGCTTCTTCGAGGGCGGCCGCCTGGCGTTCCGTGCGCCGCGACAGATCTTCCGATGCACTTTTCAGCTCGCCGGAGCCGGAGCGGATGGCATTGGCGCTTTCGCCGATGCTGGAGATCGTCGCATCCAGCCCCGCTATGGAGTTGTTGAAATCGACGCGCAGATGGTCGAGCGACGGCACGAAAGGTTTTTCAATGCGAAGATCGAGCCTGCCCGCAGCAAGATTGGCAAGGCCGGTCGCAAGCGCATCGACTGCTTCTTCCAGCTCCTTTGCACTTCTTGCCTTTTCCATCTCACGCTGGGCACGTTCCTCGTCCAGTTCCTCGCTTTTGCGATGGGACTCGGTTTCCATGCGCTGCTTGTCGAGAATGCCCTGGCGGAAGGATTCCAGGGCGCGCGCCATGGTTCCGATTTCGTCGCCACGGGAAACGGCCTTGATCTCAATATTATGGTCACCACCGTTCAGACGTTCCATCAACCCGGCAAGGCCGGTCAGCGGCTTGGTCAGGCTGGCGGAAACGAAAATGCCGATGAGTGTCATGACGGCAAGCACCGCAAGTGTTGCAAGCGTAGCCCAGAAGGCGAGATCATTGGCCGCTGCCAGCACCTTGCTCTCCTGCTGGCCGATGGCCAGAAGATGCTTCTGTCCGAAAACGGAGACCGGACGATAGGCGTAGAAGATGCTGCCCGCAGGGGTCTTCGCCATGACCGTTCCGGCTTCGCTGGCACCTGTAAGTGCCGCGAGGCTTTCGGAAACGGCGACACCAGCCCCACCGGAGAGCACGCCCGCGCGAAGTTTGCCTTCAGCGCTCAGAAGAACGGCGTCGTCGATGGACTTGCCGGTTTCCTCAGGTGTTACCACCGCACCGATACGGTCTGCGGAAATGCGCATGATGACGGCGCCCTTGCGCTGCAACTGACCCCAGTTCGAGACCGCGAGCGGCATGCCGATCAGGGCCGAGTCATTGGTGCCGCCATCGCTGAACCCAGTTGTGCTGATGACACCGTCCTTGCCGGCCTCGATGCGGTCGAACAATTCCTTGATCGTGCTGTTTTGCGGTTCCGTCACATTGGTCAGGAAGTTCTTGCCCTTGGTCACGGAATAGATAATGAGGCCTGCCTTGTCGATGACGTAGATGTCGCTGACCCGGGTGTTGCGCCAGACGCTGGCGATGGCCGCGTTGATCGTGGCGTGGCGAATGGCATAGAGCAGCCGCAAACCTTCACCGTTGAAGGAGGCGCGCTCCTCCTCGGATACGCCCTCGCGGCGGAATGCCTGAATGATCGCATCCTTTTCCGTCGGTACGACCGTGGTCATGGTTTCCAGCGCCTGAGCGATCGCAGCGTTCTGCGACAGCTCGGAAATGCTTTGTTCGACGCGCAGCGTATAGGCATCAAGCTGTTTGGACTGGTTTCCCGCAACCGTCTCGAGCCTGATCTTGCTGGCGTCGATCAGGCCGGACTTGCCCATTTCGTATGACAGCAGCCCAACGGCCAGGCACGAAACCAGCGTCGCGCCCGTGACGAGCGCTGCGAATTTGGCCTTGATTGACAATGATTTAGCTTTGACAGCAGTCGGATTTGCACCCGGCATCCTGTTTCCTCCCCCCAAAAGAACGTTGCGGTACCGTCGCAACAATTGTTTACGGTCGGGTTAAGCTTGGCGGGGAATTGTATGATTATTTCCCGCATACCGTGAAAAAATCCAAGGCCCTGGCCGGCCATTCTCCGTAATAAAACTGCAATGGAACGGGCGCATACCGTGCGAAGTTCAACGGCTGTTCATATTCATGCAAGCTTTTCGCGCTCCTGCTCTTGCCACTATCGACGATGTTTGCGGAACACCCGCGGATGGATATGACGGAGCCCCTTTGAGATCTATTCCGGATTTCGCGGTTATCGTACCCATGCACAATGAGGAAGCGAGCGTTGAAACGCTTGTCGCTGAGATCGTTGCTGCCTGCCAGCCGGTCGGTCCGTTCGAGATTATCGTGGTGGACGACGCATCTTCCGATCGCACGGCGGATGTGGCGCTTTCGCTTGCCGGGCGTTATCCGATGCTGCGGCTGGTGCGGCATGACCGGCAGGGCGGGCAATCGGCTGCGATCCATAGCGGTGTGCAGGCAGCGCGCGCGCCGGTTGTCTGTATGCTTGACGGAGACGGGCAGAACCCGCCGGACAATCTGCCGGCGCTTCTTGCGCCGCTTCTTGCCACGAACGCGCCGAGCCGGCTTGCGCTTGTGGCTGGGCAGCGCGTCGGCCGGCGCGATACGCTTGCAAAACGTCTTTCCTCCCGCTTCGCCAATGGCTTGCGGGCGCGGATATTGAAGGACGGCACGCGGGATACCGGCTGCGGCCTCAAGGCTTTCCGTCGCGACGCCTATCTCGCCTTGCCCTATTTCGATCACCACCACCGCTATTTTCCGGCGCTCTTCAATCGCGACGGCTGGCAGGTTGCCCATGTCGATGTCACGCACCGGGCGCGCCTTCATGGCAATTCCCATTACACCAATATCGGCCGCGCGCTTGTCGGCATCCACGACCTGATCGGCGTTGCCTGGCTGTTGCGGCGGCGCAAGCGGGCAAGTTGGGCCGAAACCTTCAAAACGGAGACATCGCCGTGAACGCACCGGCCTTATGGTCCATGCTGCATGTGAACAGCTGGAAGGAATTTCTCTGGGTCTGCACCGGCTTTATGGGCCAGATGCTGTTCACCATGCGTTTTCTGGTTCAATGGATTTCGTCGGAACGGGCGAACCGCTCGGTCATTCCGGTAGCCTTCTGGTATTTCTCCATCGTCGGCGGCCTTGTGCTGCTATTATACGCGATCTGGCGTCGCGATCCCGTTTTCATTCTGGGACAGGCCTCCGGCCTGTTCATTTATGCCCGAAATCTCTGGTTGATCCATGCAGAACGCCGCCAGCATGCATGAGGCCGCAGCTCTGCCTTACGCGCAGGCGAATGAGCAGCGCCAATGGATGACGTTTGCGCTTGCGGCAATCGTGCTCGTCACCGTGCTGCGCGTCCTCGGGCTTGCTTTGAACCGCACCGATCTTTTCGTTGATGAGGCGCAATATTGGCTGTGGGGCCGGGAGATGGCGTTCGGCGCCTATTCCAAGCCACCGCTGATCGGCTGGATCATTCGCGCCGCCACCACTCTGAGCGGCGGCGAGAGCACCTTCGACGTGCGGCTCGCCGCGCCGGTCATCCATGGCATAGCGGCCGCGGCGATCCTTGCGCTCGGGCGCATGATCTATGATGCGAAGCTCGCTTCGCTGGCTGCCGTCATCTATCTGACGCTGCCCGCCGTGACGCTCGGCAGTCTGCTGATCTCGACCGATACGCCGATGATGCTGTTCATCGTGCTGTCGATGATCTGCGTGCGCAAGCTCGCGGAAGCACGCGCTGCCGGTGTGTCCGCGACGCTCTGGAGCATTGCGCTCGGTCTAAGCTTCGGCCTCGGGCTGATGTCTAAATATGCGATGATCTATTTTCTGCCCTGCTTCATCGCTGCCGGCTGGCTGTGCGTGGGCTGGCGCATCCGTTGGCGTGACGCCGGTATTGCTGTAGTTGTCTGCGCCGCCGTCATCGCTCCCAATCTGTGGTGGAATGCTGCGCATGATTTCATGACCGCGCGCCACACGGCGGACAATGCCAACTGGCATGGCGTTAAGCTGAAAATTGGTCCGGCGCTCGAGTTCTTCTTCTCGCAGGCGGGTGTTGTCGGGCCGTTCGTCTTCATCGGCATGATCGTCGCGACGTTCAGGGCCAAAACCGCTGAAACCCGGGCGCTTGTCGCCCTTTCGGTGCCGATCGTGCTTCTGATCACGGCACAGGGACTGATGTCGCGGGCGCTCGCCAACTGGGCGGTGGGGGGTTATGCCGCGGGCGTGCTTCTGGCGGTGCCTGTCCTGGCATCCCGGCGCTGGCTTACCGTCTCCACCCTTGTGCTCGGCGGCATCGTTGCCATCGCACTGCCGTTGATGACGATTGCCGGAACGGAATTGCGCTTGCCGAATGGCGACCTGGCGATGAAGCGTTATCTCGGCAGCTCGGAGCTTGTGTCGACCGGCCTTTCAAGGGCGCGAGAGGCGGGGGCGGATGCAATCGTCGCTGCAGATCGCTCCATTCTGGCCGAGCTTTTTTATCAGCTGCGGGACGAAAAGCTGCTCATGCCGCGCGCTCTGCCTGAAACCGGCGTTCCTTCCAGCCACTACGCGCTTCTTTACCCGCTGAAAGCCGGAGAGGCGACAAATCCCGTCTATCTTGCGAGGGCGGACAGCCTGCCGGGCTGTCTCGATGGCCAGGCGCCGCTGTCGACCTGGGTTGCCGGGCCGGGCTCGTTCGAGGGCAAGGAAATCGGTCTCTGGCGTCTGCCGCCACAATGCATCCCGAGGGTTGCCGATGGACAATGATCTTTCGCATATGCGGATCACGATCTGGGTTACGTTCGCCACATTGGCGCTCGTCATCCTGTTCGCGACCTTCCCGTCCATCGACCTCGAGTTTTCTTCCCTGTTCTTCTCGCCCGAAGCGCGCCTGTGGGCTGGAAGCCTGCCGGTTCCGGAATGGTTTCGCGATACGTTGCGGGAGTTAACGGAACTGGCCGCACTTCTGGCCTTCATCGTTCTGGTCGGCAACATCAGGCTGGGGGCGCTGCAGCGCACGGGCTGGCGCGTCTGGGCCTTTCTCTGCGGGCCTGTGGTGCTCTGCGCCGGGCTTCTGGTAAACGGGGTGCTGAAGGCCAATATCGGCCGCGCCCGCCCGTTCAGCGTCAGCGATTTCGGTGGACATCAGCTTTTTACGCCGCCTTTCCAGTTCAGCACGCAATGTTATTCAAACTGTTCGTTTTCCTCCGGGGAAACGGCGCTCATAGCGAGCTTTTTCCTGCCGCTCTGCGCGCTTGTCTGGAACCGCCTGCAATGGGGCGGGCGTCTTTTCATGGGCAGCACTGCCGCCGGCGCTATCATCCTCATGTCCGGTCTGCGTATTGCAGCTGGCGGGCATTTTCTCAGCGATGTGGTGATGTCCGTGCTGTTTTCCGCACTGACGACGCTGTTCCTTTACCGGGCGCTGGCAATTGCCCGTCATCGTCATCTATTTACCGGCGATGCCGTTACGGCCGATGCCATCAGCCTTTGGCGCAATGGCAGCCATGCTGTTCGCACCCGCGCTCGGCGCTGGTGGCCGAAAATCAAGGCCGCCGCCACACGGCTGCAACGACCGCCGGATGCGGGCACGGCATCTTCCTGAGTGGTGCAGATGGAGTGCTGCGATCTCTGCGGATGCTGAGATAGCTGGCAAAATTGATAAGCTTTCTTCTCATCATGCCAAACTTTAACCAGCATCCAGCCACGGCGCGGACGCGCCGTAAGAAAGGGTCTCACGCGATCAAAGACTTGATCGCACTGGACCCCGGACTAAATCCGAGGTGACAGTATGCGGATGCAGTGATTTTGCAGATGTACGAGAGAAACGATTGCTTCAGTCGAACAGGCCGGAAACCGACTGTTCCTGCGCGGTGCGGTTGATCGCTTCGCCCAGAAGGCCCGCAGTGCTGATCACGCGGATATTGTGCGCGGACTGGACGCTGGTGGTCGGCTGGATGCTGTCGGTGATGACGAGTTCGCGCAGCTTCGATGAGGCCACGCGGGCAACGGCGCCGCCGGAAAGCACGCCGTGCGTGATATAGGCGGTGACGCTGGTTGCACCCTTTTTCAACAGCGCTTCGGCAGCATTGCAGAGCGTGCCGCCGGAATCGATGATATCGTCGATCAGGATGCAGTCCTTGCCGGATACGTCGCCGATGACGTTCATGACTTCGGATTCACCCGGACGGTCACGGCGTTTGTCGACGATGGCCAGCAGACAGTCCAGACGCTTCGACAGGGCACGGGCGCGCACCACACCGCCAACGTCAGGCGAAACGACCATGACGTTGTTGGTGTCGTAGTGGTCCTTGATATCGCGGGCCAGAATGGGCGCTGCGAAGAGGTTGTCGGTCGGAATATCGAAAAAGCCCTGGATCTGGCCGGCGTGAAGATCGAGCGTCAGAACGCGGTCGGCGCCTGCTTCGGTGATCAGGTTGGCGACGAGCTTGGCGGAAATCGGTGTGCGGGGGCCGGCTTTGCGATCCTGGCGGGCGTAACCGAAATAGGGAAGTACTGCCGTGATGCGTTTTGCCGAGGAGCGGCGCATGGCATCGATCATGATGAGCAGTTCCATCAGATGATCGTTTGCCGGAAACGAAGTGGACTGGACGAGAAAAACGTCCTCCCCGCGTACGTTTTCACTGATTTCTACGAAAATTTCCTGGTCAGCAAACCGCTTTACGGTGGCATTTCCCAAGGGAACGTTGAGATACTTGCAGATCGCTTCGGCAAGGTGCCGGTTCGAATTGCCTGCGAAAACCTTCATTGCGCCCGCCTGTTTCCATGCAATCGCCTTGCGCCACGGGAAAGTGTCTGCCGTAACCAAGCGTCGTTCAAGGGGAGGAACATCCGGCTGAAAAGCCTTTGCCGGATACGCCTTGTTGCCATGCGCGCCTTAATAGCGTTGTTGCTTCCGATTGCAAGAGGACTCCGTGCTTTCGCAATGATTTTCATGAAATCTCTGTGACTTCTCCCGCCGTTTCATCTCATCCCCTTTGAGACTGCTTCCATGACGAATACTCGTTGAGCGTTTTTGCGGCGATATCCTGCATGACCCTGTCGGTCGCGGCGGCCCAGGGATCGCTGCCTTTGGCTGCCACCGTTTCCTGCCCCTGCAGGCGATGGAGCCTGACACCATTGGCATCCAGAACGTCCCAGACGTAGATGATGTTGACCTTGCTGCCATCGGCGAAGGCGGAGAAATATCCCTTGAGGATGTTCTCTGCCGAATTGTCGTTGGAGGCGCGGATTGTCAGCCCCTTTGCCCGCGCCTCGGCGCCCAGTTGCCGCGAAAGCGGCGTGACGGCCTGAACGGGCGCGCCGATGATCGGCAGGAAGCGGATGGTGTTGCCGGAAGCAGCGGGGGCAAGTGCAGCCGTCTGCTGTGGAGGCGGCGGCTGGGTGCTGGCGGGTGACTGGCCTGCAGATTGTCCGGTAGACTGGGTCTGACCAAGAGGTTCGCCGTACTCATTGCCGTTGGAAAGCGCCTGTGCCTGCGCCTGCAGGGAGTTCTGCGGTGCGTAAGCGGGCACGGAAGAGGCGGTTGCCGGTGCGCCTGCGGGCGCGCGGTCGGCGGCGGCAGCCATCTGGTCGAGATCGCCCTGCGTCACCGGTGTCGATTGCGAGCTGTTGTGCCCGACATTCACCTGCGGCGTCAGCGCCTCCGTGGTGTTGCAGGCCGACAGGGTCAACGCCAGCGCCGGAATGGCGAGGACCGAAACGACAAACGTCTGGAAAGGGCGGGTAAACCCCGTCCGGCTCATGCGACGTTTCCTCTCATGTTCCGCTCCTTCTTGCCCAAGGTGGCGGCAATGTAGGGCCGGTTTTCCCGCTCTGTCAAACCCGGTGCAGATTTAAGCTGTGAGAAGATCGAGGCTATGGCGCGAGAGCGGTTCCGGCGCACCTTCCGTGGTAAGGTAGGTCTGGCCGAGGGTCATGGCGGTGCCGGAATCGGAATCCATCACGATCATGTGCACGAACAGGGTCATGTCGCTGGCGATTTCCTGAGAGTTGCCGGCATGGAACATCTGATGCTCCATCCATGACGGTGAGAAACGCGCGCCCAGCGAATAACCGCAGGAGTTCAGGCGATGGCGGGTCAGCCCCCGCTCGTCCATGACGCGGGCGTGCACGTCGAAGACATCGCCGAAGGTCTTGCCGGGCCGCAGCACTTCTTCGATGTCGGTGAGGTTTTGCAGGCAGGCGCTGTAAAGCTCCTTCTGGCGGAAGTCCTGTTCGCCGATCACCACCGTGCGCATCATGGCGGCGTGGTAGTGGGCGCTGACACCCGCCCATTCCAGCGTCAACTGATCCTTGTCATCGAGCCTGCGGCGCCCGGCCTTGTAACGGCACAGCAGCGCGTCCGCGCCGGAGCCGATGATGAATTCATTGGCGGGATAGTCACCGCCGCCGGCCAGAACCGCTCCCTGCATTGCCGAGAGGATCGCGGCTTCGTCCGCACCGGGCTTGATGAGTTCCAGTGCAGCGTCCAGAGCCTCGTCCGCAAGTCTGCCTGCCTTCCTCGCATAGGCGATCTCGGCTGGGCTCTTGATGAGCCGCAAGCTGCTGACCAGATAGGAGGCGTCGATCATCTGGCAGAAGCTGGCAAGCTGGTTGTCCAGCAGGCGGGCGACGCGCCCGGTCATGCCGTGGGTGTCGTATTCCACGCCGATCTTGGCGCCAAGGAGATCGAGATCGCTGAGGAGGTTCTTAAGATCGAGCGTCGGGTCGGCATTGGGCCGGTCGACCCAGACGAGAATATTTTCGATCGTCGAAGTATTCCGGGCCTGCCGCATATCCGCCGAACGGGTCAGAAGCATCATGGAGCCGTCCGACTTGACCACCAGCGTCTGGAAGAAGCAGTAGCCGAAGGTGTCATAGCCGGTAAGCCAGTACATGCTTTCCTGGGCGAAAAGCAGAATGGCGTCTAGCTTCTCTTCCGCCATCTTCGCAATCAGCCGTTCGCGGCGGGCATCGAATTCCGAGAGCTCGAAGTGCAGGGCCATTTAGTCCTCCAGAATTGCGATTGCGGAAATCTGCCGCCCGTAGTCGGGCTCGGCACGGTGGGTCGTGCGTCGGTAGGAATAGAAGCGTTCTTCATCAGGATAGGTGCATAGGCCGAGGTTTTCCGCTCTCACGCCCGCATTGACCAGCCGGTCTACTGTAAATTGCTTGAGGTCGAATAGCGCATGGCCGCCTTTGTCCGAAGCGGTGAAATAGGCCGCATAGGCGGGATCGAAATCGGTGAAGCGCGCCACATATTCAGGCCCGACCTCATAATTGGCCTGGCTGATGGAGGGGCCGAGGGAGGCGGAGATACGTTCGCGGCTGGCGCCCAGCTTCCTCATGGTCTCGATCGTGTTTTCGAGCACGCCGAACAATGCACCCTTCCAGCCGGCATGGGCGGCACCCACAACGCCCGCTTCAGCGTCCGCAAAAAGGATCGGGCCGCAATCGGCGCTCAGAACGCCGAGCACGAAACCCGGCGTCGCCGTCACCATCGCATCGGCCTGCGGGCGGCTGCCGTCATAGCTTTCATCGACCACAAGGACATCAGGAGAATGGACCTGATGCACGGTGGCGAGACGTTCCGGAGACAAGCCGAACCATTGCGTGACGCGCCGGCGGTTTTCCTGCACCAGTTCCGGCTCGTCATTCGAACCGAGGCCGACATTGAGGCCCTGATAAAGCCCCTCGGAGACACCGCCTTGCCGGGTGAAGAAACCGTGACGGACACGGTTTTCACTCAAGGCGGCAAGCAGGGGGCTCTGGATGGGGAGCGGCAGCGTTTCGTTCTGCATGGTGCGGGAGTTCCTTGGAGAATGTCGCTGTTGGCCAGTGGGATGCGTTAAGCGAGATGTTTCCTGTTGCCACGGCGTTGCGCGGCGTTTGTCTGGTGCAGTGTGTCTGCGTTCGCTTGCTTCGTTCTAGGCCGATGTTGGCCCAGAGGTGATTGCACTGTCAATCCACCGCGCGAAACGGCATGAGATGGAGCGCGGGACTTGAAACGGCGATGACCTTGAAAAGTTCCCCCATCCTGCCAGCCCCTTCGCCAGCGAGACGGTTGACCGCTTCGGCGATTTCAAGCGTCTGGTCGGGTGTAGCTTTTGCGGCAAGGGCGGTTGCCCGTTCCTTCAGGCCAAGACCATAAAGAAAGTCGCCCTGCCTGATGCCGCCGTTGACATGAACGCCGTTTGCCTCAGCCGTCCTGATAAGGCTTTCGAAATCGACATGGCTGGTCAGATCGGCTTGCCCGGGATGAGAAAGCGGCGGGTCGAAGGCATGGTTGCGCATGGCCTGCAATGTGTCGCCATACCCGGCGACCAGATGGCCGTAGTCGATCGCGAGTGCGGTGCCGCCATATGCGGACAGGCGCTGGCAGATTGCGGTCATTACGGCTTCGCGGGCGGGTGCGATCTCGAATATGCTGCCAATCGGCTGCCGTTCCGGGCCGGGCGGCAGCAGCGCCGGGTCGATGCCGGCAAGCCCAGTCGAGAAGACCAGTTCACCATCGGTACCAAGACTGACCACCCGTTCGCGGAAACCCTGCGGCGTTTTCACGAATTGGCGGATTGGGATGGCGTCGAAAAGCTCGTTGGCGACGAGGAGCAGGAAACCTTCCGGCACCGCATCGAAACTGTCATGCCATGTCAGCCGTTCGGCATGCGCAGCGAGCGTCTCTTTCTGGATGGCGCAAAGGCGAGGGCTGGTCTCCACCAGATGCACCCGCATCGTCTCGTAAAGCGGTGGGGCGATGCGGCGGATGACGCGCAGCATGTCAGACATCATGGTGCCGCGGCCGGGGCCGATTTCCACCAGACGAATATCTGCGGGTGCGCCATGGCGCTGCCAGGCGTGAACCACGAAAACGCCGAGCATTTCGCCGAAAAGCTGACTGACTTCCGGAGCGGTGATGAAATCGCCCGATCGGCCGAAAGGCTCGCGGCTCCGGTAATAACCGTGTTCAGGATCGGCAAGGCAAAGCGAGAAGAAATCGGTGACGCTGAGCGGGCCGTTCAGGCGGATGAGGGATTTGATGCGTTGCGCAAGCGGTGTCGTCATGGCAGGCCATTCCGCTTAAGCGCGTATTTTCGCGCGCCGCGCACGCAAGACGGCCCAGAGGCCAAGAAGGAACATCGGCGTGGAGAGTACCATGCCCATGGTCAGCCAGTTGCCCGCGAGATAACCGATCTGGGCGTCCGGCTCGCGGAAGAATTCCACGAAGATGCGCGACAGCGCGTAACCGCAAACGAAGATGCCGGTTACGATGCCAGGTGTCTTGAGCGCCCTGAAAACGTAGATGGTGACCGCCAGAATGACGAGGAGAACGAGGCCTTCAAGTCCCGCTTCGTAAAGCTGGCTGGGGTGACGCGCAAACGGCCCGCCGGTCGGGAACACGACGGCCCAGGGAACGTCGGCGATACGTCCCCACAATTCGCCATTGATGAAATTGGCGATGCGTCCGAACAGCAGGCCGACAGGTGCGACGGCTGCGATGATATCGAACATGCTCCAGACAGGGATGCCGTTCTTGCGGGCGAAGAGGATCATGGCGATGGTCGTGCCGATCAGGCCGCCATGGAACGACATGCCGCCGTTCCATATCTCAAGGGCTCTTATAGGGTTTGCGGCGACGGCGCCAAGATCGTAAAACAGGATGTAGCCGATGCGCCCGCCAAGCACGATGCCGCCGGCTGCCCACAGGATGAAGTCGTCAAGATGCTGCGCCGAGATTGGCGATGTATCGTTTGGCCACAGGCGAGGCGTAAGCGCAAGGCGGCGGGCATAAAACCAGCCGAGCATGATGCCGGCGACATAGGCAATGCCGTACCAATGGATCGCCAGAGGCCCGAGAGACAGGGCAACCGGATCGATATTCGGAAATGGCATGATGGCAAGTTGGGTGGGAGCGGCTAACAATCCGTATATTCCGTCATCGTTGCTGGGCGGACAACAGAATGACCCATTGCCTCAAGGAGGCGGGCGATGATGCTCTCCGGTCTCTTTACGCGAGGAAAATGGCGATTGCCGCAGCGCCGGTCAAGATTATTCTTCAAGGGACGCTTTGCGATGCCGAAGGCCATTGCAAGCCATGTGGATTTTTCGATTTTGCTTGCAAGGCGGCTGTCGAGTGCCTACCTGAAAGGCATCAACAGCAGGGAACGGAACGCTCCCTGAACCGACGAAGGAACAGGGCCATGACCACGACAGGCACCAATCGTTTTCTGGATGAATTCGCCAAGCTGATGACCGATGCGGCGGGCGCTGCGCAGGGAATGCGCAAGGAGGCCGAGGCTGCCTTGCACGCACAGGCGGATCGCTGGCTGAACAGCCTCGACGTGGTCAAGCGCGAGGAATTCGACGCGGTGCGCGAGATGGCGATCAAGGCGCGCGATGAAAACGATGCGTTGCGCGCTCGCATCGAGGCTCTGGAAGCAAAGCTTTCTGCTGCCAAGGATTGATTCTTTTCGCGCTTTTTCATCAAGAGGTCCCGGATCGCCTGCGATTCCGGGACTTTTTGTTTGCGGGCCATGCAACCCGAAATTATTCCCTGTCGATCCGGACCTGCCTCCATCGTTAATTTTTTGAGGCCTGTGGACACTTCCAAAAAACGCAATTGCCAGAGTCGCTTATGTATCTCGCCTGAGGTGATGGGGGAGAAGATATCCACTGTTCAAAAAGTAAAAATGCTGCCCGAGGGGTGGCAGCAGGACTCGGCCATTATACACTGATTTTAAATGATGATTCGAAACGAACCTGGTAAGCTCCACACAGGGTGAATGTGTAACTCTGTTGGTGTCGGGCAATCGTCTCAAGTGTTGAATCCGGTTTGTGTGTGCGTTTTGTGCCCGGCGTTCAAAACAGAACATCCATACCGGATGAGAAGGTGCCGCATGAGCCTGATAGAATTTGAAATTGAGCGCCAGTCCAATCCCGTGGACATGATCGAAATTGTCGCCGCCTCGAACGACTGGTCGTTCGAACGTTCCGGCGAAGACGAGATCGCCATGACGGTGGCGGGCCACTGGGCCGATTATCACGTTTCCTTTTCCTGGATGGAAGATTTCGAGGCACTGCATCTGGCCTGCGCCTTCGACATCAAGGTGCCCGATCAGCGCGTCAACGAAGTCATTCGCCTGTTGTCTCAGGTCAACGGCCAGGTACTGATGGGTCATTTCGATCTGTGGCGGCAGGAAGATGTTGTGATCTTCCGCCAGTCGCTGCTTCTGGCTGGCGGTGCGGAGCCTAACAACCAGCAGGTGGAAGTGCTGCTTTCCAGCGCGCTTGAGGCATGCGAACAATATTATCAGGCATTCCAGTTCGTCGTATGGTCAGGGCTGGATGCGAAAAGTGCAATTGAAGCGGTCATGTTCGAGACCGTCGGAGAAGCTTGAAAATGGTCTACAGGGCTTCCGGTCCTCTCGTCCTCGTTGGGGCGGGTAATATGGGCGGCGCTTTGCTTTCGGGCTGGCTGAAAAAGGGCGTGCCGGGTTCGCAGGTTATCGTCATCGATCCGCGCCCCTCCGACGCCATGCGCACGACAATTGCGGAAGCGGGCGCCACGCATAGCGAAAGCGTGCCTGACGGCGTGAAGGCGGGCATTCTGTTTGTCGCGGTAAAACCGCAGATGATGGAAGCAGTGCTACCCTCCCTCAAGCCCTTGCTCGGACCCGAGACCGTGGTGGTTTCGATTGCGGCCGGCACCACCATCGGCACTTTCGTTTCGCATTTCGGCTCGGTCGCCGCCGTGCGGGCCATGCCGAACACGCCGGCCATGGTTGGCCGTGGCGTGACGGGCGCCTATGCCAACGAATTGGTGACGCCGGCACTTAAAGCCGTGGTGGATGGATTGCTGAAGGTCAGCGGTCCGGTCGAATGGGTGGAAACCGAAAGCGATATCGACGCGGTTACCGCGGTTTCGGGAAGCGGTCCGGCCTATGTCTTCTATCTGGTTGAATGCATGGCGGAAGCCGGTCGCAAGGCAGGTCTGCCGGCGGATATAGCCATGCGGCTGGCGCGTGAAACCGTGGCCGGTGCTGGCGAACTCCTGCATCAGTCTTCTGACGAGGCGGCGCGCCTGCGCCAGAACGTTACCTCGCCGGGCGGTACAACGGCCGCCGCACTTTCGGTGCTGATGGCCGAAGACGGCATGCAGCCCCTGTTTGACAAGGCGATCGCTGCGGCGAAAAATCGCGCCGAAGAACTGGCTGGTTGAAGACGAGCAGGCTGGCGGGAGCATGGCATGAGCAGTGAAATTTCCTATGCCGATTTCGAGAAGGTCGATATCCGTGTCGGCACGATCGTTGAGGCAGAGCCTTTTCCGGAAGCACGCAAGCCGGCGATCAAGGTGAAGATCGATTTCGGCCCCGAGATCGGCATCAAGAAATCCTCGGCGCAAATCACGGTGCATTATACCCCGGAAAGTCTGATCGGCCGACAGGTGCTGGGTGTGGTGAATTTTCCACCGCGCCAGATTGGCCCGTTCCGCTCCGAAGTTCTGACACTGGGGTTTGCCGATGGCAACGGCGACATCGTGCTTGCCGCGGTGGAGCGGCCGGTGCCGAACGGCGAGAAAATGTGCTGAGAACGCACAACAACACGCAACCAGAAGATTGCGCAGGCTGAACATTCTTTCTCCGTCGTTCCGGTTCAAGGCTGGAATGACGCAAGCGGGCGAGCCGCGTCACATTTTTCTCTCCGCTGCTCTACGCCGGAATTTTGACGATTACCCGCAATCCGCCCATCGGGCTGTCGTCCAGCGATACGTCACCGCCATGGCTGCGGGCGATGTCGCGGACGATGGAGAGGCCGAGCCCGGTGCCAGAGGCGTTGAGGTTGCGTGCCTCGTCCAGCCGGAAGAACGGCTTGAAGACATCCTCCCTTGACGCTTCCGGGATACCCGGCCCGTCATCATCAAACGTCATGATGATGGAGCGTGGCGCCTTGCGGATGTCGATATGGAGCTTGCTGGCATAGCGCCGGGCATTCTCCGCGAGATTGGCGACGAGGCGGGAGAGGGCATTCGGGCGCGCGATGATCTGGTCGATATTATAAAGCTCATAGCTGAATTTTTTGCCGTGCAGCTCGAAATCATAGTCGATTTTTTCCAGAAGTGCCGGAAGCTCCAGCGTGCCGACATCCTCCTCGACATCGGTGCGGGCAAAGGTGAGGTAGGCCTCCAGCATCGACTGCATATCCTCGACATCCTTGTCCAACCCTTCCAGATCAGGATTGTCGCCGGCAAGCGCGAGTTGCAGCTTGAAACGGGTGAGGATGGTGCGCAGGTCGTGGCTGACACCGTTCAGCATGGCAGTGCGCTGTTCCATCTGCCGCTCGATGCGTTCGCGCATCAATATGAAGGCAAGTCCCGCCCGCCGCACCTCGTCTGCGCCGCGTGGGGAATAGGCGCTGATCTTCTGGCCCCTGCCGAAATTTTCGGCCGCCTTGGCAAGCGCTTCGATAGGCTTGATCTGCCCGCGCAGAAACAGGATGGAAATGGCGATCAGGACCAGCGATGCACCGACCATCCAGACAAGGAAGATATGCGTGTTGGAGGCATAAGCGGCGCTGCGACTGGTAAAGACGCGGAGCGTCTTGTCTTCGAGCTGGACACGTATTTCAACCAGGGAACCGTTGCCATAAGTATCGATCCAGAATGGCCGGCCGATTTGCTGGGTCAGCTGATTGGCGAGGATCGTATCCAGAATGGAAAACAACGGTTCTGGTCTCGGGGCCGGCAAATCGGCCTTCGGCTCGATGTAGATGCTGAGACCCAGCTTCTCGCGAGCGATGCGGATGACGCGCTGATAGTCGTCTTCTTCCTCATCAGTTTGCAGAAGCTCGATGATCGCTGCGATATCGCGCGTTACGGCGGAGGAAAGGCGCTCGGTAACCAGCTGCCAGTGACGCTCCATGAAAACGGCCGCGACAACGCCCTGAAGCAGGATCATCGGCAGGATGATGATCAGCAGCGAGCGCGTATAAAGCCCGGTGGGCAGCCAGTGGCGAAGCCATCTGGTAAATGCGCGCCAGGTCTTCGCTACGCCGCTATTCCTGACAGTGATTAGAAAATCGAGGCTCGCCATGGCTGTGCGCCCGCCTTTCGTTTGTCCTTGTCAATCCACGCTCAGGCGGTAGCCGATGCCACGCACCGTTTGCAGATAGACCGGGTTGGCAGGGTCGTCCTCGATCTTGCGGCGAAGGCGGTTGATCTGCACGTCGATTGTTCTTTCGCCCACTTCGGATTCCGCCTCGACCAGCTCGTGCCGTGGAATGGTATCGCCGGCGCGAAGTGCAAAGAGCAGCATGATCTCCTGTTCGCGATCCGTCAGGCGGATCGTTTCAGGGCCGCGCCGCAATTCCTTCCTGGGGATAGAGAAGCTGTAGGGGCCGAACATGATCTGTTCGATCTTGGGCGTATCCGGCGAAGTGTTGCGCCGCAGGATGTTGTTGATACGAAGGACAAGTTCGCGCGGATCGAAAGGCTTTGCGAGATAATCATCCGCGCCGGCTTCCAGCCCAGCAATTCGCGAATCCGCCTCCGAGCGGGCGGTCAGGAGAATGACCGGCACGGATTTGTTCTCATTCAGCGACCGGGTGAGCGAAAGCCCGTTTTCCCCCGGCATCATCACGTCGAGAATGAGAAGGTCGAAACGGATGCCGACCATCTTGCGCCGGGCTTCTGCCGCATCTGCTGCGACGGAGATGCGGTATCCCTTGTCGCCGAGGAAACGTTGCAGAAGATTGCGAATGCGGGCGTCGTCATCGACGATCAGAAGGTGGGCCGCATCGTCATCGGCGGGAGGGAGTTTTGTCGTTGCCGTGGCCATCGTCAGTCGCCTTCCCCCGGTGTCGGGCTGCGCATCTGCGCCAGAAACTTGCGAACGCAAGCGCGGGCGTCGGGTCCAAGCCCTTCCAGCGCACGGTCGATCCGGCGCGACTGCGGCTCGCTCAGCGCCAGCGCCAGTTCGCGCCCTGTCAGCGTTGGATAGAGCCTGCGCTGGCGGCGGTCTTCCGGGCCAGCCATCTGGCGGATATAACCGTCGTCGATCAATTGCTTGAGCACGCGGGCAAGGCTCTGCTTGGTGATCTGCAGGGTGTCGAGCAGATCCGCCACCGTCATGCCGGGCTGCCTGCTGACGAAATAGACCACCCGGTGATGCGCGCGCCCATATTCCAGTTTCGAAAGAATGACATCTGGATCTGAGACGAAATCGCGATACGCGAAGAACAGCGCCTCTATCGTATCGAAGTCGATCTTGCCGTCGTCAACCTTCGGGAGTGCCGGTGTCTGCCTGGCGGCTGCGGTTTTGAGCGATTGCGGTGGCACTGCGGTTCCTTCATATTCTGCGGCTGACATGCGTCGATGCGCCAATATTCTGTAAACATAGCCGAAAATGCGTCCGCTCGGGAGGATGCCGCGATCATTTTCTGTTGCGGTGGATAATATGCTGCGGGTGCCGGTGCAACTGGAATCCTGACTGGCCTTTACCGGAAATAGAAAAGAGCGCGGAAAGCCCGCGCTCTTCATTGGTTTCATGCTGCCGGTATCGAGTTCGCGTCTACTGGTAGACGTAGACAATCCGGCGCGTCGATGGCTCCACCAGAACAGGCACGTCGTTCACCTGAACGTAGCGATACTGGTAATCAGGGATTTCCACGAGCCGGGTATCGGAGGGCAGGGTGCTGCCGACCGCTACCTCGCCATCAAAGGTGACAGTGTCCGCAGGGTGCTCGTCAATATAGGAGATGACTGTTTCGGGCGGATTGACTTCACCGACGCGGCCAAGGTTCGGATCGCCGGGGTTGGGTTCTGCCTGTACGCTCGAGGTCTTCTCGTAAGTCACGACCGGCACGCTGATATCGGAGCGGCGCTGTTCGAGAATGACGGGAGAGCCCTCATACATAACATTCAGATAATCTGCATGTGCCCAGCCGCGCAGGCCGTTGACTTCGATGCGGCACCAGCTGCTGCCGTCCATGCAGCCATCCAGAACCGCGTTGCTGCCACGGGTGGCAAGGCCAAGCTCGGGATAATCCTCGCCTGGGCCCGAACGAACGGAAACGTCCGATGCTGTTGTGGCGACCATGGCGGCGTTTGCGTAACCGGCCATGAGGGCGAAAGCGCCGCCAGCCATGAGCATTTTAAGCGTCTTGTCCATGTGTCTCACTCCTTTTAAGACTGGACCTACAACGTCGCAGCCTTCAGGGCGTTCCACATTTTTCACAGATACCTCCCGTCTCGAGCGGGAAAATATCCGATATCTGATTGAATTAACTCATGGTTTTGAAAGTGGCAAGGTCACCGGAAACCGTTGCTTTTTCCTCCGCCATTGTGCCGGAACCGGCCGCAGGCTATAGGAGGCGGGATTTGTCAGACAGGGAGACACGGGATATGGGAAAGTTGCAGGCGGGCATTATTCCGGTCACGCCGTTCGAGCAGAACTGCACCATTCTCTTCGATGAGGATACGAAGGAAGGCGTTGTCGTCGATCCCGGTGGGGATGTGGATGTCATTCTTCAGGTGGTTTCCGAAAACGGCATCGCGCTCAAGGAAATCTGGCTGACGCACGGCCATCTCGACCATGCCGGCGGCGCCAAGGAACTGCGCGAGAAGCTTTCCCTGCCGGTGATCGGCCCGCATGAGGACGATCGACCGCTGCTCGAGAGGATCGAGACCCAGGCTGAGAAATACGGCATCAGCGGTCTTCAGAACGTTTTGCCGGACAGGTGGCTGAATGAGGGCGACACGGTATCGTTCGGGGATCATGTCTTTGAAGTCTACCATTGCCCGGGTCACGCTCCAGGTCACGTCATCTATTATAATCGCGACCAGCAATTCGCCCATGTCGGCGACGTGCTGTTTGCGGGGTCGGTGGGGCGTACCGACCTGCCGGGCGGGAACCACGAGCAACTGATGGCGTCCATTCGCGACAAGCTGCTGCCGCTGGGTGATGATGTCGGATTTATCTGCGGCCATGGCCCCGGCGGGCGGCTTGGCGAGGAGCGGCGCACCAACCCCTATCTCAAGGGGATCTGAGTTTCCGGGCGCGTATTGGCGCCTCCGGATTGGGCATAAAAAAACCCGGCATTCCTGCCGGGCTTCAACTAGAAATGAAAGCCGTTTTAGGGTTAGCCAGCAATCTGCAGATTGACTGCCTTCGGGCCCTTGCCGCGACGATCCGGTTCCGTGTCGAAGCTCACTTTCTGATTTTCTGAAAGTCCGGACAGGCCGGAAGCCTGTACGGCAGAGATATGAACAAAGATATCAGCGCCACCATTGTCTGGCTTGATGAAGCCGAAGCCTTTGTCTGTGTTGAAGAATTTTACGGTGCCAGTTTCGGCCATGCATCAGGTCCTTTTCGCTCTGCCCGCGTTCAGCTACAGGCAGCATTACAGTTTTGCCCTGCGAGGGCGTTGGCAGGCAGCTCTTGACTATTGAGAAAAAGGACCTTCACAGCGGGAAGTAATGGCGTTCTCATCCAACGTTTTTCGTCCCACCGCCCGAGGTTTATAGCGTCCCCAGTGCGCAAATTTATAGGCCTTCCCATGCTCGCAAATTGCCCGAACCGCAGTAGATTGCTGCGTTTATGGAAAATTGGCAAGCAAAAGTTTTCACGGGCTTTTTGTCGGATAAAAACCTGCGGTAGAATTCCTGCGCGTAGTCGCACATTTTTTCCGCATATTTGATAATTGATGAAATAATTGCCGGTTGCCTTCGGTTTCCGGGCAAAATTTTGAATGCGGTGGTACGATTTTTCCTCGAAACAGAAAAATCAGTTCTTTCTGCGTCAGGCCGTTCCAACGACGGTTTTTTGCCGTTTACGCGTCAGTTCCGGTACCAGTTCGACGATCAATATAGCGGCGAAAATGATCACGCAGCCGATGTAACCGGCGTTGGAAATGGTTTCCTTCAGGAAAATCGACGCCAGCAAGGCACCGAAAAGCGCCTCTGAAGAGAGAAATATCGCAGCCTGCGGCGCGGTCGTATACCGCTGGGCAACGACCTGCAAAACGAAAGCGAGGCCGGAGGATACGAGGCCGACGTATAGAATTTCCGCCAGCGACCCCTCTATGGACGCCATGCTGATGGGTTCTACCGCAAGGCCGATCATGCAACTCAAGAGAGAGCAAATCGCAAACTGAGTGCATGAGAGCGCAAGCGGCCGTCCGCTTTCGGAAACGAAACGTCCTGCAAGCGTAATCTGGATTGCCCAGAAGAAGGCGCAGATGATGCTGAGAATATCGCCCTGCGTCAGCGTCTCGAATGCGCCGCCCGAGAGCAGGAAAATTCCGCCCAGCATCATCAGGGCGCCGGGCCAGACGATCCAGTGGGGATGGCGCCGGTAAAGAACGACGGCGATCACGGGCACGAAGATGACGTAAAGTCCCGTCAGGAAGCTGGAATTCGTGACGGTTGTAGTCAAAAGCCCGACCTGCTGCGTCGTCGCGCCGCCGAACAGGGCGAGGCCCACAAGGACGAAGCCGCCGATTTCCCTGCGACGTGGCGACGATTTTTTCGAGCGGTTTTCCATCAGGGCGAATGGCAGCACGGCGATGGCGGCAATGGCGAAGCGCAGACCGACAAACCAGAATGGCCCGATCGAGGCCATGGCGGATGATTGTGCGACGAAACCGCCTCCCCAGATCGCCGCGGCGAGCAGAAGCAGCATGTTGGCCTGAATACGCGTCATTGATGGCACCAGCACAGCAGGGGCCCGAAGATCATTCCGTCGCGGCCTTGGCATTTCGGGGATTTTTGAAACGTCGTTCTGACGACTTCCCCTGTGCTTTAGCAGCAACACGCCGATGCCGCAAGTCGAGGAGAGGGCGGCTTACTTGTGGCGGCGGGCCTCGTCCTTCAGGCTTCGCCGGGTGAGCGCGAGGCCGCCTATGCCGAGGCTGATGAAGGCTGCGGCCGAGAAGATAACCAGCAACATGTGCCCGCCCGCCCGCGCGGTTGCCGTCACCTGCGGAATAGAGGATGTCTGCAGGGTGTCGATTGCCTGAGGGGCTGCATTGGCCGAGGTTGCGATCCCGGCGGCCATGGTGACGACGACAAGAAAGGCGGCAATGGCCATCCAGAGCGAAAACAGCGTTCTCTGCGCCCTTAACCGTTCAACTGATGTCCTGTCGTTGGTAAACATGGCGATCGCCTCTTGTCCCTGTTCTCAAAGGATAAAAGAGGCTCCGAAATGGACGGCTTGGAGACCGAATTCAGGCGTTCCGCAGTATTTATTGTGGCAATATCGTGGCAAAGCCGATTTCGGGACAATTTCGCTGTCAACCGCCTCAAAGGCCGCGTTTTCCGAAGGTTCTGGTCTGGCGCAGGGTATGCGGCTCGGCTGGGCGGTCTTCACGCGGGAATGCCGGTGTCGCAGCGCTTCTGTCCGACCTTGGCGAGGGTGAAAAATATCCGCTGCCGAGTTCGGGAAAGCGCGCATCGAAACTCGTCGGCGCTAGTTCGGGTTTTGCCAACACGTATCCCTGCATCAGCAGGACGCCGAGGTCCTCGCAGATATCCACCTGCCTGCCGGTTTCCAGTCCTTCGAACACCGGCTCTATCCCATCGTCGCGAAACTGGCTGACGATGACGCGCAGAAGGGCGGCGCCTGCCGAATTCTGCATGAAATCACGCACCCAGCCTGCCTCGAATTTCACATAGTCCGGCTTGATGAGTTTCACCCGGTCAATGTCGGAATCGCCCGCGCCATAATCGTCCAGCGCCACACGAAAACCGATGTCGTGCATATGATAGGCGAAGTCGGCGACCATCTGCGTATCGGAGACTTTTTTCTCGGAGATTTCGCAGACGATGCGGTCTGCCGTCATGCCGGCCTCGTGGGCGGTAAGGCGCATGCGCTCCACTTCCTGACGCATCTTGGCCGGGGTCTGGAACAGGCCCGGATGGAAGTTAACGAAAACGCGGGCGCGCGAACGATTGAGCCTGCCGGTATTGAGAATGTGGATCGTGCGCAGAATACTGTCGATATTCTCTATATCTTCAGGCGCCACCAGCGAGAAGAATTCACCCGGTGTCACAGGTTCGCCGTTGCGATGGGGACGCACCAGACCCTCGAAGGAATCGATGTCGAGAGCGCCGTTCATCGTTCGGCGAAAGATGGGCTGCAGGGCGGATTTCAAGTTGAAGGTGCCATAGGCCGTGGACCATGTGCCATCGACCTCGCGGACAAGACTGGAAAAGATGCTTTTGGGCGCCATTTTTCAACCAGCTACAGAGACACGACCTCTAGCCGGAGAATATAGCGCATCAAGCGTTACTTCCGGGTTAAGGAAGGTTTAAATTCTTCCCCGTGTCACATATGCTGCTTTTGACCTTGAAAGAGCGCCTGTCTTTCGACATAGAAAATGCCGCAGAAGACAGGATTTTCCGCCTCTGCCGATGTCAACCACAACAGGACCGATTAAAAATGGCCTTCCTTGCCGACATTCTCTCCCGCGTAAAGCCATCCGCCACCATCGCTGTTACCCAGAAAGCCCGTGAGCTTAAAGCGAAGGGCCGCGATGTGATCAGCCTTGGCGCCGGCGAGCCGGATTTCGATACGCCCGAAAACATCAAGGAAGCCGCCATTGACGCCATCAAGCGCGGCGAAACGAAATACACGCCCGTTTCAGGTATTCCTGAACTGCGCAAGGCGATTGCCGACAAGTTCAAGCGCGAAAACGGTCTGGACTACAAGCCGGAGCAGACCATCGTCGGCACCGGTGGCAAGCAGATCCTTTTCAACGCCTTCATGGCGACACTCAACCCGGGTGACGAAGTCGTCATTCCTGCACCTTACTGGGTCAGCTATCCGGAAATGGTGGCGATCTGCGGCGGTACGCCTGTCTTCGTCGACACGACGCTCGAAGACAATTTCAAGCTGAAGCCGGAAGCGCTGGAAAAGGCGATCACGCCGAAGACCAAGTGGTTCGTTTTCAACTCGCCGTCCAACCCTTCGGGCGCTGCCTATTCGCATGACGAGCTGAAGGCATTGACGGACGTGCTGGTCAAGCATCCGCACGTCTGGGTGCTGACTGATGACATGTACGAACACCTGACCTATGGCGACTTCAAATTCGTCACGCCGGTTGAGGTGGAGCCTTCGCTCTATGACCGCACGCTTACTATGAACGGCGTCTCCAAGGCCTATGCCATGACCGGCTGGCGTATCGGCTATGCAGCCGGCCCGCTGCCGCTCATTAAGGCCATGGATATGATCCAGGGCCAGCAGACCTCGGGCGCCAGCTCGATTGCTCAGTGGGCGGCTGTCGAAGCGCTGAACGGCACGCAGGATTTCATTCCGGCCAACAAGAAGATTTTTGAAGGCCGCCGCGATCTCGTCGTCTCCATGCTCAACCAGGCGAAAGGCATCAATTGCCCGGCTCCGGAAGGCGCATTCTACGTCTATCCGTCCTGCGCCGGCATGATCGGCAAGACCGCGCCGTCCGGCAAGGTCATCGAGTCGGATGTGGATTTCGTCTCCGAGCTTCTGGAAGCCGAAGGTGTTGCCGTCGTGCAAGGATCGGCGTTCGGCCTCGGCCCGAACTTCCGCATTTCCTACGCCACGTCGGAAGCACTGCTGGAAGAGGCCTGCAAGCGCATCCAGCGCTTCTGCGCCGATTGCCGCTGATCGGTCTAGGATATTGAATAACAAAGCCCGGCAGCGATGCCGGGCTTTTTTTGTTGCGGCTAAAGCCCGAGAAACAACAGCATGATGAAGGTGGCGAAGAGGATGAAATGCGTCATTCCCTCGATCGCGTTGGTTTCACCGTCATTGAGGTTGATGGCGGCGACGATGAGGGTGATGAAGACCATGACCGTCTGAACCGGCGTCATCGCCATGATGAACGGCTGACCGGTGTAGAGTGCGATGCCCTCCATCACAGGGACGGTGAGGATGACCGTCGAAAGCGATGCGCCCATGGCGATATTGACCACAGCCTGCATGCGGTTGCGCAATGCGGACCTGAGCGCGGTCAGGATTTCCGGTGATGCGGAGATCGTCGCGACCACGACGGCCATCAGTGCCGGTGGCGCGCTTGTGCCCTCGAGGCTCTGGCTTAGGAAGGCCGCCATGAATTCCGCCAGCACGCCGATCAGCACGACGCCCGCGATGATGAGACCGATGGAGAGGGACACGCTGCCCTCATCCTCGTCCTCCGTGTGATCGCCGGATGGATGACCGCTGGGATGAGCCTTGCGGGGATAGGCGTAGCTGAAGAAATAGCTGTGCGGACCAACCTGCATTTTCAGGAACAGCGCATAAAGCGCGATCATTGCGACGATGGTGAAGGCGGAATAGACGTGCCAGCTTTCCTTGGGGATGAATTCCGGCACGATCATCGAGATGCCCATGGCAGTCAGGATCATGACGCCGTACGTCTTGCCTGAATCGTCATTGTAGGGCTGCTCGCCGTGGCGAAGGCCTCCCAGCAGGGCGGCCAGTCCCAGAATGCCGTTGATGTCGATCATCACGGCGGAATAGATCGTGTCACGCACGAGCGTCGGCGAATTGGATTCGCTCATGATGATGGCAAGGATCAACACTTCCACCGCCACGGCAGACAGCGTCAGGATCATTGTGCCATAGGGGTCTCCGACCTTGGCGGCGAGGATTTCGGCGTGGTGGGCAACCCGCATCGACACCAGAACGATCATCCCGATCAGGGCGATCGCGGCAATCAGCGACGCCGTTTTGCCGGCCTCGAATATCGCATGTTCGGCCATATAGGCGACGGCTGCCACCGGTATTGCCAGCAGCAACATGCGCTCCTGCTTTAAAATAGAACCCGCCATCGATTTCCCTTCCCCTGAGAGTGTGAGGCTGTGACGTATCGTCGTTAAGATCAAGCAGGATTTGCGCTTGAGTGCTTTTGGTAGGATAGTAGTACGGTCAAGGACATGCTGCTCATGCCGTGTTGTCCCCCGTTGGGTGCAATGCTTGAAGCGCGGTTGTGGTTGCGATGTCGCCTACTGAAACAGGAGGAACATGCATGACAAAAGTGGTATATGAAGTCGTGGAACATGACGGTGGCTTCGCCTACCGCATGAACGGCGCTTATTCCGAAACATTTCCTACCTATGCCGATGCGGTCGAGGCCGCGCGCATCGTTGCTGCCGAACAGCAGGTGGGCGGCGATGATGAGGAAATCAGCTATCAGGACGAACGCGGCCAGTGGCATGAGGAATATAGCCAGGGCGGCGACCGGCCGGAGGCGGAAGTGGTCGACAAGATTTCACCGCCGGCCAGACCGTTTTGATGGAGTGCGTCAACATTTCCGGTGAGAACAGCATCACGCTCCATGCTTCGCCGGTATGTCTTGCGGATTTGCGGGCGCAAGGCCGCGCGTCATCGATGCTGTAATGGCGCTAGCGTCGTTGCGGCGGGGCGCCCGGATCGGTTTCCTTCAGGTGGGCCTTCAGGCCGTCGACAAGGGCGCTGAACACGGCACGGCATCGCGGCGAGGTCTTGAGATTTTCATGCATCGCGACCCATGCGTGCAGCGGGATGTCGGTTTTCGGAAGGACCTGGACAAGCCGCGGATCCTTGCGCGCCAGGCCGATCTGACAGACGCCGATGCCCGCGCTGGCGCGGATCATGGCAAGCTGGGCGAGGTTGCTGTCGGCGCGAATTTCGAAGGAAATTTCTTCGATATCGGGTATTTCCGGATCGAGCGAGCGCATGCGCTGGATCGCCGCCCTGATGAAAGGCGTCTTGCGGTCGAAACCGATCATACGGTGGTTGTTCAGTTCTTCCATGTTTTTCGGGATGCCGGCTCTTGCCAGATAGTCGCGTGTGGCATGAAATCCCAGACGGAAATTGCCGATATAGCGCATGACGATGGCATCCTGCTGCGGTTCGGTCATGCGGATGGCGATATCAGCCTCGCGCCGCAAAAGGTCTTCCAGCGTGTCGGAGAGTGAAAGTTCTATTTCAAGCCGGGGGTGAATCTCCTGCATGGCAGCGATGATCGGCGGCAGCATTTCAACGCCGATGATATCCGATGCGCTGATACGCACGGTTCCTTCGATCTTGCCGACCTCGCCGGAGGCCGCCCGCATAAGGGCGGCGGCCGTCGCCGCCAGATTTTCCGCATATGGCCGGAGCGCCAGCGCCGCTTCCGTCGGCATCAGCCCGTGCGGCGAGCGGATGAACAGCGGAAAGCCGATGGCCTCTTCCAGCGCTCCGATATGGCGCCCAGCTGTCGGTTGGGTAATGCCGAGTTCGCGGGCGGCGGCGGAAAGCGAGCCGTCGCGCAGCACGCTGAGGAAGGTGCGGTAAAAATCCCAGCTGACATCGCGGCTTCTGATTATAATATTTTGTATAGCGGCTCCACTCATTTGGACAATTTCGTATATCGCCTGATGGCCCAATACTCCAGCCCAGAAGAAGGAGTAATGGCAATGATATATGAAATCCACGCAAATACAGCAGAGAATAACCGGCCTCTGGCGCTGATTGTTGGGGCGAATGGTGGCGTCGGCAGCCATGTCTCAAAGATGTTGTTGCAGCGCGGCTGGCGGGTGCGGGCGATGACTCGCCGATCGGCACCAGTTGATGCCGTCGATGGCATCGAGCGCGTGATTGGCGATGCCATGAACCGGGAGGATGTGGTGAAGGCGGCAAAAGGCGCCGGGCTCATCGTCCATGCGGTCAATCCTCCGGGATATCGCAACTGGGACAGCCAAGTGCTGCCGATGCTCGACAATACCATTGCCGCTGCCGAGGCCTGCGGGGCAAGGATCGTGTTTCCAGGCAGCATCTATAATTTTGGCCCGGATGCCTTTCCGCTTCTGACGGAGGACAGTCCGCAAAAGCCTTTCACCCGCAAGGGCGGCTTGCGCGTTGAAATGGAGCGGCGTTTGAAAATGGCGTCGATGCGCGGCGTGCCGGTCCTGATCGTCCGCACCGGTGATTTCTTTGGTCCTGACGCGAAGAACAACTGGTTTTCGCAGATGCTGGTGCGACCGGGCAAGCCGGTTCGCAGTGTTCAGAATCCAGCAGTACCGAATGCCGGGCATCAATGGGCCTATCTGCCGGATGTTGCGGAGATAATCGGACGGCTGCTCGATCGCTCGGACGAGCTTCAGACGTTTGCCGTCTACCACATGGAGGGTGTCTGGGATTTCGACGGGCTGCAACTGGTTGGGGCAATCGAGCGGGCCGTCGGCCATCCGGTCAAGATGCGGCGGCTTTCGTGGTTAGCCATCGGGCTGGCTGCACCGTTCGTTCCCCTGTTCCGCGAAGTCATGGAAATGAAATATCTCTGGCAGATGCCGATCCGGATGAGCAACCGCAAGCTTGTCGAATTCCTCGGCGCGGAACCGCGAACGCCGATCGATGCGGCAGTATCGGAAACACTGGCGAGCCTTGGGTGTCTCGCCGAGGTGCAGCAACCGGCGGGCCTTCATCATGCGACCGATGCCGGGGGTAGGGTGTGATGGTTACAGTGGCTAATGGATTTTCCCGGCGGCGCCGTATGTTCGCCGTGATTTCGGCAGGCGTGCCGGTGTTGATTTTCGCGCAGGTGCTGCTGGCCGGGCTGTCGATCTATTATGACGGATCGCTGCTTGTGGTTCACAAAGGGCTTGGCATGCTGATCGCCGTTCCCATTGTATCTCTAGTCGTGCTCGCCCTTCGTCATGATGACCTCCGGCCAAACCTTGGGCGCGCGCTCGTGCTGCTCGCTCTCTACTGCCTTCAGGTGGCGTTGATGAGCATCGGTCGGGAAACGGGCAGTGGCTTTCTGCAGGCGCTGCATGTGGCCAACGCCTTCGTAATGGGCGCATTTTCAGACTTTGCTGCGCGGCAGGCGCGAGGCCTGTCCTGAAACGGCAAAACGCCGCACCGCTGTGGAGCGGTGCGGCGTTTCAAGTTTAGCACTGATCAGCCAAGAGCCGGGTAGTCGGTATAGCCTTCAGCCCCGCCACCATAGAAGGTCGGCTGGTTCGGCTCGTTCAGCGGCGCGTTGTCCTTGAGACGGCGCACCAGATCCGGGTTGGCGATGAAGGCCTTGCCGAAGGCCACGGCATCAACCTTGCCGCTTTCCACCGCCTCGATGGCGCTCTCACGGTCGTAGCCATTGTTGGCGATCCACAGGCCCTTGCCGCCCGCATTGCGATAGGCGGCCTTGAAGGCTGCGTAATCGAAGGGCTTGTCGCCCTGCTTGAAGTCGCGCGGACCACCGGTCGCACCTTCAACAACATGGATGAAGGCGAGATTGCGTTTGCCGAGTTCTTCCGCAACGTAATTATAGAGTGGCTGCGGGTCGGCCTCGAAAATGTCGTTGGCGGGTGTGACGGGTGACAGGCGAATGCCGGTGCGGCCTGCGCCAATCTCTTCTGCAACCGCATCCACGACTTCCAGGAGGAAGCGGGCGCGGTTTTCGATCGAGCCGCCATATTCGTCGGTGCGCTGGTTGGTGCTGGATTTCAGGAACTGCTCGATCAGATAACCGTTGGCGGCATGGATTTCGACACCGTCGAAACCAGCCTCAAGTGCGGCGCGCGCGCCGGTCCGGTAATCTTCAAGGATAAGACCGATATCGTCGATAGTCAGTGCGCGTGGCTCGGAGGTTTCCGCAAACGCGCCGGTGCCGTCATCATTGATGATATAGGTCTTGGACTTGGCGATAATCGCGGAAGGGGCGACCGGCTGTCCGCCATGCGGCTGGAGCGAGGTGTGGGAAATGCGTCCCACGTGCCAAATCTGCGCGACGATCTTGCCGCCGGCGACATGCACGCCATCCGTGATCTTTTTCCAGCCCTCAACCGCTTCCTTCTTGTAGAGGCCCGGAACATCCGCGTAACCCTGACCTTGCTGGGAAATCGGCGTGCCTTCGGTCACGATCAGCCCGGCTGTTGCGCGCTGCTCGTAATAGGTGGCGTTGAGATTATTGGGAATTGCCCCCGGCGAGCGGTTGCGGGTGAGGGGAGCCATGACGATACGGTTGGCGAGTGCGATATCGCCGGCCTGTGCCGGTTCGAAAAGACTTGTCATGCGACTTCACTTTCTGGTCGGTTGGCGAAATTGCGCGGCTGGCGCGCTTTCCTAATGTATGGGCATCAGAGAGAAAACCGCCTTGCAGTTTCCGGTCCGACGCCCCGGTCTTATAAGCTTGGGAGGCTCAAAGATTGGCTTGCAGATAATTGCGGAAGGCGTCGATGGTTTCCTCGTTGCGTTCGAAAAACACCCATTGCCCGACTTTCTTTGACCTTATCAGGCCTGCTGCCTGCAAAACCGCCAGATGTGAGGAGACCGTCGATTGCGACAGGCCGCTGATCTGGAACTGATTGGCGCATACGCCCATGCTGAGCGGATGGTCCTGACAGAAGTGACTTTCAGGGCTCTTCAGCCACTCGAGGAACTTCAGCCTTGCGGGGTGTGAAAGGGCTTTGAGGATTTCCTCCGGGTTCATCTGCGTTTCTCTAATATCTGACATGCCCGATATTTATATCGATAGTTTTCGATATACAATTCACGTCTCTGTGAGGTAGTCACCCGAGCCGAGAACAGCGCGCAAAAAAATGGCCGCCGGATTTCTCCGCGGCCAATGAGTTTGAAGGTTAAAACCTCCAGAGGGGAACAGCTGTCGCGTGCATAGGCAGGCGTGACAGCTGATTGAAATATGGGAGTGGCAAGAATGCAAAACAAGGTTGCATCATGCGATATTTCGCCAAATTGGAGAAAATTCTTGCGGGTAAAAAAAAGAGGGCCGCCGGATAAATCCAGGGCCCTTTAAGTGTGAAGGTCAAAAACCTCCAGAGGGGAACAGCTGATGCGGTGGAACTGGGAGGAAAAGCCACCGTGTGCATCAACTGAGAGCGATATGGTGCTTTTTTGTGCACGAAACAACTCTTTTTTGTGCAGGTCAGGCATGCGTACGATGCAGGTCTGGATATTTCCGGTATAATTTATGTGCAAAGCTGAAGTGCGGCGCGTCTGGCGCGCCGCCATCTTGGGACGGCCAACCCCATGAATTAGTATGATATTTTGTGGCGCTGGCCTATTTAAACGTCAGAAGTTCCAGTTCCGTGCCTTGGCAACGACGAAGTCGCGGAAGGCTTTCAGTTTTGCAGCGTTTTTCATCTCGTCCGGGTAACAGAAGTAGGTGTCGAACGAGGGAATATCGGCGGCAAGCGACAACTGAATCAATCCCGGATCGCGCCCGACGATGTAATCCGGCAAACAGGCGATACCTATTCCCAGCAGGCAGGCGCGCTTGATCGAGGTCTGGCTGTTGATCTGAAGATGCGGAATGCGGGTGTTGTCCGACGAGCGTCCCGCATTTTCCAGCCAGTTGACATCAAGCAGATAGTTGGGTGCCGGTTCGCCGAAGGAGATGATGCGGTGGTTGTCCAGATCCTCGATCGACTGCGGCTCGCCGTGGCGGTTGATGTAGGACGGCGCCGCATATACGTGCATGTGCACCGTGAACAGCTTGCGCTGGATAAGGTCGGACTGTTGCGGCTGGCGCAGGCGGATGGCGCAATCGGCGTGGCGCATGTTCACATCCAGCTCCTCATTGTCGAGGATCAGCTGGATCGACATTTCCGGATAGAGCTGCAGGAATTCCTGCACCTTGTCCGTGAGCCAGCCCTGGCCGAGACCAACCGTCGTCGTCACGCGCAGCTTGCCGCTCGGCTTCTCCGTCGTTTCGGTCAGTTGCATCTTGACGGTTTCGAGCTTTAGCAACACGTCATGGGCGGTGCGATACAGCAGTTCGCCCTGCTCGGTGAGGATAAGACCTCTGGCGTGGCGGTGAAACAGCTTCACGCCAACATCCTGTTCCAGCGCGCTGACCTGGCGGCTGATGGCCGACTGGGACAAATGCAGCTTGTCGGCAGCGTGGGTAAAAGACCCCGCTTCGGCTGCGGCATGAAAAATGCGCAGTTTATCCCAGTCCAATGGCATTGCCATGCCTATCCTGCCTTTCGGTTATTCGGCTGCTACCGCAAGCGGCTGCTGCGCGGTGAGGTACCGTTCTGCTTCGAGGGCGGCCATACAGCCCATACCGGCGGCGGTGATGGCCTGACGGTATATGTCATCGGTAACGTCGCCGGCGGCGAAAATACCTTCCACGTCGGTAGCGGTGGAATCGGGCGCGGTCCACATGTAGCCATTGTCCTTGAGCTTCACCTTGCCCTTGAACAGTTCGACGGCCGGCGCGTGGCCGATGGCGACGAAGACGCCGTCGATGGGCGTATCGCTGATCACACCGGTCTTGGTGTCACGCAGTCGCACACCCGAAACAGAGGGTGGGATTGGCGGCTTGGCGGGAGCGCCGGTGATTTCGGCGATTTCCGTGTTCCACAGGATCTTGACGTTTTCCTTGGCGAAGAGCCGTTCCTGAAGGATTTTCTCCGAGCGGAAACTGTCGCGGCGGTGCACGACGGTTACGGACTTGGCGATATGGGCGAGATAGAGCGCTTCCTCCACGGCAGAGTTGCCGCCGCCGACCACGATCACATCCTTGTTGCGATAGAAGAAACCGTCGCAGGTGGCGCAGGCGGAAACGCCAAAGCCCTGAAAGTGCTGCTCACTCTCGATGCCGAGCCACTTGGCCTTTGCGCCTGTTGCGATGATCAGCGTGTCGGCGGTCCAGACCTGACCGGAATCGGTCTTGACCACGAAGGGGCGCGTGTTGGTTTCGACTTCGGTCACGAGGTCGCTGACGATTTCCGCACCCACATGCGTCGCCTGCTTCAGCATCTGGTCCATCAGCCAGGGGCCCTGGATCGGATCGGCAAAGCCCGGATAGTTTTCGACATCGGTGGTGATCATCAGCTGGCCACCCTGTTCCATGCCGGCAATCAGCACGGGTTTCAGCATTGCGCGGGCCGCGTAGATCGCCGCGGTATAACCGGCGGGACCAGAGCCAATGATCAATACCTTGGTGTGGCGGGCAGACATGGAAACAATCCTTTTTAAAGTAGCGGGGCCTTTCGGCAGCAGAACATTCCAGCCGCAGCACGGTGGACAGGCCGCAACCCCTTCGTTGCCCGGTATTTAAGGTTGTCTAGTGCCTTTATTCAAGGGCAGCCTTGCGTTACCAACAAGGCAGTTGTGGATGCGCGCGCAATTTTGTGACCGGCCGGCGGCATATTGTTGCGAATCCTGCGCCTGGTAGTACAAGGAAGTTCTCCGGCTTAACGAGGAACCTCTCCGTGACCAGCGTCGAACTCGATGCCATCGATCTGAAAATCCTGCGCGAATTGCAGCGCGACGGGCGCATGACCAACGTGGAGCTGGCCGAACGGGTCGGTATTTCCGCGCCGCCGTGCCTCAGGCGCGTCCGCAAGCTGGAAGAAGCCGACGTGATCGAGGGTTATCACGCCATGTTGAACGCGCCGAAGCTCGGTTTCGATCTGGTTGCCTTCTGCATGGTCGGCCTCAAACGCCAGTCGGACAGCAATCTGAAAGCCTTTGCAGCGGCGACGGCCGGATGGTCGCTGGTGCGCCAGGCCTGGATGGTATCCGGCGAAAGCGATTTCCTTCTGCATTGCATCGCCAGAAACCTGACCGAGTTTCAGGATTTCGTCATCGAGGTTCTGACAGCGGACGAAAACGTCGACACCGTGCGCACCATGCTCACCATCCGTCAGGTCAAGCGCGTCGGTCTGGTGGAAATTTGATCGGCGGACCTTTGAGTGATTGCGCCGGCGCTTACCCGCGCCGCAACGCGTCATAGATCGTGCCGAGGCTCGTCGCCTCTTTTTCCAGCGGAAATGCAGTGCGCACATGCGAAAGTCCGGCACGGGCATGGTCCCTGGCGAGAGCAGGATCGGCAAGATAGGTTTTAATGGCATCCCGCAGGGACGCGTAGTCGCCGGCCTCAACGACCATGCCGGTCTCGCCCTTGACGATCATTTCCTCATAAGCGCCGGCATTGCTGGCAACGACAGCCGTCTCGGAAGCCATTGCTTCCAGTGGTGTCAGGCCAAAGCCCTCGTTGCGTGACGGTGCGACATAGAGGGTTAGCCGCCGATACCAGGGCTTGATGTCGTCCACCTCGCCCTGAAACGCTATGCGGTCCGCAAGACCGGCTGCTGCGACATCGGCCATGAGCTTGTCGGCGAAGGCCTTGTGCTCTGCGGTCACGCGGCCGGAGATGACGGCCGTCCATTCGGGATAGTCGGGCAGAAGTTCGATCATGGCGCGCACGAAAAGGTCTGTTCCCTTCTGGTGGCGCACCCGTCCGAAACATCCGATGAGAAATTGCCCCGGCAGGCCGGTCGAAGCGATCGTATCCTCCGGGCCGGTTGCGGGATGAAACAGCTCGGTATCGACGCCATGCATGACGACGCTGTGTGGTACTTCCAGAAACGAGCCTGAGCGGCCGCTTGTCGCGACGACCGCATCCATTTTTGAAATCAGAAAGCGGGTATAGGCGGAATGTCGCCTTTGCGCCGCCGAGGTGAACATCAGCTTCACCTTCATGCGCAGCACGTCACGCATGAGAATGCCCGGCAACATTTCGAGATTGCGGCGGGCGTGCCATATGCGCGGACCGCTGAGCGGGCCGTTTTGCCAGAGCCGCCACAGATCACGGAAGCGAACATGTGGCAGATGCTGCGGCAGGCCCGGGCCGATGACGCCCACTTTCTGACCCAGCCGGTTTTGTACCGGAATAAGCTGCACGATGGTGGAGGTAACGCCGGAGAGCCTGCGCTTGAAGTTCGGCGCAAGCACCTGCACATCTTTCAGACTGGCGTGGGACAAGATGGGCTTCCGTCTTTGCGGCTAAGGCAGGATGTTCAGTTCAGGATATCAATGCAATGCGCCCGAGGGGCGCATTGCATGAAAGGGCAGATCAGCCCCACTGTACGGCGAGAATCTCGTAACCCTTGGCGCCGCCCGGTGCGTTGACTTCGATGCTGTCACCGACTTCCTTGCCGATGAGGGCGCGGGCGATGGGCGAGGAAATGGAAATGCGTCCAGCCTTCACATCGGCTTCCTGGTCGCCAACGATCTGATAGATTCTCTCCTCGTCGCTATCCTCGTCGATAAGCTTGACGGTGGCGCCGAACTTGATCTTGGAACCGGACATCTTGGAAAGGTCGATGACTTCCGCGCGTGCGGTCAAGTCTTCGAGTTCAGTGATGCGGCCTTCGTTATGGCTCTGGGCTTCCTTGGCAGCGTGGTATTCGGCATTTTCCGAAAGGTCGCCATGGGCGCGCGCCTCCGCAATTGCCTCGATGATACGGGGACGCTCCTCCTGCTGGCGAAAGCGCAGCTCCTCCTGCAGCTTGATGAATCCACCGTGCGTCATCGGTACTTTTTCTACCATTTTTTTATCCTTCGCAGTCCTGTCGCTTTACTTGCAGACACAAAAAGAAACAGGTTCCGGAGGGGAACTCCGGAACCATGCCAAAATCATAACTAAGCCGACTATATCAGAAGACGACAACGAAATGCCAGCAAATTTGAGACGGGCATTTTCTTGCATTCGTTCAGGGCTTTAACAGATGAGATTGACATTTTTCAATAGAACATATAGTGAACATAACCATGAAGAAGTCAATCAGGCAACGGCTAGCCATTCTTTCCGATGCGGCCAAATACGATGCGTCCTGTGCCTCCAGCGGCACGACGAAACGCAGCTCTGCTGCATCCGGCGGACTTGGCTCCACGGAGGGGTCGGGCATATGCCATGCCTATGCGCCGGACGGGCGCTGCATTTCGCTCCTGAAGATTTTGCTCACCAATTTCTGTATCTATGATTGCGCCTATTGCATCAATCGTTCTTCGAGCAATGTCGAGCGGGCGCGGTTTACTGCCGAGGAGGTGGTGTGGCTGACGCTGGAGTTCTATCGGCGCAACTATATCGAGGGGCTGTTTCTCTCTTCCGGCATTATCCGCTCTTCCGATCATACGATGGAAGAGATGGTGCGGGTGGCGCGGGAACTGCGCGTCACGCATGGCTTTCGCGGCTACATCCATCTGAAATCCATTCCCGAAGCATCGCCAAAGCTTATTGAGGAAGCGGGGCTTTACGCCGACCGGCTGTCGATCAACATCGAATTGCCGACTGATAGCGGCGTCAGCCGTTTTGCGCCGGAAAAGCAGCCCGCCAATATTCGCCGCTCGATGGCTGATATCCGCCTGAAGATCGAGGAGGCGGGGGAGCCGACTGTCAGGACGCGAAAGACCAAACGTTTTGCGCCTGCCGGACAGAGCACGCAGATGATCGTTGGGGCGGATGGGGCTGATGACAGCACCATTCTGTCCACCAGCGCCCGGCTTTATGGCAGCTATGGTTTGCGGCGCGTCTATTATTCGGCTTTCAGCCCCATTCCGGATTCGTCGAAGAACCTGCCGCTCATCAAGCCGCCTTTGATGCGGGAACACAGGCTTTATCAGGCCGACTGGCTTTATCGTTTTTATGGGTTCGACATTGGTGAAATAACCGCGATCGGCGGTAACGGAATGCTCGATCTAGATATAGATCCAAAGCTTGCCTGGGCGCTGAAAAATCGCGACCGTTTTCCAGTGGACGTGAACGTGGCGGATCGCGAAATATTGCTGCGCGTGCCCGGCTTCGGTACCAAGACGGTCGCCTCGATCCTGTCTTCACGCCGGTTTCGCCGATTGCGGCTGGAGGATATCGCCCGCTTCGGCGTTTCCCTGAAAAAGGTGAAGGCCTTCATCGTTGCCGACGGCTGGACGCCGGGCAAGCTGACCGAACGGCCGGATTTGCGAGCGATGTTTGCTCCGCAGCCCGAACAATTATCGCTGCTGTGATGTACGGCCCGGTTCTGGAAGGGCGGGGCGATTTCGGCGAGTGGCGTGATGCGGCGCGCGCGGCTCTCGCCGCCAATGTGCCGCCGGAGGCGATTGACTGGCGGTTGCGGGATGAGAAAGGCGGGCTTCTCGATTTTGCCGGAGAGCCTTTGCCGGCGGCCCGTGCGGATGACGTGCAGGTGTCCGTTCCAGCCTCCTTCGTGACGTTGGCGCAAGCGATTATCTGTCATAGCGATCCGGGTCGTTTCGCACTGCTTTACCGGTTGCTGTGGCGGCTGAAGCGGGATCGCGCCCTGTTGCAGTTCAAGTCCGATGCGGATGTTTCCGAAGCCCGGCAGCTTGAAAAATCGGTCCGCCGCGATTGTCACAAGATGACGGCCTTTGTTCGCTTCAAGGAATTATCCTTGCTGCAGGGGCAGGGCGGGCGGCGGCGCTTCGTTGCATGGTTCGAGCCGGATCACTTCATCGTCGAGCGCACGGCCCCGTTTTTCCAGCGGCGGTTCACGGATATGGACTGGCTGATCGCGACACCGAACGGCTCCGCGCGGTGGGACGGAAACGTGCTGGAGACATTGCGGCAGGCCGCTTCCAAGCCTGAGCTGACGGATGAAACGGACGAGCTGTGGCGAACTTATTATGCCAATATATTCAATCCGGCGCGTCTGAAGATAAAAGCGATGACGGCAGAGATGCCAAAGAAATACTGGAAAAATTTGCCGGAAGCCGAGCTTATTCCAGGTCTCGTTCTCGGTGCCGAGGCGCGGGTGCTGGAGATGGCGGCAAAGGCTGCGAGCCAGCCGCAACCATTCCATCACCGCCTGCAGGCCGCGGCCTCGGCGCGTGAAGAGCCGCCACCGGCGCCGGACGGTACGCTCGCTTCATTGGCGCGGGAGGCTGGCCAATGCACGCGCTGCGCCCTGCATTGCAAGGCAACGCAGACAGTATTCGGCATGGGACCTGAAGATGCGAAAGTGATGATCGTCGGGGAACAGCCGGGAGATCACGAGGATCTTGCCGGAAAACCTTTCGTCGGTCCCGCTGGTCAGTTGTTCGACCGGACGTTGGTTGAAGCCGGTATTGACCGCAAAAAGCTTTATGTCACCAACGCCGTCAAACACTTCAAATACGAGGCTCGCGGCAAGCGGCGCATCCACCAGCGACCGGATGCGGGCGAGGTGCAGCAATGCCGCTGGTGGCTTAACAAGGAAATCGAGCTGGTACGGCCGAAGCTTATCGTTGCCATGGGTGCAACTGCGCTTTATGCGCTGACAGGCGGAAAGGAAAAGGTCTCCGAGGTTCGGGGTCGCCCGATACCGATGCAGGAGGAGCGGACGCTTTTTGTCACGGTGCACCCTTCCTATCTTCTTCGCCTTCCCGACTCGCAGCAGAAGGAGGCGGAAATGCAGAATTTCAGGAATGAAATTGATTTTATAAGATTATTCTAATAGACTGTTTTGTGTGTTGCTATGCTATATTGGATGATCATCGATATCTTCATCGATATGATTAAATTTTTGTTTATTGGTTATTTTTATTGAAATTTTATACTTGATACCATAATTCAGATATTTATATTTATTCATTGCGTGGATGTATGATGCTCGGCGAACTAGATCTTGCAACAGTGATACTGATGCAAAAGTGTTCTTACATTGTTGGAATGCTGAGTTTTATATATCTGAAGCTCACAAATCGTGGTTTGCACGGCCCGACAGCTCTTGCAGCAGGCTTCGCAGCCATGGCTGCCGGCTCCACGCTCGCTGGGTACGGCGAATGGGGAATAATGTCTCCGGCCTTGTGGCAATTCGGCAGCATCGTCTTCGGTATCGTGGGTTATGCGCTGATCTGGCTTGGCCTGAAAATCGTGAGCGATGGACGTGCTGCCAGCAGGGGGACAGTATCAGCTGTCTGTTTGATTGCCTTGCTGGCAATTGTCCTTGCACAGCAGGTGGCTGACAATAACGCTTATCGTGCGGCCCTGTTCAACGGTTGTGCGGCTGTGGCCTATCTTGCGGGAGCGGGCGGGCTTTTTGCGCGGTGGCGCAAGGAGCCACTCCTGTCCCGCTTCGCGTTGGGCGCGATTGCGGGTATTTCCGGCCTGATTTCGTTGTCGGTGGCAAAGAGCGTGCTTTTGCCCCAATACGCCGCCATCGATCTGGTCAATGCGTTTTTCTTGATCATCATGTTGAACTTCGCCATTGCGCTGTTCGTGATGATGCTGGTAGCCGAGCGGTCAGAGCGCAAATTGCTGGTTCTCGCCAACACCGATCCTTTGACGGGCGTCAAGAACCGTCGTTTTTTCTTCCAGGCCATGCCGGCGGTGCCGGGTCCCAACGATGCGGCGATGCTGCTCGATATCGACCACTTCAAATCAATCAACGACCGCTTCGGCCACGCCGTCGGCGACAGCGTTCTTCAGGAAGTGGCGAAGCGTATCGGCGGCAGCATACGCGGTGGTGACGTGCTGGCGCGTTACGGTGGCGAGGAGTTCATCATCTTCCTGCCGGGTGCCGGTGTTCAAAAGGCTTGCATGATCGGAGAACGCATTCGCGATGCGATTGCGATAACCGAAGTCGATTGCGGCGGTTTGCGTGTCGGTGTGACGATCAGCATTGGCGTCGCAACCAGCGGAGATGCACGCTGCGATCTTCAGACCCTGGCGGAAATGGCGGACCGCGCCCTTTACCGCGCCAAGACGGATGGGCGCAATTGCGTGCGCGAAGCCCTGGCGGCGTGAGGCTTTTGAGCTTTTTGTGAGACAATGCAAAACGCCGCAGGCATGACCCGCGGCGTTTCCATGATCTTCGTTGTCGGCTGATTTTACAGGAAGTAGCTCTGCAAGGGCTTCACTTCCAGATTGCCGGCCTTAAGCGCCTTGATGGCAAGGGCTGCTGCTTCCGCACCGGCCATCGTCGTGTAGTAGGGCACCTTCTGCATCAGCGTTGCGCGGCGCAGCGACTTCGAGTCGGAAATCGCCTTGTTGCTGTCGGTGGTGTTGATGACCAGCTGGACCTGCCGGTTGCGGATGGCGTCTTCGATATGCGGACGACCTTCCTGCACCTTGTTGATCTTCTCGGCGTTGATGCCCTGTTCAGCAAGGAAACGCTGGGTGCCGCCGGTTGCCAGTACCCTGAAGCCGCTCTCGACCAGAATACGGATTGCGGGCAATACGCGGTCCTTGTCGTCGTCGCGCACCGAGACGAAGACGGTGCCGGAGCGCGGCAGGTCGACGCCGGCGCCGAGCTGGCTCTTGGCGAAGGCGAGTGCGAAATCGGTGTCGAGGCCGATAACTTCGCCGGTCGAGCGCATTTCCGGTCCGAGCAGAATGTCGACGCCGGGGAAGCGGGCGAACGGGAAAACGGCTTCCTTGACGGCGATGTGCTTCAGGTTGCGCGGGTCGGGTTTCTTGCCGTAAGCGGCAATCGCCGCATCAAGCTTTTCGCCGGCCATGACGCGGGCAGCGATCTTGGCGATCGGCGCACCGATGGTTTTTGCAACGAAGGGCACCGTGCGCGAGGCGCGCGGGTTGACTTCGAGAACGTAGATCGTGCCGTCCTTGATCGCGTACTGAACGTTCATCAGGCCACCGACGTTGAGCGCCTTTGCAAGCGCCGTCGTCTGGCGTTCCAGCTCGTCGAGGGTTTCCTTGCTCAGCGAACGGGACGGCAGCGAGCAGGCCGAGTCGCCCGAGTGGATACCGGCTTCTTCGATGTGCTCCATGATGCCCGACACGAAGACGTTTTCGCCGTCGCACAGTGCATCGACGTCGACTTCGACGGCGTTGGTCAGGTAGCTGTCGAACAGAAGCGGGTTCTTGCCGAGCAGGGTGTTGATCTGGCCGGTCTTGTCGTTCGGGTAACGCTGCTTGATGTCCTCTGGCACGAGGCCCGGAACCGTGTCGAGCAGATAGGTCTGGAGCTGGCCTTCCGAATGGATGATCTGCATGGCGCGGCCACCCAGAACATAGGAAGGACGCACGACCAGCGGGAAGCCGATTTCCGAAGCGACGAGGCGCGCCTGTTCAACCGAATAGGCGATGCCGTTGTTCGGCTGGGCGAGGTCGAGCTTCATCAGAAGCTTCTGGAAGCGGTCGCGGTCTTCGGCAAGGTCGATCATGTCAGGCGCGGTGCCGAGGATCGGAATACCGTTCTTTTCCAGCGCTTCGGCCAGCTTCAGCGGCGTCTGGCCGCCGAACTGCACGATGACGCCGACCAACTCGCCCTTTTCCTGTTCGGCGCGCATGATCTCGATCACGTCTTCGGCCGTCAGCGGTTCGAAATAGAGGCGGTCGGAAGTGTCGTAGTCGGTCGAAACCGTTTCCGGGTTGCAGTTGATCATGATCGCTTCGAAGCCTGCATCCTTCAGCGCGAAGGCAGCATGGCAGCAGCAATAGTCGAACTCGATGCCCTGGCCGATACGGTTCGGACCGCCGCCGAGGATGACGACCTTCTTGCGGTCGGAAACCTGCGCTTCAGAGCGGGCGGCGCCGACGAAGGGGATTTCATAGGTCGAATACATGTAGGCGGTGGGTGAGGCGAATTCTGCCGCGCAGGTATCGATGCGCTTGAAGACCGGGCGAACATTGAGGCTGTTGCGCAGTTCGGCCACCTCCTTCGGGCGCTTGCCCGTCAGAATTGCCAGGCGGGCGTCGGAAAAGCCCATGGCTTTGAGCATGCGCAGGTTCTCTGCGTCCTGCGGCAGGCCTTGCTCACGGACACGGGCTTCCATGTCCACAATTGCCTTGAACTGGGCGATGAACCAAGGGTCGATCTTCGAGTTTTCGTGGACTTCCTGTTCCGTCATTCCCATGCGCAGCGCCTGGGCGACCATGCGCAGGCGATCCGGCGTCGGTGTGCCTATGGCGGCGCGGATGGCGTTCTTGGAGCCTTCGCCCTCTTCGAAGCCGGGGATTTCGATTTCATCGAGACCGGTGAGGCCGGTTTCCATGCCGCGCAGCGCCTTCTGCAGCGATTCTGCGAAGGTGCGGCCGATGGCCATGACTTCACCGACGGACTTCATGGCCGTGGTGAGGATCGGCGAGGCGCCCGGGAACTTCTCGAAGGCGAAACGCGGGATCTTGGTGACGACGTAGTCGATCGACGGTTCGAACGAGGCAGGCGTCGCGCCGCCGGTGATATCGTTTTCCAGCTCGTCGAGCGTATAGCCGATGGCGAGCTTGGCGGCGATCTTGGCGATCGGGAAGCCGGTTGCCTTGGAGGCGAGAGCGGACGAGCGCGAAACGCGCGGGTTCATTTCGATGACGACGAGGCGGCCGTCTTTCGGGTTGACGGCGAACTGCACGTTCGAGCCGCCGGTTTCCACGCCGATCTCACGCAGCACCGCAATCGAGGCGTTGCGCATGATCTGGTATTCCTTGTCGGTCAGCGTCAGCGCTGGCGCAACGGTGATGGAATCGCCGGTGTGGACGCCCATCGGATCGATGTTTTCGATGGAGCAGATGATGATGCAATTGTCCGCGGTGTCGCGGACCACTTCCATCTCATATTCCTTCCAGCCGAGAACCGATTCTTCGACCAGCACCTCGGTGGTCGGCGAAGCGTCGAGGCCGCCCGAGACGATGTCGAAGAATTCGGAGCGATTATAGGCAATGCCGCCGCCAGTGCCGCCGAGCGTGAAGGACGGGCGGATGATGGCGGGCAGGCCGACATGGTCGATCGCCTGGGCGGCGATTGCAATCGCATGCGCCATGTAACGCTGCTTGCGGTCGGTCTCGCCAAGGTTCCACTGGTTTTCCAGATCGTCCAGCGCCTTGTCCAGTTCCGCACCGGAAAGCTTCGCCTTGAGTTCGGCGCGGGCAGCTTCGTGCTTCTTGCGGTCGGCGTCCTTGATTTCAGTGGCGTTGGCCAGCATGGACTTCGGCGTTTCGAGGCCGATGCGAGCCATGGCCTCGCGGAAGAGGGCGCGGTCTTCGGCCATGTCGATGGCTTCGGGCTTGGCGCCGATCATTTCCACATTGTAGCGGTCGAGAACGCCCATGCGCTTTAGGGACAGCGCGGTGTTGAGCGCGGTCTGGCCGCCCATGGTGGGAAGCAGCGCGTCCGGACGTTCCTTGGCGATGATCTTGGCGACGACTTCCGGGGTGATCGGCTCGACATAGGTTGCGTCGGCGAGGCCCGGATCGGTCATGATGGTGGCCGGGTTGGAGTTGACCAGAATGACCCGGTAACCCTCTTCCTTCAGCGCCTTGCAGGCCTGGGTGCCGGAATAGTCGAATTCACATGCTTGGCCGATCACGATCGGTCCTGCGCCAATGATGAGGATGGACTTGATATCTTGGCGCTTCGGCATGGCTCTCTCGTTCCGCGTTTTGGTTGCGCAAAACACCAGCCAGGGTGAAAGATCACCGGCCGGGGCGCGCAATTCAAAGTTTTCAGGCTAGAAGCGGCTTATAGGCAAATGTTTTTGAGAACGGAACCCCATAAATTCCGGAATCGACAGAAACTCTTAACCCGCCGGTGTATGCGCGGCGAAACGGGCCTGCACGGCCGCACTATGGGAGCGGCTGACGGGTATTTCCGAGCCGTCTCTTGTAATGACGTGCAGACGGCCAGCCTGTTTACGCAACGAGACGACGTCGGAAATGGCAATCCAGTGGGAACGGTGCACCTGCAAGCCTTCCGTGAGGCCTATTTCTTTCAGCGCATCGGCAAAACGCAGCAGAACGAGCTGATGGCCGCGCGTGGTGACGATTTCGGTATAGTGGTCCTGCACCGACAGCCGCAGCAATTCTCCGCGCTTTTGCGGCGGCAGCCGCTCCAGCAGCGGCGCGATGCTTTTCACCTCACCTTTGGCATCTCCATTCGGGTCCGCAACGGCATCCGTTGCCGTTGCGCGTGACTGGCAGGCCGTGAGGTAGCTCAGCAGGCAAAAGATGGCGCAGAGCGGCAGGGCCGACAGGCTGCTTTTCAGAAAGGCAGCGAAACCCATTTCCCTGCCGGAAAAGATTTGGTTCATGATGGAAAGCAGCAGCCCGATGGGCAGGGCTGCCGTCAGCGAGCCGATCATCATGCGTGTCAGCATATTTTCAATGCTGCTGGCAAGGATGGTGTTGGCGAGGATGGAAAAGGATATTGCGAACGTCCATGCGCCAGCCTGAACGATTGTCCAGTAAAGCAGCCGGTCGGCGAAACTCATGGTCTCACTTGTCCCGAAAGGGCCGGTCAGAATGAAGATCGCCAATATGGCAAGGAAGGTCAGCCACAGTCTGCGCGATTGCAGGATGGCGTGCATTTCACGAAGCGTGGACTGCAAAGAGAGGTGATCCACGAAGTTTTCCTGCGGTTGACGCCAATGCGTTTTTCTTTCGCGCATGTTTTGCCGAAGTTAGCGATAATTTCAACCGGGTCAAAACGCTTCACCATGTCACTCCAGCCTTTGCTAGACGCACCGCTTGCCGTGCAATTCCATGTCGCCACCGTTGTTCCGGCCGCGATTCTCGGTGCCTTCATTTTTCTTCGCCCAAAAGGAACCGCCATCCACCGGCTACTCGGTAGGATCTGGGTGACGCTGATGGTCATGACGTCCGTTTCGACCTTCTTCATCCATGAATTGAGGATGCTTTACGGTTTCAGCCCGATTCATCTTTTATCGGTTCTCACCATATATGGCTGTCTGCAATCGGTCCTTTTCGCGCGCAGGGGCGAAATCAGGCGCCATATGAGGATCATGCAGAGTGTCTATCTCGGCGGTATCGTCATCGCAGGCGGTTTCACCTTCGTTCCGGGGCGGATCATTCACGAGGTTGCTTTCGGTGACGGTCAGCCGGGTCTTGTGGTGCTTTTCGCGGGCGTGTTCGTGTTTGCCCTGCTGTCTCTGACCGTCTTCACGCAAAGGCGGCGAGCCTCCTGAACGAATGCACCCACCTCCGCTTTCTTCCGGAACAAGATGTATTATAGTGCCGTTATAAGGTTGCCTGTTGAGGCGACGTTTGCGGAGAGAAAAGCATGGAATGGAGAGGGCGCCGCCAGTCGGACAATATCGAGGATCGGCGCGGCATGTCGGCGGGATCGGGGCCATCCGGCAACGATCCTTTTTCGCGTGGCGGAATGCGCGTGCCGATCGGGCGCCGCGGCGGCGGCATCGGCATTGGCGGTCTTCTGCTGATCCTGCTGATCAGCTGGGTGCTTGGCATCAATCCGCTGACGCTGCTTTCGGGCGGAGACATTTCACTGGATGGGGGCGGTACCACGCAGCAATCCGGCCAGCAGGCGGGCACTCGGCCGCAGGGCCAATCGTCCGACGAGACGACGGCTTTCGTGCGCACCGTGCTGGCTGAGACGGAAGATACGTGGAGCGGCATTTTCCAGTCCGCCGGCGAGACCTATCAGAAACCGACCCTTGTGCTGTTTTCCGGGCAGGTTGCGTCTGCCTGCGGTTCTGCTTCTGCGGCCAGCGGCCCGTTTTATTGCCCTGGTGACCGCAAGGTCTATCTCGACACCAGTTTCTTCAGTGAACTGGACAAGCGTTTCGGCGCGTCTGGCGATTTCGCGCAGGCTTACGTGATTGCGCATGAGGTGGGCCACCACGTCCAGAACCTGACCGGTGTCCTGCCGGAGTTCAACCGCCGCCGCCAGTCCATGAGCCAGGTGGACGCCAACAAGATGTCGGTGCGTGTGGAGCTTCAGGCCGATTGTTATGCCGGTATCTGGGGCAAGTTCACCGAACAGAAGGGCATTCTGGAAACCGGTGACCTTGAGGAAGCGCTCAACGCTGCCCACCAGATCGGCGACGACACCCTGCAGAAGCAGACCCAAGGATATGTGGTGCCTGACAGTTTCAACCACGGCACGTCGGCGCAGCGCATGGAATGGTTCAAGCGCGGCTTCCAGAACGGACGCGTCGAGGACTGCGACACCTTTTCGGCGAATATCTGATAATCAAATGAACGAGGGGGCTTTTCAGCCCCCTTTTATTCAGCGCATCAACAGCGCCACGGCATACATGCCAAGCGCGAAGATCGTGTGGGCAACGAGGTTGAGAAAGCGAACCTTGTTCGGGTTCGGCGTCTTCGATGCCGCCCAGCCGATGCCGAGGCCAGGTTGCAGCAGGAACCAGCCCGCGCCGACCGTGACGATGCCCACGATCCAAGGCTGAATGAAGGAAGGCTCTGAAAACCACGAGGCCGGCACTATCAGGGCGAGAATGATGCCGTAGAGAATGCCGACGGCATAATGCGAGACCCAGCCGAGCGCCAGTTCATGCTCGTAAGGTGCGGCCGTCGCGATAGAATCGTGGAATATCCTGCCCTTCGGCACATGCCAGAACCAGCGGCCGACCGGTGCCCAGTTCGGGGCGGACTGGCCGAAAAACCGGTGCAGCACAATCGCCCATATATCCATAAACACGGTGCCACCCACCCCCATGGCAATACCGCGCCAAATCAAATCCAGCATAGATCCCTCCGCAAATCATGATCGATCAAGCTCTAGCTGATCGTGTGAGTGGCGGGAACAGGGTTTTTCGCGTGCTGAGGGCGGACAAGAAAAATGGCCGGATCGCTCCGGCCATAATGAAGACTGAAACGTCTCCTCCGTCATGCCGGACTGTGGATCCGGGGTAACGTTGCGATTGTCTCACCAGTGAGCTATTTTCGGTCTACGCGGCACGCCCATATTCAGCCTGCCGCCGCGTTGCCGTGGCGAGCTGGAACTGCGCAAGCAATTCGTTGAGCGCCGCCGCTTCCGAGGCGAGGCCGTGGCTTGCCGCAGTCTGTTCTTCGACCATGGCGGCATTCTGCTGGGTGCCCTGATCGATGGTGTTGATGGCGGTGTTGATTTCCTGAAGTCCGGTGGACTGTTCGCGCGACGACGTTACGATGGCGTCGATGTGGCGGTTGATCTCCTGGACTTCGCGCACGATGGTTTCCAGCGCCTTGCCGGCATTGCCGACGAGATCGACACCGGATTGCACCTGTGATGTTGAGGCGTTGATCAGCGTCTTGATCTCCTTCGCGGCATTTGCCGAGCGCTGGGCAAGCTCGCGCACTTCCTGTGCGACGACGGCAAAACCCTTGCCTGCCTCACCGGCGCGGGCGGCTTCCACGCCGGCATTCAGCGCAAGCAGGTTCGTCTGGAAGGCGATTTCGTCGATCACGCCAATGATGTTGCTGATCTCCGACGACGATTTTTCGATGCCTTCCATGGCACGAACAGCGTCCTCGACGATGATGCCGGACTGCTCGGCGTTGTTGCGCGTGCGGTCGACCAGACGGCCTACCTCTTCGGCACGGCGGGCGGAATCCTTGACCGTCGTGGTTATTTCCTCAAGCGCGGCCGCAGTCTCCTCGACAGAGGCGGCCTGCTGCTCGGTGCGCTTGGCCAGATCGTCGGCAGACTGGCGGATTTCTCCAGCACCGGCATCGATTGCGCGTGCATTCTGGCCGACTGTGCTCAAGGCAACGTTCAGCTTGGCGACGGAGTTGTTGAAGTCGTCGCGCAAGCGGTCGATGCGGGTCACGAAAGGTGTCTCGATCCGGTAGTTGAGGTCGCCGTTCGAAAGGTGCGTCAGTCCCTTTGCCAGCGAATCGACTGCGAACTGGATGTCGGCCGCGTCTTTCGCCGCCAGTCGTTCGCGGTCGTTGCGCTCCTGTTCGGAAAGCGTGCGGTTCTGTTCGGCGTCGCCCTCAAGACGCAGACGTTCCGTGGCGTTCGATTTGAATACGGCAACCGCCGCAGCCATCGAGCCGATCTGGTCACTGCGCTCCTGGCCGGGAATGGCGACATCGAGATTGCCGGCGGCAAGCCTTTCCATGGCAGCAGTCATCTGCGTGACGGGGCGAACAATGAAACGGCTGAGAACGGTTGCCAGCAGGGCGATCATGATCGCGGCGGCAAGGATTGTCGCGATGGTTGCCGCGAGGCGAAATTGGCCGATCGCGCTGTAGGCGACGTCGGAATCGACAACGAAACCGAGATACCAATCGACCGAGGGCAGACCGGCGACGGGAATGAAGCTGGTGATCTTGCGCTTGCCGTCGATCTCGGTTTGCGAAATCGCGGAAGAAATTGCCGGTGTATCAACCTTGAAGAGATCGGTCAGCGGCTTGTCGACGAATTTCGCATCGGGATGCATGAGGATCTTGCCGTCCTTGCTGACGAGGAAGGCGTATCCATCCTTGCCGGCATCCACCGACTTGATCATCGTTACCAGCGAATCCAGCGAGAAGTCGCTACCCGTCACGCCGGCCAGCTTGCCGTCGATGGACACGGGAATGGCGGCAGTGATGATAAGGCCGCCGGTCGACGCATCGCTATAGGGCTCGGTCAGTACTGGCTTGCCGGCCTTGACGGCGTCCAGATACCAGGGGCGCTTGCGCGGGTCGTAGCCTTCCGGCAATGGCAATTTCGGGAAAGTCGTGAAACTGCCGCTTTCGGCATTGCCGAAATAGGTGGACATGAACTGAGCCGTCAGCACGTCGTTCTGGAGGAACTGCAGTTTGGCGTCGTCATCTGGGAGCTTGGCGAGCGTCTTCGCAACCGTTTCGGTCAGCATGATGCGGCCGTTCAGCCAGTTGGCGATGCTTTGCGCTGCCTGCTTGCCGGACGAATCGATATTTTCCGCTACGGCTTGCGTTGTCACCTGGTGCTGAAGACTGTCGATATAGAAGGAAAAGCCGGCAAAAGCGGCGACGACAAGCGATGACGCCGCAAACAGAATGCGCGTCATGAGATTGGTTTTTTTGGGCAAGCTACACGTCCTTGGAACCAGATGTGCCCATTCGGCTCATCTTGGAAAATAATGGGAAAGACATGCCTCAATGGCGGGAATATTCTGCGTCATGCAGCTTATGGTTTGAAAGAACTTCGCGATATTCTAATGCGTAAAGTGAAATGGTAAAATTCGGCTAAATTTGTTTTATGTCACGCCGTTTCGGCCCAAGTGGACGTAAAATTGCCGTTCTGCGTAAATTTTGATCATTGATCCGCAAAGGTTGCGTGCAGGAAGGGAATATTTTATTCATCACCTGCTGCCATTGCGCAATTCGCGGGCAATGGCCAAAATTCAGGTGAATTACAATGTCTTCGTCGGTTGTTGCAGAAACCGTTCCCTCTGGATCGGGGTCGTGGCTTTCGCATTTCAAGGCTACGCTTGCGCTTGGAATTCCGCTTGTCGGTGCGCAGCTCGCGCAGCTTGGCATCCACACTACAGATATGGTCATCGTCGGTCAGCTCGGAGCTGAGAAGCTGGCGGCCATGGTGCTGGCCGGGCAGTTCTTCTTCGTTGTCTTCATTTTCGGCTCGGGATTTTCCGTGGCCGTGGTACCAATGGTGGCGCAGGCTTACGGGCAGGGCGATGCGACGGCTGCCCGCCGCTCGCTGCGCATGGGCATGTGGGTGGCAATCGCGTACTGGATTCTTGCCCTGCCGATATTCTTCAACGCCGAGCGTATTCTGGTCTATCTCGGGCAAAACCCCGAAGTTGCGGCGTTGACCGGCCATTATCTCGCCATCGCCAAGTTCGGCCTTTTGCCGGCGCTGCTTTTTTACGTGCTGCGCGGGCTTGTCAGTGCAATCGGCCGTGCGGGCATCATTCTGTATGTCACCATCATCATGCTGGTGATGAACGGTTTGATGGCCTATGCGCTGGTCTTCGGCCATTTCGGATTGCCGGTGATGGGTATGAACGGCGCGGCCGTCGTTGCCGTCATCGTCAATGCCTTCAGCTTCATCTTCATCGTCGCTTATGTGCAGACGCGTGAGGAAACCAGGAAATACGAGCTGTTCGTGCGCTTCTGGCGGCCGGACTGGCATGCGCTGTTCGAAGTGCTGCGCCTTGGCCTGCCTATCAGCATCACCATCCTTGCCGAAGTGACGCTGTTTGCGGCCGCTTCGATCCTGATGGGACAGATTGGCACCGTGCAGCTTGCGGCGCATGGCATCGCCCTGCAGCTTGCCTCCATCGCTTTCATGATCCCGCTCGGCCTGTCGCAGGCGGCGACCGTGAGGGTCGGTGTCGCGTTCGGTCAGGGTGATTTCAGGAACCTCGTGCGCGCCGCCATCATGGTCTACGCGATTGCCTGCGGCATTGCCGTTTGCGGCGGCATCCTGTTTGCGGCTGTTCCGGAATTTCTGGCGAAGTGGTTTCTTGACGCGAAATTGCCGGAAGCGGCGGAAGTGCTTGCCTACGCAAGCAGCCTCGTGGTGATCGCCGGCATCTTCCAGCTGGTCGATGGTATCCAGGCCGTGACAGCAGGTTTGCTGCGCGGATTGAAGGATGCGCGCATTCCGGCGATGCTGGCGCTGATTTCCTATTGGCCGATCGGGTTGGCGCTGGCCTGGACCATGGCCTTTCCGCTCGGCTTTGGCGGACGTGGCGTCTGGTTCGGTTTCGTGATCGGCCTTTCGACGGCGGCCGTTCTCCTGACTATACGTTTCGTCATTCTGGTGAAGCGTGAAATGAAAACGGCCCGCTGAAAGCGGGCCGTATATCTTTCCTGATTTTCCGAAGATGTCTCAGCGCTCGGCGAGCGCTGCCTCACCTTGTCTCTCGCGCAGCAGGTTGACGAAGCGGCGGAAGAGATAGTGGCTGTCCTGCGGGCCGGGCGATGCTTCCGGATGGTGCTGGACGGAGAAGACCGGCTTGCCGACGATGCGCAGGCCGCAATTGGTGCCGTCGAACAGCGACGTGTGGGTTTCTTCGACGCCATCAGGCAGCGACTTGGCGTCAACCGCAAAACCGTGGTTCATGGACACGATTTCCACCTTGCCGGTGGTGAAATCCTTGACCGGATGGTTGGCGCCGTGGTGCCCCTGATGCATCTTTTCAGTCTTGGCGCCGACGGCCAGGCCAAGCATCTGGTGGCCGAGGCAGATGCCGAAGATCGGCAGGTCGCTGTTGATGAGGTTCTGAATGACCGGTACGGCATATTCGCCTGTCGCGGCCGGATCTCCCGGACCATTGGAAAGGAAAACGCCATCCGGCTTCAATGCCAGAATGTCTTCGGCGGATGTCTGGGCCGGAACCACCGTGACCTTGCAATCGAGACCGGCGAAGAGGCGCAGGATGTTGCGCTTGACGCCGAAATCCACGCAGACGACATGGTACTTCGCATCGGCTTCATTCAGCGTGCCGTAACCCTCGTTCCAAACCCAAGGCGTTTCCGTCCAGGTGGAGGATTGGCCGGATGTGGCTTCGATGGCGAGGTCGAGGCCGACGAGACCGCTCCATGCCTTGGCTTCCGCCTTCAGCGCCTCGATGTCGAACACGCCGTTGGGATCATGGGCGATCACCGCGTTCGGTGCACCGTTTTCGCGTATCCATGCCGTCAGCGCGCGCGTGTCGATGCCGCAAAGGCCGATGACGCCGCGGGCTTTCAGCCAGGCATCCAGATGTTTGGCGGCGCGGAAGTTCGAAGGGTCGGTGATGTCGGCCTTGAAGATGACGCCGACTGCGCCGCGGCGGGCGGCTGGCGTCAGGTCTTCGATGTCTTCCTCATTGGTGCCGACATTGCCGATATGCGGGAAGGTGAAGGTGACGATCTGGCCGAGATAGGACGGATCGGTCAGGATTTCTTCGTAACCGGTCAGTGCGGTGTTGAAGCAGACTTCCGCCTGTACCTTGCCGGTTGCGCCGATCCCCGTTCCCTCGATCACTGTGCCATCGGCAAGAACAAGCATTGCGGTCGGTTTGCGGGTAGTCCAGGGCGCTGTCTCGGTCATCTCGTTCCGTTTCTGCCGCTTCGCACCCCGCCTCTTGAAAGGCAGGGGGAGAGGGGCCATTTTTTGTCGCAGGCTTCGTGACATAAAGGGGCGCGCGAAAAACTCGCGTTTTGACCCTTCGTTAAAATCTCGTGCAGGTGCCGGAAAATAACGAAAGCTGCTTAAACGGTCAACCGCAGGCTCAAGATTTACGCGGAATTAAACCTTCGCACATTCAAGGGCTTATGCATTTGATTTGCTTGAGCGGGTTTGCTCGGTTATGTCGTTTCGAAAAATAAGGTGGAAAGTTTCCGTGTCGAGAAGCTGCGGAATGCACTTTCCCAAGGAGAAGAAGAAATGATGCGCGACACGTTCGCTAATACTCTGAAAGACGCGCTGAAGGCTCGTGACGCCCGGCGTACATCGACCGTGCGTCTCATCCAGGCAGCCATCAAGGATCGCGATATTGCCAATCGCGGCGTGGGCAAGGACCCCGTCACCGACGACGAGATCATGCAGATCCTGACCAAGATGGTGAAGCAGCGGGAAGAGTCCGCCAGCATCTATGATGGTGCCGGTCGCGCCGAGCTTGCCGCTCAGGAGCGCGAGGAAATCGTCATCATCAAGGAATTCATGCCGGAAGAGATTCCGGCCGAAAAGGTGCGCGAATTGTGTCAGGCCGTCATCAGCGAAACCGGCGCCTCCGGCCTGCGTGACATGGGCAAGTGCATGAATGCGCTCAAGGAGCGCTATCCCGGCCAGATCGACTTCGCGAAAGCCTCCGGCGTCGTCAAGGATTTGCTGAAGTAGGTGTCGCCCGTTCGGAAAAAGTAAAGGCAGGGCAGCCATGGCTGCCCTGCCTTTTTGCTGCCGACGAAGGCGCATTTCGGCGGATCAAAATGCGGTCACGCGCAGGCGTTTTTCGGGGGACGTGCCTGCGGGCGTCAGCAGCTTTATGAGAATGTCCGGGCGCTGCCTTTGAATATGTTTTATACCTCGGCGACGGTTGGCTCAAATTACAAAAACATAATTTTTTGTGATGATGCGCTGCCATAAATTTGCCCGAAGCGGGCGACAGCGGCGATGCGGTTTTAGTGCGATGGCCTGTGAATATCGGGTATTCCGGTTCTTTGGGTTTGGTACTGACCCCTTTCTGCGCTTATATGAAAGACTGGCCTCGAACAGGTAACCCATGCGATTTTCCAATTCTTTTCTCGATGAGATACGCGACCGCGTGAACATCTCCGATGTGATCGGCAGACGTGTGTCCTGGGATAAGAAGAAGACCAATACGCCGCGGGGCGATTATTGGGCCTGCTGCCCGTTCCATGGCGAAAAAAGCCCGAGTTTTCATTGCGAGGATCGCAAGGGGCGATACCATTGTTTTGGTTGCGGTGTTTCCGGCGATCATTTCCGGTTTCTCACTGATCTCGAGGGGTTGAGTTTCCCCGAAGCGGTTCAGCAGATCGCCGACATGGCCGGCATCTCCATGCCGCAGCCCGATCCGCAGGCTGAGAAGCGCGAGCGCGAGCGCACCTCTTTGCAGGACGTCATGGAAATGGCGACGCTGTTCTTTCAGGATCAGTTGCAGACCGCGCTTGGTGCGCGGGCGCGGGCTTACCTGCGCGATCGCGGGCTGACTGGGCGCACCATCGAGACATTCAGGCTCGGTTTTGCACCAGATAGCCGCAATGCGCTAAAGGAGCATCTGGCGAGCAAGGGTGTGGCGCGCGAACAGATGGAAGCCTGCGGGCTGGTGGTGCATGAAAACGTGCCGGTTTCCTATGACCGCTTCCGCGACCGCATCATGTTCCCGATCCTGTCGTCGCGCGAAAAGGTGATCGCTTTCGGCGGCCGCGCCATGGCGGCGGATGCAGTGGCCAAATATCTGAACTCCAACGAGACCGAGCTTTTTCACAAGGGCAATGTTCTCTACAATTTCGCCCGCGCGCGGCGCGCCTCGCAGGCTTCCGGCGGCACCGTCATTGCCGTCGAAGGTTATATGGATGTCATTGCGCTTTATCAGGCGGGTGTCGAAAATGCTGTCGCCCCGCTCGGCACGGCGCTGACGGAAAGCCAGCTTGAGCTCCTGTGGAAAATGTCGCCGCAGCCGATCCTCTGCTTTGATGGCGACGGCGCCGGCATTCGTGCCGCCAACCGCGCAGCCGATCTCGCCCTGCCGCATATCAAGCCTGATCGTTCGGTGAGCTTTGCGCTTTTGCCCGACGGAAAAGACCCTGATGATCTCGTGCGGCTGGAGGGGCGTGCGCCTTTTGACCGTGTGCTTTCTGAGGCAAAACCGCTCGCGGCGATGATCTGGAGCCGCGAGACGTCTTCGGTGACTTTCGATACGCCTGAAAAGCGTGCCCAGCTTGAAAGCCGGCTGCGGCAGATCGTTGCCGTGATCGGCGACGAGGCCGTGCGGCGTTTTTACCAGCAGGATATGCGCGACAGGCTGAATGCCTTCTTCCAGCCGCGTTTTCAGCAGGGCGGTTCGCAGGGTGGAAATTTCCGTCGCGATGGCCAGCAGGGTAATGGGCGCGGGTTCCAGAGGAACGCTTCCGGACGGGGTGGAGCCATGGCTGCGCCGGCCAGCAACATTTCCGACCGTCTTACCCAGTCGGGTCTGGTCAGGGGCCACCAGACCAAGCCTTCACTTCGTGAAAGCGTTCTCGCCATCACCATCGTCAACCATCCCGAACTGCTGCTTGAGGAATATGACGAGATCGCCGCGATCGATTACGAAAACCGCGATCTGCAACGCCTGTGGTCGACTGTGCTGACCTTTGCTGCGGAAAGTGCGGCCGAGATTTCGCGGGCAGGGCTGATCGAGCGCCTGTCGCAGCAGGGTTTCGAGGTGCTTTTGAAAACCATGGACCAGCAGGTGCGCAATGCGCGCCTGTGGACGGCCACGGAACAGGCGGCGCTGGAAGATGCGCGTGAGGGATATGTGCAGGCGCTTTCACTGCACAAGAGGACGAAATCCCTGCTCTGGCAGAAGCGCGAGCTGGAACGGGAAATAGGCGAGGCGACGGACGATGAACGCGGCACGCTTCTGGTGCGGGCGCTGGCCGAAGTTCAGCTGGAAATCGGCCGAATGGAAAATCAGGAAGCGATCATCGATGGTTTCGGCGTCATGTCCGGCCGGGTAAAGGGTCCGGCTGTCGGCCATGGCTGAGGACTGCGGCCAAGAATAGAAAGACGTGTGGGGTTGCCTTTTGCTGCAAGCGCCCTAAATAGGGGGTAGTCTGGTGATAACTCGCAAAATGCGGCCCTTTTTATGAATTTCCGTGGCTGTCTCGCCCTCAAAGGCTTGACGGGGCGGGAAATAGCGGGAATCACCAATTCAGGAATAGTAAGGTGGAATGAGCCTTGGCGGATAGAAATTGCATGAGCAAGCATTTTCGGGTGCACTGTCTTTGCATTCTGCCTGAGGCTGCCGTGGTTAATCGGCAATTAAAGATCACTCCGTTAGGTGTCTGACAGTGATTCGCTGTTATCAGCCGGATGCTCTCAAGGCGAACGGCTATGCGGCGGAACAGGTGTTAGCGTCAGGGAAAGCGACGAGATAGATGGCAACCAAAGTCAAAGAAAACGAAGAAGCAGAAAACGAACGCGACGGTGCGACGGACGGTCCGCTTCTCGATCTTTCGGATGACGCGGTCAAAAAGATGATCAAGGCCGCCAAGAAGCGCGGCTATGTGACGATGGACGAGCTGAATTCCGTCCTGCCGTCCGAAGAAGTGACGTCCGAGCAGATCGAAGACACGATGGCGATGCTGTCCGATATGGGCATCAACGTTATCGAGGACGAGGATGCCGAGGAAGCACCGGGCGAAGCCGAAAGCGACGATTCCGATAACGAAGAGTCCGAAGGCGGCGAACTGGCACCTTCCGGCGGTACCGCGCTTGCGACCGCGAAGAAAAAAGAACCGACCGACCGTACCGACGATCCTGTGCGCATGTATCTGCGCGAAATGGGTTCCGTAGAGCTTCTGTCGCGCGAAGGCGAAATCGCCATCGCCAAGCGCATCGAGGCCGGCCGCGAAACGATGATCTCCGGCCTTTGCGAAAGCCCGTTGACGTTCCAGGCGCTGATCATCTGGCGCGACGAACTCAACGAAGGCACGACGCTGCTGCGCGAGATTATCGATCTCGAAACCACTTATTCCGGCCCGGAAGCCAAGGCTGCCCCGCAGTTCCAGAGCCCGGAAAAGATCGAGGCGGACCGCAAGGCCGCCGAAGAGAAGGAAAAGACCCGCAGACTGCGTGCGCCCTCCGGTGACGAGGATGTGACTGATGTGGGTGGCGATGGCCTGCCGCCGGAAGAGGAAGAAGAGGACGACGACGAGTCCAACCTTTCGCTTGCCGCGATGGAAGCCGAGCTGCGTCCGCAGGTCATGGAAACGCTCGACACCATTGCCGACACCTACAAGAAGCTGCGCAAGCTTCAGGACCAGCAGGTCGAGGCTCGCCTTGCCTGCACGGGGACCCTGTCCTCCGGTCAGGAGCGCCGCTACAAGGATCTCAAGGACCAGTTGATCACGGCTGTGAAGTCGCTGTCGCTGAACCAGAACCGTGTCGACAGCCTTGTCGAGCAGCTTTACGATATTTCCAAGCGTCTGATGCAGAACGAAGGCCGGCTGCTGCGCCTTGCCGAATCCTATGGCGTCAAGCGCGACAGCTTCCTCGAGCAGTATCACGGTGCGGAACTCGATCCGAACTGGATGAAGTCGATTGCCAATCTGGCCGCCCGCGGCTGGAAGGAATTCGCCCGCGAGGAAAGCAACACGATCCGCGAGATCCGTCAGGAAATCCAGAATCTGTCGACGGAAACCGGTATTTCCATCGCCGAATTCCGCCGTATCGTTTCCATGGTACAGAAGGGTGAGCGCGAAGCGCGTATCGCCAAGAAGGAGATGGTCGAGGCCAACCTGCGTCTCGTGATCTCCATCGCCAAGAAATACACAAACCGCGGCCTGCAGTTCCTCGATCTCATTCAGGAAGGCAATATTGGCCTGATGAAGGCGGTGGACAAGTTCGAATATCGCCGTGGTTACAAGTTCTCGACCTATGCGACGTGGTGGATCAGACAGGCGATCACCCGTTCGATCGCCGACCAGGCGCGCACGATCCGTATTCCGGTTCACATGATCGAGACGATCAACAAGATCGTTCGCACCTCGCGCCAGATGCTGCACGAGATCGGCCGTGAGCCGACCCCGGAAGAACTGGCGGAAAAGCTGGCCATGCCGCTTGAAAAGGTGCGTAAGGTTCTGAAAATCGCCAAGGAGCCGATTTCGCTCGAAACCCCTGTGGGTGACGAAGAGGATTCGCATCTCGGCGACTTCATCGAAGACAAGAACGCGCTGCTGCCTATCGACGCCGCCATTCAGGCCAACTTGCGCGAGACGACGACCCGCGTTCTCGCCTCGCTGACGCCGCGTGAAGAACGTGTTCTGCGCATGCGTTTCGGCATCGGCATGAACACCGACCATACGCTGGAAGAAGTCGGCCAGCAGTTCTCGGTCACGCGCGAACGTATTCGCCAGATCGAGGCGAAGGCACTGCGCAAGCTGAAGCATCCGAGCCGCTCCAGAAAGCTCAGAAGCTTCCTCGACAGCTAAGCCTTTGCCTGCTTTAAAATTGAACCCGGTCAGTCACCTCTGGCCGGGTTTTTTGTTTCCCGCACTGGCGATCTCTGCGACAAGCCTTATGTGTGAAAACAAAGCGTTCCGCGTTTTCGGAAATGCTCAGGTTCGATTTGGCTCGATAACATGCAACAGGTTTCGGCAAGCAGATGGCGAGGGAAGGGATGGGCGGTGCCCGTCTCCGTGTTGCTGCATCTGGCTGTGGTCGCGATCTTTCTTTTTGAACTGCCCGAACGCATAGCCGAACCGCAGGAGCCGGAAAGCATCAGCGTCGATCTGGTGCCGCCGCCTGAGGAAAAGAAGCCGGAAGAAGCCAAGCCTCCCGCCGCCGAGCAGGCAAAGCAAGAAAAGCCGCAGCCTCCACCGCCGCCGCCCGCTCCGCCGGCAGAGGAGCCGAAACCTTCGCCGCCCTTGCAGGCGACGCTGCCGGCGATCGCCATGCGGCCGGAGGAGACGCAGGCGGACCCAGAGGACAAGCCAGGTAAGGCGGAGGAAGCGGACAAGACCGAGCCTTCCAAGGAGCCTGAAAGCCAGCCTGAAAAGACGGCTGAGGATAAGCCCGCGCCATCTGCCGCCAACGGCGATCTCAAGGCGTCCGCCGAGCAGGGAGAAATTGCGGTTTCACCCGTCAAGCAAGAGGCTGAGCCGGAAAAGGCGCCTGTGCCGCAGGAGAAACCGGCTGACGAAAAACCTGCCGAGGTGGCAAAGGAGAAGCCCGCGAAACTTCCGGCCGCCAAACAATTATTGTCTTCGTCGCTGCTTTCTCCGGCCCAAAGACGCCAGATGTTTGGTGATCTGCCGCCCCGCCGCCGCATTGTTCAGCTTTGCAGCACGGAGGCTCTGGCGCAAATTCAGGGCGCGGGTTTTGCCGCCCGTGGCATGATACCCTATTCGGATACGGGCGGGAGGATATCGGGGAATTCGATTGATGCTTCCGGCGGCGCATTCAACACCGGCAATAGCTGGCACGATGTGTCTTTTCAGTGCGAGGTCGATCTGGATAACTACGCCGTTACGGCCTTCCGGTTTAAAATTGGGAACGCCTTAACACCGGATGAGGCGAAAAAGCGGGGCTTCACCCGATTTCAATGAAGGCTAGTTTTTTAAACTTTCGGTTTGCTGACGAAGGTTTCCGTACGCCACTCCGTCGTCCTCGGGCTTGTCCCGAGGATATGCAACCGACTGATCTCGTAGACGTGTTTAAATCCTTGGGACAAGCCCAAGGATGACTTCCAGTCTGGAAATGTGTCGGTCAGCAGGGCTAGGAGCTTACACCCTCTCCGTATCACCGACCAACAGCCCGATACCCGCCATCAGCGCATCTTCGTCGTAAGGCTTCCTGATAACAGGCACGTTGCCGAAGTCGTCAGGCACCATGCTGGCATCGGCATAGCCGGTGGCGAACAGGAAGGGGATGCCGCGGCGGTGAAGCTCGCGTGCGACGGCGATGGAGGTGTCGGAGCCGAGATTGATGTCGAGGATAGCCACATCCGGCACGTAGCTCTTCAGCTTCTCGATGGCCATTGCCGAGGAGGTCGCGGTTTCGATTGTCTTGATGCCGTTGTCTTCCAGCATGTTCTCCACATCCATGGCGATCAGCATCTGGTCTTCTACGAGCAATATTTTCAACGTTTCCTCCCGGTTGGACCGTCTGGGTTGCGGTACGGTGTCATCCTCCGTCTTCATCTCGGAAGCTGTCATGACTGCTGAGATATGGCGGGAGGGCAGGAGAATTTCCGCCTCCAGCCCATCAGGCAAATACCGGATGGTGCTGCGTCCACCCAGATCGTAGGGGATGCTGCGGCTGATGAGCGCCGTGCCGAACCCAGAGCGTGATGGTGTGGGCAGCTTGGTAGGCAGAGTTTCGCGCCAATGTATCAGGCAATCGCGGTTTTCGTCGACTTCCCAGCGCAGATCCAGTTTTCCGCCGGTCTGCGCAAGCGCGCCGTATTTGGCAGCATTCGTCGCCAGTTCATGCAGTACGAGGGCCATGACGGAAAATGCGCGCGAATCGAGCGTGACCTGTGGTCCGGCAAGATCAACAATAGCCTCGGCTGAACGGTGCGGCGACAATTCGGCGTCCAGCAGGTCGCGCAACGACCCGCCGCCTTCACCGCGAATGATCTGGTCATGGGCAAAGGACAATGCCTGGATACGACCCTTCAGCGCACCGACATATTCCTGCAGCGTTTTACCCTCTTGCGAAGGATTGCCGACCAGCGATTTGATAATGGCGAGAACGTTCTTGACGCGGTGGTTGAGTTCCTCGTTCAGCATGCGCTGGCGCACTTCCGCGCGCTCCCTTTCGCCCGCCATCAGCTCGCTGTGATGAAATGCGACCTCGACCAACGCTATTCTTGCGGCTTCGGCAATTTCCCGGTCCGCATCGGACCATGGCTGCGCCTGCAGGCGCACGGTCTCCTTCCAGATCGCGAAGCTCTTGCGCGGGGTGAGACGATCGCCGAGCGGACCGGTCTCATAGGATTTTTCCGGGTTGCCGGCCCAGTTCAGGTTCTGCACGATCTCCCTGCGGAAAAACAGCAGATAGTCGTTTTTGACCTGTGACAGCGGAATGGCGAGCATTCCTGCTGCGATATCTGCATAAATCTCCGCTTCCGGTATGGCTTGCGAGATGGCATGGGTTGCCCAGACCCTTCCCTCACTGACAGAGGTTACGAAGCGCGCCAGCCTCGGAATGGCATCCGCGGGCGGCGTTGCGCCGTGGCCGTGCCAGTTGTTGTCCACCCAAAGCCCGACGCCGTCGCATGGCATCAGATCTGCAAAATCCTGGAAACTGTCGATCAGCAGTTCCTCGATGTGCGCGTGATGGGCGGCGAGCCGCAGGAAGCGGTCGAGAGCGGCATGGGCGTGGTTGACGGTATCGAGTTTGCGCTTCTGCTTAAGGACCTGCAAATGCATGGAGAAAAACTCTCCAAACATTTCTGCGGCGATCCTGACCGACATCGTCAGAACGCGTGGCGAATAATGGTGGCAGGCGATAAGGCCCCACAGGGCGCCATCGACGATCACCGAAATCGACATGGAGGCACCAACGCCCATATTGCGAAGATATTCGCAATGGATGGGAGAAACGCTGCGCAAATGCGCGAATGACAGATCAAGCGGTTCACCAGACACATCGATGGCGGGCAATACGGGAACTCGTATTCCGCTGGCGTCGGAGATGATGCGCAGTGTGTTTTTAAGATAGAGCGTGCGGGCCTGCTGCGGTATGTCGCTTGCCGGAAAATATTGTCCAAGAAAGCTTTCCAGTTCCGGCTGCTTTGCCTCCGACACGACCTTGCCTGCACCGTCATCCTCGAAACGGTAGATCATCACCCGGTCGTAACCCAAGGTCGCCTTCACCAAGCGGGTTGTTCTCGAAATCAGGCTTTCGACCGTGTCCGCCTCGCGAATGCGGTCCACCATCTTGCGTGCGGTACCAAGCGGCTGGGTCTCGCTCCCTGACGGTTCGAATTCGATGATCGTCGTGGATTTATAGCGGTGGAGCGCAATATCGAAGCTGCGACCATCGCGCAGTTCCATATTGGGCAGCATGGCAGGGCGGGTGGTCCTGCCGGTTACCGTGAGTGCATTGCGAAGGTCATGGACAAGATTTTTACCAAGCACCTCTTCGGCGGTCCTGCCGTTGATATCGCCATCGACGCGCAAAATCTCGCGACAGTTTTCCGAATGTCGCAGGACCATGCGCATGGCGTTGTCGCAAGCGATCAGGCAGCCGTGCGATTGAATATAACCTGGAATGTGGATGGGTTCGCGGTCGCAATTTGTCAGGTCGACATTATAATCAGTGGATGCCATGAACCTATCTCTCGCACCCTCTGCCTGTCTTGCACTGAAAATAATTTAGTCGTCCGCAGACGGGAAAGCCTGAATGGTTCATTCTGATAGTGCCAATCCTTCCCCGTTTTTTGCAACCGTGACGCCGGTATTCCGTTCTATTAAAGGCAGCCGCCATGTCATGGAAGCACGCCTTTTCGCCATCAGTTACAATTCGACATGGTCCAACGTTTGCAGTGCCTAATTTGTTCCGAATTTTCTAAAGGAAATAACGTGCCGCAGAAGAAAATGACCATTACCACCACCCACGGGCAGGGGCTCTACGAATTTACGTCCGAGGCCGAGCGCTTTGTGAAGGAGGCAGGCGTGGACGAAGGCCTTTTGACCGTCTTCGTCAGGCACACATCCTGCTCCCTGCTTATCCAGGAAAATGCCGATCCGGATGTCCGGCGTGATCTGGCGGTATTTTTTTCCCGCCTCGTGCCACCTTCCGACGATGTCTCCATGCGCTGGGTCGTCCACACGCTCGAAGGCCCTGATGACATGCCTGCTCACATCAAATCGGCCCTGACCGCGGTTTCCATCGGAGTACCGATCAGCGATGGCAGGCTTACCCTTGGCACATGGCAGGGCCTTTATCTTTTCGAACATCGCGACCGGCCGCACCGCCGTGAAATCGTTCTGCATATCTCCCCATGATTCCCGTCAAAAGCCCCGACTTTTCCTTTCGTTTTCCCGTTAATGTCTCTGAACGTCTGCTGAACATGCGGTTCTGTCGGCGTTCAGGCGGGCGGGTCTAGGGTCTCGTCAATCGCCGGGGGACGTCCCTGCCGGCGCAGAAACAAACGGAGTGAGTTCATGTTCAGCACCTTCGCAAAAGCCGGCCTGGCTGCCCTCATCGCCCTCGGCGGAATTTCCGTCACCGCTCCAGCTGCCTCGGCTGGCCCGGATGTTCAGCTCAGAGTTCAGGTTCAGGATGGATACGGTCATGACAGAGGCCGCGGCCCGGGCTGGGGTCGTCCCGATCGTCCTGGTCCGGGTTGGGGCCGTCCTGACCGCCCGCGTTACGGTTGCTCGCCGCGGCTTGCGGAGGAAAAGGCTAGCCGCATGGGTCTTCGCCGCGCGCGCGTTGTCGATGTATCGCCGCGCCGTGTCGTGGTTGCAGGCTTCGACCGTCGCGGTCCTGACCGCATCTTCTTCGCCAATGAGCGTGGTTGCCCGGTGATCCGTCGCTAAACGGCTGATATTGATCCGCGGAAATCCCCCGCCCTTCGCGCGGATCAAAAAAAATGCCCCTCGCTTGTCATGACAGGCGGGGGGCGTTTCTTTTTGTGGCCTCTCGGGTGGCGGTTACGCGCAGCCGTTCGGCAAATGCGGGCGGCGGGCAATGCCGCCGCTCCGACTGTTTTATTCGCCCAGGGCGAAGGTGACGTTGACCACCACGCTGTAGCTGTTCTCACCCGAAGCGATCGGCACGCTGTCGGCCTCCTTCGCCATCGAAGCGCGCATCATGGCCTGCGGCACCGGCATGGGGCGCTGCATGTTCTCGCTTATCTGGATCACGCGTCCAAGCTTCACGCCCGCCGCTTCCGTCAGCGTTTTCGCTTTGGCCAGCGCATCGGCAACGGCCTGCTTGCGGGCCTCGGTTACGGTTGCTTCCGGCTTGTCATTGGTGAAGGTAATATCGCCGCCCTGGTTGATACCGAGCTTGACGGAGGTATCGAGTATCTCGCCCAGCTTCTTCAGGTCGCGTACGCGCACGGTCAGTCCGTTGGAAACTTGATAGCCGGTAATTTCCGGTGCAACGTAAACGCCGTCTTTCGGCTCATAATGCTTGTAAAGCGGCTGCACGGAGAAATTGCTCGTCTGCAGGTCGCGGTCTTCGATGGCGGACGCCTTCAGCGATTTCAGAACCTCGGCGAGCGCCTTGGAATTCTCTGTCAGAGCCGCAGCCGCCGTTTCCGCCTGCTTGACGACACTGAATGACAGGATCGCCATATCGGGCGCGATTGCCGACTGGCCTTCGCCGGAAACACTGATGGTTGCTTCGCGCGGAGTGGCATCCTGCGCAAGGGCATTACCGGCAAGCGGCATCATTGCTGCTGCGGTCAATGCACTAAGTGCGAAAAGGCGGGCCTTTGTCGTCGTCATGGTGTTTCCTCGTTGATTGTGTCCCTTTGCAGGGTATTGCCTTAGATTGTGAAGCTAATACGGCAACGGCAGCTTGCGATAGCATCAATGGCTTGTCGGGCCGTAAAAATTACGTTAGAGCGTGACCCACCGGATTCGAACCATTGCGAAGCCGGTGTTTCGGATAATTTTTCCGAAAGGGCCTGTAGCTCAATGGTTAGAGCCGGCGGCTCATAACCGCTTGGTTGGGAGTTCGAGTCTCTCCGGGCCCACCATTTTCCTTATATTTTGAACGAGTTGGTGCGATTCCGTATAGCAAGTCGATACATCATCGATCATTGCGCATTCCTTGGATTTTGCTCATCCAACAAAAAATCCGACCAGCCATTCAGACTGATCGGATTGTTCATTACGGATTTTCAGCTATGGGGTCAGTCGCAGACCCGCATGCTTTCGGTGTGCCAGCCGCCATCATAGGAATTGGGAACGCGGCGGTCTTCGAACCAGCAGCGTGGGCGGGGCGGCGGTGGTGGCTCGTAGTAGCGGGGACCGCTGTTGCCGCCGTTGGCGATTGCGCCGCCGATCAGGCCGCCGATAACGCCTGCAGCCAGTCCGCCGGCAATCGCAGCACCATCATTGTGGCGGCGGTGTTCGCGATAGGGCGGTGGGGGCGGGCCGCCACGATCGTAGCGCGGACGATAGGGATAGTCCTGCGCGGCAGCGGTGCCGTAGGACGCGAAGACGCTGCCGGTGGCAACCAGCGCGGCAAGGGTTGTAAGAATGATCTTTTTCATCGAGGGCTACTCCATAAGCCTGCTTCGGGAGATAGAGGCTCATTATGCCCGCATGATGGCACGGGCCGGCTGAACGGTCCGTGAATATCTCATTTTTGCGATGTTCACATTTTCCACGTTTTTACAGTCTCAGGGCGAAGCTGGTGCGGCGTTCCGACAAAGAAAAAGCCCGGCACTTGGCCGGGCTCTTTTGCTGACGTTTGTCGACTCTATCAGAACTTCACACCAAGGCCGACCTTGACGGTGCTCTGGTCGAAATCGGTGTTGACGCCGAAGATGTCCTTGTCGCCATAGTCATTGTAGCGATATTCAATCCTGCCGAACACATTGTCGGTGAAGGCATAGTCCAGGCCAGCGCCGACGGTGTAACCGTTGAACGTCGTGCTATCCTTTCCGGCGCCAGGCGTTTCGATGAAGCCGCGCGTCGCTGTCCAGCCGGCGGTACCATAGATCAAGGCACGGTCGAAAGCGTAACCGACACGGCCACGAACGGAGCCCTGCCAGTCGGTGCCGATGTTCACGCCGGCATAGTCATTGTCGTTCCAGTTGTAATCGACATCGCCTTCGATACCGAGGACGAAATTATTATCGAACTGGTAATTGTAACCGGCAAAAGCGCCCAGAATGCCGCCATCGAAACTATCCGACGCGACGGGGCCGCCAGCCGAAAAATCGCCGTTCGCCCAGCCTGCGCCGCCTTGAATACCAAGATACGGACCAGACCAGGTAAATACCGGCAGGGTTTCCTGCGCGACCGGAGGCGCCGGGGTTTCGTAGACGGCATCCGCAGCCATCGCGGTGCTGGCGGACAGGGCCAAGAGTGACGTTACGATCAGCGTTTTCATCGTTTTTCTCCCTGAGCTGATTGACTTCTATAACATATATTAGGTGCATTTAATATGGGTTGGAGATCGGCGGTTCTAAGGGGCAGATTGTTCCCTCGAGTTGCCGGCCTTCCTTGCCCAAATCGCGACGTTTTTTACCGCCCCGTCATGCTGTTCTGATGCGGCGAACGCCTTCAACGGCGTTTGGTTCCTTTCGCCGCCTTGTCAAAGCGACGGGAGAGGGGTCACGCTTGGTTGTCTTGACAGCGGGGGGCACGACCATAGAGTTGTGGCTGTCTGCGGCAACGCCGGTGCTTCGGCACCTGGATAGGGCTGATGTTGCGGGCAGGAATGGGCAAGGGAGGACAGGATCGCATGCGGGTTAGTTTTCATGGGGGAGGGGCGACGTGATTGTCGGAGCCGTTCTCAGTGCCATTCTTCTTCTCACCCTCATCGCGTTTCCGCGGCACCTCAAACCGGTCGTCATCTGCCTGCTGTTGATCTGGGGAACCACTGCCGCCTTTGTCATTTACGACTGGCAGCGCGGTAGCCAGCGGCTCGACCATGTGATTGCGACGGCTAGCTTCGATGCGGCGTGCACGGATGCGGCATTGCCGATCCGCGTCAGCTTCCGCAACGACAATAATGTTGCCGTGCAGCGCCTGACCTATACGCTTGAAGGGTTCGAGCCTGCCTTCCGCGCCTCCGTCGCCTTCGATCCCTATCAGGTGAGTGAAAGGCGGATCGAGGCCGGGGAGACCTTTGCCGCGTGCCGCTCTTTCCGACTGCGCAACAATGAAACGGTAGATCCGCAACGGCTGGAATGGCGCGTCACCATCGTTTCTGCGGAATTCGATTGAACGGCTGTCGCTGCTTCCGACCCTCACGGTTTCTTGAACATTTTCGTGCTGTCGCCTGAACCCCTTGTTTCGCAAGGGGTTCGTAAAGGTGCCCGCGTCGTTGCCGGCCACGCCGAGGCCGCTTTCGCCGCTGCGGGACTTGTTTTCGCCGATTTGCAATGCCACCTGCCCACCCGTCCGATGAATGTTGCGGGTTTAGGTTTTGCGTATAGTTCTGAAGTTTCTGAAAATTGCCGCCATTGGCCTGGTGGCTCTGCCGGTTCTGGCCGGCGCGCATATGGGCATTGGCCAGCTGACCGGAAATTTTCACGAGGTCATCCCCGGCGAACTTTATCGTTCGGCCCAGCCGAGCGGTAAGGACATCACGGCCTATGCCAAGGCCTACGGCATCAAGACGATCATCAATCTGCGCGATGAAAAGCGTGAAGGCTGGTATGACGCCGAAAGCCAGGCAGCGAAAAACAACGGTGTCCGGCTTGTCGATTATCCGCTGAGTTCAAGCGAGAAGGTCTCGGTGGAGGAAGCGGAAACGCTCGTCGCCGTGCTGCGCAACGCTGAAAAACCGATCCTCATCCATTGCGAACACGGCGCCAACCGAACCGGGCTCGCCTCCGCGATCTATGTGAGCGCCGTTGCCGGCAAAAGCGAGGCTGCCGCCGAGTTCCAGCTTTCACCCTATTACGGACATGTGCCGATCCCGGGTATCGGCCGTTATGAAATGTACCAGTCCTGGGATGATTTCGAGGAAACTATCGGATTTTGAGGCGCCTCTATATGCCGACACCCCGGATTTGATCCGGGGTGTCGGCATGATCACGTCCGGTATGACGGAGCGTGTCAGATGCTTCATTCTTGCAGCGGCCTCAATAGGAGCCGCCGCCTTCCTTGATCACTTTCGTCAAACTTCCCGTTGCCGGAAATAGCGGGATCAGGCAGGCCTGAAGCGCGTGGTAGATGTCGCCCTTGCCGGGGAAAAGCGTGTTGGCTGGAATCAGATTTTCCGTCAGCTCCTCGTGCCAGCCGCCATTGTCGTGGTCGATGAAATTGTCGGCGATCGTGCTCCAGATGCGGCGGTAGCTGTCTTCGTAAAATTCGTCCGCCGGCAGATTTTCGTTGAGGAAGTGGGCTGCACCCGCCGCCTCGCACATGGGCCACCAGAGCTTTGCCGTCTTGTCGGGATTGTCGTGCCAGTCGAGCGTATAAAAGAAGCCGCCTTTTTCGCGGTCCCAGCCAAGCGCCATGGATTGCACGAAGAGCGATTTTGCCGCCACCGGCATCCAGTCATGGCGGCGTTCGCCCAGCACCCACAATTGCAGGATGAGGCGCGCCCATTCCAGCCAGTGGCCGGGAGTGGAGCCGGAGGGGCGGAACATTTCGTTGCCACGATACTCCTTGTCGAGTGTCCAGTTCTCGTCAAAATGTTCCGGCACGCGGAAATCCAGCTCACCGGCGCGGCGGCGGATGACGAGATCGGCGATGCGTTCGGCCTTTGTCAGGTAATGGCTGTCGCCGGTCGCCTCGTAGGCGGCCATCAGCGCTTCGGTCAGATGCATGTTGGAATTCTGGCCGCGATAATTGTCGATGGGTGACCAGTCGCGGTTGAATTCCTCGGCGATAGCGCCGTGTTTTTCTTCCCAGAAACGCGTTTCCAGAACCTCGGTGATGTCGGCCAACATCTTGTCAGCAAGCGGGTGGCCGACAGTTTTGGCGGAGGAAGCGGCCAGAAGCACGAAGGCGTGGCCATAACCCTGTTTGGTGGCGTCCACCGGGCCGCCATCGTTGACCTGCCAGAAATAACCGCCGTGCTCGCTGTCACGATGATTGTTCCAGAGGTAGGTCATGCCGTGGTCGACAATATCGCCGCAGCCCGGCCGTCCGAGCAGGTGGCCGATGGAGAAGCAATGCACCATGCGTGCGGAGGCATGGATGCCGCGCACGGGGTCGTTTTTCTGCAGCGGCGCACCCTTGGCGTCGAGATCGAAGAAGCCACCGGCCGGATTGACGGCGCGGTACTGGAAGAAGTCGAAAAGCCCATCGGCCTGTTTGACCAGCCACTGGCGATGCCATGGCAAGGTGTTCCAGTTCCGGTTGTTGTGGTCGTCCTCGGGCATTTCGTCCTCCATGCGGTTTGCTGCTTCGGCTTATATCCTTGCTGCATAAACCTGTCATCTGTCAGTGAAATTTCGTAGTCTGCCGCAACGACGCAAAGCCATACCTATACCTTGAAGATATATTGACATAAACATATCTTTATGTGACTTGACGGCTTGCGATCTTGCAAATCGAAATGAGGAGTGCGCCGGTGTTTGACGATCTGTTCGGCCCTGAAGGGGCAAAGCGCGACGGCGCGGAAATTTTGCGCGCGCTGCGCCAGGCCGCCAGCGAACGTATCCTCATTCTCGATGGCGCAATGGGCACGCAGATTCAAGGGCTGGGGTTTGATGAAGATCATTTTCGCGGTGATCGTTTTATCGGCTGCGCCTGTCACCAGCAGGGCAATAACGACCTTCTGATCCTGACCCAGCCGGATGCCATCGAAGAAATCCATTATCGCTATGCGATGGCGGGCGCGGATATTCTCGAAACCAACACGTTTTCGTCGACGCGCATCGCGCAGGCGGACTACGAGATGGAAAACGCCGTCTACGATCTCAACCGCGAAGGGGCGCAGATCGTCCGCCGTGCTGCCCAGCGAGCTGAACGCGAAGATGGCCGCCGCCGCTTCGTTGCGGGCGCTATCGGTCCGACCAACCGCACCGCCTCGATTTCGCCTGATGTCAACAATCCTGGTTACCGTGCCGTCAGTTTCGACGATCTGCGCATCGCTTATGGCGAGCAGATCGACGGGCTGATCGATGGCGGCGCGGATATCATCCTCATCGAGACGATCTTCGATACGCTGAACGCCAAGGCCGCAATCTTCGCCTGTGAGGAGCGCTTCGAGGCCAAGGGCATCCGTCTGCCGGTGATGATATCAGGCACGATCACGGACCTTTCCGGCCGCACGCTGTCCGGCCAGACGCCGTCTGCTTTCTGGAACTCGGTGCGACACGCCAACCCCTTCACCATCGGCCTCAACTGCGCTCTTGGTGCAGATGCCATGCGTCCGCATCTGCAGGAGCTTTCGGATGTGGCCGACACCTTCGTCTGCGCCTATCCGAATGCCGGCCTGCCGAACGAATTCGGGCAATATGACGAAACACCCGAGATGATGGCGCGCCAGGTACAGGGTTTTGCCCGCGACGGTCTTGTCAACATCGTCGGCGGTTGCTGCGGCTCGACGCCCGAGCATATCCGGGCGATTGCCGAAGCCGTCAAGGATTACAAGCCGCGCCCCATTCCCGAGCACAAGCCCTTCATGTCGCTTTCGGGTCTCGAACCCTTCGTGCTGACCAAGGACATTCCCTTCGTCAACGTGGGCGAACGTACCAACGTCACCGGCTCGGCCCGCTTCCGCAAGCTGATCACCGCCGGCGATTACACGGCGGCGCTGGCTGTCGCCCGCGATCAGGTGGAAAACGGTGCGCAGATCATCGACATCAACATGGATGAGGGCCTGATCGACTCGCAAAAGGCGATGGTGGAGTTCCTGAACCTCATTGCCGCCGAGCCTGATATTGCCCGCGTGCCTGTGATGATCGACTCATCCAAGTTCGAAATCATCGAAGCCGGTCTGAAATGCGTGCAGGGCAAATCGATCGTCAATTCGATTTCGCTGAAGGAAGGCGAGGAGAAGTTTCTCCAGCAGGCGCGGCTCGTCCACAATTACGGTGCTGCGGTCGTGGTCATGGCATTTGACGAGGTCGGGCAGGCGGATACCTATCAGCGCAAGGTGGAAATCTGCACGCGCGCCTACAAGCTTTTGACCGAAAAGGCGGGCCTGTCGCCGGAAGACATCATCTTCGATCCAAACGTGTTTGCGGTGGCCACGGGTATCGAGGAGCACAATAATTACGGCGTGGACTTCATTGAAGCCACCAAGACTATCCGCGAAACCATGCCGCTGACGCATATTTCCGGTGGCGTTTCCAACCTCTCCTTCTCCTTCCGCGGCAATGAGCCGGTGCGTGAGGCGATGCATGCCGTGTTCCTCTACCACGCCATCCAGGTCGGCATGGATATGGGCATCGTCAATGCCGGACAGCTTGCGGTTTACGACAACATCGATGCGGAATTGCGCGAGGCCTGCGAAGATGTGGTGCTGAACCGCCGCGACGACGCAACGGAGCGGCTGCTTGACGTGGCGGAGCGTTTCCGCGGCACGGGTGAAAAACAGGCGAAGGTGCAGGATCTTTCCTGGCGCGAGCTTTCCGTCGAAAAGCGGCTGCAACACGCGCTGGTCAACGGCATTACCGAATTCATCGAAGCCGATACGGAAGAGGCGCGCCAGCAGGCCGCCCGCCCGCTGCACGTTATCGAAGGGCCGCTGATGGCGGGCATGAACGTGGTCGGTGACCTGTTCGGCTCTGGAAAGATGTTTCTGCCGCAGGTGGTTAAATCCGCCCGCGTGATGAAGCAGGCCGTCGCCGTTCTGCTTCCTTACATGGAAGAGGAAAAGCGCCTGAATGGCGGTGAACAGAACAAGGCCGCCGGCAAGGTGCTGATGGCGACCGTGAAGGGTGATGTGCACGATATCGGCAAGAATATCGTCGGCGTCGTTCTTGCCTGCAACAATTACGAGATCATCGATCTCGGCGTGATGGTGCCGACGACGAAGATCCTTGAAACGGCGATTGCCGAAAAGGTCGATGTGATCGGTCTTTCCGGTCTCATCACGCCGTCGCTTGATGAAATGGTGCATGTGGCGGCGGAAATGGAGCGGCAGGGTTTCAACATCCCGCTGCTGATCGGCGGCGCAACAACGAGCCGCGTGCATACGGCGGTGAAAATCCATCCGCGTTACGAACAGGGCCAGGCGATCTATGTCACCGATGCCTCGCGTGCGGTGGGCGTCGTCTCCGCACTTCTCTCCGCCGAGCAGAAGCCAGCCTATATCGACGGCATCCGGGCTGAATATGCCAAGGTGGCGGAGGCGCATGCCCGCAATGAGCGCGAAAAGCAGCGTCTACCGCTTTCCCGCGCCCGCGAGAATGCGCACAAGATCGACTGGTCGACCTATAGTGTCGTGAAGCCGCAATTCTTCGGCACCAAGGTGTTCGAGACCTATGACCTTGAGGAACTGTCCCGTTACATCGACTGGACGCCGTTCTTCCAGACCTGGGAGCTGAAGGGTCGTTATCCCGCTATCCTTGAAGACGAGAAACAGGGCGAGGCCGCGCGGCAGCTTTATGCCGATGCGCAGGCGATGCTGAAGAAGATCATCGAGGAAAAATGGTTCCGGCCGCGGGCTGTTATCGGCTTCTGGCCCGCCAATGCGGTGGGAGACGACATCAGGCTGTTTACGGATGAAAACCGTTCCGAAGAACTGGCGACCTTCTTCACGCTGCGCCAGCAGCTTTCCAAGCGTGACGGACGCCCCAATGTGGCGCTTTCCGATTTCGTCGCGCCCGTCGATAGCGGCGTTGCCGATTATGTCGGCGGCTTCGTCGTCACGGCGGGTATCGAGGAGGTGGCGATTGCTGAACGCTTCGAGCGGGCCAATGACGATTATTCGTCGATTCTCGTCAAGGCGCTGGCCGACCGTTTTGCGGAAGCCTTTGCCGAACGTATGCATGAGCGGGTGCGCAAGGAATTCTGGGGTTATGCGCCCGAAGAAGCTCTTGCCGGCGATGAGCTGATCGGCGAGGCCTATGCCGGTATCCGCCCTGCGCCGGGTTATCCGGCCCAGCCTGATCATACCGAAAAGAAAACCCTGTTCTCCCTGCTCGACGCCACCAACGCGGCGGGCGTGGAGCTGACGGAGAGTTATGCCATGTGGCCCGGCTCCTCCGTCTCCGGCCTCTATATCGGCCATCCCGAGAGCTATTATTTCGGTGTTGCCAAGGTGGAACGCGATCAGGTGCTGGACTATGCGCGTCGCAAGGACATGCCGTTGGTAGAGGTAGAGCGCTGGCTCGGACCGGTGCTCAACTACGTACCGGTAAACGGTGCCGAGGAAATCGACAGCGCGGCCTGACGTTTCGGCCGCCGTTGTTGCAGTAAAAAGCGCGGGTCCTGCCCGCGCTTTTTTGTGTCGTCGTTGGGCTTACGACCTTAAGGCCGCCAGTTCCTCTATGCCGACATGGCTTTCGATCTCGCTGCCGCGCAGATAGAGGTAAACGCCGATGCAGAAGGCGAGGACGGCGATGAACACCAGATACCACGCATGCGCCATTGGATTGACGGCCAGCGCCATCGTTACGCCAATCGGTGTCAGCCCGCCGAAGATGGCATAGGAGACGTTGTAGGCGAAGGAGAGGCCCGAGAAGCGGACCGAGGCCGGGAAGGCGCGCACCATGACATAAGGCACTGCACCCGCCATGCCGACCGACAGGCCCATGACGCCGTAAAGCACGAACATGGTTTCTAGCGATGTGCCGGCATAGCTGTAGAAAGTGAAGGTGGCGATGCCGAAGAAGATGCTGGCGGCCATGAAGAAAATGCCGGAGCCGACACGATCGATCAATGCGCCGGCGATGATGACGCCGAAGATGAGGAACAGCGTGCCGAAGCTGGTGCCTGCCAGCGCCTGCGTCGGTGTGTAGCCATAGAGCTTCTGCAGGAAGGTTGCCGTCATCAGCGTGGTAACGACGATGGCTGCGGACAGAACCCAGGTCAGTAGCGCGGAAATGATCACGCCGCGCATATGGTGCTTCAGCACGAGGCCAAGCGGAAGCTTGTCCGTCAGCGACTTCGACTTTTTCATCTCCATGAAGATCGGAGTCTCTTCCAGCCAGCGGCGCAGATAGACGGCAATCAGGCCGAATATGCCGCCGAGCAGGAAGGGAATGCGCCATGCATAGGCCGCCACATCTTCTGCCGAGAAGAGGGAATTGATGGCAAAGGCAATCAGCGAACCGAGCATGATGCCGAAAGAGAGGCCGGACGTCAGAAAACCGCAGGCGAGCCCGACGCGGCGAAAGGGCACGTGCTCCGCAACGAAGGTCCAGGCACCCGGCACTTCGCCGCCGATGGCCGCGCCCTGCAGCATGCGCAGGACGATGAGCAGGATGGGGGCCGCAACGCCGATGGTGGCATAGGTCGGCATCAGCGCCATGCCGAGCGTCGAAAGCGCCATGAGCAGGATGGAGAAGGCGAAGACGCGTTTGCGGCCATAACGATCGCCATAATGCGCGAGAACGATGCCGCCCAGCGGCCGCACCAGATAACCGGCGGCGAAGATGCCGAAGGTCTGGATCATCACCAGCCAATCGGGCATTTCCGGCGGGAAGAACAGATGGCCGATGACGGTGGCGAAAAACACGAAAATGATGAAATCGTAGAACTCCAGCGCGCCGCCGAGGGCCGAGAGGCCGAGAGTTCTGTAGTCCTGCCTGTTCAGGGGCCGGGCAGCTGCCGGTGTGGTGGTGGGAGACATAAGCCTGCTTCTTTTTCTACTTCACATGTTGCTAATGGGCATGCGGCAAGCGATGCGCGATTTCAAGCCTTATCAGCTCCTAATCGCTCATGAATTTTGATGGACGATCAAGAAAGCGCCGCAGGAAACTGATGTTTTCCAGCTCGTCATAAAGACGCTCGGTGATGCCGCTCTCGTCGAAGTAATAAATCGTCGCTTCGGGAATGGCTAAGAGCACCGGCGAATGGGTTGCGATGATCAACTGCCCACCACTATCTGCCGTGTGACGGACGAGGGCTGCAAGCTCCAGCTGCTTTTGCGGTGAAAGAGGACTTTCCGGTTCATCGAGAAAATAAAGGCCGGCGCCGTGCAGGCGCTGCTGCATGATATCGAGAAATCCCTCGCCATGCGAACGCCGGTCTATGACGTTGCTTCTGACGATATGCCTGAAAGTGTCCGGCGTTTCCTCGGGAAAATCTTCGCCTCTTTTCAGGGCTTTTTCCCGCTCCCAGCGAAAGTCATCCAGGGTCTCTTCATTCTGCTTGCGGATGTAGCCAAGCACATCTTCGGCGCGCATGAACATGCGGATTTTCGGGTATTTCTTGCGGGCGAAATAGAATGCCTTCGCCACGGTTTCCGCATGCTGAAGATAGAGGTCGCCGGCAACCTGTCCATGATTGCCGATGGCATAGGCCGTCATTCCGGCCGCCAGCCCTTCCAGCAGCGTGGATTTGCCGGAGCCGTTATTGCCCGCGAAAAAGGTGATCGGCGTCTTGAATTCGAGGCGTTCCAGCTGGCGCAGCGCCGGAACGGTAAAGGGGTATTCGTCCCTTCGGTCCGGAGTTTGCTTCATGGTCACGCTGTCGAGAAACAGCATTTTCAATCCTCTTTATCGATGCTTCTTTTTCTGTGCGTCCGTTTGCGGCGGAAGAGGAGTATATTATATTGGTGTATATTATAAGTATCAAAATTACATCTGTGTATTTTAAAAGTAATTAAATGAATAGTTATCGATTAAATTTTATATTAAGGCGATTGTAGAAATATATCCCGATATTTTTGTATTGCGGGGAAGATATGAATCAGATTGCGCTGGTTTACGTCGCCATGATATTTTTGTTCGCGTCTGCTGTGGATGCCGATGCCAAGCGTTTTCGGTTTTTTGCGGCGCCTGGCTTCAGTCGCGGTGAGACGATCGACAGGGTCTACGACTTGCCCAATCAAACGACTTTCGTGGTGGAAGGGAAGTTCTTTGACCTCGGCTATCTGAACAGCAGTAGTGGCAACGCTTATGTTCTTTATAATGGCGACCAATACGTGAAGTTGGACGAGGTGGGCCTTAAGGGCATTTCCAGTATGCTTGGATTTGACCCTACCGTCGAGGACCGCAAAAAACGTGCGGCGGCTTCGGAGGCGGCTGAGCCTATAGGGAGACTGATAGGTGGGTTTGTGCTGCTCGTGGGCCTGTTCGTGCTCCTGCGCAGGGGTATTCGCTGGTACTATCGGTCGGGTAGCAGAAACGCTCGTCTCGAGCGGGAAGATATCGAGGCGGTCGTCGAATTACCGGAACCCCGTCCGCCAACCATACGTCAGCAACGTGCGGCAGTTACCCAGGATTATACGCCCGCTCTCAATGAGGTTGCACCGCCGACCAGAAGACCGGAGGCCGCGCCGAATCGCGCGGGGATGGCAGTCCGGCCGTTCGGACGCAGGAATGCCTGATGCCGTCTAGACAAACGGCATTTTCCGGGACGTTCCGGCTGTGACTGTTATTCGAACCGGTCGATGATGCTGATGCCACTTTCCTGGAAACGGTCCATGGCGGGAAGGGCGGTGATGGCATCGGAAAGGGTGATGTGGCGGCCGATCAGTTTTTCAGGCGCGAGCTTACCGCTCTCGATCATCGTCAGCATGTCTTCGTAGCGCCATGCCTGCATGCCGTGGCTGCCGTAAATCTCCAGCTCGTGGGCAATCACCCGGGCCATGGGGATGGCTGGCATGGCGTGATCGGCCAGCATCAGCCCTACCTGAACGTGGCGCCCGCGCCGGCGCAGGTTGCTGATGGAATTGCAGCAGGTCTGCGGGTGGCCAAGCGCGTCGATAGAGACATGCGCGCCGCCGCCGGTCACTTCGCGCACCGCCTCCGTAACATCGGCAACCGAGCGGCTGTTGATGGTGGCGGTTGCGCCGAGTTGGCGGGCAAGTTCGAGCTTGTCTTCCGCAATGTCGATGGCGACGACCTGAGCGCCGAGGCCTGCGCCAATCATGATGGCGGAGAGGCCGACGCCGCCGCAGCCATGTACCGCCAGCCACTCGCCGCCTTTCAGGCGAGCCTGGTCCGTCACAGCCCGGAAGGACGTGGCGAAACGGCAGCCGAGACCGGCGGCAGTGGCGTAGCTCATCGTATCAGGCAGATGAACAAGGTTCTGGTCCGCGTAATCGATGGCGACATATTCGGCGAAAGAACCCCAATGGGTGAAGCCGGGCTGGAACTGCGTCTCACACACCTGTTGATTGCCGGAGCGGCATTCATGGCAACGGCCGCAGCCGGAAACGAAGGGAACGGTGACACGGTCGCCTGTCTTGAACCTGGTAACGTTCTTTCCGACGGCAGCGATAACGCCGGCGAATTCGTGGCCAGGGACATGCGGCAGGCGAATATCCGTATCGTGGCCCATCCAGCCATGCCAGTCGCTGCGGCAGAGGCCCGTCGCCTTCACCTCGATGACCACGCCGTCGTCGGTCGGTTCCGGATCAGGCAAGGATGCCACAATCGGGGTCTCGCCGAACAGTTCGTAAAAAAGCGCGCGCATCCTGGCCTCACATCGTCGGTAAGCAGATTTGAATTATACCTGCTCTATCTGCTTCCGACGCTGGAGAAAAGCCATTTAATCTTTGATCACCATAAGATCACCAGCCGCGAATTTAAGCGTTACTTGTTCGCCAAGGGCGGGCGGTGCGGTTCCGGGATCGTTGAACATGTCGAAAGACAAGGTCGAACCGCCGAGATCAAGACGGGTTCGGATGACCGAACCCAGGAACTGGCTTGAGGTGACGATACCGGAAATAGCCACGTCTCCCTTCGCGTCAGCGCCGAGAGCTCCTGCTTCCGGGCGCAAGGCCAGGGTGATTTTTTCACCGTTTGCAACATCGACCGGCTTGTGGAGGGTCACGTTCTGCTCCCCGACACGAATTGTGCTGGTAGAGGAATCGACGACGGTTGCGTCGATCAGGTTCAGCGTGCCGACGAAGGAGGCGACAAACCGGGTCGCGGGTTTGTTGTAGATATCGAAGGGCGAACCGATTTGGTCGGCGCGGCCGGAATTCATGACAACGATACGGTCGGAGATCGACAGGGCCTCTTCCTGATCGTGGGTCACGAAAATTGTGGTGATGCCAAGCTTTCTCTGGATCTGGCGGATTTCTTCGCGCAGCGATACGCGGATCTTGGCATCGAGCGCGGAAAGCGGCTCGTCCAGCAGAAGCACTTCCGGCTTCGGGGCCAATGCGCGGGCAAGCGCCACGCGCTGCTGCTGGCCGCCTGACATCTGGTAGGGGTAACGATCCGCCAGATGCTCCAGATGGATGAGCTGAAGCATTTCCTTCACGCGTGCATCGATTTCGGCTTTCGGCTTGCCGGCGACTTTGAGCCCGAAGGCGACATTTTCGTAGACGTTCATGTTGGGGAACAGCGCATAGGCCTGAAACACCATGCCGATATTGCGCTGGTTCGGTCTGAGCGTCGTCTGGTCCTTACCGTTGATGACGATCGATCCGCCGGTCGGGATTTCGAAACCGGCGATCATGCGCAGCACGGTGGTCTTGCCGCAGCCCGACGGGCCTAGAAAGGAGACGAACTCGCCCTTTTCGATGGCCATGTTGAAATCATGGACGACCTGTACGGAGCCGAAGGATTTCTTGATATTGCTAAGTGTCAAAAAGCTCATGAAAATCTTGTCCTCAGGCCTTGGGAGGCGCGCCCTTCTGGTAGCGTGAAACGAGTTGGATCAACCCAAGGCAACCCCAGGTGATGCCGAAGGAGATCACGGCAAGTGCAGCCGGTTCATAGGCGCGGTTGGCGCCAAGCAGCTGCATATAGGGGCCAAAGGCCGGGCGGTTCAAAAGGGCGGCCATGGTGAATTCACCAATGACGATGGCGAAGGTCAAAAACGCACCTGATAGCACGGCGACCAGAACATTGGGCAGGATGATGCGCGACAGAATAGTCGTCCACCCCGCGCCAAGGCTCTGCGCCGCTTCCGTCAGCGTCGAGACGTCGATGGTCCTCAGACCAGTATCGACGGCGCGGTACATGTAGGGCAAGGCTAGCGTGGCATAACCGAACATCAAAAGCAGGTTGGTGCCGAAGGTCGTGCCGGTCAGCGGAAGCCAGCTGGAGGTGTTGTAAAGCCTGATATAACCGAACACGATGACGATGGCCGGGATGACCAGCGGCAGGAGCGTGATGAATTCGATATAGGGGCGCAGGCCCGGCAGTTTGAGGCGGACCCAATAGGCCGTGGGCACCACCAGCAGCACACCGAAAACGATGGTGAAGAGAGCCATCACCACAGAATAGCTGAAGGTTTCCTGAAAACGCGGGTCGGTGAGCACCTTGCCATAGGCGTCGAAGGAATATTCACCGCGGCGCATTTTCAGCGAGAAGTTGGTCATGCCGATCAGCGGCAGGGCGAAATAGAGCAGGCCGAAGATCAGCGCGCCCCAGGCGAAGAACTTCTTCATTTGAGCCACCTTTCGCTACGGGCGCGCAGCCAGATGTAAAGCGCATTGGCAATGCCGGTGACGACGATCATGCCGAAGGCGAGAGCGTAACCCAGATGCGGATTGCCGAGAACGTCGCCGCGGATCTGCGCGAAAAGCAGAATGGGCACGATGTTGAGCGACGAGCCGGTAAGCGCGATCGCGGTGGCCACCGCACCGAATGCATTGGCAAACAGCAGCGACATGGTGCCAAGCAACGATGGCAGGAGGATGGGGAAGGCCACCATGCGCCAATATTGCACGCCGGTCGCGCCAAGGATTTCCGCAGCTTCGCGCCACTCGCGCTTCAATCCGTCAAGCGCCGGCGTGATGATGAGGATCATCAGCGGAATCTGGAAGAACAGATAGGTGACGGTCAGGCCCCAGAAGGACAGGATGTTGAAGCCGAGGAGTCTCAGATCAATGCCGATCTGCGTCTTCAAAAACACGGTGAGTAGGCCGACCGGGCCGAGTGTGGCGATGAAGGCGAAGGCGAGCGGCACGCCGGCAAATTGCGATGCGACGCCCGAAAATGTCAGGAGTGGTCCGCGAATGCGCTGCGGCAGCCCGCCCAGAACCACGGCGGCGGCGACGGCAAAACCAATCAGGCAGCCAAGAGCCGCCGAGGCGAGGCTGATCTTGATCGAAATCCAGTAGGCCGCGAGGATGGACGAGGTGAAAAGCCCGGCGACGTTTTCCAGCGTCAGGCTGCCATCGGGACGCTGGAACGCACCGACCACGATTTTCATCGTCGGAAAAATCAGAAACAGCAGAACAAAAACAGCAAAAGGTACGACGCCTAACCAATGAAGCGGCAACTTTCTGCCCGCATCGGATGGTCCGCCGGTGTTGGTTGATGGCATGCCTGGTCCCCAAACGCCGTTTTCAAACGGTCTGTCTATAAAGTTCTGTATTATCGCACGTCCGGTAAAAACGGAATCGTCAGACGCACTTTCGATCTTTGTTTTGTGCAATTTCCGGGGGTAAAACCTAGGGAGTTTTACCTGAAATGCTGTCAAAGAAGCACCCCGGCTTTTTGAAAAGCCGGGGTGTATTTTTCAAAGGTTACTTCACGTTCGCGCCGACGACGCTGTCCCAGCCGCCGGTAACGGCGGCCTTGTTGGCGTCGACATCTTCGAGCGTCGGGAAGATTGCCTTTTCATAGGCTGCTGCCGGCGGCAGGCTGTCGATCAGTTCCTGCGGAACCTTGCCGGCCTTGACCATCGCGTTGAAGCGGATCGGGTGGCAATAACCCTTCAGCCAGCCGAGCTGACCGTCGTCGGAATAAAGATGTTCCATCCAGAGCTTGGCAGCGTTCGGATGCGGGGCGTAAGCGGAAATGCCCTGAACGTAAACGCCAGCCAGAACGCCTTTTTCCGGAACCACGACTTCCGTGGGCGGGTTGTCGTTCAGCGTCTTCTTCCAGGAGAGCGCGTTATAGTCCCAGGCGACGATGATCGGGGTAGCACCCTGTGCCAGCGTGCCGGCCTTGCCGATGACTGGCAGGAAGTTGCCAGCCTTGTTGAGCTCGGCGAAATATTTCAGGCCTGCCTCACCGGCTTCCTTGCCGGACTTCGCACCGCTGGCAAGACCGGCGGCGAGAACGCCGAGGATAGCCTGGTTGGAAGCGCGCGGATCGCCGGCAAGCGCTACCTGACCGGAATATTCCGGCTTCTGCAGGTCGGCCCAATCCTTCGGCACGTTCTTGACGAGGTCCTTGTTCACGAAGAAGGACATCACGCCGTAATAGTCGCCGTACCAGTAACCTTCCGGATCCTTGACGTTGTCAGGGATTTCGTCCCAGGTGGAGACCTTGTAAGGCTGCAGCAGGCCTTCGGCCTTCATCTGCGGGCCGAAAGCGAGACCGACGTCGACAACGTCAGGAGCCTGCGGGCCCTTGTTGTCCTTGTTCGCCTTTACCGCTTCAACTTCATCGGCAGAGCCGGCGTCGGGGTTGAGTTCGTTGACGGTGATTTCCGGATATTTCGCCTTGAAAGCGGCGATGACGTCGCCGTAACCACACCAGTCGTGCGGCAGCGCGACGGTGGTCAGCATGCCTTCCTTCTTGGCGGCAGCGATCAGTTCGGCGCTTGGCGCAGCGGCAGCGATCGCGGTGGAGGCCATTACCAGAGCGGTGGTGGCAGCAAGCAGTCGACGGCAATGAGAGATCACTTTTTTCTCCTCTTCGTGTTCTCGTATTACGGACGCTGATACGGATTCTGGATGAAGCTAATGTGACGGCTGGATTGCAATTTATTTATCCGGATTCCGTCACTTTACGCCCATTTTCCGCCATCACCCGGCTTTGTGCCTGCAATCGCGGGGTAATCCCATCATCATTCGTGTTGGACAGATATGTTCCCCAGCTTGTTTTTATCCCGCTTTATCGCGCTGGTAGCGATTTCAGGTATCCAATCAGCCGGCGGTTTCCGCGTCAAGCACTGTGCCGGCTACTAATGTTCATGTCCGGTCCGGTCTGCGGAACAGACGCGTCTGCTCGAACAGGCCTTCCAGCGCGTTCATGCGCTCCTTGGTTTCATCCCAGGTGCTGCTCTGCACCGCTTCGATCAGCGCTTCGACGACAAACAATGTAACGACCGATGAATCCCATGCCGAGGGGGCTTCGATCTTCACACGGAAGGTGTGCAGCGCGTGGCGCGCCACCGGCGATGTCCATTGATCCGTGAAAAGAATGATCTGTACGCCGTTTGCCTTCGCCACCTCGGCAAGCGTCGTCATGTCGTGCTCATAGCGGCGGATGTCGAAGATTACCAGCACATCGCCGGCGCTCATATTCAACATATATTGAGGCCAGGCGCTGGAGTTGGACGACATCAGCGTCGTCTTCGGCCGGATCACCTGCATATGCGTGAAAAAATATTCGGCAATCGCGCCGGTGATGCGCCCGCCGACGAAATAGATGCTGCGTTTGCGGTCCGAGAGCAGCCTTGCGGCATTGTCGAAGACCGCGGTGTCGAGATCGCTCAAAGTGTCGCGCAGATTGCCCGTTATGGCGTCGGCGAAACGGTTGAGAATATGCAGACCCGGCGCATTGGTTGCCCAGCGGTCATGTTTGGCAACCGGGCCGGAGATCGTCGCTTCCAGTTCCTGGTGCAGATGGGCCTGAAACTCCGGGTAACCTTTGTATCCGAGCTTCTGCACCATGCGCGCCACCGTCGGCGTCGAAACACCGGCATTTTCGGCAATCGTGGTGATGCTGCCGAGACCCGAGACGGGGTAGTTGCCGAGAAGGCTCTCCGCCAGCCGTTTTTCCGAACGGGTTAGCGCGTCATAGTGGGCATGGATGACATCCGACACGGTGGCCGTCGTACTGCGCAAATCTTTCCCCTTCCGGTCTTTTTGCCGGTGTATTGGCGAATATAAGCATCTGTGCCAGCTATCGAGTCAATGGGGAAAATGAAGAGAAAATTTCAAAATTCCATTTGACACTCGCGATAATGTGAAGAATTCTTTTCGTCATCGGCGGAATGGCAGGTTTCGGGGCGGGATGCGTGCATGACGGTGCGTTCACGGTTTTTCACGGAAGCGGAAGGACAGGCTGTCGGCGTCGAGAACGCCGCAGCGAAGGGCGACGTCGTTCTCGTCTGCGAACATGCTTCAGCCACCATCCCGGAAAAACTCGGTACGCTCGGTCTTTCGCCGGACGTGCTTTCGAGCCATGCGGCCTGGGATCCGGGCGCCTTGGCGGTTGCGAGGCTGCTTTCGCAGAAGCTTGATGCCACGCTCGTCCATCAGCGGTTTTCGCGCCTGGTCTATGATTGCAACCGGCCGCCGGAATCGCCTTCTGCCATGCCGGTCAAAAGCGAGATTTACAATATTCCCGGCAATCTCGATCTGAGCGAGGCGGAGCGGTTTGCCCGTACCTCTGCGCTTTACGTGCCGTTTCACGACCGTGTCAGTGAGATTATTGCCGAGCGGCAGGACCGCGGCCGCAAGGTGGTAGTGGTGACCATTCACAGTTTCACGCCGGTCTATCACGGTCAGTTCCGTGAAGTGCAGATCGGCATCCTGCACGATACTGACAGCCGGCTGGCCGATGCGATGCTGATGGGCGCCGAGGGTTCTGCGCTGACGGTAAAGCGCAACGATCCCTACGGTCCGGAAGACGGTGTAACGCATACATTACGGCTGCACGCGCTGCCGGACGGACTTTTGAACGTCATGATCGAGATCCGCAACGATCTGATCGCCAATGAAGGAGACCAATCGGCAATTGCCGATTTTCTCCACGAGCTTATGGGGAAGGCGCTCTCATCAATCGATGAGTGAGGGAGCAATGGGGCGGCTTATGGTGAAAACACCGCGGCCGACCGTCAATGAGACTGCCGCAATCGACAAAAGCCGGAACGGCATGAAGCGGCAAGGGAACAGCAGATGCGTGCGGCGCAGTGCGGGAAACCTCCCGGGCGATGCCGGAAACTGGGGGCACAATCGGCCAATAACGGCTGGCTGGCTTTTTTTTCTATTAAGGAGAGAAGGGCATGGACGGTTCATCATCAGGCGTCAGCTACAAGAAGGCTGATGCATCCTATTTCGAAAAACGTGGACTATCCCGATACGCGGGCGTGTGGTCGCTGTGGTCGCTTGGCGTCGGCGCGGTTATATCAGGGCATTTTTCCGGATGGAATTTCGGCTTTTCCACCGGCGGCTGGGGCGGCATGCTGGTGGCGGGCATCATCATTGCCATCATGTATCTCGGGCTGACATTCTCGATTGCGGAAATGAGCCCGGCGCTGCCGCACACGGGTGCCGCCTATTCCTTCGCCCGCACGGCCATGGGCCCGTGGGGCGGTTTCGTCACCGGACTTTGCGAGAATGTCGAATATGTGCTGACGCCGGCGGTCGTCGTTACCTTTATCACCGCCTATGTGAACTCCATTCTCGGCCTCGATCCGGCCTATTCACCCTTCGTGTGGATAGCCTTCTACGCGATCTTCCTTGCTCTCAACGTCTTCGGACTTGAGCTTTCCTTCAAGGTCACCCTTGTCATCACGCTGATTTCACTCGGCGTTCTGGTGTTCTTCTGGGTCAGCGCCATTCCGAACATGGATTTTTCGCGTTACGCGCTTAATATCGGTGTCGGACCCGATGGCAAGGCTGTCGAGCTGCCGGAAGGCAACGGTTCCTTCTTCCCATTCGGTTTTTCGGGCGTTCTTGCCACGCTGCCTTTTGCGGTCTGGCTGTTCCTCGCCATCGAGCAGCTGCCGCTGGCGGCTGAAGAATCCGTTGATCCGAAACGCGATATGCCCAAGGGTATCATTCTCGGTGTCATCACGCTGATGGTTTCGGCCTTCATGATCGTGCTGCTGAACCCGTCACTACCCGGCGTCGGCGCCTTTCATCTCAGCTCGTCGCTTGAACCGTTGCTGGATGGCTTCAAGGCGATCTACGGCGATGGCGGCGTGGTGCTGCTTGGTCTCGTGGCGCTGACCGGCCTGATTGCCAGCTTCCATACGATCCTCTATGCGCAGGGCCGCCAGATCTATTCGCTGTCGCGTGCGGGTTACTTCCCGACAGTGCTGTCAATCACTCATTCGAAATACCGGACGCCATACGTTGCCAATATTGCCGGCGCGCTCGTCGGCCTTGCGGTCATGCTCGTCATCTGGTTCTCGCTGGGTGCGGAACAGGGCGGCAGCATCATCGGCAGCGTGCTTTTGAACATGGCCGTGTTCGGTGCGATGTTCTCCTACATCCTGCAGGCGATTTCCTTCATCCTGCTCAGGAAAAATCTGCCGCATATCGAGCGGCCGTTCCGCTCGCCCTTCGGCATTCCGGGCGCGGTGTTGACAATCATCATCGCCATCGTGACGCTGCTCTATCAGATCCAGGATCCGAACTTCACCAAGGGTGTGCTGTGGGTAGCCGTATGGTTTGCGGTTGCCATTGCCTACTTCGCCTTTGTCGGACGCCATCGCCTCATCCTGTCGCCGGAAGAGGAGTTCGCGCTGGAGCACAAGCAGGCTGCCATGGCAGCGGCGGCTGCAAAGGCCTGATGCTCGAACTGACGGGCGGCCGCATACCGGCCGCCTGCTCGCCACATGAAAAGGGATGGACAAAATGACGAGCTATACATTCGACGCGCTGAAGATGGATGTGGCCGAAGGGCGCATCGACACGGTTCTGGCCTGCCTTGTCGACATGCAGGGGCGTCTGATGGGCAAACGGTTCCAGGCGGAGTTTTTCGTTGAAAGCGCCTTTGAGGAAACCCATAGCTGCAACTATGTGCTTGCCACCGACATGGAGATGGAAACCGTTCCCGGTTACAAATCCTCAAGCTGGGAAAAGGGCTATGGCGACTATACGCTGAAGCCCGACCTTTCGACGCTGCGGAAGGTGCCGTGGCTGGAAGGTACGGCGCTGGTTCTGTGCGATGTGCTCGATCACCACACCCATGAAGAAGTGCCGCATTCGCCGCGCGCGCTGCTGAAAAAGCAGGTGGCGCGGCTGGAGGCGATGGGGCTGAAGGCCTATATGGCCACCGAGCTCGAATTTTTCCTGTTCGACCAGACCTTCGATGCGGCACGCGCCAGCGGCTACAGGGACCTGAACCTCGCCAGCGGCTACAACGAAGACTATCATATCTTCCAGACGACCAAGGAAGAGGACGTCATGCGGGCGCTGCGCAAGGGCCTGCAGGGTGCGGGAATTCCGGTCGAGAATTCCAAGGGCGAGGCGTCTCCCGGTCAGGCGGAAATCAATGTGCGTTATGCCGAGGCGCTGACCATGGCCGACCGGCACGCCATCATCAAAAACGCCACCAAGGAGATCGCCTGGTCGAAGGGTAAGGCGGTGACGTTCCTTGCCAAGTGGAACTACAATGCCGCTGGCAGTTCCTCGCATATCCACCAGTCGCTGTGGAGCCTGGATGGCAAGCCGGCTTTCCTCGACAAGGATGGCGAACACGGCATGTCGGATGTGATGCGGCATTATGTTGCCGGGCTTCTGGCGCATGCCAGCGACATCACCTATTTCCTGGCGCCCTATATCAATTCCTACAAGCGGTTCATGGCTGGCACCTTTGCGCCGACCAAGGCGATATGGAGCCTCGACAACCGCACGGCAGGATACCGCCTTTGCGGCGCGGAAACCAAGGGCATCCGTATCGAGTGTCGTGTCGGCGGGTCGGATCTCAATCCCTATCTCGCCATGGCCGCTCTTCTTGCGGCGGGCATTGACGGCATTGAAAATAAACTCGAACTTGAGCCCGCTTTTGTCGGTGACGCCTATGGCGGGAAGGACGTGCGCGAGATACCCAAGACATTGCGCGACGCGACCGCCTTCCTGGACGGATCGAAAATGCTGCGTGAGGCCTTTGGCGACGACGTGGTCGATCACTATGTGCATGCCGCAAGGTGGGAGCAGGAAGAATACGACCGCCGCGTGACCGACTGGGAAGTGGCGCGCGGTTTCGAGAGAGCCTAATCATTACGGGAAAACATCATGACCATGATCCAGAATATCTCGCCCATCGACGGCTCGGTTTATGCCGAGCGGGAGGCGATGTCGCTGGAATCGGCGCGCGCCGCCGTTTCGAAAGCGCGCAAGGCGCAGAAGGACTGGGCGCGACGTCCGCTTGAGGACCGCGTTCAGCTGGTTCTCAAAGGTGTGGCGCGCCTTAACGAAATGGTGGCCGAGGTGGTGCCGGAACTGGCGCATATGATGGGTCGCCCGGTTCGTTATGGCGGCGAGTTCAAGGGCTTCAACGAGCGCTCCAATTATGTCGCCTCCATTGCGGCGGATGCGCTGGCGCCGCTCGTCATCGAGGAAAGCGGCAATTTCGAACGCCGCATCGAGCGCGAAGCACATGGCGTGGTCTTCGTCATCGCGCCGTGGAACTATCCTTACATGACGGCGATCAATACCGTTGCCCCGGCTCTGATGGCCGGCAACACAGTCGTCATCAAACATGCGGCGCAAACGCTTCTCGTCGGCGAGCGGATGGTGCGGGCTTTCGTCGAGGCGGGCGTGCCTGACGACGTCTTCATCAATGTCTTCCTCGATCACGGCACGACCTCGGCGCTGATCTCCGAAGGCCTGTTCAATTTCGTCAACTTCACCGGTTCGGTGGAAGGCGGCCGAGTCATTGAGCGCGCTGCTGCCGGCACCTTCACCGGTCTCGGGCTTGAACTCGGCGGCAAGGACCCCGGCTATGTGATGGAGGATGCTGATCTCGACGCTGCCGTCGATACGCTGATGGATGGCGCGACCTATAACTCCGGACAATGCTGCTGCGGCATCGAGCGTATCTACGTCAACGAAAACCTCTATGACGCATTCGTCGAGAAGTCCGTGGCGTGGGTGTCCAACTACAAGCTCGGCAATCCGCTGGAACAGGAAACGACACTCGGGCCGATGGCCAACAAGCGTTTCGCCAAGGTGGTGCGCGCACAGATCGCTGATGCCGTCTCAAAGGGCGCCAAGGCTTTGGTCGATCCCAAGCTTTTCCCTGCCGATGACGGCGAGAGCGCTTACGTCGCTCCGCAAGTGCTCGTCAATGTCGATCATTCCATGGAGTTCATGACCGAAGAAACCTTCGGCCCCGCTCTTGGCATCATGAAGGTGAAGAACGACGACGAGGCCATCGCCCTGATGAATGACAGCAAATATGGCCTCACCGCCTCGCTCTGGACGCAGGATGCAGCGCGTGCCGGGCGTATCGGCCGTGAGATCGAAACTGGCACCGTGTTCATGAACCGTGCGGATTATCTCGATCCCGCGCTCTGCTGGACAGGCGTGAAGGAAACGGGCCGTGGCGGCTCGCTCTCCGTTCTCGGTTTCCAGAACCTGACCCGACCGAAATCCTACCATCTGAAGAAAGTCACGAAATGAATATCGTCGCCAACTGGAGCTATCCTACCGCCGTCAAGCTTGGCCGTGGCCGGATCAAGGAACTGGCGGAAGCCTGCAAGACGCTCGGCATCAAGAAGCCGCTTCTCGTCACGGATCGCGGCCTTGCCAATATGGCGATTACCGCGCATGCGCTCGATGTACTGGAAGAGGCTGGGCTCGGCCGGGCGATCTTCGCCGATGTCGATCCGAACCCCAACGAAATCAACATGGAAGCCGGCGTAAAAGCCTATCGCGATGGCGGCCATGACGGCGTCGTCGCCTTCGGCGGTGGTTCCGGCCTCGATCTTGGCAAGACCATCGCATTCATGGCCGGGCAGACGCGCCCGGTCTGGGATTTCGAGGATATCGGTGACTGGTGGACGCGGGCGGACGCCTCGAAGATTGCGCCCATCGTCGCGGTTCCGACGACGGCGGGCACCGGTTCGGAAGTTGGCCGCGCCAGCGTCATCACCAATTCGCAGACCCATGTGAAGAAGATCATCTTCCATCCTAAGCTTTTGCCCGGCGTCGTCATCTGCGATCCGGAGCTTACTGTCGGCATGCCGAAGGTCATCACGGCAGGCACGGGCATGGACGCCTTTGCCCATTGCCTCGAAGCCTATTCGTCGCCGTTCTTCCATCCGATGAGCGCCGGCGTTGCGCTTGAAGGCCTGCGTCTGGTCAAGGAATTTCTGCCGCGCGCCTATAAGGACGGCACGGATATCGAAGCGCGCACCAATATGATGGCGGCGGCTGCGATGGGGGCGGTTGCCTTCCAGAAGGGTCTCGGCGCCATTCACTCGCTCTCGCATCCGATCGGCGCTGTCTATAACACCCATCACGGCATGACCAATGCGGTCGTGATGCCGGCCGTGCTGCGTTTCAACCGCCCGGCCATCGAAGACAAGATTGCCCGCGCTGCCGCATATCTCGGCATTTCGGGCGGTTTCGATGGTTTCTATGATTATGTGCTGGAGCTTCGCAAGGAACTCGGCGTGCCTGATAACCTGACCGCCATGGGCATTAAGCCTGACCGCATTGACGAACTGGCGGCAGAAGCGATCAAGGATCCGAGCTGCGGCGGCAATCCGGTGCCAATGACGCTGGAGAATACCAGGAAATTGTTTGAGGACTGCTTTTAAAGGGTAGTTATGGCAGCCATGAGATTTTCAGTTTTTTCGCCATTGCTCGCAGTGGCGTTTCTAAGCCTGCCCCTTTTGGCGCAGGCCGCTTCTTTCAAGGAACTTTCCGGTCAGGGTTACAAAGTCGGAGCTCTGTCGAGCAATAAGGCGGGAATCCGGGGATGGAATTTGTCCAGGGGTTCAGACCGCTATTTCTGTGAAATGCGCGCGACTATGGCGTATTCTGGAAAGAACGGCATGGTGTCCTTCACGAGCGCCGGACGCATGATTACGCTTGATCGTGCAACCGTTGAGAAAAGGCTGGGCAGTTCCCTGAACTTGCCGAAGTACGAGGATCTAAAAGCCGGCCGCCTGCGCGCGGACGATGTGGGTTCCTGCCGAAAGCTGGCGTGATCAATCAGATGGCAAAAGCCCGCGATTATCGCGGGCTTTTTGTTGTCCCCACAAACAATCTTAGCCTTTTCTTAACCATGTTCGTTAAGGTTATGGAAAGCACCATGATTGGTTCGGTGCGTGAATGAGCATGAAACAGCTCTGATCATCAGGGGATATCATGCCTGTCATTACTTTTGCCAACACCAAGGGCGGCGCGGGAAAAACAACTGCCGTATTGCTTCTGGCAACCGAACTTGCCCGCAGCGGCCACCGTGTGACGGTTCTGGATGCCGATCCGCAATTGTGGATTTCCCGCTGGCGCGAATTATCAGGCGAGATCGAAAATCTCTCGGTAATTTCGCATGTGACGATGGCGTCTCTCGAGGGGCATATCCGCGAAAACAGTGCCAATACCGACTGTTTCATCATCGATCTGCCGGGAGCGAAAAACCCGCTTCTGACCATGGCGCTTGGTATTTCCGATCATGTGCTGATACCGGTGCAGGGCTGCGCCATGGATGCGCGTGGGGCTGCCGAGGTTCTTGACCATATCGAGTTCCTGAACCGCAAGATGGGCAAGGCGATCGCCCACTCCATCGTGCTGACGCGGGTCAATGCCATGGTGGCGACCCGCTCGCTGCTGCTTGTCAAAATGCTGCTGGCCGAGAAGAACGTTTCGGTTCTGAATACGCCGATTGTCGAAAGAGCGGCTTATCGCGATATCTTCGATTATGGCGGAACGCTTCTCTGTCTCGACAAGGACAAGGTCAGCAATATCGACAAGGCGGTGGAGAATGCGAAAGCATTCGCGAGCGAGTTGCTATGCCTTTTGCCGAAACCCCTGTCGCGGTTGGGCACCCAACCCGCGCGCTTTTTCACCCGCAAGGCGGCTTGAAAACACTGCCAATGCCCGGACTGCTGGAGGTGCGGGCATTATTTTTGCTTGATTTGGAAATGATCATTTCCTATATTGCGATCATGACCGATACCACCCACACCAATTCCCCGGAACAACGCCATCGCGGCAGGCCGCGCGAGTTCGATATCGACCGCGCGCTTGATGGAGCAATCCGTGTTTTTTCTAGGCGCGGGTATCACGCCACCTCTGTCGGTGATCTTACAGATGCGATGGAACTGGCGCAGGGCAGTCTCTACAAGGCTTTCAAGGACAAGAAATCCATCTTCATCGCGACGATGGAGCGCTACAGGACCTTGCAGACGGAGCGGTTTGAAGCCGCCGTTGCCGGTTATGATACCGGTTACGAGCGTTTGCGAGCCGGCCTGATGTTTTATGCGGAACGGTCGCACGGTGCCACCGGTTCGGATGGATGCCTCGTGGTTGGCGCCGCCGCCGATCTAGCCGCACTGGACGACGATATCGCTGTCGTGGTCGAGCGGGCGGTGAAGGCGAGGGAGCGGATCGTTGCCCGGCTTGTGGCTGAGGGGCAGAGGGACGGTTCAGTGCAGTCGAAGACTGATCCCGATGATCTCGCCAGAGCGATGTTGTGCATGATGTACGGCATGCGGGTGGTGGGAAAGACCGGGCGCAGTTTGGAAGAGATGACGGCCGTGGTGGATATCGCCCTGAAACTTGCCGACTAATTTTGTGGCTATTTAGGAAACATTCGTTTCCATATTGGAGAAAATGATGACGACGCGTGTAGTTGAAGGGGAGGATGTTTACGAAACATCCATTTCCCCGGCCCTGACTTTTCTACTGGCTACCGCCTGCGGACTGATTGCGGCTAATCTTTATTATGGCCAGCCCCTTGCCGGCATCATCGGGGCGGAGCTTGGCCTGTCTGCCGGCGCAACCGGTCTGATCGTGACCCTGACGCAGATCGGTTACGGCGTCGGCCTGCTTTTCGTGGTGCCGCTAGGCGATCTGGTCGAGAATCGCAGGCTGGTCGTCAGCACCGTTTCGATGGCGGTGCTTGCGCTCCTCGCGGCGGCTTTCGCTCCGCATGCGGCGCCTTTTCTGATTGCCGCCTTTCTGGTGGGTATCAGTTCGGTCGCGGTGCAGGTTATCGTTCCCTATGCGGCGCACATGGCGCCGCACGCTGTTCGAGGGCGGGTGGTCGGCAATGTCATGAGCGGATTGATGGCGGGTATCATGCTGGCGCGCCCGGTCTCCAGCCTCCTGTCGGAAGTGGTCTCCTGGCGCGGCGTGTTCCTGACTTCGGCTGGCGTCATGGCAATTCTCGCCGTTGTGCTCTATCGCCTTTTGCCCGTTCGTGTGCCTGAGGCAAGGCTGGGTTATGGGGCGTTGATGGCCTCCATGGGCAGGCTTGCCGCCCATACGCCTATCCTGCGGCGGCGGGCGATCTATCACGCCTTCCTGTTTGCGGCCTTCAGCCTGTTCTGGACGACGACGCCGCTTTATCTGAGCGGGCCGCATTTCAATCTCAGCCAGGGCCAGATTGCGCTGTTTGCCCTTGCCGGTGCAGCAGGCACCGTCGCCGCGCCGATTGCGGGGCGCATGGCTGACCGGGGCTGGACCTATGCCGCTACTTTTGCCGCGATGGTGGCAGCGGCGCTGTCATTCGCCGTCACGCATCTTGCACCCGAAGGATCGCATCTGGCACTTGGCATTCTCGTGGTCGCCGCCATCGTTCTCGATTTCGGCGTCACCACCAATCTGGTGCTCGGTCAGCGCGCCATCTTCACGCTCGGCGCCGAATTCCGCAGCCGTCTGAACGGCGTCTACATGGCGACATTTTTCATGGGCGGTGCGATTGGCTCTGCCGTCGGCGGCTGGGCCTATTCCGTCGGGGAATGGGGTGCTGCGTCCTGGGTCGGCTTTGCTTTACCAGCGGCGGCGCTGCTTTACTTCCTGACTGAAAAGCGCGGATAACATTCATCAACGAAAAAGCCCGGCGGAATGGCATCCGCCGGGCTTTTGCAATTCGTCTTCGCGGTCAATCCTATTCCGCGAACTCAACCACGACGCCGGGTCGGACCATTTTTGCCAGCTCCGTCGCATCCCAGTTGGTGAGGCGGATACAGCCGTGGCTGTTGGTCTTGCCGATCTTCGAGGGTTCCGGCGTGCCGTGGATACCGTAGGTCGGTTTGGAAAGGGCAATCCAGACTGTGCCGACAGGGCCGTTTGGACCGGGCGGAATTTGCAGGATCTTGTCGTTCTGGCCCTGCCTGAAGTTGATCTTCGGATTGTAAGTGTAACCCGGATTAAGCGCGACGCGCTCGACGGTGTGTGTGCCGCTTGGCGAAGGCGTGTCCGTAGAACCGATGGTGGCGGGATAGGCGGCGATCAGAGCACCATCCTCTCCATAAGCGAAGACCTGCTTGATTCCCTTATGCGCGACGATGCGGGCCACCTGTCCCTTTTTCGGTTCCCCCGGATTGACGACCTTGATGATGGTGCCGGGCACGGAAAAATCGATGCCGGGGTTCAGTTCTTTCAGATAGGTCTCGTCCATGTGGAAGCGTTCGGCCAACGCCTCCGACGTGGAGGTGAAGGAGAGGGCGGGTAGCTGCGACTTCTCCGCATAGTCATCCGGAATGGAAGCGACATAGGGGCCGGCTGCATCGGCTGCGGTGATCGTATAATCGACGATCGGCATGCCGCCGGAGGCGCGCAGACGCTCGAGAATGTCCTCGGAATTGTTCGGGTCGAGCTTTTCGCCGGTCATGTCCTGCCAGGCGGCAATCGCCTTGTTGACGTTGTCGCCCATCTTGCCATCGATCACGCCGGGCGAGATGCCTTCGCGGTCGAGGAAGGTCTGAAGTGCCACGATCTCCTGGCGAGACCTGTTGACCGGTGTGGTGACGGGCGTGTGGCGCTCGATCAGGTGCTGCGGCTGCGGAACGGCAGCCGTGGTGCTTTCTTCGGGCATCGGCTGGTTGAGCGGCGCGCTTTCGACAGCGCCCGGGCCGGGAACCGAGCCGGTATAGACATCATCGCCGGAACCATTGCCGCGATATTCGCGGTAATCGCGCACGCTTCTATTATCCTGATAACCGTAATCGCGCTGCGGCTCACGATATTCACCGCCGGGGGCGGGGGGGTAATAGGTTGTGTCGCGCTGCTGTACCTGTTGCCGCTGCTGATAGCCTGACGGCATTTCAGTGGCCAGCAGGTTGCCGTACCGGTCATAAAATACCGTGCGGCCCATATTGTCGCGACTGATGACGATGTCGCCACGTTGGGGCACGAAATCGAGAACACGGCCATCCGGCGTCACCAGAACCGGCTGTTCCTGATAGCCATAACGCTGCTGCGCGCCAGCCTGTAGAGGCGCGCAAACCGCCGCCAAGGCAATCGCCAGACCCAGAGCTGCGTTAACAAACTGTTTCACGATTCTGCTATCCCTTACTTCGTTCACCGATAAACACACCGTAATCTTGACCCTATTGTGAAAAAGGTGAATTCACGGTTAAAGCAATCTTAATTTACGTCACGGTTAGTAGCGTTTCCGTGATTATTGCGCTTTTACTGCCACAGGGAGGTTGTCTTGCGTTCGTTTCAGGCCGGCAAATCGCCACGCATTTTCCTCGATGAAACCTCCGTTTTCGATATTGGCGCCTGTGTTGTCGATGGTATCGACATCGCGCCCGGCCGTGCCATTCCAGATGATGGCGATCCGCGCATTGACCATTCGCTGGAAGGCTTTCTGTTCACCTGCGGTCCCGATCATATCCGCCATCCCGAACCGATCGGCGGTGAGGGCGAGGGGCGTCGATATCCGTTGCATGGGTCCTTCTCCGCGCATCCCGCCAAGATAGTTGCCTTCGACGTTCATGAGTCCAATGCATTGGCGCGTGCCGAGGTTCCCGTGAACCTTGCCGATGGCGGCACGGCCCTTCTCGAGCGGACATGGCGCATCGATGGCGAAAGCGGAGAAGTGAGCCTCGATGACCGGATCGTCAATACGAGTTCGCGGCCGATCCCGGTCTTTCTGATGCACCACATGAATGTTGGCGCGCGGTTGTTTGACGAGGACGTTCGGCTAGAAGGTGCCATGCTCGATGGCGGTGGTCATGGCTGGCGCTTTGGCGAGGAGCCGGGCACGGTGTTCTGTGTTCCCGCCGGTCAGGACGAATGGGCGGAACTTGCGCTCGGTCCGATTGCTACAATTGGTGGCAAGACGCTGAAAGTACGTTTCGGCACGGAGACGTTGCCCTATCTGCAGATGTGGCGGAACCAGAAGGATCCGGCCAATGTGCTTGGCATCGAACCGGTTTCGCACCGCTGGGTGGGGCGCGGCGAGCTTGAGGCCGCCGGCGAGTTCAATATGCTGCAGCCGGGCGAAAGCCGCTCCTATGGTCTTCGCTTTTCCATCCTCTGAATAGGGGACTGAATGGCGTACCGAATGAAGGCGCCGCATCATTGACGCAAGGGTTTTGAGCCCTTACATCGGATGCGGATTTCAGACAGTGGCGACAGCGTGCCAGCGGCGCCAAGGCGCCGGTTTAAGCGGAGGCATTATTATGGATATCAGGCGCATAGACGACGAATATTCGGTCACGGGACAGATCAGCGTTGCCGATCTCGACGAGGTCAAGGCACTCGGCTTCAAGTCGATCGTCTGCCACCGCCCGGATGGCGAAGAAGAAGGCCAGCCGCTTTTCGCCGATATTGCCGAGCGTGCCGAACAGCTTGGCCTGACCATCGTGCATGTACCGGTTGGCCGCTACGGCGTCGATGCGGATGCGGTTACCGGCATGGTGGATGCGCTTGACGAATTGCAGCGCCCGATGCTCGGCTATTGCCGTTCCGGCGCGCGCTCGACCGCGATCTACGAAAAGACCCACCACCTGCGCGGCTGATTTTCCGCGGATAATTCGATTTTCTAAAGCCAATCAACAGGAGTTTTCCATGACCATCAAGCGTATCGAACCGGGCAAGCGCATGAGCGGCGCCGTCATCCACGGCAACACCGTTTATCTGGCTGGCCAGGTCGGTGAGGGCGTGTCCGTGACCGATCAGAGCAAGTCGGCGCTGGCTGAAGTCGATCGTCTGCTGGCCGCTGCCGGTTCCGACAAGTCGAAGATCCTGCAGACCATCATCTACCTCTCCGACATGTCCACCTTCGGTGAAATGAACGCCGTCTGGGAAGGCTGGATCGACCCGGCAAACCCGCCGGCCCGCGCCACCAGCGAAGCGGCGCTTGCTACTCCGGACTACAAAGTTGAGTTCATCGTTACCGCTGCTCTCTGAGTAACGGTTTGATTTTGAGAAAAGGCCGGGTTGCGGAATGCAGCCCGGCCTTTTTTGTTGGGAAAATTCGAAACGCTCGTTTTGTCATCCTCGGGCTTGTCCCGAGGAGCCAATCACGTATCGCAAATTGATAGGTAGCAGATGCTCGGAACAGGCCCGAGCATGACGGAGGAGAGGCGATTGTCCCAGGTTTGTGAATCGCTTGCGCCCATCACTTCACTGGCTGGGCGAGCGCCTTCTCAAGCTGCTTCAACGTCTTCACCCGTTCTGCAAACCACAGCCGTGCCAGGTCGTTGGCTGAGGCGAGGTCGATACCATCAGGGTCTATGGAAGTGATTTTCCAGCGTGCGGTTTTCGCACCCGCAAGAGCGGCCAGCCGTGATGCCTCACCCTTGATGGCGTTGAGGCGCGCGGCCTCGTCCGCTGCCGCAGCCATCAGCTGTTCCGCGCCGGAAAGGTCACTGCGCAGATCGGCAGGTGTGATGTTGCTGGCGTTGCGGGCAGGGCCACCATTGATCTGCACGCCCTCTGTCCGCAGCCGGTAGAGCCTTGTATCGGGAAGAGAGAGGTAGAGTTTTGCCTTGGGATAGCGGTCGATGTAGCGCTGTCTGGCAAGTGGCACTTCTTCCGGATCGATCAGTTCCGCATTGCCTACCAGTGTCAGCCGGGGCAGCGTCAGCGCGTCACCCTGGCCGAAGGGGGCAAGTGTCAACGAGATGCGCGGGTCGGCCTCCATGTTTCGGGCATGCAGCGTCAGGCCCGCCGCGAAGAAGAAAGGCGTACCATCCGGCTCGATGCCGATATTGGTGGCGGTCGTATAGGGATAACCGCTGACCGGATCGAGGGTCGCGAGCGCCGCAGTGCGGGATGTGTGCAGGACATCGCGTGCCACGCGCACGGCCTCGAATGGCGCACCGGCCGAAGGTTCGATCTTTGCGCCACGTGGGGTGATGACGGGAGGGGCTGCATCCGGCATGTCGTTTCCTAACCTGTATGTTCTAGTCAGGATTTACACCATGCCGGAGCCATGTCCATGCGCAATATCAGGTCCGGCTTCTGATCTGGGTCAGCGTGCGGGTTGGCGTGATCGCTTCGGCATCCAGCTTCACCTCGATGATGGCGGGCTTGCCGCTTGCCCGGGCGCGTTCGAAGGCGGCGGCGAAGTCTTGCGTTTTTTCGACCGTTTCGCCGTGGCCACCATAGGCCTTGGCGAAGGCCGCGAAATCCGGGTTGACGAGATCGGTGCCGCTGACGCGGCCGGGATATTCCCGCTCCTGATGCATGCGGATCGTGCCGTAGGTACCGTTATTGACCAGCACGGTGATGATCGGCAGGCCATACCGCACGGCGGTGATGAATTCCTGCCCATGCATCATGAAGCAGCCATCACCGGCAAAGCAGATCACCTCGCGCTCGGGAAACAGGTGCTTGGCGGCCACGGCCGCCGGCAGGCCGTACCCCATCGAGCCGGAGGTCGGCGCCGATTGAGTGTTGAAGCGGCGGAAGCGGTGGAAGCGGTGCACCCAGGTGGCATAGTTGCCCGCGCCATTGGTGAAGATGGCATCATCCGGCACGTTGGCCTCGATCCAGTCCATTATCGGACCCATCTGCACCGCGCCCGGACCGGTCTGCGGCGGTGTCGACCAGGTGAGGTAAGCCGAATGCATGGTGGCCGTGCGGTCCGCCCAGGCCGCGTTATCGGGGAGCGTTACGGAAGAAAGGGCGGCGACGAAATCATCCGGTGAGGCGCAGATTGGGAGATCGGGGCGATAGACGCGGCCAAGCTCTTCGGCTTCCGGGTAGATGTGGACAAGTTTTTGCGACGGGTAGGGAATGTCGATCAGCGTGTAGCCGGAGGAAGGCATTTCCGAGAGGCGACCGCCGAGCAGCACCACGAGGTCGGCTTCCTTGATTTCCTTCGCCAAGGCCGGGTTGATGCCGATGCCGACATCGCCCGCGTAAGACGGGCTCAAGTGATCGAACAGCATCTGGCGACGGAAGGAACAGCCGACGGGCAGTTTGTTCTTTTCGGAAAAAGCCGTGAAGCTTGCGACGCTTTCTTCGGACCAGCGTGTGCCGCCGATGATGAAGATTGGCCGCTTGGCCTCGCCCAGCATTTTTGAGAAAGCGGCGATCTGCGACGGGCCGGGATGCGCTTCGACCGGCGTATAGGGCTTTGCCTCGGGGGCTTCAACCTCTTCAACCAGCATGTCTTCGGGTAACGTCAGCACCACGGGGCCGGGGCGGCCGGAGGTGGCGACGGCAAAGGCGCGGGTGACGAATTCCGGAATGCGGCGCGCATCGTCGATCTCGCCCACCCATTTGGCGAATTCGGTAAAGGCGCGGCGATATTCCACTTCCTGAAACGCCTCACGCTCGCGGGCTTCGCGCTGTACCTGGCCGATGAACAGGATCATCGGAATGGAATCCTGCCTTGCGATATGCAGGCCGGCAGAGGCGTTGGTTGCGCCGGGACCGCGTGTTACCATGCAGATGCCGGGTTCGCCGGTCAGTCTGCCCCAGGTGTCGGCCATCATGGCAGCGCCGCCTTCCTGGCGGCAGACCACGGTTTCAATGCCGCTTTCATAGAGCGCGTCCAGCACCGCCAGATAGCTTTCACCGGGAACGCAGGAAACGCGGGAGACGCCATTGGCTTTCAGCGCTTCGACGATCAGTTGTCCGCCTGTTCTTTTCATTCCGGTTGCTTTCATGGCGTCGTGGTCCTTTCGATGTTTTCCAGTTCGGCCAGCACTTGCGCCTGATGCTCGCCAAGCTTCGGGCTCGGGCGTTCGTAACGCAGCGGCGTCTGTGACATGATAATCGGTGTCCGTACACCGGGGATGACGGTGCCATCCTGCGCCTCGAGATCAACACGCAGGCCGCGTGCCTGAACCTGTGGATCGGCGAACATTTCCTCGATGGAGTTGATTGGCCCGGCCGGTACGGCGTTCTGCTCGCAAGCGGTCAGAAGATCGCGCTTCTGCCATTTGAGCGTTTCGGCGGAAACGATCCGCCGCACCTCTGCCTTATGTGCCACGCGCGCCTTGTTGGTGGCGAAACGTTCGTCATCGGCGGTCGCCTCGATTCCGAGGATCTTGCAGAGACGGCGGAACTGGCCGTCATTGCCGACCGCGAGGATCAGGAAACCATCAGCCGTCGGCACCACCTCATAGGGGGAAATATTCGGATGGGCGTTGCCGAGCCTGACGGGGGCATTGCCGGAAATCAGGTAATTCATATTCTGGTTGGCGAGCACGGCCGACTGCACGTCCAGAAGCGCCATGTCGATATGCTGGCCTTCACCTGACCGCATGGCGTGGATCAGCGCGGCCTGAATGGCTGACACGGAATAGATGCCGGTGAAGATATCGGCAACCGCAACGCCCGCCTTCATAGGCTGACCGTCGGGTTCCCCGGTGATCGACATGAAACCGGACATGCCCTGCACGATATAGTCGTATCCGGCGAAATCGGCATAGGGCCCGGTCTGGCCGAAGCCGGTGATAGAGCAATAGATCAGCTTCGGATTGAGAACCCTGAGACTCTCATAGTCGAGGCCATATTTGGCAAGCCCGCCGCGTTTGAAATTCTCGATGACAACATCGGCGGTTCGCACGAGCCGCCGCACCAGCGCACAGCCTTCCGCCGTCTTGAGATCGGCGACGATGGAGCGTTTGCCGCGATTGGTAGCATGGTAATAGGCGGCGGAGAGGTTTTCGCCATCGGCGCTTTCGACAAAGGGCGGACCCCATGCGCGGGTATCGTCTCCACCTTCAGGATTCTCGACCTTGATGACATCCGCACCCATATCGGCCAGCATCTGCCCCGCCCAGGGACCGGCCAGAACACGCGCCAGTTCGATGACGCGAATGCCTGATAGTGGCGGTTTCCTGTTCGGCGTTTCGGTCATTTGTCCCCCGGTGTTTTCTGCTTGCCGGTTTATAGACGTCTCCCCGCATTGCCGCATGTGATTTTATCTCATGGACTTATTCCGTTTCGGCAAAGGCTCGTCAGTTGCCAACGACGCGGCTGCACCAGGCGGCGAAATCCGCAGCCACGGCATGCCAGCCGATCTCGTTCAGGGTTTCGTGGCGCATGCCCCGATAGATCGTGTGTTCGACATGGCCGAAACCCGCTTTGCGGAAGCGTTCGGCAAGCCAGACGATCTCCTTGCCGTCATTGGTCGCGGCATCCTGATCGCCGCTGACAAGCAAAATCGGCAGCGTCTTCGGCAGGCGTTCGATGAGCCTCGGCGCACGATAGGACAATTCAAAAACATCCTGCCACAGGGAGACGCTGGCCTCGAACTGGCAAAGCGGATCCTCCACATAAGCGTCCACCGCTGCCCTGTCATGGCTCAGCCAGTCCGCATGAGTGCGTTTTTCCGGCATTCTGGCATTCCAGGCACGGAAGGTTGCTTTGGGCAGGATGGCGCTCGGCACATCAGAGCCTTTCAGCATCTTTTCAAGGCGCAGCACAATCTGTGCAAGACGGCCCATGACACCGGGATTGAGGTTGGAATTCCAGATGGACAGACCATCAAAGGCATCCGGATGGCTGACGGCGGTGTTGAGCGCCACAAGGCCGCCCATGGAATGGCCGAACAGGATGACCGGCAGGCCGGGATGTCTTTCGCCGACCATCCGGCGCATCGCCATGACATCGGCAACGACCTTCTCGGCTCCGTCCTTCCAGGCGAAGCGGCCAATCGGCGCATCGGCAGCCTTTGTGCGGCCATGGCCACGATGATCGTGGGCATAGACCTCGAAACCCTGCTTTGCCATGACATCGGCAAAACGGCGGTAACGGCCGGCGTGCTCCACCAGGCCGTGGCAGATCATCAGCACGCCGCGCGCCGGAGAAAGGGCAGAGGGCTGGTGGCGAAAGGCGATGGATGCGCCTGATGGAGCGTCGAGCCTCTCAATCCGGCTGAACGTCAAGTCATCCGTCGTCTCATTCATGCTTTCGCCCGTGCCTGCCATGGTATCCCTTGTCATAATCATGGGGTCATAATCGTGCCAGAGGTTGCCCCAAGGTCCTATTTACCCTACATAGCGGCAAATTTCCCGATACGTACTCTTTAAAATCCGATGTGGAGCATTCGCTACAATGGCACGTCAATTCATCTATCACATGGCCGGGCTGAACAAGTCCTATGGCGCGAAGAAGGTTCTTGAGAACGTCCATCTCTCCTTCTATCCAGATGCCAAGATCGGTATCCTCGGTCCGAACGGTGCCGGTAAGTCGACCGTTTTGAAGATCATGGCCGGTCTCGACAAGGAATATACCGGTGAGGCCTGGCTCGCTGAGGGTGCGACTCTCGGTTATCTCGAGCAGGAGCCGAAGCTCGACGAAAACAAGACGGTGATGGAAAACGTCATGGAAGGTGTGGCGAGCAAGACGGCAATCGTCGACCGCTACAACGAGCTGATGATGAACTATTCCGACGAAACGGCGGATGAGGGCGCAAAGCTTCAGGACATCATTGACAGCCAGAACCTGTGGGATCTGGAAAATCAGGTCGAAATGGCCATGGATGCGCTGCGTTGCCCGCCTGGCGACTCGGCAGTAACCGGCCTTTCGGGTGGTGAGCGTCGCCGCGTGGCGCTCTGCAAGCTGCTGCTTTCGCAGCCTGACCTGCTGCTGCTCGACGAACCGACCAACCATCTTGACGCCGAAACCATCGCCTGGCTCGAAAAGCACCTGCGCGACTATCCCGGCGCCGTGATGATGATCACCCACGATCGCTACTTCCTCGACAACGTCACCGGCTGGATTCTCGAACTCGACCGTGGCCGTGGTATTCCCTACGAAGGCAACTATTCCGCCTATCTGCAGGCAAAAGCCAAGCGCATGCAGCAGGAATCCCGCGAAGATGCCTCGCGCCAGAAGGCCATCAGCCGCGAACAGGAGTGGATCGCTTCCAGCCCCAAGGCTCGCCAGACGAAGTCAAAGGCGCGTATCCGCGCTTATGACGAACTGGTGGAAGCCGCTGAAAATCGCCGTCCCGGCGACGCGCAGATCGTCATTCCGGTCGCCGAGCGTCTGGGCCGCGTCGTTATCGAGGCGGAAAACCTCACAAAGTCCTATGGTGACCGGGTTCTGATCGAAAACCTCACCTTCAAGCTGCCTCCGGGCGGCATCGTCGGCGTCATCGGCCCAAACGGTGCGGGTAAAACCACGCTGTTTCGCATGATCACCGGTCAGGAAAAGCCCGATAGCGGTTCGGTGACCATTGGTGAGACCGTGCACCTTGGTTACGTCGACCAGAGCCGCGATACGCTGGCGGGTGACAAAACCGTCTGGGAGGAAATCTCCGGCGGCAACGACATCATCAAGCTCGGCAAGTTCGAAACGAACTCCCGCGCTTATTGCGGCGCCTTCAACTTCAAGGGCGGCGATCAGCAGCAGAAGGTCGGCAACCTCTCCGGTGGTCAGCGTAACCGCGTTCACCTTGCCAAGATGCTGAAGGCAGGCGGCAACGTGCTGCTGCTCGACGAACCGACCAACGACCTTGATACGGAAACGCTGGCAGCGCTCGAAGAAGCGCTGGAAGCCTTCGCCGGTTGCGCCGTTATCATCAGCCACGATCGCATGTTCCTCGACCGTCTGGCCACTCACATCCTCGCCTTCGAGGGTGACAGCCACGTGGAATGGTTCGAAGGCAACTTCGAAGACTATGAAAAGGACAAGGTCCGTCGTCTCGGCCCGGAAAGCATCAAGCCCGGCCGCGTCAGCTACAAGCGCCTGACGCGCTAATCCTGTTCTCGGATCACTTCAGAAAGGCCCGCCCAAAAGCGGGCCTTTTTTGATGCAATAAATGGGGCTTGAGGGGAGAGCGTGGCAAATTGCGCTTGCATCTCGCGTGACGCCGACATAAAGATATCTTTATATGTTGATTAGATTGCAAGGTGCGGCAGACGTGGCGTTCGGTTTGGATAAATTGGTGGATCTCTTGAAGGCGGCCGGCGAGCCGACGCGCTTTCGCTTGCTGGCGCTTCTGGCGGCCGGCGATCTGACCGTCACCGATCTCACCGAAATTCTCGGCCAGTCGCAGCCCCGTATTTCCCGTCATCTCAAGCTTTTGACTGAAGAAGGGTTGATCGAGCGGTATCAGGAGGGCGCCTGGGCCTATTTCCGCCTGCGGCAGGATGGCGAGCCCGCCGTTGTTATCAGGCAGCTGCTGGGCGCCGCATCGCCCTCTGACGCCGTTCTCCAGCGCGACAACGAACGCCTTGCCACCGTCAAGCGGGTGAGGGCGGAGCGGGCGCAGGATTATTTCAGCCGCAATGCCTCCGCCTGGGACGAGTTGCGCCGCCTGCATGTGAGCGACGAGGCCGTGGAAGGGGCATTGCTGAAGCTGGTCGGAACCACCCCGATCGACTCGCTGCTCGATCTCGGTACCGGGACGGGCCGCATCCTGCAGCTTCTGAGCGGCATCTATCGCCGGGCAATCGGGGTCGATGCCAGCCGCGACATGTTGTCGGTGGCGCGCTCCAATCTGGACAAGGCGGGCGTGGTCAATGCATCCGTTCGCCATGGTGATATTCTCAACCTGCCGCTGGAAGGCCAGGATTTCGATCTGATCGTCATCCATCAGGTCCTGCATTTTCTCGACCAGCCGGAGATCGCGCTTTCCGAAGCCGCCCGTATGTTGCGTCCCGGTGGCCGGCTGATCGTCATCGATCTTGCACCGCATTCCTTCGAGCATCTTCGTGATGAGCATGCGCATGTGCGGCTCGGCTTTTCGCATCCGCTTATGGATGAATGGCTGAAAAAGGCCGGGCTCGTGCTCGACCGCGCCGTCGATCTTCATTCTGAACGGGCGTCCGATGAATCCTTGGACGTCACGATATGGGTTGCCCGCGACCAGCGGCTGCTGATGGCAGACGATGTGGTGCAAGAGGCCGTTTTACTTGCTGCCGGGAGGGCATGATATGTTGAGGTCGGAAACCGCGCGCCACAATGGCGAAATCCGGGGGGATATCCGGTTATCTTTCGAGTTTTTCCCGCCCAAGAACTCCGAGATGGAGAACCAGCTCTGGGAAACGGTTGCCGAGCTGAAGAAATGGGATCCGGATTTCGTCTCCGTCACCTATGGCGCGGGCGGTTCCACCAAGGCGCCGACGCTGGATGCGGTGCGCCGGATGATCGGTGACAGTCATCTGCCGACCGCCGCGCACCTGACCTGCGTTGATGCCAGCCGTGACGACGTGCATCAGGTCGTTGAAGAGTTTCGCAATGCTGGCGTTCGCCATTTCGTGGCGCTGCGCGGCGATCCGTCGACCGGTATCGGCACGGATTACAGGCCGCATCCGCAAGGTTACGAGAATGCTGCCGCCCTGGTGAAGGGGCTACGCGATATCAGCGATTTCGAGGTTTCCGTTTCTGCCTATCCCGAAAAGCACCCGGAGAGCGCCAGCGATGCGGTCGATATCGATATGCTGAAGCGCAAGGCGGACAACGGCGCAACGCGGGCGCTGACGCAGTTCTTCTTCGATAATGACGTGTTCGAGCGCTACATGGAGCGGGTTACGGCTGCGGGCATCACCATTCCGGTGGTTCCGGGTATCATGCCGATCCAGAACCTGACCCAGCTCAAGCGTTTCGCCGGCCGCTGCGGTACCAGTGTGCCCAGTTTTCTGGATGAGCGTTTTGCAGGTTATGATGACGATCTCGAGGGACGCGCCCGCGTTGCGGCGGAAGTTGCTGCCGAGCAGATCGCCGATCTTCAACGGCGCGGTGTCAACGAGTTCCATCTCTACACCATGAACCGTGCGCCGCTGGTCGATGCGGTGCTTGAGAACCTCGGTCTTGAGCGTTTGCGCCGCAGCGCCGCCTGATTTCAGATATCCCATTTACGACAGGAAAAAAGCGCAGGCCCTACAGGACCTGCGCTTTTCAAACTCGTGTCATCTACGGTTCTTTTCTGCGTTTGGTCTTCACGTCTCGTCAGATGAAAAGCATCATCGCTACGAACAAAAACGCCAAACCGACTGCCAAGGCATTGAGAGATTTTGTAAGTCCCATGGGTGCCTCCTGTTGTTGACAGGTTCGATAATATGACCGTTTTGTGGCACTTGAAAAGCGGTTTCTGTGATGCGGTGCAGCATGCTTTGTGGCCGCTTAAAAAAGTAAATTCTGTAATTCATTGAAAATAAAAGATTATTTTCTCATCACGCAGTGCTTCATATCTTTAAAAAAAGTAAATGACCGGGGTGTTATCCCCAGTCATCCGGTCGAGATTAACAGTTTAAGCCTTGATTCCGGCCGATAGATTAAAGGCCCGAAGGTGCGATTAACACAGGTTAAAGCGCCTGGAGAAGTGCCTGGGTCGGCCATCCATCCGCAGGGATTCCGAGACGCTGCTGTTCCTTCTGGATGGCGACGCGGGTGCCGGAACCGAGAATTCCATCCACCTTGCCAACATCGTGGCCGCGCGCTTCAAGCTTGGTCTGCAACTCTTTCATCGTCGCGTCATCGAAGCCCGGATCGGGATTGCCCTTGTTATAGACAGGGGCGCCCATCAGACGGTTGGCGAAATAGGCAGCCGAGGTCGTGTAGATGAACGACTGGTTCCATTCCAGATAGATGTTGAAGTTGGGATAGGTGAGGAAGGTCGGTCCCTTGCGGCCCTGCGGCATGATGAGGGCTGCGGGCAGGGAGGCGAAATTTTTGTTACCGTCGCGCGGGGTCACGCCGAGGGTAAACCAGTCACCGGCGGTGAGCGAACCGCCGAGGCCGGATTTCTCCCAGGGCAGGTTTTCCGGTACGGAAACTTCCTGCATCCAGGGTTCGCCCTTCTTGAAACCGAGGTGCTGGATGAATTTCGCCGCCGTGAGGATTGCATCCGGTGCGCTGCTCTTGACGTTGACATGGCCATCGCCATCACCATCGATGCCGAAGGCGATGATGTCCTTGGGCAGCATCTGTACCTGGCCGATTTCACCGGCCCATGCACCCGTGTTGGACGTGGGGTCGAGATCGCCGTGCTGGACCATTTCGATGAGCGCCAGCAATTGCGGACGGAAGAGTTCCGGGCGGCGGCAATCGTGCGAGAGGGTCACCAGCGCGTTACGGGTGTTGAAATCGCCCTGGACGGCACCGAAATCGGTCTCCATGGCCCAGAAAGCGGCAATGACGCCAGCCGGTATGCCGAATTCGTTCTCGGCACGGGCAAAGGTCGATGACAGCTCCTGCAGCTTCTTGCGGCCGATATCGAGACGGGCCTGGCTGACAGTGCGCTGGGAAAATTCGAGGAAGGTCTGGCGGAAGACGCCCTGTGCGCGGTCACGTGAAAGCACTTTGGGGTCTATCTGCGCGCCGGCCAGCGCCTTTTCGATGGCAGCCGCCGGAACACCCTTGGCAGCGGCCTCAGCCTTCACGCCCTCGAGAAATGCGCCGAGATCACCGCCGCAGGCAACCTGCTTTGGATCGTCAGGCGAGGCCACAGGCGGTGTGGCAAGGGCGGAGCCGGTGGAGAGAAGCGACAGAGCGGCGGCAAAAATGATGCTGCGCGACCGAAAAGTGGGCATGGGAATTTCCTCGATAGGTTGTTAGCCCGCTTTACCCACATGTTTGCGACAAAAAAACGGGTCCAGCGATCTGCCGGTGCAGAAGAACGCCGATTTTTCGAATGTGTTGCTTCTTGGCCGTATTATTTGGCCGAAGCGATCCATTTCCGCCAGTTTTTCTCACTTCCGGCGAAGACATTGATGTCGGTTGGGCCGTTGACGCCGGGCACGACGCCGGTGGCCGTATATTGCCAGAAGGCCCACTGCCGGTCTTCGTAAATCTTGGCGGGATGCGCGGCGACGGAGCGCACCCAGAAATGGTAATTCTTGAACTGGCCAACGAGGTTGTCGCGGTGGAAGTCGACCGAGGTGTAGATGATCGGGCGCTTGCCGTAATGGGCCTCGAGGCGGTCGAGGAAACGCTGCATCTCGGCGCGGACGATGCCAGGGGCCGGGCGCGTCTTGCAGGTGGGGGAGGAGGGGTTCCATTCCACATCGAGAACCGGCGGCAGGGTGACGGCTTCCTTTGGCACGTTGCTGATGAACCAGTCGGCCTGAGCGTCTGCCGTCGAGCAGAAGTAGTAGAAATGGTATGGCGCGTGCAGGATATCTGCCGCCGCCGCACTGCGCCAATGGTCGCCGAATTTCGGATCGATGCGGTCTGAGCCTTCGGTGGCCTTGATGAAGACGAAGGAAACGCCGGATTTGCGAACGGTCCGCCAGTCGACGTCGCCATTCCATTTGGACACGTCGATGCCATGCACCTCGTGGCGATGCGGGTTGTTCGTGCCAAAATCCTGCGGGTCGGTATCGGAGAATTTCGGCTTGGAAACAGACGCGGTTTCAAGCAGGTCATAGCTCGTGGACGTACAGCCGCCGATCAACAACATAGCCGACAAAAGTGCCGATAGACGCAGCCGCATTGGAACCCTGATGAATTATTGTTGCCCATCCGCAGCCGCAAAATGGCGCGCCGCGTCTCCCGATTTACCCATAACATGGTAAACAAGCCGTTATGGCAAGGGGCAGTGGCGTTTTTTCGGCTCGCAAGTCGCTGGATTCCAAGAGATTTGCGGTCTTTCAGTCCCAGTGGCGTATACTTGTAGGACCGCTGGCTGGCAGCGTCTCGCCCGCATTTGCAGAGGCGAGGCGCCTTAACCCTTGAGGATCAGGCGTCTGCCAGAATACGGCTGACTTTTGGCTGCACTTCGGCGACCGGAAGCGTGATGATGGCCCGCCAGGCGTAACCCCGGGCAATCTCCTCGAATTCGAGATTACCGTCAAAACGGCCTGCCATGTTGGCCAGAACGTAACGGAGATTGGCGCGGGGCGTGACGTGGAAGCGGGTGAGCCATGCCTGCAGAAGTGCGCGGAACCACTTGGGCAATTGTTCCTGCTGGCCGAAATCGACGATGTGCAGCGAGCCGCCGGGCTTGAGAGCTGTCAGCGCCTGTTCGATCGCCTTTTCCCAGTCCGGTATCATCGAAAGCGCATAGGGGATCATGACTCGGTCGAAACCGTCCGGCTGACCGAATTCTGCGGCGCGGAAAGCGGTGGCGTCGGCCACGCGCAGAACGGGGCGTTCCGTCTTTCCGGTAAAATTCTCGGATGCGGTCAGCAGCATTTCGGCGGAGATATCGAGACCGAACAGTCTTGCTTCCGGAAACTTGCGGCTGGCCAGCAGCAGGTTGCGGCCGGTACCGCAGCCGACTTCAAGCAGCGTGCCACCCTTGGGCACGTCGAGGCCGGAAATGGTCCTGTCGCGGCCCAGAAGGTAATATTTGCGGGTAATATCGTAGATATGCCGCTGGTGGCGATACATGCGGTCCATCAGGCTCGCATGCGCCTCATCCGCAAGGCCGACATTCTCGCCGATGGTTTTCATGCCAGAGCCCTCTGATAGATATGGAAGCCGCCATAGATGGCCGAACGGTCCATGGCGTTGAGCTCATTGGAGCGTTCCTCTAGATAGATCCACTGGTTGCGGATATCGGCCGAGAGACGGCCTTCGATCACGCTCTTTTCGGCAGCGGTGCGGAAAATGACGCGGGCGCCGGGAGCGGCGGTGCGGCTGATCTGCGACCACAATTCATTGAGCTGCACGTCCGTCATCCAGTCCTGCGCATCGAGCAGAATGTAGCGATCGACGCCGTTTGCCGGTTTTTTGGAAAGCAGCTCGGTATAGGTGGCGTGGTGCACGGCAACGCGGGCGGTGTTGTCGCGGATCGTCTCGTAATATTCCCGCTTGAGATAAGCGGGAAGAGCACCCTCATGCGGCTCGGGATAACGGCGCGCGAAGGCCTGCCAGGCGAAATAATTGTCGCTGAGCGGAAAGTTGCAGGCAAGCTTTTCAAGCCGCTCCTTGAGGACGGAGGCGACGGTGCCGTCGCTGGAAAGGCTTGCCAGCTCGTCATATTGGCGGGGTGGAATGCCAAGGCCGAACAGCGAACTTTTTCGCTTCGTCAGCCAGCGCACCACCGGCTTGTCGAACAGCGGTGCGACCTTGCTGTCGAAGAACCGACGCTGTTCATCCAGCGTGCGGCTATTGGCCATTTCGGTCAGCTTGACGCCATGCAGGCGCGCCATAAGGTGGCCGGCGCCGATGAAACGGCCGAGCAGACCGGTGCGGTATATGTTCCTGTCGAATACCGAGATGCGGCGACGGCCGGATAGGGTGCGTTTCGACCAGTAGGCCTTGGTCGTGTCGTCGAGATGGTCGGCGATGAATCGGTCGTAGCCGTGACTATTGCTGCGCGTATTGGCGCGGCCGAACTGGCGAACCACATCCTGATGGGCCGGGAGATGGCGGAAGGCGGCAAGCTTCAGTTTGTTGAGGGCGATGTGATGCGGGTTAAGATCCACCACATCGATGCTGGCAGGGTTGCGGGAGAGGTAGGCCAGCATGTTGCAGCCACCCGAGCCGATGGTGACGATGCGGTGGCCTTCAGCAAGCTCCATCGCTTCCATATCGATTTCCGGGTCTTCCCAGATTTGCGGATAAACCAGACCGGAAAAGAGAACCCCGAAGAACCGTTCGGAAAAACCGCTTTTCGAGAGCGCCTTGTGCTGGAGCAATGCGGACTTCAGTTTCGTATTCTTGCTGAAGCCGGTCTTGGGTGCCGCACTCGTCATATGTTCACCTCTCAATAGATTGAGAGGCGTCTACAGTCACGACGCTACAGTTTGATGACAGGGGTTGTGGGCCGACGTAACGAATCGAAAAGGCGGTGTGAAACCAACTCAGGTCTCAAGCTTAGATTTGGATGTGACGTCATCCTCGGGCTTGTAACGAGGATCTAAGCACATATCGTAAAATCAAAAGCTTGCAGATCCCAGGGACAAGCCCGAGGATGACAAAAGTGACGTGCTCGACGTTTTTAAGAAAAGCCGCTTTGCCGCATTGCAGTCCCGGCTCTGCTCAAAGGCTTACTTGCGCAGAACGTGCAGCATGCCCTTGCGCTTGGCATCGTAATAATAACCGCGTGCATAAAGCCTGACAGCATTGTCCCGGTTGTTGTCGGCAACAAGCCAGGCGCCGCTCAGATATTTGACGGCATATTTGAGGTTGGTTTCGGCATCGAACAGGCCAGAGGCGGGGCCATCAAAGCCCATGGAGCGGGCCGTGGCGTGCTTGATCTGCATCAGGCCGAAGTGGCCGCCATTATAGGCGCCGGGATTGTATCTGCTTTCACGCTGCACCACGCGATGCACCAGATCTTCCGGCACATTATACATGACAGCGTATTTCGAAATAAGCCCGCTCAGCTTTTCACGTCCGGCCGGCGCGGATTTGTACGGCGCCGTCATCGTTTCGTTCTGCCGGATAGCGGCAAGGGCGGCGTTGGTCGGACCGGCCGCATAGGCCAGAACCGTGCTGTCCGGCTTCGGCAGGGGAATGACTTTCCGTTCCGCGGTCAGTTCGGTACCGATCGACGGCGTTCCGGGCGGCGGCGGTGCGGGCGGGAAGCTGCCCTTGACGGCAACCACCTGCGGCAGGTCGGCGGCAGAGTTGTGGGCCGCCGGTTTCGCGGCGGCACTTGCGGTTTCGATCGCTGCGGCTGCCGGCGTTGTGGCGTGCGGTGCAAGAGCCGCAGCCGTCGTCGGCGCGGCTGTCGTTACCGTTGCCTGCGCGACCTCTGTCTGTTGTTGCTGTGGCTGCATTTGGGTTGGGCTCGCCACTGCCGCTGCAATTTCGGCTGCCGGCGGCAGCGCCACGCGGCCACCCTTGACGGCAGCGACGGTTGGAAGCGATTCGGGCTGGGAAGAGGCTGCCACGTCAGTGGCATGGACTGCCGGTGCGGCGGTATCAGCCGGGGTACCAGCCGTTTCCGACTGTGCGGAGGCTTGTGCCGGTGCGGTCTGGTTGACTGCGGCTATTTTCGGGCCGTTCGGCCCTTCCTTTGCGGCATATTCGACGCTGGTGCATCCGGCCAAAGCCAGTGCAAGGCCCACCGTGGAAGACAGAAGAAGTGCGCTTCTTCCGCGGAATTTTGCCGAATTTCGCATGTTGCCGCCTTCGTTATGCCTGTCTGTCGATACCCCCGCGTCGAGCGAAGCAGGCAGTGTCCCGTCGAGCCTTCATTAACCTATTGTAAGGATAGCGGCAAGCCGGGACGTGGCATCGCGGTTTTTCAGGCGGCGATGCGGCGGTATCCGGCGCTGACGGCACGGCCAGAAATGAAGTGAGTGCGGTATTTCGGCCGGATTTTTTTGTTGCCGGACATGCGGCGCACCAGTGCCAGCGTGGAGCCGGCAAAGAGTGCCTGCGCTGCCAGAATGCCAAGTGCCAGCAACAGGATTGCGGCCTGCGCTACGGCCAGCGTTTCGACCGCATTGCCGGAGGTGGAAACGAATTGCGGCAACAGTGCCAGGAAGAACATGAAATAGCGCGGACGCAACGCTGCAATGGCGTAGCAATCACGGAAAATGCCGCTGGATGATTTGCCGGGCAGATTGTCATTGTCTGCATTGGCTGCCTGGGCGGCGGGGGTGGCAAAGGTCCATAACAGGAAAAGAATCAGCCAGCCGATACCCGTCCACTGAACGATTTCCACAAAGGCATGCGGCAGATAGGCAAGGCCAGCCGCTGGAATCGCAGATATCGTCATAGCTGTGACGATGCCAAGCGCGCCGCCAGTGACAGAGGCAAACACCGTTTTTCTGCCGCGGATAGCGGCATAGGAGGCGACAGAGAATACAAGGGGAGAGGGAAGTGCGAACACAACGGCACATGCTGCACAAAAAACCAGCCACGCCTGTCCAGACATTCTCTTCCTCCTTGCCCTCCCTGTCGCCGCTTTATCCAGCCTATCGTAAAATTAGGCCGCTGTGAACGGTTGACCGACGTGTTCCATCACTTCGGTAAACCATTTTGCAGACAGGTCGAAATGCTTTCCGCCCTTGATACGCGGAAACTCGATGGTCCGCAATTTACCCTTTTGGTCTTCGTCGTGGCCGGTGACGCCCGAGACCTTGTTCAGCGCGCTTTCGACGGCAAGATCGACCATGCCCTGGATGAGGCGCAGATCGTCGCCATTGGCGGGAGCGGAGCGGGCGAAGTAACCGGATTTCTGGACCATGGAGCGTTCGGCGCCGATGAGGCCGGCGAATTGCTTCTGGAACCAGCCGCCGACATTGATGGTGTCGATCTTCACATGGCCGAAGGCATCGCGCTTGACGGCCTCACCGGCGGCTTCGCGTTCGGCAACGATGGAATCGAGCCCCGCACCTTCGGAAACGAACAACGTGACGTAGCCGTGTTTGTCCATGATCGCCTTCAGCCGTTCGGCTTCCGCTTCGATGTCGAACGCCATTTCCGGCAGGTAGATGCCGTCTATGTTCTTCATCTGCGTGTTCATCATCAGTCCTTCGACATATTCATTGCCGTTGGTCTTCTGGATGTAGGCGCGGGCGGTCGCAGCCGTCAGCCAGCCGCAATGGCGGCCCATGACTTCGTGGATGACAAAGGTCTTCGGCGCAGCACTCTGCTCGTTGCTGACATTGTCGAAGAAGGAAGCGCCCACTTCGGCCGCGGTCCATGCGCCGAGCGACTGCCTGATCGGAACCACGTCGTTATCCACGGTCTTCGGCAGCCCGACGACGGTCAGATCGTAACCGTTGGCGCCGAGATAGGCGGCAAGGTCGGCGGCCGTCGTGTTGGTGTCGTCGCCGCCGATGGTGTGGAGAATGGTGATGCCGTCGGCAGCCAGCCGTTCGGCGGCAACGCGCAGCGGATTTTCACCCTCTTTCACCAGCCCGCGCTTGGCGCAATCGGCAGCGTTGGTGAGCTTTACGCGGCTGTTGCCGATCGGCGATCCGCCATAACGGTGCAGCAGATGCGCCTTTTCGCGCATGTCCTTGTTGATCTCGATCCGGTCGCCCAGAAGCACGCCCTGATAGCCGGAACGATAGGCCACAATGTCAATATCAGGCGCGACGTCGCTATAACGCTCGATCAGGCCGCCAACGGCTGAAGAGAGACAGGGAGCAAGGCCACCCGCGGTCAGCATTGCGACTTTCTGTTTGGCCATCGTGGCTCTCCTTTGCTTGGATAGAAAGATATGTCTGGCAAAGGGATGCGACAGCCACGTGTAGGTGTAAAGTGAATTTATCACGAAAAATGCCGATTTCTCGCGGTTTTTCAGCAGCTTGGGCAAAGAAGCCGAATATAATCGTTTCAATCGCCTCCAACCTTGCACCAGGCTTCGCCGTCTGTGGAAAACCGTTGCTCTCCCGTTTGCCGCCCCCTTGCTCCTGAAGAAAAACTGTCGCAAAAATGAATAAAAGTTAATGCCGCAGCGGCGCCGCGCATATTGCATTCACGGCGATATGCCGTCATGCTTGGCGTCATGATGTTCGATTTCGCCTGTTTGCATATTTCATCCCTGTGGGAACGGCTGCTCGGCGCGATCGGTGACGCGGCAGGCAGCACGCTCGGTCGCGTGGTAGAGGCGATCCGCACCCTTTTCGAGGGAGATCCGGAGACCCGCCGCAAGGTTTCTTTTTCCGTGGCCATTATCGCGCTGTCGGCAAAGATGGCAAAGGCCGATGGTGTCGTGAACGATGCCGAAGTGCGCGCCTTCCGGCAGATTTTCGATTTTCCTGAAGAAGAGGCCAGAAACGTTGCCCGCCTTTATAATCTCGCACGCCAGGACGTTGCGGGATACGAGGCCTATGCCGAGCGTCTTGCCGGTCTTTGCGGCTCCGGCCATGACAATTGCGAGATGCTGGAAAGCGTCATCGATGGCCTGTTCCACATCGCCAAGGCAGACGGCTTGATCCACGAGCGGGAACTGGCGTTTCTCGGCCGTATCGCGGAAATCTTCCATATTACCGAAGATCATTTCGAAACGATCATGGCACGCCACGTCCATATGGATGGGCGCGATCCCTATCGCGTGCTTGGCGTTTCGCCCTCGGACGACTTTCTGGATATTCGCAAGCGTTACCGTTCGCTGGTTGCCGAGCACCATCCGGACAAGCTCATCGCGCGCGGTGTGCCGATGGAATTGCACGCTGCCGCGAATGAGCGTATGGCGGCTCTCAATGCCGCCTATGAGGCCATCGAGAAAGAACGCCGCGTCGCATGAGTGAATTTCTGCCGGATTTCAACCCGGATTTCGGGGGCGCAACCATTGCGCCTTCTCCCAACCATGGCGAAAGACAGGGCGTGGCAGGCCCGGATATCATCCTCCTGCACTATACCGGCATGACGACCGCCGATGGCGCCCTTTCGTGGCTCTGCAATCCCGAAAGCCAGGTCTCCAGCCACTATTTCGTTTTTGAAGACGGGCGTGTCATGCAGCTTGTTGCGGAAACTCGCCGCGCCTGGCATGCGGGCAAAAGCAGCTGGGCGGGGGAGGCGGACATCAATTCCCGCTCCATCGGGATTGAAATCGCCAATCAGGGCCATCCGGGCGGCCTGCCGGAATTTCCGGAAAAACAGGTGGCTGCCGTCATCGAATTGTGTCGCGATTGCGGCCAGCGGTGGTCTATCTCCCCTGAAAGGGTGCTTGCGCATTCCGATGTGGCGCCGATCCGCAAGGTTGATCCGGGTGAAAAATTCCCATGGGACATCCTGTCGCGGCACGGTGTCGGTCATTGGGTAGAGCCAGCGCCGATCCGCGGCGGACGTTTTTTTCAGCGCGGCGATCACGGCCAGCCAGTGGAAGCGCTCCAGTCCATGCTATCCATTTACGGATATGGCGTTGAAATAACAGGCGCATATTGCGAAAAAACAGAAGGTGCCGTGGCCGCCTTTCAGCGGCATTTCCGCCCGGCGCTGGTGGATGGTATCGCGGATTTTTCCACGATCGACACGCTGCATCGGCTGATTGCCAGCCTTCCGAAATTTTCGGCCGTTTGAACGCCGTTTCTGGAAAAGCCTTCCCCGTTTCCCGGTCGCGCAAGTCGATTTTTTTGTTGTGCCACAGTTAATCCGCATTGAGGAAGTCTAAGAGCCGCAGTGGACGCGGTGCTGTTCTTCAGGGGAGCTTGCCGTCAATATCAATCAAGGAGACTGGACGGTAGAAGGTCGTAATCGACTTTCCGCGCGCTGGACGTTTTTATCGTTTCATTGTTCCGGTTATCCGATCTGGAGACTATTTCAACCGATGAACAGAGTTTTTGTTGCTGTCGCAGCGGGCGTTGCTATGCTCGTTTCGCAGGCGGGGATTGCTTTTGCCAAAGACGAGGACGTCAAGACCAAAACCGTGACGCTGGGGACCTTCTTCCGTACGCCCGGTTATCCCGTTCCCGAAAAGAGCCTGCCTTCGTCGCTCAAGAACGACTATTCCGATCTGATCGTCAAATATGCCAAGCGTTACGGCGTCCCCACCAATCTGGCCCATGCCGTCGTTTCTGTCGAAAGCAAGTTCAACCCTAGGGCTCGCGGCAGCGCAGGCGAGGTCGGGCTGATGCAGATCAAGCCGGCAACGGCGCGCATGATGGGCTTTCGCGGCACGACCAAAGCCCTCTTCGACCCCGAGACCAATATTCGCTGGGGCATGCAATATCTGGCAACCGCACACCAGCTTGGCGGCGGTGAGGTTTGCAGCACGATCCTGCGTTACAATGCCGGCCACGGCGCCACCCGCATGAACCCGGTGTCCAAGCGTTATTGCGGCAAGGTCCAGGCGCTTCTGGCCAGCTGAGGTCCTTTGCTCAAGCGTGTCGTGATGTTTCAGATTGGCGATAAGCTTTAAGTCCTCGTTTTATCGCATCTCGTTATTGCAAAACCGCTGCACGCTCTTGCGCGGCATGTTTCGGACGTCACGAAAATCGATTCCGGTTTATGCGTGCATGCTGTAGTCAGGAGCAAACCTGATGCGGAGCATGACATGCCGGATTTCAAATATATCGTGGTCGGTGCCGGAATGATGGGTGCGGCGGCAGCGAGGCACCTTTCGGCGCAAACGGATGGCGTGGCGCTGATCGGGCCGGATGAACCCGCCGATCGCAAGACCCATACCGGTGTGTTTTCAAGTCACTATGACGAGGCGCGCATCACCCGTGGTTTCGATGGCGATCCCGTCTGGGCGGAGCTGGCGCAACGCTCCATCCGGCGCTATGCCGAGATCGAAGCAAAAAGCGGCATCCGTTTCTTCACCGAAGCGGGCTGTCTGTTTACCGGAAACGGCAAGGGGCTTGCCGGAGACTACGTTTCGCGAGCCTTGGTCTCGACCGACCGTCTCGGTCTTGGCGTGGAAACGATCGGAAGCGATGCGCTGGCTGCCCGGTTCCCGATGTTTTCCCTGCCGTCGGATCACGACGGTTACTTCGAGGCGCAGAATGCCGGCCACGTCAATCCGCGTGCGCTTGTGAGGGCGCAATGCACGATTGCTGCTGCGCAGGGCGCGCGACTGATCCGCGAGACGGCGGCGCATGTTCGCGATACCTCCCAAGGAGTGGAAGTTTCCACCAGGGAAGGGGCCGTACACACGGCCGAAAAGGTCATAGTGGCCGCTGGCGGTTTCACCAACATGGCTGATCTTCTGCCTTCCCCGGTCGATATGGCGGCAACGGGCCGCACCATTGTGTTTTTCGAACTCGACGAAGCAAGGCAGGCCCTCTTCGGCTCTATGCCCTCGACCATCGTGCTGGCGGAGACCGAGGACGATATCGTCTATATTCTGCCGCCTGTGCGTTACCCCGACGGCAAGGTCTATCTGAAGATCGGCGGTGAGAGCGAAAAGGGCAGGCTGGAAACGCTGGCCGAAGCAGTCGGCTGGTTTCATTCCGACGGCACGCCGGGCGAAGTGGAATTCCTGACGAAACGGGCACTATCGCTCATGCCGGAACTTGCGGGCTGCCCCGTGACCTCTGGTTCCTGCGTCGCATCCATTACCCGTAGCGGTTATCCATATATCGGCTATACGCAATCTTCCAATATCGCGGTTCTGACCGGTGGCAATTTCGTTTCCGCCAAGTCTTCCGACGAAATCGGGCGGCTAGGCGCAGTGCTGCTTCTGGATGGCCAGCTGACCGAGAGTGATTTTGCCGCCGAAATGTCGCCGGTTTTTATCTGACATTCAGCAGCGAAGCGGCTACAAAATCGCAGCTGTACTAGAGCGGGTTGAGGCGAAGAGGGCGGCATGTCGGGACATTTCAAATATATCGTTGTCGGTCGTGGCATGATGGGTGCTGCCGCCGCCCGCCATCTGGCGGAAAACACCGAAGGTGTGGCCCTGATCGGGCCCGGTGAACCTGCCGACATCAAGTCACATCCGGGTGTTTTCGCCAGCCATTATGACGAGGCGCGCATTACCCGCACCATTGATGGTGATGCGGACTGGGCGCTACTCGCCAACCGCTCGATCGCGCGCTACACCGACATCGCGGCAAGGAGCGGCGTGGAATTTTACGCTCCCGTCGGCTGTCTGATGGTTGGGCCTGAACGCGGTGGCGACAATCCCTTTGTCGACAACGTCTGTGAGGCAGCGGCGCGTCTGCGGGTTTCCACGGAAATGCTTGACGACGCAGGTCTGAAAAGCGCCTTTCCCTATTTCTCCTTCGAGCCGGGCTGCGAGGGCGTGTTCGAAAAGGACAATGCCGGTTACGTCAATCCGCGCGCGCTGGTGAAGGCGCAGAGCGTTCTGGCAGACAAAGCCGGCGTTACGCTCATCGACGATATAGTCGTCTCGACGCGGGAAGAGGCTGGCCGTGCACGCGTCGAGACGGCCTCGGGTGCGGTTTATACAGCAGACCGGGTGCTGGTCGCTGCGGGTGGCTTCTCGATCACGAAGGATTTGTTGCCGCAGCCCGTCGCTCTCAATGTCTATGCGCGCACCGTCGCCTTCTTCGAGGTAGAGGAGGCGGAGCTGGGACAATATGCGGGCATGCCGTCGTTGATTTACGAGCCGCGCGACACGACGAAACATGTCTATCTCCTGCCGCCCGTCCGTTATCCCGATGGCAGGTTCTATCTGAAAATCGGCGGCGATCCCGATGATAAGAAGCTCGATAGCGATCCCGAAATTCGCGCATGGTTCCGTTCCGGCGGGCGCGAAAGCGTTCGCGACCATCTCTCTGCCATCGTCGGGACCTTGGTGCCATCCATCGACCGGTCGCGCATTTCCACGGCCGCCTGCGTGGTGTCCAAAACGCCGGGCGGTTATCCGGCCATCGGCTTTACGACGTCACCGCGCATTGCGGTTCTGACTGGCGGCAACGGTACGGCGGCCAAGAGTTCCGACGAGATCGGGCGGTTAGGCGCCCTGTTGCTGCGGGATGGAAAAATTTACAACGACGCCTATGCAACGGATTTCAAGCCTGCATTTCTTTGATCTTCCGTTACGCTTTTCGGTGGCTTTCGCCAAAGAACATGGGTATTGACGCCATGCCAGTTGGCTGGGCAGCCGCGCTTTACCAATGTCGAAAGACGGTAAGGTGAGGAAAGTCCGGGCTCCACGGAAATACGGTGCCGGATAACGTCCGGCGGGGGCGACCCCAGGGAAAGTGCCACAGAGAGCAAACCGCCATGCCTGGCATGGTAAGGGTGAAAGGGTGGGGTAAGAGCCCACCGCGCCGCTGGTGACAGTGGTGGCAAGGTAAACCCCACCGGGAGCAAGACCGAATAGGGATGACACGGGGCGCGGGCGAAAGCCTTCGTCTACAGCCGGTTTCCGGGCCCGTCATCCGGGTGGGTTGCGAGAGGCGGCATGCAAATGCCGTCCCAGATGAATGGCTGCCACGTTCCGGGTCAAACCGGAGCCATACAGAACCCGGCTTACAGGCCAACTGGCGAATTTCTTTTCCATTCCGCAGGCGAGCGCCGCGGCAGGAAATATCCATTTCATTGTTTTAAAACAGAAAAACGGTGGTTTTACCGTGCCTTCGTGTGCCGTGAAAAAGCATCATGGGGTGCGAAGTAAACCATTCGTTAAACTTAACGGCTTATGAATTTCCGATGCGGAGTCGGTATCGTGCCGGCTTCTCCCATTGACGCCCATAGTGTCCCATGGTATCCCAAATGCACACCACACTGGGTCGTGTTTTTGACCCGCAATCGCTGAAACGAGTGAGGAGCCTGCAACGGGCTGCTGCAGGGCATGTCGCCCTGACGCTTGGCGATGTGTCGTGCGTACCGGTGTTGTCTGTGGGGCGGATGATTCGCTTTGCGGAATGCGGTTTTGGCGAGTTGAGTAATGGACCGCTTTTTATCGAACGTAACGAACAGGATCGACGCCAAGGGGCGCGTTTCGGTTCCGTCTCCGTTTCGTTCGGTGCTGGCACAGCGTGGGATTCAGGAGCTTTATTGTCTTCAGGATTTCGCGTTTCCGGCAATCAGTGTCGGCGGTCCGGATTTGCTGGAGCGCTACGAGCGGCAGATCGCGTCCATGGATGCCTTCTCGCCGGAGGCGAACGCAATGTCGCTGCTGGTACACGGCGGCGGCGTTTTCATGAAGCTCGATCAGGAAGGTCGGTTGATGGTGACGGATTTCGTCCGGGAATTTACCGGCATATCCACGGATGTCACCTTCGTTGGACGAGCGGATCATTTTCAGCTTTGGCAACCGCAGGCGTTTTTGGCGGCGCAGGCGGCAGCAAGAGCGGGGCGCGGTTTTTCGGCTGCACGCCCCGCATAGGACGGGGACACGGAATGGCGGCGAATTCTGGCGGGCGATCTTCTGATGCCGGTGAGGGACCTCAGCGTCACATCCCGGTCCTGCTTCGCGAAGTGATCGCTGCGCTCGAACCCGCATCCGGCAAGGTCATCCTCGACGGCACTTTCGGCGCCGGTGGCTACACCCAGGCAATTCTCGATCAAGGTGCCAATGTCATCGCGCTTGACCGCGATCCGAACGCGATCGCCGGCGGCCAGGCCATGGTTGCTGCAAATGGCGGCAGGCTTACCCTCATTCAATCGCAATTTTCCGATCTGGCAAGGCACGCGCCGGAAGGCGGTCTTGACGGCGTGGTTCTCGATATCGGCGTTTCCTCCATGCAGATAGACGAGGCCGAGCGCGGTTTTTCCTTCCAGAAGAACGGTCCTCTCGACATGCGCATGTCCAGCTCCGGCGTTTCGGCGGCGGATGTCGTCAATCGCGCCAAGGTCGGCGATCTCATCCGCATCTTCGGTTTTCTCGGCGAGGAAAAGCAGCCGGGCCGCATCGCCCGCGCCATCGAGAAGAGGAGGGCGGAAGAGCCATTCCGCACCACGCGTGATCTGGCGGGCCTCATTGAAATCGTTACGCCGCGCAAGGCTAAAGACAAGATCCATCCCGCAACACGGGTGTTTCAGGCGCTGCGCGTTTTCGTCAATGACGAACTCGGAGAATTGGCGCAGGCCCTGTTTGCTGCCGAGCGGGCTTTGAAGCCCGGCGGCCGGCTGGTTGTCGTCACGTTCCATTCGCTCGAAGACCGCATCGTCAAGAAATTCTTCTCCGAACGTTCCGGAAAGGCGGCGGGTTCCCGCCATCTGCCGATGGTGGAGGACAAGCCCGCCATTTTCGAAAATATCGGCAAGCCGATGGTCGCTGCAAGCGACGAGGAGGCGGAGATCAATCCGCGGGCCCGTTCGGCCAAGCTGCGCGCCGGCCTGCGCACGGCGGCACCTGCCCGGGCGGCAGATTTTTCAATTTTCGAACTTCCCGATCTCGCCAGCCTTGAAAAGATGGGAGGCTGATATGCTGCGCACATTCGATGTCGTGTTGATGGGGGTCATGGTCGCTGCGGCGGTGGTGACCTATTCGATCAAGCACAAGACCGATCTCAAGTTGGAACAGGTCCGCAAGCTTGAGACCGAAATCAAGCTCGAAAAAGACACGATCGATCTTTTGCGGGCCGACTGGGCACTGCTGACGCAGCCGAACCGCCTTCATCGTCTCGTGAATGCCTATCAGGACGAGCTTGGCCTTTCGCCGACGCTGCCGACACAATTGGCGCAGCCGCGGGAATTGCCGATGCTGCGCTCGCAATTGCCGCAGCCGCCCGAGCCGGAAGGCATGAGCGTTGCGGATGTCATCGCCGCCGCCGTCAACGGCTCCAAGCCGGGCGCTACGCTTGGCGGAGCTGCCAAGAAGAAATCACCGCCCGCCGGCCAGATTGCCGCCAATGGCGCTCCTGTTCCAACACCGCGGGCGCGTGTTTCCCGTCCCACGGCGGCTCCGGCTCCTGCCGTCGCCGCTGTCGCAGGCGATGAAGATGGCGAAATGGATGAAACCATAACTGGATCGGTGGACCGCTGATGTCTTTTCTCTCCCGCGTCATGGTTCTGAAGAGCAAGGCTCACTTTTCCGCCAGCACCACCGGCATTCATACTGACCATGCTGCTTTCGAGGGCGCTCGCAAGAAGAGGGCGGCCCAGGCGAAAAGCCGCGTCGGTCTCATCATTTTCGGCTTCATCGCCTTTTACGGCGTCGTGGGCGGCCGTCTGGTGCAATATGGCCTTGCAGAGCAGGAAACGGTTTCGAGCATTGCCCCTGCCGACCGGCTGATGGCGTCGCGTCCCGATCTTCTTGATCGTAACGGCGAGGTTCTGGCGACTGATATCCGCACCGTGTCGCTGTTTGCGGAGCCGCATCGCATCGTCGATATCGACGAAGCCATCGAGAAGCTGCGCACTGTATTGCCAGATCTCGACCAGCGCGGCACCTATCAGAAGCTTTCCTCCAATTCGCGCTTTCAGTGGCTGCGCCGTCAGTTGACGCCGAAGCAGCAGAGCCAGATCCTGGCGCTCGGCATTCCCGGTGTCGGTTTCCGCCCGGAAAAACGCCGCTTCTACCCTGGCGGGCCAACAGCTGCCCATGTTGTCGGTCACGTCAATATCGACAATCGCGGTGTTGCCGGAATGGAACGTTACGTCGACAGCCAGGGACTGGCCGATCTGACGGCGCTCGGCATGACCAGCGATCAGCCGCTGGAGCCGGTGAAGCTTTCCATCGATCTACGCGTCCAGTCCATCGTGCGTGAAGTCGTGACCTCGGCCATTACCAAGTTCCAGGCGATCGGCGCGGGGGCTGTGGTTCTGGATGTGCATACCGGCGAAGTGCTCGCTATGGCCTCTGTGCCGGATTATGATCCGAACAACCCGGCAGAAGGTGCCAAGGAAGGATGGCTCAACCGCATGTCGAACGGCACGTTCGAAATGGGCTCCACCTTTAAATCCTTCACCATTGCCATGGGTCTCGATTCGGGTCGCGTCCGCCTGGGCGATATGTTCGACGCGCGTTATCCGATCCGCATCGGTGGCTTCACCATCAAGGACTTCCACGGCAAGGGCCGCATGCTCTCGGTGCCGGAAATCTTCCAGTATTCGTCGAACATCGGTACGGCAAAAATCGCCGACACCGTGGGTACCGAAGGACACAAGGAATTCCTGACGCGGCTTGGCCTTCTGACGCGCATGCAGACCGAGCTGCCTGAAGTGGCGCTGCCTTCGCAGCCCCGCGAATGGAAGAAGATCAACTCGATCACCATTTCATTCGGCCACGGCGTTTCAACAACGCCGTTGCAGACAGCAGTTGCCGGTGCCGCGCTCGTCAATGGTGGGAAGTTGATCGAGCCGACATTCCTGCCACGCACGCGCGAACAGGCGGATCAGGTCGCAAAACAGGTGCTGAAGCCCGGCGCCAGCAAGGATATGCGCTTCCTGTTCGAATGGAACGGTGTCAACGGTTCTGGCCGTAATGCGCGCGTCGACGGTTTCAATGTCGGCGGCAAGACCGGTACGGCTGACAAGGTCGTCAATGGCCGTTATGTGCATGACAAGAACTTCAATGCCTTCCTTTCGGCATTCCCGATGGACGACCCGCAATATGTGGTGCTCTCTTTCATCGACGAACCGAAGACGGACAAGGGCAATGGCGCGGCACTTGCAGGCACCTCGGCTGCGCCGATGGTGCACGATATCATCAGCCGCACAGCGGCAGTGCTGGGCGTGAAGCCGAAGTTCGGCAAGGATGGCTCGGCCTTGCTCGTGTCTTATTGATTGTTAGAGCTTATGGTGTTCCGGCGAATCGCGCCGGGGGGACAAGACGGACACAGTCGATGAATTTGCGAGATATATCCGGGACGGCGTTTCCGGAATTGAATGAATTGCTCCTGTCTGAGGTAGGGGCAATCGAAATCGGGGGAATTACCGCAGACAGCCGCAAGGCTGCGCCCGGCAGCCTGTTCGTGGCGGTTGCGGGAACCAAGGCGGATGGCGCGGCCTATGTGAAGGACGCGGTCGCCAAGGGTGCGGTTGCCGTCGTTTCCGGGCATGCGGTGGATGCCGATGTGCCGGTCCTTGCTGTCACTGACCCGCGCCTCTACCTTTCGCTCGCCGCTTCCCGTTTTTATGGAAAACAGCCGGAAACCATGGTCGCCGTTACCGGCACCGCGGGAAAGACCTCCGTTGCCTCCTTCGTGCGACAAATCTGGGCTTTCGCTGGCCATGCCGCCGCCCAGATCGGCACGACGGGTGTCATCGCTCCCGGCCGCGAAGATTATGGCGCGCTTACCACACCGGATCCGGTGACGCTGCATGCGCTTCTCGCCGAGCTTGCTGCCGAAGGCGTGACCCATGCAGCCATGGAAGCTTCGAGCCACGGCCTCGACCAGCGTCGCCTTGACGGCGTGAAGCTCGCTGCGGCCGGTTTCACCAATCTCGGCCGTGATCACATGGATTATCACCCGACCATCGAGGACTACATGGCCGCGAAGATGCGGCTGTTTGACACGCTGATGGAAAAAGGCGCGCCGGCCGTCATTTTTGCCGACGATCCTTGGTCGGATAAGGCCATTCGCGCCGCCGCGGATGCAGGCCTCAATGTGCGCACCGTTGGCCGGAAGGGCGATTATCTGACGCTGAAGCGTGTAGAGCATTTCCGTCACAAGCAGCTGATCGAAGTGCACCATGACGGCGTGATCCACGAAGTCGACATTCCGCTGGCCGGCGATTTTCAGGTAGCCAATGCTCTCGTCGCTGCCGGTCTTGCCATGTCCACCGGCGTTTCCGCCGCAACGGCCATGAAGGCGCTTGAAAAGCTGATCGGTGCTGCCGGTCGCCTGGAACTTGTGGGCCAGACGAAGAACGGCGCGCTTGCCTATGTGGATTATGCCCACAAGCCGGATGCGCTTGAAAATGTTCTGACCTCGGTCAGGCCCTTCACCTCCGGCCGCATCATCACCGTCTTCGGCTGCGGCGGCGACCGTGACAAGGGCAAGCGCCCGATCATGGGCGAAGTGGCGACACGTCTTTCCGACATCGTCATCGTTACCGACGACAATCCGCGCTCGGAAGACGCTGCAACGATCCGTTCCGAAGTCATGGCGGCTGCGCCGGGTGCGTTGGAAATTGGCGACAGGGCAGAGGCGATCCGTCATGCGGTGTCGCTGCTTTCGAACGGCGATACGCTGATCGTCGCGGGCAAGGGGCATGAAGAGGGGCAGATCGTCGGTTCCGTGACGCTGCCGTTTTCCGATCATGAACAGGTGCGTACCGCGCTGGAAGGATTGAAGATTTGAATTGGTTATGGACAGTCGCCGACATGATCGCCATCACGGCAGGGCGTCCCGTCGGGAACCTGCCGACCGGTATCACCGGCATTTCCATCGACAGCCGGACTGTGAAGGCTGGTGAAGCATTTTTCGCCATCAAGGGCGATAGGGTCGACGGCCATGACTATACGAGTTTTGCTGTCGCCAATGGTGCGGGCCTGCTGGTCGTCGCCGAAGGTAAGCTGCCGGCCCTCGGCCGCCTGACCGTGCCCATGATCGTCGTGGAGGATGTCCTCGCGGCGCTTGGCAAGCTCGCCATTGCGGCGCGTGAAAGGACCACGGCGCGGATCATCGCGGTGACCGGTTCTGTCGGCAAGACGACGACGAAGGAAATGTTGCGGCAGGCACTGGCGCCTTCGGGCCGGGTTCATGCGGCGGTGGCGTCCTTCAACAATCACTGGGGTGTGCCGCTGACGCTGGCGCGCATGCCCGCCGATACCGAATTCGGCGTTTTCGAAATCGGTATGAACCACTCCGGCGAGATCCGTCCGCTGGTCAAGATGGTACGTCCGCATGTCGCGATCATTACCACCATTGCGCCAGCTCATTTGGGCAATTTCAAGAACATAGAAGAGATCGCAAGCGCCAAGGCGGAGATATTCGAAGGGTTGGAGGAGGGCGGCTTCGTCATCCTCAACCGTGACAACGCCCAGTTCGAGCAACTTGAAGAAGCGGCGCAGGACCAGGGTATCGAGCATATCCTGACCTTCGGGCAGCATGCCAAGGCCGATTTCCGGCTGGCCGATTTCGAAAGCACGTCCACGGGCTCGACCATCTGGGCGATCCTGAACGGCGAAACGAGCGAATTGCACCTGAACATTCCCGGCAGGCATATTGCCGACAACGCCATGGCGGTGCTTGGCGCTGTTGCCGTCACCGGCGCCAATCTCGACCGCGCTTTCGAGGTGCTCGGAACGCTCGAGGCAGTCAAGGGGCGCGGACAGCGCCATCGACTGACGATTGAAAGCGGTTCCTTCCTGCTGATCGATGAGAGCTACAACGCCAACCCCGCCTCCATGCGGGCGGCGATTGCCGTGCTTGCGGAAACAGAAACGCAGGGTTATGGCCGTCGCGTTGCCGTTCTCGGCGACATGCTGGAGATGGGTGAATTCTCAGCCCAGCTACACGAGGAACTGGCGGGGCCGCTGCTAGCCGGTGGTATCGAACATGTCTGGCTGGCTGGGGAGGCGATGGCCGCCCTTCGCGATGCGCTTCCGGACAGTGTAACTGTCATCTGGTTCCCGACGACAGCTGAACTTGCCGATTTTGCCCTGCAATGGGTGCAACCGGGCGATGCGCTGATGGTAAAATCGTCACTTGGGCTGGGTTTCGGCAAGATTGTCGCGGCACTGCTTGACAAGTATCCGGCATTCCCCGAGACGGAACGCCAAGTCTGAAATAGCCTTTTGAAAGGGCAATTATGCTGATCTGGCTCGTCGAACTGTCGGATAAAATTCAAGTCTTCAACCTCTTCCGGTACATCACCTTCCGGGCGGGTGCGGCGATGTTCACCTCTGCGTTGATCGTCTTCCTTTTCGGACCGGCGATCATCAATTCGCTGCGCGTGCGCCAGGGCAAGGGCCAGCCAATCCGCGCCGACGGGCCGCAGACGCATTTCAAGAAGGCTGGCACGCCGACCATGGGCGGGCTGATGATCCTTGCCGGTATTCTCGGCGGTTCGCTGCTCTGGGGTGACCTGTCGAACGTCTACGTCGTCGCCGTTCTGATGGTGACGCTCGGCTTCGGGGCTATCGGCTTTTATGACGACTATCTCAAGGTGACGAAGCAGAGCGACAAGGGCTTTTCCGGCAAAGCCCGTCTCGGCATCGAATTCCTGATTGCCGCGATTGCCGTGTTCTTCATGATGAAGGTGGCGCTTGCTTCCGCACCGCATGGCGGCACGCTCGGAAGCTCCATCGCCTTTCCGTTCTTCAAGGAACTCGTGATCAATCTCGGCTATTTCTTCGTGCTGTTCGGTGCTTTCGTGATTGTCGGCGCCGGCAATGCGGTTAACCTGACCGACGGTCTCGATGGTCTCGCCATCGTACCTGTCATGATTGCAGCCGCCACCTTCGGCGTGATTGCCTATCTCGCCGGTAACGCGGTTTTCGCCAATTACCTGCAGATCAACTTCGTGCCCGGAACGGGTGAGCTCGCTGTAATCGTCGGCGCGGTGGTCGGGGCTGGCCTCGGCTTCCTGTGGTTCAACGCGCCGCCCGCCGCCATCTTCATGGGTGACACGGGTTCGCTGGCGCTAGGCGGCCTCATCGGCTCCATCGCTGTCGCCACCAAGCACGAGATCGTCATGGTCATCGTCGGCGGCCTGTTCGTGATGGAAACGCTCTCGGTCATCATCCAGGTTTTCTGGTTCAAGCGCACCGGCAGGCGCGTTTTTCTGATGGCGCCCATCCACCATCATTTCGAGAAAAAAGGCTGGACGGAAAGCCAGGTGGTCATCCGTTTCTGGATCATTTCCGTCGGTCTGGCGCTGCTCGGCCTTGCTACGCTGAAGCTGAGGTGAGCGATGATCCCGGTCTCGTCGTTCAGAGGTAAGAAGGTCGCGCTTTTCGGGCTTGGCGGTTCGGGCCTTGTCACGGCCCGGGCGCTGGTTGCCGGCGGGGCGGATGTCGTTGCTTTCGACGATAATCCCGACAGCGTCGCTAAGGCTGAGGCCGAAGGGATAACGACGGCTGATCTTCGAACGATAGACTGGCATTCCTTTTCGTCTTTCGTGCTCGCACCCGGCGTGCCGCTAACGCATCCGAAGCCGCACTGGTCGGTCGATCTTGCCCGGGCGGCGGGCGTCGAGATTATCGGCGATATCGAGCTTTTCATTCGCGAGCGCCGGGCACATGCGCCGGATTGCCCCTTCATCGCCATCACCGGCACGAACGGCAAATCCACGACGACCGCACTGATTGCCCATATCCTCAAGGCTTCGGGCCGCGATACACAACTCGGCGGCAATATCGGCACTGCCGTGCTGAGCCTCGATCCGCCGAAAGCGCAACGTTTCTATGTCGTTGAATGCTCGTCCTACCAGATCGATCTGGCGCCGACGATCAATCCGACGGCCGGCATTCTGCTCAATCTGACGCCCGACCATCTCGACCGGCACGGCACCATGCAGCATTATGCCGATGTCAAGGAACGGCTTGTGGCGGGCAGTGGCACGGCAATTGTCGGCGTTGATGACAGCTATTCCACGCTGATCGCCGACCGCATCGAGCGTGCCGGCGTGAAGGTGGAGCGCATTTCCAAGCGCAATGTCGTTTCCGAAGGTCTTTATGCCGAAGGCAGCCGCATCCTGCGGGCGCATGGGGGCAAGTCCTCGCTGCTGGTCGATCTCGACGGCATCCAGACGCTTCGCGGCAGCCACAATGCCCAGAATGCAGCGGCTGCAATTGCCGCATGCCTTGCCGTCGGCGTTTCCGAAGAGGACGTTCGCGCAGGTCTCAAGTCCTTCCCCGGCCTAAAACATCGCATGCAGCCGGTCGGTCGGCGCGGCAATGTCACTTTCGTCAATGACAGCAAGGCAACCAATGCCGATGCCGCAGCACCGGCCTTGTCGAGCTATGAGCGCATCTATTGGATCGCGGGCGGTCTGCCAAAGGCCGGCGGCATTGCCAGCCTTGCGCCCCTGTTTCCGCGCATCGCCAAGGCTTATCTGATCGGCGAGGCGGCGGCGGAATTTGCAGCGACGCTCGGCGAAGCCGTGCCTTATGAAATATCTGGCACGCTGGACAAGGCGGTGCAGCATGCGGCGGCGGATGCGGAAAAAGATGCGACGGCCGGCAGTATTGTGATGTTATCCCCGGCTTGCGCAAGCTTCGACCAATATAAGAACTTTGAAATCAGAGGTGATTCGTTCGTCGCGCAGGTTGCGGCGCTCGATGGCGTGACGATGCTCGTTCACTCTGGAAAAGGGGGCTGAGGCCATGGTAAGCCGAGTTGATCGCGGTCCGGTCGCGGAATGGTTCTGGACCATCGACCGTTTCTTTCTGGCGGCGTTCATCGCGCTGATGGGCATCGGCTTGATGCTGTCATTTGCGGCATCGCCGGCGGTTGCCGAACGCATCGGTCTCAACAGCTTCTTCTTCGTGGAACGTCAGGCGATGTTCATGGTGCCTTCGCTGGCGATCATGATCGGTCTTTCCTTCCTGTCGCCGCGTCAGGTCCGGCGCGTGGCGGTGATGATGCTGATCGCGTCGCTGCTGATGATGATTTTCGCGCTGTTCTTCGGTATCGAGGTCAAGGGTGCACGGCGCTGGATTTCCATCGGCAGCTTCTCGATCCAGCCATCGGAATTCATGAAACCCGCCTTCGTCATTGTCTGCGCCTGGCTGTTTGCCGAACGTGCGCGCCACCCCGAAATTCCCGGTAACCTCTTTGCTATCATCACCTTCGGTATCGTGGCGGCACTTCTGATTGCCCAGCCCGACTTTGGCCAGACCATCCTGACATCGGTGGTGTGGGGCGGCATGTTCTTCATGGCCGGTGTTCCGTGGTTCTGGATCATCGTGCTCGGCGGCCTCGGCGTTCTCGGCATCGTCTCCGCCTATCTGCTCCTGCCGCACGTCGCCGGCCGTATCGACCGTTTCTGGACCGGTGAGGGTGATACCTTCCAGGTGGATACGGCGCGCGAGGCGATCATTCGTGGCGACTGGTTCGGTCGCGGCCCGGGTGAGGGCATCGTCAAGCGTATCATTCCCGACAGCCATACCGACTTCATCTTCTCGGTGGCGGCGGAAGAATTCGGCATTGTTTTCTGCATGTTCCTTGTGGCGATCTTCGCCTTCATCGTGTTGCGCGGCCTCTCGCACGCCTTCAGGGAAAAAGACGATTTCTGCCGCTTTGCCGTGGCCGGTCTGGTCCTGCAGATCGGCATGCAGTCGATGATCAATATCGGCGTTAATCTGGAGCTGATGCCCGCCAAGGGCATGACGCTGCCACTGATTTCCTATGGTGGTTCGTCGATGATGGCGATCTGCGTCACGGCAGGCTTCCTTCTGGCGCTGACACGCCACAGGCCGGAAAAGAGGGCGCAGGAGCGCAGCTTCTTCCGCGTCGGTTCCGGCGTTCCTGCGGAGTAAATGATCATGAGCAAGGGTATTGTTCTGCTCGCCGCCGGGGGTACCGGCGGCCATGTCTTTCCAGCCGAGGCCTTGGCGCACACGCTGAAAGCGCGCGGCTATCAGGTGCATCTGGTCACCGACAGCCGCGCCGAGCGTTATGCGGGCAAGTTTCCGGCGGAAGAGATTCACGTCGTTCCATCCGCCACCATCGGTTCGAAAAACCCGATTTCCGTGGCGCGTTCGCTGTGGAAGCTGTGGATAGGGCTGCGTTCAGCGCGCCGGCTGATCACGAAGCTGAAGCCGGTTGCGGTCGTCGGCTTTGGCGGTTATCCCACCGTGCCGCCGCTGCTTGCCTCGACCGGGCTTGGTGTGCCATCGATCATTCACGAGCAGAATGCGGTGATGGGTCGAGCCAACAAGGCGCTGGCGGCCCGTGTGAAGGCGATTGCCGGTGGTTTTCTGCCGCCCGCCAACGGCCAATATTCCGACAAGACGGTTGCGACCGGCAATCCCGTGCGCCCGGCGGTGCTGGCGGCGTCAGAGATACCCTATACGCCTTCGCAGACCGGCGAGACGTTCCAGCTCGTGGTTTTTGGCGGCAGCCAGGGAGCGCAGTTCTTTTCCAGCGCGGTTCCGGCGGCGATCTGCCTGTTGAAGGACGAACAGCGCAAGCGCATCGTCGTGACCCAGCAGGCGCGCCCCGAAGACAAGGACAGTGTGATCTCCTCGTATCAGAAGCTGGGCGTGAAGGCGGATGTCTCGCCTTTCTTCGGCGACATGGCCTCCCGCATCGGTGAGGCCGATCTGGTCATCAGCCGTTCGGGTGCGTCGACGGTATCGGAGCTTTCGGTGATCGGCCGACCCTCGATCCTCGTGCCTTATCCGCATGCGCTGGATCACGATCAGGCGGCCAATGCGGCAGCGCTTTCGGCAGCCGGCGGTGCAAGCGTTATCAGGCAGTCGGAACTGTCGCCGCAGAAGCTCTCCGGCCTTCTGTCCTCGGCGCTGTCCGAGCCGGATCGGTTGTCCGCAACGGCGGCGGCGGCCAAGGCGACAGGAAAACCGCACGCGGCGGATGTACTGGCCGATCTGGTCGAGGCGATTGCGAGCGGAAAGTCCGTACAGGAATTCAAGAAGAACATTGAAGGAGTTGAGGCATGAAGATGCCGAAAGCCATAGGCCTTGTCCATTTCATCGGCATAGGCGGGATCGGCATGAGCGGCATTGCCGAAGTGCTTCACAATCTCGGTCATCGCGTACAGGGCTCCGACCAGGCCGACAGCGCCAATGTGCAGCGCCTGCGCGACAAGGGCATCGAGGTCTTCGTCGGCCACACGGCGGATAATCTCGGTGATGCCGAGGTCGTGGTCGTTTCCACCGCGATCAAGAAGAACAATCCGGAGCTGATCGCCGCGCGGGAAAAACACCTGCCGATCGTTCGCCGTGCCGAAATGCTGGCCGAGTTGATGCGTTTCCGCAACGCCATTGCCATCGGTGGCACGCACGGCAAGACCACCACAACTTCGATGGTCGCGACCCTGCTGGAAGCCGGCAATCTCGACCCGACCGTCATCAACGGCGGTATCATCAACGCCTATGGCACCAACGCCCGCATGGGCGAGGGCGAGTGGATGGTGGTGGAGGCCGATGAATCCGATGGCACATTCCTGAAGCTTCCGGCCGATGTGGCCGTGATCACCAATATCGACCCGGAACATCTTGACCACTACGGCAATTTCGACGCCGTGCGCGCTGCTTTCCGGCAATTCGTGGAGAATGTTCCGTTCTACGGCTTTGGCGTCATGTGTCTCGACCATCCCGAGGTGCAGGCTCTGGTTGGGCGTATCGAAGACCGTAAGGTCATCACCTATGGTGAGAACCCACAGGCCGACGTGCGGTTTTCGAATGTGCGCATCGATGGCACGCGGTCTATCTTCGATGTGGAAATTCGCCGGCGCCGCACCGGCAAGATATTCTCCTTCACGGACCTCGTCCTGCCGATGCCCGGTCGCCACAATGTTTCGAACGCAGCGGCCGCGATTGCCGTCGCCAATCGTCTCGGTATTTCGGAAGCGGACATCAAGAAGGGCCTCGCCTCCTTTGCCGGCGTCAAGCGTCGTTTCACGCTGACGGGCGAAGCCAATGGCGTGCAGGTCTTCGACGATTACGGCCACCATCCGGTTGAGATCAAGGCTGTGCTCGCGGCTGCGCGCGAAGCCTGCAAGGGCCGCATCATCGCCGTGCACCAGCCGCACCGCTACAGCCGCCTTTCCAGCCTGTTCGATGATTTCGCGCATTGTTTTAACGATGCCGATACGATTATTCTTGCTCCGGTCTATGCAGCGGGCGAAGATCCGATCGAGGGCGCAAGCTCGGAAGCGCTGGTCTCCGCAATCAAGGCTGCCGGCCATCGCGATGCCCGTTTTCTCGAAAAACGGGAAGATCTCGCGTCAGTGGTTGCAGGCATTGCGAATCCGGGCGATTTCGTGGTTCTCTTGGGGGCCGGAAATATCACGCAATGGGCGGCAGCGCTGCCTTCGGAATTGAAGAGCATATCAGGAAAGTCTGAATGAGACAGGTCGATGGGGTTAAATTGCTGGGGAGGCTCGGCGACGGGGTAAAGGAATTGCGGGGACGTCTGACACCGGATGCGCCCATGGACCGCGTGACGTGGTTCAGAGCCGGCGGTCTTGCGGAAGTCATGTTCCAGCCGCACGATACCGACGATCTGGTTACATTCCTGAAAATCCTGCCGGAGGACGTGCCGTTGACCGTGGTCGGTGTCGGCTCGAACCTTCTGGTGCGCGATGGCGGCATTCCAGGTGTCGTCGTCCGTCTTTCCGCCAAAGGTTTCGGCTCGGTGGAGCTTTCGGGTGAAAACCGCATCAAGGCAGGCGCGATCTGCCCGGACAAGCATATTGCCGCGATGGCCATGGATAATGGCATTGGCGGTTTCCATTTCTATTACGGTATTCCCGGCTCCATCGGCGGCGCTCTGCGCATGAATGCGGGCGCCAACGGCGGTGAAACGCGTGAGCGTGTCGTGGAGGTTTATGCGGTGGACCGTCAGGGCAACCAGCATGTGCTCTCAAATGCGGATATGGATTACAGCTATCGCCACTCCGGCGCCGATGCTGGTCTGATCTTCACCGGCGCCCTGTTTGAGGGTTATCCGGAAGACCGCGCGAAGATCCGCGCCGATATGGACGCCGTGCGTCACCACCGCGAAACCGTGCAGCCGATCCGTGAACAGACCGGTGGATCAACCTTCAAGAACCCCGAAGGTCATTCCGCCTGGGAGCTGATCGACGAAGCGGGCGGTCGCGGTCTGGTCATCGGCGGTGCGCAGATGTCATCGCTGCATTGCAATTTCATGATCAATACCGGCCATGCGACCGGTTACGATCTGGAATATCTGGGCGAGACCATTCGCAAGCGCGTGTTCGAGAAGTCGGGCATTCGGCTGGAGTGGGAAATCAAACGGCTTGGCCTATTCATGCCGGGTCGTGAAGTGGAGCCCTTCCTCGGCGCCTGAAAATTGCGATGCCTCGCGATTGCCATTAGCAACTGCGTTAGCCGTTTTATATCTCTCCTGGCAGCACCAAGCGGCCAGGAGTTTTTGTTTCATATCACCCTTGGCGACGGGTAACGGTCGATCAATAGTTTTTATCTATAAGCAGTATTTAGATTACGGGAGAGGCAGCGTTGCGCCACTCTACTGCTTGGGTGATATTTATGAGCATTTTCATTGCCGATCGCGTAAGCGGACAGCTGTCACGTTTTTTAAGCGAACTCGTCGCGATAACGACATTCACCGTGGCGACACCGGATGGATGGCGTCGGCTTGACCCGGTACAGTCATCATTTCGATTGGCTTGCCTGATCGCTTCCATAGCCGCCGTTATCTGTGTCGTTGCGATCCTGACGATGGCGCAGTTGGACCTGGTCTCGGACTTGAGCAATGGGCTCACAATCGGCCTGGTCCTTAGTACGACAATCTCTTTCACCGTCGGTTTCTTAATTTGCTGGCTCAATGCGAGGCAGATGCAGTTACTGATCCAGTCACACGAGCGTTTTGCGCAGCTCAGCCAGACTGATGCTCTGACAGGTCTTCACAACCGGCTAGGTCTTTATTCGAATTGCGTTCACCTGAGCACGCCGTATTGCGTCGCATTTATCGACATTGATCATTTTAAGTCCGTGAATGACAGCTACGGCCATTTGGCTGGTGACATGGTTATCTCCAGTGTTGCCAAGACAATTCGGGAAGGTTTCGATGAAGCCGCTCATGTGGCGCGGATGGGCGGTGAAGAGTTTGTCGTCGTCCACACCCTTGCCCCGGACCGGTTCCTGGAACAGTGCGAAGGCGTCCGTGAGAAGATCGCGACGACAACGGTTCATTTTCAGGATTTGCAGATCAGTACCACCATCTCGATAGGTGTGGCCTTGCGCGGGAACAGGGAGATTTTCGAGAAGGTCATGCACAATGCGGATATGGCGCTCTACGAGGCGAAACGTAGCGGGCGTAATCGCATCTGTTCGTCGGGCGCGAAAGGTGGCCGTCAAATTATCGCCTGAGGATCATCACAGACGAAAAAAGGCCGCGAAAGGTAATTTCGCGGCCCCGATCTTTTAGTGGCCTGTCGCTCAGACTTCATCCTTGCGGGACAGAAGAATGCAGGCGAGCGTGATGAGGGCGGATACGCAGAGGTAATATCCGACATATCCCATGCCGTAATTCACCTGCAGCCATGTGGCGATGTAGGGTGCCAGCGATGCGCCGAAGATGCCGGCCATGTTGAAGGTGATGGACGAGCCGGTGTAGCGCACCCTTGTCGGGAAGGGGGCGGCAAGCGCCGTTCCAATCAGGCCGTAGGTCATGCCCATCAGCGTCATCGCAAGGGCCGCGAAGATGAAGATCGAGCCTTCGCCGCCTGTCATCAGGGTAGGAAGCAGGAACGAGAACAGGCCGATCAGCACCGTCGTCAGGATCAGGATTTCGCGACGGCCGAAGCGCTCAGCGAGCTTGCCGGCGATCGGGATGAAGATGCCGAAAACGATGGAGCCCATGATCTGCACTTCGAGTGCGTCGAGGAACGGGATTTTCAGAACCTTGACGTTGTAGGACAGCAGATAGGCGGTACCGATATAGAACAGCACGAAGGTAGCCAACGCTACGAAAGTGCCGAGCGCGAGGCTGCGCTTGTGGTTGCGGAACAGTTCCACGACCGGCACGGCAACACGTTCTTCCTTTTCGATCGCCTTCTGGAAGGCTGGCGTTTCGGTGATCGACAGACGAACCCACATGCCAACCGCGATCAGGATGATCGAAGCGACGAAGGGAATGCGCCAGCCCCAGCTCAGAAGCGCTTCCTGCGACATGAAGTGCAGCAGGATCCAGAAGACGCCGGAGGAGAGGAACAGACCAACGGGCGCGCCGAGCTGCGGAAACATCCCGTACCAGCTGCGCTTGCCGGGAGGAGCGTTTTCCGTGGCCAGCAGGACCGCGCCACCCCATTCTCCGCCAAGACCGAAGCCCTGACCGAAGCGGCAAAGCGCCAGCAACAGAGGTGCCAGAACACCGGCTGTCTCATAGGACGGCAGAAGGCCGATCACGACCGTCGATACGCCCATGGTCAGCAGAGCGGCGACAAGCGTAGCTTTACGGCCGACGCGGTCACCATAATGGCCGAAAACGACGGCGCCGAGCGGGCGGGCGAAAAAGGCGATGGAGAAGGTGGCGAAGGATGCCAGAAGTGCCGTCATCGGATCATTGTTCGGGAAGAACAATGTCGGAAACACGAGCACTGCGGCCGTGGCGTAAACGTAAAAATCGAAAAACTCGATGGTCGTGCCGACCAGGCTGGCAGTGAGAACTCGTGCAGGCGAATTTGTCTTTACAACGTTCGAATTGCCAGCTGTCGGCGATACCGGAGATATCGCGTCAGTCATGGTTTTGGTCCCATTTTTGGATGATTGCATGTCATGCCTTGGGAGGCATTGACTGCGTTAACGCAATTTTTGTTCTTTTGGAATGCTAAAAAAGAAATAATGCGCACAATGTGATCGGCTGGTGCGACAGGGACCGCAGCGTGTGCGAGGACGCAGTCTCAAGATTGAGAGACTGATTCAGGCGACGGATTTAAAACGCTGAAACGTCAGATAATTTTCGCTGGGGAAAAGCGTCATCTGTTAACATTTTCGCCTTGTCTTTATCAGGGATAGAAGTGTGCGGCACCCTCGTTCTATTTCCGATCATTGAAAACCTGCATGTTGCAATCCGTCCAACTCTCTGATTCCAAGGAGGTAATTCGGATCGATGCTGATTCTTTAATGGAACTGGCATGTTGGGCGCGGCGGTTAACGAAAGTAAACGATTCATTAACCTTAATGGCGTTTAACTGATCTCAAGGATCATGTGCCAGAATCACCGTTCGTCAAATTCGGTTGGTTCCGGTGCGGATCGTAGCGGAGATTTGGTGTCAGAGGTATCGATGGGCGGCAAGCACGTAGCTGTTCTTTTGGGTGGGTTTTCGTCGGAGCGGCCGGTCAGCCTCTCGTCCGGGAACGCTTGCGCGCTCGCCCTTGAGGGCGAGGGGTACAAGGTCACCCGGGTCGATGTGGGGCGCGATATCGCCGCCGTACTCGGCGAGCTGCGCCCGGATGTCGCCTTCAATGCGCTGCATGGCCCCTTCGGTGAAGACGGCACCATTCAGGGCATTCTCGAATATCTCGCCATTCCCTATACCCATTCCGGCGTGCTCGCTTCTGCACTTGCCATGGACAAGGCGCAGGCCAAGAAAGTGGCTGCGGCTGCCGGCATTCCGGTGGCTGACGAACGCGTCATGAACCGGTTCGAATTCACCAGCGAACATCCGCTTGCGCCGCCCTACGTCGTGAAGCCGGTGCGCGAAGGCTCGAGCTTCGGTGTGGTGATCGTCAAGGAAGACCAGTCGCATCCGCCGCAAATCCTTACCTCGTCCGAATGGCGTTACGGCGATCACGTCATGGTCGAGCGTTACATCCATGGTCGCGAACTGACCTGCGGCGTGCTCGACGGCGAGGCGCTAGGTGTGACGGAAGTGGTGCCGCTGGGTCACAATTTCTATGATTACGACGCTAAATACGCAGCCGGTGGCTCAAAGCATGTCATTCCGGCAGAAATTTCACCAAAAATTTACCAAAAAATTCAAACACTGGCGGTTATGGCGCATCGGGCGATCGGGTGCCGTGGCGTAAGCCGTTCAGACTTTCGTTACGACGACCGCTTCTCAGAAGATGGCGAAGTTATCTGGCTTGAAGTGAATACGCAGCCGGGCATGACGCCGACCTCCCTGGTGCCGGAAATGGCGGCCCATGCTGGCCGCTCCTTTGGTAACCTTGTCAGCTGGATGGTGGAGGACGCTTCGTGTTTGCGGTGACCGGCAAAAAGTCGACGGCAAAAAAGCGCGAGCAATTCGTGGCGACGGCAAATGCCGACGATCGCAGGGTGCTGCCGCGACCGCTGCGTCGTTTCGTGCGTTTCGGTGTCAGCCTTGCGACCGGACGCATCCACATTCCCGCCCATACCGGCACGATCTCGGCTGTTGCCTTTTACGCGGTGATCGGGCTTTACGGCATGTCGCTTGGCGGACATACGAATATCGTCACCCAGACCACGACCTCGGCCGCCGGTTTTGCGGTTGAGGACGTCAAGGTATCCGGCAATTTGCAGACATCGGAAATCGAAGTCTTCCAGCTTCTCGGCCTAGACGGCAGCACCTCCCTGATTGCGCTTGATATCGATGCGGCCCGCCGCAAGCTCGTCCAGCTTCCCTGGGTCGAAGATGTCGATATCCGCAAGGTCTATCCGAAGACGGTTGAGGTTCGCCTGAAGGAGCGTGAAGCTTTCGGCATCTGGCAGCATGGCACGGAACTGTCGCTGATCGAAAAAAGCGGCAGCGTGATCGCGCCGCTGCGTGACAATAAATTTGCCGCCCTGCCGCTTTTCGTCGGACGTGACGCGGAAACGGGTGCTGCCGGTTTCGTAGCGCAACTGGCCGATTGGCCGGAAATTCGCAACCGCGTTCGCGCCTATGTTCGCATTGCCGGCCGCCGCTGGGATCTGCATCTCGACAACGGCATCGTCGTCAAGCTGCCGGAAGAGAACCTGCCGCAGGCACTGCAATTGCTGGCACGGCTCGATCTCGAGGAAAAGGTTCTGTCGCGTGATGTCGCTGCCGTCGATCTGCGTCTGACGGACCGCACCACGATCCAGTTGACCGAAGGTGCAGCAGAGCGCCGCCAGACGGCGGTAGATGCACGCACGAAGGCACTCAAGAAAGCGGAGAAGAACACATGAGCTTTTTTGGTTCTTCCCATTTCGGTCTGCCTCGCCTGAAGCCGCTGTCTTCCAAGCGCAGCCACATCGTCTCGGTGCTCGACATCGGCTCGACCAAGGTCGTTTGCATGATCGGACGGCTGACGCCGCGCCAGGAAAGCGAAATCCTGCCGGGTCGCACCCACAAGGTGGAAATCATCGGCATTGGTCACCAGCGCTCGCGCGGTGTGAAATCCGGCGTGATCGCCGATCTTGACGCGCTCGAAGGCGTGATCCGTCTTTCGGTGGATGCGGCCGAGCGCATGGCGGGCCTGACCGTCGACAGCCTGATCGTCAATGTTTCCGCCGGCCGGCTGGCAAGCGACATCTATACCGCGAGCATCGATCTCGGCGGACAGGAAGTGGAAGCAAGCGACCTGCGCAAGGTTCTGGTGGCGGCGAGCCAGCAGTCCATGCGTCAGGACCGGGCGATCCTGCATTCGCTGCCAACAGGCTATTCGCTGGATGGCGAGCGCGGCATTCGTGATCCGCTGTCGATGTATGGCGATCTTCTCGGTGTCGACATGCATGTGGTGACTGTCGAACGCACGGCGCTGAAGAACCTCGAGCTTTGCGTCAATCGTGCGCATCTTTCGGTCGAGGGCATGGTGGCGACGCCCTATGCCAGCGGTCTTGCGGCACTGGTCGATGACGAGGTCGAGCTTGGCTGTGCCGCCATCGACATGGGCGGCGGCACCACGACGATCTCGGTTTTCGCCGAAGGCCGTCTCATTCATACCGACGCGATCGGCCTTGGCGGTCATCACGTTACGACAGATCTTGCACGAGGCCTCTCGACACGAATCGAAGATGCGGAGAGACTGAAGGTGGTGCATGGTTCGGCTTTGCTGAATGGCGCGGATGAGCGCGACATGATTTCGATCCCGCCGATTGGCGAAGATGATCGCGATCAACCATCGCAAGTTTCAAGGGCACTTGTTACCCGCATCGTGCGGGCGCGTATCGAAGAGACGCTGGAATTGATCCGTGATCGTATCCAGAAGTCCGGCTTCAGTCCCATCGTCGGCAAACGTGTTGTCCTGACGGGCGGCGCGAGCCAGCTGACGGGGCTGCCGGAAACGGCACGGCGCATTCTTGCCCGCAACGTTCGTATCGGCCGCCCCATGGGGGTTGCGGGTCTTCCGGTTGCGGCAAAGGGACCGGCATTTTCAACCGCATGCGGACTGATGATCTATCCGCAGGTGGCGGACATCGAAATTCATGCGGCGCAAGGCGGAATGTTCTCGCCGTTTGGTACGGGTAGCGGCCGGATAGCCCGGGTAGGGCAATGGCTGAAAGAGAGTTTCTGAGTAGCCTCGTGGCGTGAGCCTGAGGTTTCCAAGTTGAGTTTTCAAGAATCGGCCAGCGGGGCGATGCGGCCAGAGAAAGAAGGAATGGTAAAATGACGATACAGCTGCAAAAGCCTGATATCACCGAGCTGAAGCCACGCATCACTGTTTTCGGTGTGGGCGGCGGTGGCGGTAACGCTGTCAACAACATGATCACGGCTGGCCTCCAGGGTGTCGATTTCGTCGTCGCCAACACGGATGCACAGGCTCTGACCATGACGAAGGCAGACCGGGTCATCCAGCTCGGCGTCAACGTCACCGAGGGTCTCGGTGCCGGTTCCCAGCCGGAAGTCGGACGCGCCGCCGCTGAAGAATGCATCGATGAGATCATCGATCACCTGAACGGCACCCACATGTGCTTCGTCACTGCCGGCATGGGTGGTGGTACTGGCACCGGTGCTGCACCTGTCGTCGCACAGGCTGCCCGCAACAAGGGCATCCTGACGGTCGGCGTCGTTACCAAGCCTTTCCACTTCGAAGGCGGTCGCCGCATGCGTCTTGCCGAACAGGGCATCGAGGAACTGCAGAAGTCCGTCGATACGCTGATCGTCATTCCGAACCAGAACCTCTTCCGCATTGCCAACGACAAGACGACCTTTGCCGATGCCTTCGCCATGGCTGACCAGGTTCTCTATTCCGGCGTTGCCTGCATTACCGATCTGATGGTGAAGGAAGGTCTCATCAACCTCGACTTCGCTGACGTTCGCTCGGTCATGCGTGAAATGGGCCGCGCAATGATGGGTACTGGCGAAGCTTCCGGTCCGGGCCGTGCGATGCAGGCTGCGGAAGCGGCAATCGCCAACCCGCTGCTCGACGAAACCTCGATGAAGGGCGCACAGGGCCTCCTGATCTCCATCACCGGCGGTCGCGATCTTACCCTGTTCGAAGTAGACGAAGCGGCTACCCGTATTCGCGAAGAAGTCGATCCGGATGCGAACATCATCCTCGGCGCAACCTTCGACGAGGCACTTGAAGGTCTCATCCGCGTCTCCGTCGTCGCGACCGGCATCGACCGCGTTGCGGGCGTTGGCGAACAGAACGTTGCCGATATGCGCGCCGCAGCCGCCAAGCCGCTTATCCGTCCTTCCGCGGCCGTTGCTCCCGCTCCGGCCGCAGTTCAGCCTGCACAAGCAGTATCGCAGGCACCAAAGACCGTAGACCAGATCGCCCAGACCATCCGTTCGGCGGAAGCCGAAATGGAACGTGAACTTGGTTTCGCAGCACACCAGCAGCCCTCTCAGGATTTCCGTCCGCAGAGCAAGCTGTTTGCATCCGCTCCGGCTGAAGCACCGGCAGCTCTCCGTCCGGCCCAGCCGGTTCAGCAGGCTGCTCCGGCACCGGTTGCCCCGGCACCGGTCTATCACGCGCCGGAACAGGTTGCCGCTCCGCGTCTGCAGCAGCCGCAGGCTCCGGTCTATCAGGAGCAGGCTCCTGTTGCCCGCCAGCCCGAGCCTGTCCGCATGCCGAAGGTTGAAGACTTTCCGCCGGTCGTGAAGGCCGAGATGGATCACCGTGCCCACGCAGCTCCTGCAGCCCAGGAAGAGCGTGGTCCGATGGGTCTTCTGAAGCGCATCACCAACTCGCTTGGCCGACGCGAAGAGGAAGAAGTTCCTTCCGAAATGATGGATGCGCCGAGCATGGCGCCGCAGCAGCGCCGCGCACTTTCGCCGGAAGCCAGCCTCTACGCTCCGCGTCGTGGCCAGCTTGACGATCACGGTCGTGCGACGCCTTCTTCGGCAAGCCACCATGACGACGACCAGCTGGAAATTCCGGCCTTCCTGCGTCGCCAGTCCAACTAACAGCGATTCCGTTCGCCTCTCCAAACGCCCGGGTCACACGACCCGGGCGTTTTGTTTTATTGTGCGTTATTAACAGTAAATTAATTCATCTTTTCAATGGCTTGTGCGTGTAACAATCCGAAACGAACAGTGATTTGTCCTGGCACTTTCATGTGCGTATGTATGAGGCTGGGTAAGGGAAAACATTGACCTCGCCGGTTGTTGAAACCGGCTTGAAAAACTTGAACGGCGCTGAATATACGGCGCGGTTTTCAAAACAAGGCATATACGCATGACTATCGGACTGCTCGGATTTCAGACGACTATCGCAAATGCTGTTCAGCTCAAGGGCATTGGCGTGCATTCCGGCAATCCGGCTTCGATGACGTTCCAGCCCGCAGAAGCAGGAACGGGCATCGTGTTTCAGCGCCTTCATGAAAATGGCAGCGTAACCGAGTTGAAGGCGGTGTCTTCCAATGTCGGCAATACCGATCTGTGCACCGTGCTCGGCCGCTCGCTATCCCAGTCAGTGGCAACGGTCGAGCACGTCATGGCTGCCATCTACGCCATGGGCCTCGATAACCTCGTCGTTGAGGTCGACGGTCCGGAAGTGCCGATCATGGACGGCAGCTCTGCGCCATTTATCGATGCGATCGAATCGGCTGGCATCAAGAACCTTGGTGTGAAGCGCCGCTATATCCGCGTCATCAAGCCGGTGCGCATCGATTCGGGTGCGTCCTGGGCGGAGTTCCGCCCTTACGACGGCACGCGGTTCGAGGTCGATATCGACTTCGACACGCCGCTAATCGGCAAGCAGTCCTGGAAGGGCGACCTGACGGCGGATACGTTCAAGAACGAGCTTTCGCGCGCCCGCACCTTCGGCTTCATGCGTGACGTGGAGCGCCTGTGGGCTGCTGGTTACGCACTCGGCTCCTCGCTTGAAAACTCTGTTGTCATCTCCGATGACAACAGCGTCATCAACATGGAAGGCCTGCGTTATGCCAAGGACGAATTCGTTCGCCATAAGACGCTGGACGCCGTGGGCGACCTGGCACTTGCCGGTGCGCAGTTCATCGGTTGCTATCGCTCCTATCGCGGCGGCCACAAGGTCAATGCCAACGCGCTGAAGGCTTTGCTGAGCGACCGCTCGGCCTATGAGATCGTGGAGGCTCCGGCCGCCCGCAACCAGGTACGTGCCCGCGAATTCGTTCCGGTCAACATGCCGGAATTTGCACCCTGGTCCGCTTGAGTTTGTTTGCAGGCTATTGATTGACAGGAAAAGCCGCTCCGTTTCGGGGCGGCTTTTTCACGATGAGGGGCGGGATGTTTTGTCATACCGCCTGATATTCATGCGATTGCATGGGCCGATGCCATAAAAATGCGTTAATGCATCATCATTGCGTTGCCCTGCAGATGCTTTTATGGCTAGAAACGCCAGTGCAAAGCCGATGCTTATGTATTTGCGCGGGAAGTGGGAACTGTCGAATGAAGCATGTAGGGTCTGGTGCAATGAAGGGTACGATGCGGGGGATCGCCGTTTCGTTGATGTTGGTCGGTGCGAGTGTTGCCGTCACGGCCTGCCAGTCCGATCCGGATATCGACATTACCAAGCTCGGCGTCGAGACCGATCCGCCAGACGTTCTGTACAAGCAGGGGCTTGCCAACATGAACGCCGGCAACATGACGGAGGCCTCGCGCAAGTTCGAGGCGATCGACAAGCAATATCCCTTCACCGAATGGGGCCAGAAGGCGCTTGTGATGCAGACCTTCATCGCCACGCGCACCAACAAGAACGACGTGGCCATCGCGTCGGGCAGCCGCTTCCTGCGCCAATATCCGCGCTCCAAGGATGCCGCCTACGTTCAGTACATGATCGGTCTTGCCTATTCGAAGCAGATTTCCGACGTGACGCAGGACCAGCGCGCCGCGCAGCGCACGGTCGAGGCGATGAGCAAGGTGGTCAACGACTACCCTGATTCGGAATATGTCGCTGACGCGCAGGCCAAAATCCGTTTCGCCCGCGACCAGCTCGCTGGCCGCGAAATGCAGGTCGGCCGTTATTACCTTGAGCGCAAGGAATATCTCGCCGCCGTTTCGCGTTTCCGTATCGTCGTCGAGCAATACCAGAACACCAACCAGATCGAGGAAGCGCTGGCCCGTTTGACGGAATCCTATTATGCGATGGGTCTTTCCGACGAGGCGCAGACTGCTGCCGCCGTTCTCGGCAACAACTATCCCGACAGCCAATGGTATGCGGATTCCTACAAGCTGCTGAAGGGCGGTGGGTTGGAGCCGCGTGAAAACAAGGGGTCCTGGATTTCGCGCGCCGGCAAGAAGCTTATCGGCGCCTGAGACAGGGCATAGGCCATGCTGGTCCAGCTCTCGATTCGTGACATCGTTCTGATTGAAAGGCTCGACCTCGGCTTTGAGGCGGGCCTTTCCGTGTTGACGGGTGAGACGGGCGCGGGCAAATCCATTCTGCTTGACAGCCTGTCGCTGGCCCTCGGCGGCCGCGGCGATGGCGGTCTGGTGCGCCACGGGGAAGAGAAGGGGCAGGTCACTGCCACTTTCGAAGTTCCGAACAGCCACCCCACACGGCATCTCCTGCGCGAAAACGGTCTGGATGACGATGGCGACCTGATTTTCCGCCGCGTGCAATCCGCAGACGGACGCACCAAGGCCTATATCAACGATCAGGCCATCAGCGTGCAGATGATGCGTCAGCTGGGGCAGCTACTGGTCGAAATTCACGGCCAGCACGACGACCGCGCCCTTGTCGATACCGATGCCCACCGTACGCTGCTGGATGCTTTTGCCGGGCTGAGCGAAGATGCCCGTGCCGTTCAGGGTTTCTACCGCACATGGAAGGACGCCGAGCGGGCATTGAAAACCCATCGTGCCAAGGTTGAGGCTGCTGCCCGAGAGGCGGACTATCTGCGTTCCTCCGTCGAGGAGCTTGAGGTGCTCTCGCCGCGCGACGGCGAGGAGGAGGAGCTTGCCGAACGTCGGGCGGTGATGCAGAAATCCGAACGTATTGCCGGTGATATCGCCGAAGCGAGCGAGTTCCTGAACGGCAACGCCTCGCCAGTGCCCATGATCGCATCCATGATGCGGCGCCTGGAACGCAAGAGCCACGAGGCGCCGGGATTGCTGGAAGACACTGTGCAATTGCTGGATGCCGCGCTCGACAGCCTTTCCAACGCGCAGATGGAAGTGGAAGCCGCACTTCGCCGCACCGAGTTCGATCCACGCGAGCTGGAGCGGGTGGAGGAACGGCTGTTTGCGCTACGCGCCGCCGGACGCAAATATAATGTCGCGGTGCCTGATCTACCGGCGCTTGCGGAAAAAATGGTCGCGGATCTCGCCGACCTCGATGCGGGCGAAGAAAAGCTCGGCAAACTTGAAGCCAATCTCGGCGTTGTGAAAGCCGATTTCGACCACGCGGCCAAATCGCTTTCCGAAAAACGCCGCAATGCGGCAAATGCGCTTTCCGAAGCTGTCATGGCTGAGCTTCCGGCGCTCAAGCTGGAGCGGGCACGTTTTACCGTCGAAGTCAGCTCCGACCCGGAGCAAGCGACGGCTGACGGTATCGACATCGTGGAATTCCACGTTCAGACCAATCCTGGAACGCGGCCCGGCCCGATCATGAAAGTCGCTTCTGGCGGCGAATTGTCCCGTTTCCTGCTGGCGCTTAAAGTCGCGCTGGCTGATCGTGGATCGGCACCGACACTGGTGTTCGACGAAATCGACACGGGCGTTGGCGGCGCTGTGGCAGATGCCATTGGCCAGAGGCTGCGTCGTCTGTCGAAAACCGTGCAGGTTCTGTCCGTCACCCACGCGCCCCAGGTGGCCGCGCGGGCGGCCACACATCTTCTCATTTCCAAAGGCCCCTCCGGCGACGGCACCGAGCGCATCGCCACGCGTGTCGCTACCATGGAGCCGAAACATCGCACCGAAGAAATCGCCCGCATGCTTGCCGGTGCCTCGGTGACAGATGAGGCGAGGGCTGCCGCCGCCCGCCTGCTTGCCGCCAAGGATTAACGGCTGACGGCCACCGCCACGCCGGAGCCGATCATGACGCCGCCCGCCGCCCGGTTCACCCTGCGGACGATTCTTGGCTCACGAAGCAGCTTTCTTGCCCGCACAGCCAGAACCACATGAGCGCCGATCACAACCGCCTCCACCACGACGATGACGGATGCCAGCGCCAGAAGGTGATCGACCGTCAGCGAGGCGCCGACAACGTTCGGTAACAATGCCACGTAAAAGAGCGGCATTTTCGGATTTCCGAGATTGAGCGCGGTTCCCGTGGCGAATATCGAAAGAAGGCTATGGCGGCCATTCATGGGTTGCAGACCGGGAACCACAGGTTCCGCTGTCCAGAGTTTGAAGCCCATCCAGATGAGATAGGCCGCGCCGCCATAGCGCAGCACCGCCATCACCGTTCCCATTTCGGCGGCGAGGATCGACAGGCCGAAGGCTGCAAGCGTGAGGAATATCAATATTCCTGCCACGGTTCCGGCCCCATAGGCGAGGCCGGAGGCGGCACCATGGGTGATGGTGCGGGCGACGATCGTCATATTGTCCGGGCCGGGGCTGGCCGCGAACACGAAGAAGGCTGCTGCAAAGGCAATGAGGGTGGTGAGTTCCATGGGGGCTCCGGCTTCTGTTTCATCCGGATGCTCAGAATAGCGGATTACCGCCTGTTGAAAAGCGAGGATGGTTTTGCGTTTGCCAATAATTCGCTAAAAGCATTGCAGATTCATCCGTGAGGCTTCTTCCATGTCGAAAGACCAGATTCCCGTCGAAAACCTGACCGAGCTTGAGGCCTCTTCCGAGCTGGCATTTCTGGCAGCCGAGCTTGCCCGCCACGATGCGCTTTATCATGGCAAGGACGCGCCGGAAATTTCGGACGCGGACTACGATGCGCTGAAGCGGCGCAACGATGCCATAGAGGCGGCTTTCCCGGCGCTGGTGCGGGCCGACAGCCCGTCGAAGAAAGTCGGCTTCACGCCGCTTCCCACCTTCGCGCCCATCGTGCATGCGCGGCCGATGCTTTCACTCGACAATACGTTTTCTGAAGGTGATCTGCGCGATTTCGTCAGTTCGGTCTATCGCTTCCTCGGGCACCTGCCGGATGATTCGATTGCCTTTACCGCCGAGCCGAAGATCGACGGACTTTCCATGTCCATCCGCTACGAGAACGGCAAGCTTAAGACGGCGGCAACACGTGGCGACGGCACGACGGGCGAGAACGTCACCGCCAATATCAAGACCATCAAGGAAATTCCGAACCAGCTGCCTGCCGATGTACCCGATGTGGTGGAGGTGCGCGGCGAGGTCTATATGGCCAAGAGCGACTTCATGGCGCTCAATGCCCAGATGGAGGCCGATGGCAAGCAGACCTACGTGAACCCGCGCAACACGGCCTCCGGTTCGCTGCGCCAGCTTGACGCCAATGTGACGGCGAAACGCAAGCTGCGGTTCTTTGCCTATGCGCTTGGCGAGGTTTCCAATGGCGGCCAGCCGACGCGGATTGCCGACACGCAATATGGTATCGTCGAGAAATTCCGGGAATGGGGTTTCCCTGTCAATCCGCTGATGAAGCGATTCACCTCTGCCGAACAATTGCTTGAACATTATAATGAAATCGGCGTCGCGCGACCCGATCTCGATTACGATATCGACGGCGTGGTCTACAAGGTCGACCGGCTGGACCTTCAGGAACGGCTTGGTTTCCGTTCGCGCAGCCCGCGCTGGGCCACCGCTCACAAGTTCCCGGCCGAGCAGGCCTTCACCACGGTCGAGAACATTGAAATCCAGGTAGGGCGCACCGGCGCGCTGACACCGGTTGCGCGTCTCACCCCGATTACCGTCGGCGGCGTCGTCGTCACCAATGCGACGCTACACAATGCCGATTACATCGAGGGTATCGGCAATAGCGGCGAGCGCATTCGGCCCGAGGATCATGATATCCGCATTGGCGATACTGTCATCGTGCAGCGTGCAGGCGATGTCATTCCGCAGGTGCTGGATGTGCTTCTGGAGAAGCGCCCGGCTGAGGCGGTGAAATATGCGTTTCCGGAGAAATGTCCTGTGTGCGGCAGCCATGCGGTGCGGGAGCGCAACGAAAAAACCGGTAAGCTCGATTCGGTCACGCGCTGCACCGGCGGTTTCGTCTGCCGGGCGCAGGCGGTCGAGCATCTGAAACATTTCGTTTCGCGCAATGCCTTCGATATCGAGGGATTGGGTACCAAGCAGATCGATTTCTTCTTCGAAAGCGAGGATCCGGCCTTTTCCATCAAGACCGCGCCTGATATTTTCACGCTGAAGGCGCGGCAGGAGGCATCGCATCTTACCAAGCTCGAAAACATAGATGGTTTCGGCAAGGTCAGCGTCAAGAAACTGTTCGATGCCATCGATGCCCGCCGCGAGATCGATCTGCATCGGCTTATCTTCGCTCTCGGCATTCGTCATGTCGGTGAAACCACGGCGAAGCTTCTGGCGCGTTCCTATGGCACCTATGAGCATTTCGAGGAAGCCATGAAGGCGGCAGCCGACCCGGCGAGCGATGCCTGGGCCGAACTCAACAGTATCGATGGCATCGGCGAGGTCGTGGCGCGCGCCATCATCGAATTCTACAAGGAACCGCGCAATCTCGATGTCATCGACCGGCTGATACGGGAGCTGCGGCCGAAGGAGGCCGAGAAGCCCTCGACCGAAGGCAGCCCGGTGGCGGGCAAGACGGTGGTCTTTACCGGGTCTCTGGAAAAATTCACGCGCGACGAGGCCAAGGCCCGTGCGGAAAGTCTGGGCGCGAAGGTGGCCGGTTCCGTATCGAAGAAGACGGATATTCTGGTGGCCGGGCCGGGGGCAGGTTCCAAGCTTGCCAAGGCGGCGGAGCTGGGCGTTCAGACCATGGACGAGGACGAGTGGCTGGCGCTGATCGGTGGCTGAAGCACCGTCATCGCCTCGTTGTTTTGCGCCGCTATGGGTCTTATCCTGAAACGGGGAACGGGACATGGATGACCGCATCGTTATCTCGGCGCAGCAGGTGCGGGCTCTGATCGCGAGCCAGTTTCCGCAATGGGCGGGGCTTGATCTCAGGCCGGTGGAACTGAGCGGCTGGGATAATCGCAGCTTCCGCCTTGGTGATGATATGCTCGTTCGCCTGCCGAGCGCTGGCCGCTATGTGGCACAGGTGGAGAAGGAGCATCGCTGGCTGCCGAAGCTTGCGCCTCTTTTGTCTCTTCCGATCCCAAAGCCATTGGCGATTGGTGAGCCGGGACAAGATTATCCGTTTCCATGGTCCGTTTATGGCTGGCTTGATGGCGAGCCTCTCGCCCTGCATCTTGGGCATATAAATCTCGCAACAATAGCCGTCGACGTAGCAGCGTTTTTGAAACCCCTGCAGGGCATCGATGCGACGGATGGTCCAATTGCGGGCGAGCACAATTTCCACCGCGGTGGGTCGCTTGCAGTCTATGACCGCGAGGCGAGGGCGGCGACGTTGCGCCTTGCCGATGAGGTCGATCAGAGGCTGGCCATGGAAATATGGCAGCTTGCTCTTTCGAGCAGCTGGCAGGGCCAGGGCGTTTGGGTGCATGGCGATATTGCCGAAGGCAATCTGCTGGTGAGAGATGGCCGCCTCTCAGCCGTCATAGACTTCGGCAGTTCCGGCGTCGGAGACCCCTCTTCCGATCTCATTCTGGCATGGAACGTGCTCGACGCCGAAAGCCGGAACGTCTTTCGCCTGGCGATGGATCTCGACGATGCCACATGGCAACGCGGGCGCGGCTGGGCGCTGTGGAAGGCGTTGATCACGCTTGAGGCTCAACGTGGACGTGATGAGAAACTGGCCGAATGGTCACGTCGGACCATTCGGGAAGTGATTGCCGATCATTTGTCCGCCTGAAACATCAGCGCAGACGTGCCATGACGTAGGCGTCGACATATTTGCCGTCGCGATAGGCATCGTTGCGCAAGGTGCCCTCGCGTTCGAAACCGAGTTTCTCATAGAGCCGGAGGGCGGCGAGATTGTCGGTGAAGACATTCAGTTCGATGCGGCGGATATCATGCCAGTTGTCGGCCGCGTCGATGAGTGCCGTCAGAAGCCTTGAACCGACGCCCTTTCCGGCGAAATCGTCGTGAACGGACATCGCAAGATCGGCGACATGGTACTGTCTGCCCGCTCTGCGGTATAATCCGGCGTTACCAACGAGTTTTCCGTGCCACTCCGCGACGATGACGATGTCGGTAGGGGCTCGGTTTTCTATCGATTTTCTCGTCTTTTCAATCGTCTGGAAAGGCTGCCGAAGGGTGCCGTGCCGGACGCCGGGAAGGTTGAGCATTTCCGTCAAGGCTTCGACGTCTTCAAGCCGGGTCGCACGCAGGACAACGTCCTTCAGATCAAATGGCTTGTTTGTAATATCCGCTGGTTTCATGTTCAGGCCTGTCTCCTTGTGGCGCGTTCGGAGCAGGCGTGACACCCCTGCTCTTATCGGCAGGGGTGGATGTTGATCGCTCAGTGCGCGGACATGCCTTTCCCTGCCGGTTGACCGGTCATCGTCATATGGCGGGTGGTCGTCGTTTTGATAGCGATCATGATGGCGAGAATGCTTTTACGAACTGTCACTGTCAAGCGGGTGCCTTGCGCAGGAAATCTCTTAGTTTTGCCGGCAGCCTGCCGTCAATCGCGGCAAGGCCGGCGGCAATCATCGCCATTCCAGCGAAGTGCTTGATTTCCAGCTGTTCTCCGAGAATGAGCGAACCGAGAAGGATGGCGCTGACGGGAATGAGGAAGGTGACGAGCGCGAGATTGGTGGCGCCGGCAGTTGCAAGGATGCGAAAGAAGATGAGGTAGGCCAGGGCCGTGGACAAGAGCGCGATACCGATGAGTGCGCCCCAGGTGCCGAGGCTCGGCATGGCAAGCGTCCAAGGCTTGTCAATGAGGAGCGCGGCGGGGATCAGCATCAGTGTCGAGGACGATATCTGGCCGGTGGCGGTCATCAGTGGCGGCACGCCCATGGCCTTGAAGCGGCGGCCGAATATGCCCGCGAAAGAATAGGAGATAGCTGCGCCGAGAATGGCAATCTGACCCCAGAGGCCGGAGATCGCACCGCCAAAGGCTGCCGGGCCGATCATCGTAGCCACGCCGGCAAAACCGATGAGAACACCCGCCAGCTTGTTGCCCGTCATCTTCTCGTCGGCTGTGAGGAAATGGGCGACGATGACGGTAAAGAGCGGCGTCGTCGCATTGAGGATCGAGGCCAACCCGCTGGCAATATGGGTCTGGCCCCAGACGATCAGGCAGAAGGGAATGATATTGTTGAGCAGGCCCATGCCGAAAAAGGCGCGCCATACGGCCCATTGCCGTGGCAGATGAAGGCCCATGATGCGGCAGACGATCAGCAGTGCCGTGGCAGCGAGGCTGACACGCAGCGTGACGATGGTGACCGGCGGCAGTTCCTTGACGGCAATGCCGATGAAAAAGAACGATCCGCCCCACAGCAGCGAGAGCGCCACAAGCATCCCCCATTCGCTGGCATCCATCTGTTTTTGTATTGCCACCTTCGTCTCTCCCACCGCTGGAAAATTGAAATAGTCACAGAGAACGCCACGTTCAGCCACCCGATATCGGTTGAGTTTACCTCAATCAGTCGTCTGGCAATCTTGGTTCCGTCCGCGCCCGTTGCATCTATTTACTCCTCATATTATGTTGTTTTCAAACGATAGTTTCTCGTCGGATAATTGAGCTCAGCTAAACCATGGTTGCAGAACTCCCTTCCTTGAAAGGATTGCAGGCCTTTGAGGCTGCGGCGCGCTACCGCAGTGTCACGCTTGCCTCCAACGAGTTGAACGTCACCCCCGGCGCGGTCAGCCTGCAAATCCGGGAGCTGGAAGCCCGCCTTGGCGTGCAGCTGTTTGTCCGCAAGCCGCGCAGCATCCAGCTGACGAGGGAAGGGGAGCGGTATTACGGTTCCCTTCGCACCGCATTCCGGATGATGCGCGAGGCGACGGCGGAACTGACGGCGCGATCAGAGATTACGGTCTTAACGTTAAGCTGCACGCCAACTTTTGCGGTGCAATGGCTGATGCCGAGATTGCCCGGCTTTCAGCAACAACATCCGCAAGTGGATGTTCGTATCAGCGTGACGAACCGGCTGGTGGATTTCTCAAGGGACGATGTCGATCTGGCCGTGCGTCACGGTTTTGGTCGCTATGAAGGGTTGGAAAGCATCCGATTCATAGACGACAGCACCTTGCCGGTCTGCTCACCACAACTCTTTGAAAAATATGGCCCGCTTCGGGTGGCCGGTGATCTGAAATGCGTGCCGCTTCTGCACGATGAAAACCGCAACGAGTGGCGGCGCTGGCTGGAAACGGCGGGCGCTACAGAGGTCGATGCTTCCGGGGGCACCGTGTTCATCGACAGCAACGGCGCGCTGGATGCGGCCAAGGCCGGGCATGGTGTTGCGCTGACGCGGCGATCGCTTGTTTCCCGCGAACTTGCCGAGGGAGCGCTGATAGCTCCCTTCGGCACGGACATTGCCAGCACGCTTGCCTATTTCCTGGTTTATCCACGGCGCATGCTTGATAATCCCGATCTTGTGAGGCTGCTTGACTGGATGCTTGCGGAAGCGGGATCTACCGAAGCCGGTTCTCTTTGACGCCAATCCGGTCTATGCCGGAATGAAACAACGGGAATCACTCTTGAAAACCATCGCCATCGATTTCGAGACCGCCAATGAGGAACGGGGTAGCGCCTGCTCCATCGGGCTTGCGTGGATAGAAGACGGTGAGATCGTTCGCGTCGAGGAACGGCTCATCCGGCCGAAGGACATGCGGTTCTCGCCCTTCAATATTGCCGTGCACGGTATTCGCCCTGCCGATGTAGAGGATGCGCCGGAATTCCCTGATGTGATGGAGGAATTCATCGACGATTTCCACGGCGCCACGATGATTGCCCACAATGCCGCCTTCGATTTCAGCGTCATGCGGGCTTCCTTCGATAAATACCGGCAGTCCTATCCTGATCTTTCCTATCTGTGCAGCGTCAAGATTGCCCGCCATGTCTGGCCGCAGCTGGCGTCGCACAAGCTGAATGTGATTGCCCATCACCTTCAGTTGCGTTTCGTGCACCATAACGCCGCCGAAGATGCTGTCGTCTGCGCTGCGGCATCGATTGCGGCGGCCAGGGCGTTGCGCGTTGACCATATCCGCGACCTGCCGGAAAAGATCGGCATGGTTGCCGGCCGTCTCACTTCCACGGGCTATCAGCCTTGCAGCATGAAAAAACGTGTTGTCTCGCGGGTTGCGTAACCGTTCCCCACACCTATGTCTGAAGTAGCATAACGGAGAACATGCGATGACGATGAAAACGCTCTCGGGTTTGTTTGCAGGCTTTCTGGTGTTGTTTCCGGTGACGGTTGCGCATTCGGAGGTCGTCGGTAAGGTCGGTGTCGATTGGATCGGCAACGATATCGTCATCGAGGCGATTGCCGATCCCAAGATCAAGGGCGTGACCTGCCATGTCACTTATTTCGATCGTGGCGTCATCGACCGGCTGAAAAATGGCAATTGGTTTGAGGACCCTTCCAACAACGCCATTTCGTGCAGCCAGACGGGACCGGTCGAAATCGGTGATATCGATCTGTCGAAGGGCGGTGAAGAGGTTTTCCGGCAGGGCATGTCGCTGGTGTGGAAGAAGCTGGTCGTCAGTCGCGTTTACGACAAGGCGAATGACACGCTGATCTATCTGGTCCATGCGCGCGAGCTGAAGGATGGCTCGGCCAAGATGGCGATTTCGACGGTGCCTCTCTATAACCAGCAGGTGACGTGGGAAAAGGGCAAGCCTTGAGGCTTTGCCCTTGGTACTGCTGACACCATAATTCACCCGCGACGTCATCCTCGGGCCTGTCCCGAGGATACAATCACGTATCGTAAAATCGATAGGTTTTAGATGCTCGGAACAGGCCCGAGCATGACGGAGGAGAGGTTTCCGACCCTGCCGTACCCCTCAGGGCAAGCTGTGGAACCTGCGCGTTATATTATCAAAACCCCACCGGCTCTATTAAGCCGCTTCGCGCGCCAGCTCGTCGGCAATCACGGTGTCGAGGTTGAGGAAGCACACCATGCTCTTTTCCAGCGCCACGATGCCGCGGCAGAAGTTGCGCTGTTCTTCGGGAATGATGTCGGGCGCGGGCTGCAGGTCTTCGGAGCGGATGGTCATCATGTCGGAGACCTGTTCCACGAGAAGTCCCACGAGCTTGCCGCCGATATCGGTGACGATGATGGCGGAGCGCTCGGAGGGTTCGGTCATTTTCATGCCGAGGCGGCCTGCCATGTCGATGACGGGGATGACGGCGCCGCGCAGGTTGATGAGGCCGAGAACATAAGGCGGCGTGTGCGGCATCGGGGTAACCGGTGCCCAGCCGCGGATTTCGCGGATCGCCATGATGTCGATGCAGAATTCCTGACCGCCGAGATGGAAGGAAACGATTTCGAGATATGCGCCGGATTGCTTGATGGCGTTGGACATGACGGCAGGTTTCCTCTGGCGGCTCTTAGGCAGGCCCATGCATGATTGAGCTTTATGCGGTGGCCGGAATGGACCGGGAGACATCATGTCGGAACTTAAAAACCGCTATGGCCATATTGCACAGCAAGATTTTAAACTTTCCCTAACAATTGGCGGTGCCGCGCTCGCAAAACCCAGTATTTTGGCGGTTTTCGTGCTGGTGCAAACAGGTTATAACAGACGCATGAACGCAATCGTTGCCAATCCGCTGAAGTTTATTCTTGCAAGCCTTGCGGTAGCGGCCTCGCTTGCCGTCGTGCTTCTCGCCTTCGATGGCTGGGTGCGACACGGCACGGATATTTTCCTCTCCGCCGTGCAAAGCGGCATCGCCTGGTGTCTGTAATCTGCCGTCCCGTCCCGGCTTTGTGACAAATCAGCGCGGTTTACGCAAATACGCCCAGTTGATTTGCCGTCGCCACCGCTGTTCGTTATCAGACGATGGAGGCCCACGTCATGCGGCCGGCCTTCGGGGGTAGGATTAGGACAATGAGAAATATTCGCATCGTATTGTGGGCCGTGGTGGTCGTTCTTGTCGGTGTCGTCAGCTGGTTGACGCTCGAAATGACGAAGACCCGTGAGGAAATGGTGGAAACGGCCTATGGCGTGCCGTTCGAACTCACGGCGCAGAACGGTCAGCCGATCACCGAAAAGGCGTTTCAGGGCAAGCCCACAGCGCTCTTTTTCGGTTTCACCCATTGCCCGGAAGTCTGCCCAACGACGTTGTTCGAGCTGAACGGCTGGATGGAGAAGGTAGACCCAGCCGGCGACAAGCTGCAGGCCTATTTCGTATCCGTAGACCCCGAGCGCGATACGCCTGAGCTCATGCAGCAATATGTCTCCAACGTCTCGAAGCGGATCACCGGCATCACCGGTCCGGCCGACAAGATTGCCGAAACGCTGAAAGGCTATCGCATCTATGCCAAGAAGGTGCCGGTCGATGACAAGGATCCGAATGGTGACTACACCATGGATCACACGGCTTCCGTCATCCTGCTTGACGCCAATGGTCGTTTTTCCGGCACCATCGCCTATGGCGAGAACCCCGATGTTGCCGAGCAGAAGCTCCAGAATCTGCTGAAGGGCTGAACGAGACGGCATAATTGTGCCTGGCTTATTGGACTGGCGGAGGTTTTGTGGCAAAGGCAAGCCTTAAGAACCTTAGCTAGAGAAAGCAGCCTGCCGTGAGCGAAATCCGACTTTACGTCACCACGACCGAAATCAAGGCCGGTGAAATCCTCGATCTCATGTCGGACTATTTCGGCGAGGAGGATGTCGCGATCGCCACCACCGAGGTGGATGAGAAACGCGACATCTGGGAAGCTTCGGTTTACCTGATGGCCGAGCAGGAAGACGAATTCCGCGAGCGCATCGACACCTTGCTGGCTCCCGCCTTTCCCGGCCTCGCCATCGAAAAGGAGATCGTTCCCGACATCGACTGGATCGCCAAATCGCTCGAGGGGCTAAAACCGGTACGGGCAGGGCGCTTCATCGTTCACGGCGCGCATGATCGCGATAAGATCAAGCCCAACGATCTGGCCATCGAGATCGAGGCCGGTCAGGCTTTCGGCACCGGCCATCATGGCACGACAGCGGGCTGCCTTGAGATGATCGAGGATGTTCTGCGGGCGCGGACCGTGCGCAATGCGCTCGATCTCGGCACCGGCAGCGGTGTATTGGCAATTGCCGTGCGCAAGATGCGCCATATTCCGGTACTCGCAACGGACATTGATCCCATCGCGGTGCGCGTTGCCAGGGAGAATGTGCGGCTGAACGGCATAGTCTCCGGGCTGGCGCTTGAAACCGCTCCGGGTTTCCACTCAGACGCTTTCCGCAAATACGGCCCGTTCGATCTCATCATCGCCAATATTCTGGCGCGGCCGCTCATCAAGATGGCGCCGCAGCTTGTCACGCATCTGGCGCCCGGCGGCACCGTCATCCTGTCGGGAATTCTCGCATCGCAGCGCTGGAAGGTGCTTGCGGCCTATAATGGCGCGCGGCTCTCCCACGTCCGCACCATCTGGCGCAATGGCTGGGTCACGCTGCATCTGCGCAAGGACTGACGCTTCAGCAGCATCCGTTTCCGGACAAAGAAAAGGCGGCGCTTTCGCGCCGCCTGAAAACCCGCGAGCATATTGGAGGAGAATCGCTCAAGCGGGTCGACGTATTCCTGTTCCTGCGCGGTGGAGGGAGGATCGCCGCGCCCGAAGTGATCAGAATACGTAGCTGGACTTTGCGGTGCGGCGAAGTTCGGCGCGGTTCATGCCGAGCGCTTCGAGCGACTTGTCGTCGAGGTTGAGCAGGGCTGCGTTGACATGACGGCTGACCTGACGCTCGCGTGCTTCAATGACGCGATCGAAAGCGGTGCGGAGGAAAGATTTTGCCATTGCTTCAAATCCTTGTTTGCCAGGAGAGTGTGTCTCTCGCTGTGTTGGCTTGAAGATAAGCGATGTGTTTTTGTTTGGTTAGGGGGCCTGCCTCAAGGTAGGTATGCGTTTTTCACATGTCTGCGGCTTTTCAATATTACTTATTTAGGGAAAATTGCTCAATTTAGCGGCGTCTTTTCTCGGCCTTTGGGGTAAATGGCAGCGCGCGCGCGCCTGTCGTAATGGTTGATGGCACATATGGCTTGAAACCGGGTTTGTCGGCATGGCATTGTCGTTGCGCGCCAATGATTTGACGGCGTTACCGACCGCTTTCCTCATGACAGTTCCCGAAAGATGCCCATGTTCCAGACCTTCGAAAACAAATCCGCGCCGCAATTCGGCAAGGCCCGCGTCGAGGCGCTGCGTGCCAGTTTCGACGCCCTTGGTATCGATGGTTTCCTGGTGCCGCGTGCCGATGAATATCAGGGCGAATATGTACCTGAATCATCTGAGCGTCTGTCATGGCTGACCGGATTTACCGGCTCTGCCGGCATTGCGCTGGTAGCGCGCGCAGAGGCGGTGGTGTTTGTCGATGGCCGGTATACCACGCAGTTGAAGTCGCAGGTCGATCAATCGGTGTTCAGCGGTGGTGATCTGGTCGGTGCCCCGCCTTCCGTCTGGTTGTCGGAGCACGGGGCTGCGGGCTTTCGGCTCGGGATCGATCCGTGGCTGCATACCGGCGCTGAATTGAAGCGGTTGGAAAAGGCGCTTGCGGGGAAGGGCGGTTCCGTCGTCCTGCTCGAAAACAACCCACTCGATGCCCTGTGGCATGACCGCCCGTCAGAACCGCTGGAGCCTGTCGTCATTCAGCCGGAAGCCTTCACCGGCAAGCTGGCGAAGGAAAAGATCGCCTCGCTGGCAGAGACGGTGTCGGCCAAGGGAGCCGATGCCCTGCTGGTGACAGATCCGTCTTCCATTGCCTGGATTTTCAATATTCGCGGCAACGATGTGCCGCACACGCCGCATCCGCTTGCCCGCGCCATCATCTATGCGGATGGCAAGGCCGATATTTTTCTCGACAAACGCAAGACCGGTATCGAGGCCGAGGCCTATCTGGCACAGCTGGCGACGCAATTGCCGCCATCGAATATCGCCGATCGTCTGCACGCCATTGCCAGCGCCAAGGGCCGCGTCATGGTGGACGCCGATCTGACGCCTGTGGCGCTGACAGGGGCGATTACGGCGGCGGGTGGCACCTTGATCGAGGAGGCGGATCCCGTCCGCTTGCCGCGCGCGTGCAAGAACGCGGCGGAGCTTGCCGGCTCGGCAGCGGCACATGTGCAGGACGGCGCGGCTATGGTTGAATATCTGTGCTGGCTGGATCGTCAGCAACCGGGCAGCGTTACCGAAATCGCGGCCGTGAAGGCGCTGGAGGCTGCGCGCGCCAAAGTGGGGCAGTCTCTCCAGAATCCTCTGAAGGACGTGTCTTTCGATACGATTTCGGGCGCGGGCGAACATGCCGCCATCATCCATTATCGCGTCACCACCGATACGGACCGGACACTTGGCGATGGTGAGATGTTTCTCGTCGATTCCGGCGCGCAATATGTCAACGGCACCACTGACATCACCCGCACCGTGGCAATCGGCAATGTCCCGGAAGATCAGCGGCGTTTCTTCACGCTGGTGCTGAAGGGCGTGATCGCCATCAGCGACGCACGGTTTCCCAAGGGAACGCGCGGTTGCGATCTCGATCCCCTGGCGCGTATCGCGCTGTGGAAGGCCGGTGCGGATTATGCTCATGGCACCGGCCACGGCGTCGGCTCCTATCTTTCGGTGCATGAAGGGCCGCAGCGTATTTCTCGGCTTTCGACGCAGGAACTTCTGCCGGGCATGATTCTGTCGAATGAGCCCGGTTATTACCGCCCCGGCGCTTTTGGCATCCGCATCGAAAACCTGATCTATGTGCGCGAGGCGGCGGAAGTCGCGGGCGGCGATCAGCCGATGTTGTCCTTCGAGACCCTGACCTGGTGCCCTATCGATCGCAGGCTGGTCGTCACGGCACTTTTGACCGACGACGAACTGGACTGGCTGAATGCCTATCACGCCGGCGTTCTGGAAAAGCTCTCGCCTTTGATCGCGGATGAAGAGGTGAAAGCGTGGCTTGTTGCGGCCACGCAGCCTCTGGCGCGGAACGCTTAAAGGAGAGAAAAGTGCCTGATGGCGACGACGATGGCCCAGCCAATGGCCAGCATCGTCAGGCCGGGGAAACGCAGGCAGACCAGAAGAGCGGCCACCATGGCGATCTTCACCTCGTATCCGCCTTCAAAAAAGGCGGGTGCGACAAGGGTCGTCAAAACCGCTACGGGAACGGCGTTCAATCCCGCCTCCATGCGCGGCGGGATGGATTTCATCCGCGTCATCAGAACATAACCGCCGATGCGGGTAAGATAGGTGGCGACGGTGGCGAGCGCGATCAGGATCAGCGTGTCGGCGTGCAGCAGATCGCTCATGGCGTTTCCACCTTGCTTTCAGAATTGGCCTCGCCGGTTGGTTTCGGCGGATAGACGACTGCAACGAGAATGCCGGCAAGCGCGCCGAGGCTGACATGCCAGGGCGAGCCGACGATGTGATAGGCAACGGTTGCGCCAAGAGCGCTTGCCAGCATCACCGGGTAAAAATTCTCCCGCTGGCGGAAGCTCAAAACCATGCCCATGAAATAGATCGGCAACAGCACATCAAGGCCGATGGCTTTCGGGTCGCCGACGAGATTGCCGAGCGATGCGCCGACAATGGTCATCACCAGCCACAGAATATAGATCGGCGTGGCGAAGCCCATGTACCAGGCGAAACCGACCACGCCGGTGTTTTCGTATTTCCTGACCGACTCGGCGAATTGTGGATCCACCAGCACGAAGAACCCGATGGCCTTTTGCAGGAAAGTCCAGTTGGTTATCATTCTGGCAATGGCGGCCGAATAGAGAATATGGCGAAAATTGACGGCAAAGACCGATAGCACGATCAGCCAGGGGGCTACTTTCTGGCCGAATAATTCGATGCCGACCAGCTGGCTGGCACCGGCATAGACGGTGCCGCTCATGATCGTCGCTTCGGCGACGCTCAGCCCGTTATCGACCGCGACCGCGCCGAACAGCGCGCCAAAGGGAGCGGCGGAAAGGGCTATCGGAAAGCCGCTTTTGAGGCCTTCGCGGAAATCTGCATTGGACATTGTTCAGGAACTCCTTGCCCGCCGCTCTATCGCCGTCCCGGCCGGCTGGCAAACAAATTGCATGAATGGATCGATTGATTCCCTTGAAGCTTCCGTTACGGTAACGCCTATACGCGACGTCGGACGGAAGGCCTCACCCGGTTTTTGCTCCCCGCCCAATCGATTGAATAATGGAGGATCAATGCTGGAGAAGCAGGACAGGGCAGTGCTGGCCGCGCGTGTTCGGGAGTATCTGGCTCGGGAGACCGAAACCGAGATCGGCTTGCTGCAGGCGGAAATCTTCGTCGACTTTCTGGCCGAAGAAGTCGGATATGTCTTTTACAATCAGGGGCTCAAGGATGCGCATGCCGCGATCCTGCGGCGCCTGGAGGATGCGGCAGGCGATATCGACGTGCTGGAGAAGCCGAGGCTGCGATGACCGGCCCTCAGTCGCGCAAAATGTCGCGGCTTTTGAGGATGGTCGCGCCTTTTTCCCGCATGGCCGCAATCGACGCCTGTATACCTTGGGGATCGATGCCGCGGCTGGCATCCTCGATGAAACGGACCTTGACGCCAGGCAGCATGTCGAGGGCATCGAGCACCGAGAAACTGACGCAATAATCGGTGGCGAGCCCGCATATGTCGAGCTGGGTTACGCCTTGGCGCGTCAGATAATCGGCAAGGCCTGTCGTTGCGCCCTGATCATTGTCGCGAAAGGCGGAATAGCTGTCGACGGCGGGATTTTCGCCTTTCTGCTGGATATAGTCGAAAGCCTCCGTCTTGAGGTCGGGATGGAATTCCGCATCCGGCGTGCCCTGCACGCAATGGTCCGGCCACATCATCTGCGGTTTGCCGGAGAGTTCACCCATATCGAACGGCTTCTTGCCGACATGCTGCGAGGCAAAGCTGCCGTGATTTTCCGGGTGCCAATCCTGCGAGGCGACGATCAGATCGTAACCGCCATTGTCGATCAGGGCATTGGCGACGGGCACGATCCGGTCGCCATCGGCAACAGCCAGATTACCGCCCGGACAAAAGCCGTTCTGGATATCGATGAGCAGCAGCGCCTTCATGATTTGCCTCCCTTATTTCCGGCAGGATGCCAAGCCGGCAGCAACGGATCAAGTGCCCTTACCAGCTTTGTATGTGCTTGACGGCTGATGGCATAGATTTGCTCCGTCGCAGTCCTGCCGCATTTACAGCAAATTTCCGGCAAAGTCGGAATTTACCTGACGATGCGGCGACGTAAACTTTAAAGGCCGATGACGCCCTGCGGGGCATTTTCCGGGAAAAGGCGATGCAGATGCATGCCCAGCCCGCGCAAGTCATTGTTTTGCCTTCGCCCGATAATGCGCAGACCTTAACGAATTATTTTTGCAGGGACTCGTAAACACTTTGGTTACCATAATTCGTCATGCTTCGAACCAGTCAGTTCCGAAATCGGCCGGGTGTCCGCCCGCTGTTCGGATGCCCCAAAATCCCTCCGGCTTTGCCCGGGTGTGCGTGAACGGTTCGAGTAACGAGTATCATGGCGTATTCTGCTGCGGCTTATAATGGCGCCGGTCTTGCCGGTTCGTCTTGCCTCAAGAGAGGCAAATCCTTTTCTCTTGGCCGAATGTCCGCTCTGCTTGGCGGTGGTGCCTTTGCCGGTCTGTTCGCCTTCGCTGCCTTCGCCTCGCTTCACACGATGGCGGCCGCATCGCATGGTGTCGGGCAGTTTGAGAAGACGCTGGTGGCGAGGCTGGAGTCTGGCGAGGCTGCGATTTCCGGCGCAGCCGCACGCGATATCCACGTCCGCAAATTTTCCCGTCTGAGCGACCACAGCCATGGCCCGCAGAAGGCGGTTCGCCTTGCCGGCATCATGCCCGAAATCGGCGAGAAGGAGTTCCGCGAGCGTTTTGGCGCGGCTACGAACGCGAAGGGGCAGGCGACAGTCAAGGAACTTGCAGCGCTGCGGCCCTCCGCCATTGTCGATTCGGCGCTTGGACGCACAACAGAGGTCGCATATCAGAGCGCCGCATCGCAACATCCGGCATTTGAAGTGGCATTAGGGCGCCCGCAGATCGAGGAAGAGGCGAGCAGCCTGCTTCCGGACGACGTCCCTTTGCCAAGCTTCCGGCCCGAGGTTGCGGCTGCCGAAACGGTGGAGCCATCACCCCGCCCCGCCGTTCTAGCGAAGACCGATGAACACCCGGCAGCCGTTGCTTCCGCACCTGCTTTCGATGCGCCGGTGCCTGCGCGTGCACCCCAGCAGCCGCGGCAGGGCACGGCCGGCATGCTCGCCTTTGCAAAACCTGATAATCCGGTGCGCGAGCCGAGCAAGATGGATGCGGTTCCGTGGCCGGATCGCGGCAACGGCACGGCGATCTACGATATTTCCTCCGGCCTGGTTCATATGCCGAACGGCGAAAAGCTCGAGGCACATTCGGGCATCGGCAAGATGCGCGACAACCCCGACTATGTTCATGTGAGAATGCGCGGCTCGACGCCGCCCTCCAGCTATCGTCTGACGATGCGCGAGGCGCGGTTCCATGGCGTCGAAGCAATCCGTCTGACGCCGGAAAATGGCGTCAATCCGCATGGCCGCGACGGTCTTCTCGCCCACACCTACATGCTGGCGAAACGCGGTGAATCGAATGGCTGCGTTGTGTTCCGGGATTACTCCCGGTTCCTTGCGGCCTTCAAACGTGGCGAAGTCAAACGCATGGTCGTGGTGCCGAAGCTGAATGGTGGTCGCCCGACGCTCGCAAGCAGCGGTGGCAAGAGTGGCGGCAAGACCCTGCTCAGCATGTTCTCACGCGACAGCGATACCTGATTTACGCTTTCCCGGACGTACAACCGCTGCACATTTTTACCGGAGAAATGCCCTAGCGGCCGCGTCGCTGGGTCAGCACCATGCCGGCGAGAATCAGCAGAATGCCGAGTGCGCTCGCCCAGAGTTTCGGCGGCTGATCGCTGAAAAAGTCGAGCACGACGCTTGAGACCATCTGGCCGCTGATGACGAGAAGTGCGGTATTGACCGCGCCGATGCGGGGGATGAGCCAGCTTCCCGAAGCGATGAAGACAACACCGATGGGGCCACCGATAAAGGCAAGCCACGGCGCGTCGGCCGCGCCCGGCGGAATGAGGCCGCCGACGATGAGGCCGATGACGGTCAATACCCCGAAACCGACGATATGGTTCCAGAACGAGGCGATCAGCGGTGAGTTCGACAGGCTGAGGCGGCCGTTGACCTGACGGCTCAGTGCCACAAAGACGCCGCCGGTAAACGCCATGGCTATCCAGACGATCATGCCGTTCTCCCGACAAGGATAATAAGTGCGCTGCCACAGAGAATCAGTGCCACCGCCGCCATGTCACGCAAATCCGGCCGCCGCTTGGGCAGGCCAAACAGGCCGAAGAAATCGGCCAGAAGGCTGAAGATCACCTGTCCGCCCAACCCGAGCGCGATGGTGCCGGAGAGGGCAAGCGGCGAATTGACGGCGGTGGAGGTGAGGATGACGATGGCCGCACCAATCACCCCACCGCAATAGGCCCAGAGCGGCGCCTTCGGTTTGGCCAGCGCACCCGCCTCCGTCTTCGGGCGCATGATCGCGAGATAGATCAGCGCCGCCACCGTGCCGGTGCCATGTGCAGTCCAGGAGGAGAAAAGTGCGTTTCCGTAATGCGCAAGCTGGCCGTTGAAATGCACCATCAATGTCAGAAGACAGCCGCTTGCGAAGGCGGCGGCAAGGTGCAACGGGTTCAGGCGGGGATGGGTCGTTTCTGTCATGGCCAGCCAAAATATGATTATTCAGCGAAGCGTTACAACATCGGCACCTGAATCGAAATCGATTTGTCAGTTGTTTCCAGAAACATGTGCAACCAGCGCACTCCACCTTCTTACTTAGCGCAGTCTGACATAACATCCGCGAAAAAATCGGCGATCAGCGTGGATACGCCCTTCGGGTTTTCCCAATGCGGATTGTGGCCATGCCCATCGAGCGTAACGGTTTGAGCCTCGGGAAAGGCGGCGGCCAATTTTCGACGATGCGACGCGCCGAAAAGGGGGTCTTCGAAACCGGCGAGGCACAGTACCGGTTTTTTTATTCTGGACGCGCTGTGATGCAGGTTTGTATCCGCAAAGCGCTCAACGACGCCATGCCAGATGGCAGCCGGCATGTTGGCGGCATCCTGTTTCATTTTCGACAAAAAATCATCGTCGACTGGCTGACTGCACGAATACCAGCCGCGCAGAAAGCCGCTATTGGGTCCGATCGGGTCCCGAAGTGCGAGAATATCTCTGGTCAACTGGCTTTCCGCGCCAAAATCCGGCTCAAGCGTTGCCGAGATGAGGGCAAGAGCCCGGATCGTGTCGCCTCGCCGGGCGGCAAGTTCGATAGTGGTCATCGCACCCATGGAGTGGCCGAGCAGAAACAGCCGTGAAATACCCAGGAGCGTTAGAAACCGATCGACCGTTTCGGCGAAATCAGCGACATGCAGGCTCTGTCCCGCCGAGGAAACCCCGTGTCCGGGCAGGTCAGGGACGATGAGCCTGTATTCGCTGAAAAAAGGCTCAAGCATGGAGAAGCTGCGGCTGGTGTCCGAAAAACCATGCAGCATCAGCAGGACTGGGCCCGGACCGCCGGTGTCGATGAAAGCCAGCTGGCGACCGCGGGGCAATTCTACATACTGCTTCCGCTTCTCCCAATCATCCTGCAATATTGCCGTCACAGGCCGATCCCCGCCTTTACGGCAGTGAGACCATCCTGCCCGTCGAACGTCGATACGCCCTTCAGCCAAGCGTCCAGTCGTTGCGGCTCATCCTTGATCGCCTGCTTTGCCGCGTCTTCCGGGGACATTCCACCGTTCATGATATAGTCCATGCCCTTGTTCTCGTACTCCACGTCGAATGCGAGATTATCGAGCAGCTTCGCCACATTCGGGCATTCCTGTAGGTAGCCTTTGCGTACCTGCGTATCGACTGTGGCAGCGCCGAAGTCGGGCCCGTAAAATTTATCGCCGCCCGTCAGGTACTTGATGTCGAATTTGCTGTTCATCGGGTGCGGCGCCCACCCCTGGAACACAATGAAGGACTTGTTGCGGGCGAAACGGGTTACCTGCGAAAGCATGCCCTGTTCGCTGGACTCGACCACTTCCCAATTGTGCAGTCCCAGTGCCGGATCGTTGACGGCATCCAGCATCAACTGGTTGGAGCCCGGTTCGATGCCGTAGAGCTTGCTGTCGAACTTGTCCGCGAATTTTTGCAGGTCGGAGAAATCCCTGACGCCGGCATCCCAAACATAGGTCGGAACCGCGAAAGTGTATTTGGCGCCCACCAGATTGGTTCGGACTTTTTCGACCGATCCGTCTTCCTTGTAAGGCTTGTAGTAGTTCACCATTGCCGGGTTCCAATAGCCCAGAAAGACGTCGAGATCCTTGCTCTTCAGGCTCGTGTAGATGACGTCGATCCCGAGAAGCTGGCTTTGCGGCTCATATCCCAGTGATTTCAACAGCGACATGGCGATGCCGGTGGTGAAAGCAAGATCGTTCCAGCCGGGTTCGGCCAGTCGCACAACCTTGCAAGTTTCAGCATCCGATGCGAGCGCGGAAGTGCCGACGGTTGTCAAAACCATCGCGGCCGAAAAAACACCTGCCCATTTTTTCATTGTTCCACCTTTTTTGTCTATTGGGTCATTAGATTGACCGGTGGGACAATAATTGATCTTTACGGAAAATTTGTCAATATTGCTCACGCAAGGAGACAAAGATGCGACTGACCAAGATAAGCGATATTCGCCGGGCGGAGCTGAGGCGGGCTGCATTCGAAGTTCTTCAGCGTGAGGGAATGGCGGGTGCCACGCTTGAAAGGGTGGCGGCACAGGCAGGCGCCTCGAAAGGCATCGTGCTGCATTATTTCGCCAACAAGCAGGAACTATTCGAGCACGCGATGCGCGAAGCCAATGTGAAGCTGAAGGAGGCCGTGGTGGCGCGCCTCAATCGGGCGGTCAGTCCGCGTGAGCGGCTCGATGCGATTATCGAGGCGAATTTCGACGAGAGCTTCTTTCAGCCCTCGATCTGCCACGCCTGGCTGTCGCTTTGCGCCGAGGTTCCGCGCGAGCCGCAGCTCGCCAGGATCCAGAAGGTGATCCATGCGCGGATGCGCTCCAATCTTTTGTCGGCTTTGGTGCATCTCGTGCCGAGGCAAGACTGCGCAACTGTCGCGCTTGGGATCACTTCGCTTATCGACGGCCTCTGGTTGCGCTCAGGATTGCAGTCCGGTGGTTTGACGCGCGACGAGGCAATGGAGCAGATGCGGGATTACCTGTCTCACAGGTTACCGCAGGCAAAAGCTGACAATCCGTAGGGAACCAGTACGCGCGCTTCGCATTATTCCACCATGAAGAAAACGACGCGCAAACCCTTGAACCGGATGACGATTTTCGTCATTTCGATTTTCACTCTCGCAGCTGTGATCGCGGCGGTCTATCTGGTTGGGTTCACGCCCGGCGAAGTGTAAGCCAGCGCAGTCAATTGCCGGTGGGAACGGTCTTGCCCTTGCGGCGCTCCAGCGCAACGGTCAGCTTGGCAACGGCAAACCGGAGGCTGCGCATGAGGAAACGGCTGGTTTCCAGAAAAGTGCGGTAGGGCAGCACGGTGAAGTAGCGCCAGCGGGGCAGACGGTATATCCGCAGATTGTTCTGGATCTGGCTTTCCCCGTCCGCATCCTGCGTGGCGCAGAGTGGGTAAATGAAGGCTGCCTTCAGGCCGGCGAGATATTCCAGGTCGAAGGCAATATCGTAGGCAAGCCGCATGGGGATCAGCTTCGAGATCCATTTGCCGGCACGGCGGTTGACGAGATATGCGCCCGAACCCTTTTCCCGCGTCAACGCAATTGCGAGTGAGCGTCCGCTAACGAGCTTGCGGAACGGAAACTTGCGACCGTTGCTGACCGTGGTCAGCCGAAGCAGATCCCAGTCGCTCCCGTTCACTATCGCCTCGTCGATCGCTTCCAGGAAATCCTTTTCGAAGACGACATCGTCTTCAAGAATGAGCGCGATATCGGCATCGCTGCCCATGAACCTGTTGGCACAGGCGACATGGCTGAGATAGCAGCCGATTTCCGGCGGCGAGGTGCGGCGGCCATGCATGAGCATGTAGGAAAGCTCGCTGAATTCCGGGATAGGATAATTCAGTTCACGGCCATTGACGCCCGGGACCCGCTCTGCCTTCAGCCCGATGGCGTCGAGGCGTGCGTTCATGTCCTCGAGGCGCTTGGTGGCGCTGTCCATATTGATCAGGAAAACGGCAAGCTTGCGCCCGCTTTTCGGTAAAATATGCAAAGCAGTCCTCGCCCGGTTTCTGCACCCTGTTGCAACTCCTTTATTGCAACGGCGTGACGGGGGCTATGGAAAAAACTGCATTCGCACACTCATAGTTGTCGAATCAAACCTTTTCCACAAATCCATCCAGCACACGCTTTTGTCCGGCGCGGTCAAAATCGATGGTCAGTTTGTTACCCTCGATGGCGGAGATGTTGCCATTGCCGAATTTGATATGGAAAACGCGGTCTCCGACCACGAATTTCGACGGTGTGTCGGCAACCGATTTGGCCACCAGTTCGCCGTCGATCGTGCGGGCGCGGGGGCCGCTTTCGCCATAACCAATCCTCTCGACCGCATGGCCGGAGCGTGTGCCCCAGTTATCGCGGGTCGCGTCGGACTTGTTGGCCTGGGCACGTTTCCAGCCGGGGGTGGAGTAGTTGTTGGCGAAGGGCTCCGCCTTGTCGAAACGGGACTGGCCATAACCGCCGCGTCCGCCGTAACCACCGTAATTGCTGTCGGATGCCGCGACATCCACGTGCGCTGGCGGCAGTTCATCGAGAAAACGCGAGGGCAGGGTGGATTGCCACAGACCATGGATACGCCGGTTCGATACGAACCAGATATGGCATAGCTTCTTGGCGCGGGTGATGCCGACGTAGGCTAGACGACGTTCTTCCTCCAGACCGGAGCGGCCGCCTTCGTCCAGCGCCCGCTGGTGCGGGAACAGACCTTCTTCCCAACCGGGAAGGAAAACGGTGTCGAATTCCAGCCCCTTGGCGGAATGCAGCGTCATGATGGAGACGGCATCGAGATTTTCGTTCTGCTCGGCATCCATGACGAGCGCGACATGCTCGAGGAAACCGCGGAGGCTCTCGAAGGCCTCCATCGAGCGGATGAGTTCCTTCAGGTTTTCCAGCCGACCGGGCGCTTCCGCCGTCTTGTCGGCCTGCCACATGGCAGTATAGCCGCTTTCGTCCAGGATCTGCTCGGCAAGCGTGGTGTGTTCGGTGTTTTCCAGAAGCCCCTGCCAGCGGCGGAAATCCTGCACCACGTCGAACAGCGCCTTGCGCGCCTTCGGTTTCAGCTCGTCGGTCTCGATGATGTCGGTCGCTGCCGCCAGCATCGGAATGTCGCGGGCGCGGGCGTAATCATGCAGATTGCGGATGGTCGTGTCGCCTAGGCCGCGCTTGGGGGTGTTGACGATGCGCTCGAAGGCCAGATCGTCGGCCGGCTGGCAGACAAGGCGGAAATAGGCCATGGCATCGCGGATTTCGAGACGCTCGTAGAAGCGCGGACCGCCGATGACGCGGTAATTGAGGCCAAGCGTGACGAAACGGTCTTCGAACTCGCGCATCTGGAAGGAGGCGCGAACGAGAATGGCCATGTCGTTCAGCTTGTGGTTCTTGCGCTGAAGCTGCTCGATTTCTTCACCGACGGCGCGGGCTTCCTCTTCGGAATCCCAGGCCGCATGCACCACGACCTTCTCATCGTCGGGGCTGCTGCGCTCGGTGAACAGGGTCTTGCCGAGACGCCCTTCATTATGGGCGATCAGATGGCCGGCGGTGCCTAGAATATGCTCGGTGGAGCGGTAGTTACGCTCCAGCTTGATGACCTTGGCACCGGGAAAATCCTTGTCGAAGCGCAGGATGTTGTCCACTTCGGCGCCGCGCCAGCCATAGATCGACTGGTCATCGTCGCCGACGCAGCAGACGTTTTGCGGCTCGCCTTTGGGGCGCTGGGCAAGAAGCCTGAGCCACATATATTGCGCCGTATTGGTGTCCTGATACTCGTCCACCAGAATGTAGCGGAATTTCTGGTGGTACTCCTTCAGAATATCGGGATTGCGGCGGAAGATGCTGATGGGGTGCAGCAGAAGATCGCCGAAATCGCAGGCGTTCAGCGTTTTCAGTCGGTTCTGATAGGCCGTGTAAAGTTCGCGGCCCTTGCCATTGGCAAAGGCACGGGAATCGCCCTCGGGAATATCCGGCGGTGTCAGTCCCTTGTTCTTCCAGCCGTCAATCATGCCGGCGAATTGTTTGGCCGGCCAGCGCTTGTCATCAAGACCTTCGGCCTGGATAAGCTGTTTGATCAGCCGCACCACATCGTCGGTGTCGAGAATGGTGAAATCAGACTTCAGGCCGATGAGTTCGGCATGGCGACGCAAGAGCTTGACACCGATGGAGTGGAAGGTGCCGAGCCAGGGCATGCCCTCAACCGCGCCGCCGACCAGAACGCCAATACGTTCCTTCATCTCGCGGGCGGCCTTGTTGGTGAAGGTCACGGCCAGAATCTGGCTGGGATAGGCGCGTCCGGTCGCCAGAATATGGGCGATGCGGGTGGTCAGAACGCGGGTCTTGCCGGTGCCGGCGCCCGCAAGCACCAGAACAGCGCCGTCCAGTGTCTCCACGGCCTCGCGCTGCTCCGGGTTGAGGCCGGAAAGATAGTCGGGCGTGGGCCGGGCCTGATCGCGTGCCGCCATGGCGCGCGCGGCAATGCCAAGCCCGCCGGCGTTGCCTGCATCGGCATTGTTCGTCGCCTTGCGCGGCGCCTCAGGTTCTTCGTCGAAGAACGGCATATCGTCAAAACTGTTGCTCATGCGGCCCAATGTAGTGATTCGGGATATAAAGGCTAGAACCGTGTTCTGCTTTTATTCCGGTATCATCCGTCAAAACGCCTATTCCAAGACGTTTTTTTCGTCTCAGGCCCGCCTGTCGGCATCAAAAGCCGCGTCCACCGGCAATTGCAGCGCCACGGCCAGTTGGTTGGTCTTGGCGGCAAGGGCGATGACGCGCATGAGATCGGCATGCTGTTCGCCCGTCATGCCCTTGGCTTTTGCAGCCGCGGTATGGGAGTGGGCGCAGTAGGAGCAGCCATTGGTGACGGAAACGGCGATATAAAGCATTTCCTTCACCAGCGGATCGAGCGCTGAAGGTGTGGCCATCACCGCCTTGACCTCGGCCCAGGTCTTTTCCAGAAGATCGGGGTCGAAGGCGAGGTAGAGCCACATATTGTTGATGAAATCCGATTTCCGCGTTGTGCGGATATCGTCGAACACAGCCTTGACGCGCGGGTTGGCTTCGGCATTTTCGGCTTTCGTTACGGTGCTCATGCATTCCTCCGGTCATGGCTATTTCAGCTGCAGATTACCGGATTGGTGAATGTTTGCGACAGAAATGGCCGTCAGTGCGCTTTCGACGACAATTCATCACAAATTACAATTATGTAAGGAACGGATTTGTGCGTTGCCTTCGTTAACGCATGCGGGAATACTTCTACCGTTCCGAAAAGCTCTTTTCGGGGCGGGTTTATGCTGTGCGGATAATCGGAGAATTGTATGCGGGTGTGGAAACAGGTGGGTGTCTGTCTTGCTGTGGCGGGAGCAGGACTCTGTCTTTGGGGGTTTTATTCACCCGAAGCGCGGAATCTGCTCGCGGGTATCGGCATCGGCAAAACACCTGTTGGCGCGGTCGAGGTTGCCGCATCCGGTGCCAGAACACCCGGTTCGTCATCCGGACAGAATGCCGGCGCCGCACGCCGCGATGGCAATGCGACCCTGGTGGCGATGGCTCCGGTCAAGCAGGGCACGGTCAATGACAGGCTGAACGCCATCGGCAGTGGCGAGGCCATCCAGTCGGTTGTCGTCATGCCGCAGACATCAGGCACGCTTTCGGAAATCCGCATTTCATCCGGCGCCCGCGTCGTAAAGGGGCAGGTGCTCGCGCGGCTCGATGACGAGGAGCAGGTGATCGAGCGGGACAAGGCGCAGGTTGCTCTACGCAGCGCCGTCGAAAAATCGAGTTCCTACAGTAACCTGAAATCCGTATCCCGCCTTGATGTGCTGGATGCGCAGATTGCCGAGGAAGCCGCCAAGCTTGCACTGAGCACCGCCGAGCTGAACCTCAGGCGCCGCGACATCGTCGCACCGATTGAGGGTGTTGTCGGGATCGTGGCCGCCAATATCGGTGACAATGTCACCACGCAATCAACGATCGTCGGCATTGATGACCGTTCTCAAATTCTGGTCAATTTCTGGGCGCCGGAACGGTTCGTAACTGCAATTACCGTCGGAATGCCTGTAGAGGCCACCTCGATTTCACGCCCCGGCGAGACGTTCAAAGGTGAGGTCGAGGCCGTCGACAACCGTGTCGACGCCGCAAGCCGTACCATCCGCATCCGGGCACGGTTTGCTAACGACAAGGATGAGCTTCGGGCCGGTATGTCCTTCGGCGTCACCATGCGTTTTGCCGGAGAGACCTATGCATCCGTCGATCCGCTGGCCGTGCAGTGGGATGCCGAAGGTTCCTATGTCTGGCGCGTGACCGACAATAAATCGGCCAAGGTGCGGGTGCAGATCGTGCAGCGTAACCCCGACGCCGTTCTCGTGAAAGCGGAACTGGCGGAAGGCGATCAGGTCGTGACCGAAGGATTGCAGCGGGTGCGGGAGGGTGGTGCCGTCCGTGTCGCAAGCCAGCCGAAGCCCGAGGAGGTTGCCAGCCAATGACGACTCAGTCGCCTTCGGGTCAGGATTCCAAGCTCGCCTTCACCGCACTGTTCGTTCGCCGGCCCATTCTGGCAGCGGTTCTCAATACGTTGCTTGTGGTTGCCGGCCTTGCCGCGCTGGTTGGCGTTGAGGTGCGCGAGTTGCCGGATGTGGACCGGCCGTCCATCAGCGTCAGGACGACTTATGAAGGTGCGGCGCCCGAAACCATCGATCAGGAAGTGACGCAGACCATCGAGGGGGCTGTTGCGCGCGTCAGCGGCGTCAAATCCATCTCCTCCAATTCGCAATTCGGCACCAGCCGCGTAACGATGGAATTCGGCGACAATGTCGATATGGCCGTCGCCGCAAACGATGTGCGCGATGCCATTGGCCGCGTAACCAACCAGTTGCCTGATGATGCTGACGAGCCGCAGATCATCAAGGCGGATTCCGACAGCCAGCCGATCATGCGTCTTGCCGTCACTTCGTCCACGCTCAGCATGGAAGATCTGACCAAGCTGGTGGATGACGAGGTCATCGACCGCCTTGCCGCCGTCGACGGCGTGGCGGATGTGGAGCTTTACGGCGATCAGGAAAAAGTCTTCCGCGTCGATCTCAATCAGGCCGCACTTGCCAGCCGTGGTCTGACGGTGACGGATATTTCGACCGCGCTGGCCAGTGCCGCGCTGGATGTGCCGGCGGGATCGCTGAAAAGTTCGACGCAGGACATCGTCGTGCGCGCGACCGCGAGCCTCACGAAGCCTGAGGATTTTTCCAACCTTCTGATCAAGGACAATATCCGCCTGCGCGATGTGGCAACCGTGATGCTGGGTGCGGATGACGAATCCACCTCGCTGCGGTCCAATGGTGTGCAGGGCGTGGGTCTGGGCGTCATCCGGCAGGCGCAGTCCAATACGCTCAATATCTCCACCGGCGTGAAGGCTGCCGTCGAGGCCATGTCGGCCAACCTGCCGCAGGGTACGCGCATCGTGGTGACCAGTGACGACGCCGTCTTCATCGAAGGCGCGTTGCACGAGGTGGAACTGGCGCTTGGTCTTTCCGCGCTGATCGTGGTTGTGGTGCTCTACCTGTTCCTGCGTGACTGGCGGGCAACCCTCATTCCGGCGATCACCATGCCGGTGGCTTTGATCGGCACGATCATCGCCATCTACATGGTCGGATTCTCGATTAACATCCTTACGCTGCTCGCCATCGTTCTGGCGACGGGTCTGGTGGTCGATGATGCGATCGTGGTGCTGGAAAATATCGTACGCCGCCGTGCGGAGGGCATGGGGCCGCGCGCTGCCGCTGTTCTCGGCACGCAGGAAGTGTTCTTCGCGGTGATTGCGACGACGGCGACACTTGCCGCAGTGTTCATTCCGCTCTCCTTCCTTCCGGGCCAGCTGGGTGGCCTTTTCCGTGAATTCGGTTTCGTTCTCGCCTTCGCTGTCGGTCTTTCCTCCATCGTGGCCCTGACGCTTTGTCCGATGCTCGCTTCGCGGATGCTGAAAGACGGATTGAAGGAACCCACGGGACCGCTGGCGTGGTTCGGCAATGTCTTTGCCTCCACCTACAAGAAGACGCTTTCCGCCTGCCTCAACAACCCGCTCATCGTCATCATCGTTGCGCTCGTCTTTTCGGGCCTGTCTTGGATTGCCTTCGGCATGATCCAGAACGAACTGACGCCGCGCGAGGACCGCGCCTCGGTGATGATGCGTGTGACGGCGCCGCAGGGTGTCAGCCTCGACTATACGCGCGACCAGTTGCAGCGGATCGAAGAAAATCTCCAGCCGCTGCGCGACAGTGGCGAAATCCGCAATATTTACTCCATCACCGGTATGAACGGTTCCTCCAACACCGGTTTTCTGGTGCTGACGCTGGCGCCGTGGGCTGATCGCGACCGCACGCAGAACCAGATTGCCGCCGACGTTACCGCTGCCGCCAACAAGGTGCCGGCGCTGCGCGGCAACGCCATGCAGCCGAACAGCCTGCGCATTCGCGGTGCGGGCAACGGCCTGCAGATGGCAATGGTCGGCAGCAATTATCAGGCACTGACAGCTGCAACGCAGAAACTACTGCTTTCCATGGAGGAAAGCGGCCTGTTCGAAACGCCGCGTTTGGACAACGAGCCCAACCAGGCGCAGCTATCCGTTTCCATCGACCGTGAGCGCGCCTCCGATCTCGGCATTGATATCACCGGCCTGTCACGCGCCATGCAATCGCTGCTGGAAGGACGTTCGGTTGTCGACGTCTTCGTGGATGGGGATGCAATCCCGGTCCGGCTGCTGTCCTCCACCCGGCCGATCAACGACCCGACCGATCTCGAAAACGTCTTCCTGAAAACGGGTGACGGCAAGATCGTGCCGATGTCGGTCATTGCCACCCTGAAGGAAAATGCGGTGGCGCCGCAGCTGAACCGCGAGCAGCAGCTTCCCTCCGTCGGCTTTACCGCCAATCTCAAGGACGGCGTTTCGCTCGGTCAGGCTTTGGAAAAGGTGAACGAGCTCTCACAATCCCTCCTGCCGCCCGGCGCCCGCCTTCTGCCGCTCGGCGAGGCGGCGACGCTTGAGGAGAATTCGAGCGGCATGCTGCTGACCTTCGGTTTCGCCATCGCCATCATCTTCCTTGTCCTGGCCGCGCAGTTCGAAAGTGTCCTGAGTTCGATCATCATCATGTCGACGGTGCCGCTCGGTCTTGCCTGCGCCGTCATCGCGCTGCTCGTCACCGGATCGAGCCTCAACGTTTATAGCCAGATCGGGCTTGTGCTTCTGGTGGGCGTGATGGCGAAGAACGGCATTCTCATCGTGGAATTCGCCAACCATCTGCGTGACCAGGGCGCCACCGTGCGCGAAGCCATCGAAAAAGCCACCAGCATCCGCCTGCGCCCGGTGATGATGACAATGATCGCGACCATTTTGGGCGGCGTGCCGCTGGTGCTGGCGCAGGGAGCAGGGGCGGAAGCACGCATCGCGCTGGGCTGGGTTATCGTTGGCGGTCTGGGTTTTGCGACGCTGGTGACGCTTTACATCACCCCGGTCTCCTACCTGCTGATTGCCCGTTTCGCCAAACCGCAAGCCGATGAGGAAATCCGCCTCCACCGCGAACTGGAACTTGCCGCGCGTCGGAAGGCGCTTGAGGAGGACAAGCAGCTGCTTGCGGCGGAATAAACGGTCCTCGCCAAATGTGTCCCGCGCAATCGCGATGCTGGACAAAGCCTTAACCTTATCCCATACCACCCAACGGAATTTCGTAACGGATCGAGTCCGTTACGGCGGTATCTTGCGGTGGAGATGGACGATGGCGCTGAAAGATGTAGTCGCGGGAAAACGCAACGAGGAAGGCATCGCGTCGGTGCTTGCAGCGCTGAAGCGGCAGCTGGGTGACAAGCTCCAGACTGGGCAGGCGTTTCGCGAGCAGCATGGCCATACCACCACCTATCTGACCTTGCAGGCGCCTGATGGTGTCGTCTTTGCCGAAAACGCAGATGATGTGAAAGCTGTGGTGAAAGCCTGCGCGCTCTATAAGGTGCCGGTCATTCCTTTCGGTACGGGGTCGTCGCTTGAAGGGCAGGTCAATGCGCCTGATGGCGGAATCTGCATCGATTTCAGCCGGATGAATCGCATCATTGAGGTAAACGCCGAAGATCTTGACGTGACGGTGGAGCCGGGTGTGACGCGCGAGGACCTTAACGTCTATCTGCGTGATACCGGCCTGTTCTTTCCGATCGATCCGGGTGCCAATGCCTCTATCGGCGGCATGGCCTCCACGCGAGCCTCCGGCACCAATGCCGTGCGTTACGGCACGATGAAGGACAATGTGCTGGCCGTTACCGCCGTTGTTGCCAATGGTGAGGAAATCCGCACTGCTCGCCGTGCCCGCAAGTCGTCGGCCGGTTACGATCTGACGCGGCTTTTCGTCGGCGCCGAGGGCACGCTTGGGGTTCTGACCTCGGTTACGCTGCGGTTGCAGGGTATCCCGGAAAAGATCGCCGGTGGCGTCTGCACCTTCGACAGTATTCAGGCGGCCTGTGATGCCGTTATCATGACGATCCAGATGGGTGTTCCGGTTGCGCGCATCGAACTGCTTGATGAAGTGCAGGTGCGGGCCTGCAATGCCTATTCCGGCCTGAACTACGCGGAAAAACCGACGCTGTTCGTGGAGTTCCACGGCACCGAAGAGACGGCGGCCCTTCAATCGCAGCAATTTGCAGAGATCGCGGCGGAATGCGGTAGCGTCGATTTCCGCTGGACCAGCGATGCGGCCGAGCGCAACAAGCTGTGGAAGGCCCGGCATGACGCTTATTGGGCCTCGCGGGCGCTCGCGCCGCATCTCGACGGTTTGTCCACCGATGTCTGCGTGCCGATTTCGCGGCTGGCGGACTGCGTGGTGGAAACGCAGCTGGATATCAAGGAAAACGGCTTTCTGGCGCCGATCGTCGGTCATGCCGGCGACGGCAATTTCCATGTACTCATCCTGTTCGATGGCAAGGATGCCGAAAGTGTCGCCAAAACCGAAGCTTTCGTTGCGCGTCTCAATCGCCGGGCCATCGCCATGGACGGCACCTGCACCGGAGAACACGGCATCGGCCAGGGCAAGATGAGTTTTCTGGCCGAAGAGGCGGGAAATGCGCTGGATGTTATGCGCGCCATCAAAACGTCGCTCGACCCCGATAACATCTTCAATCCAGGCAAACTGTTCCGTCTTGTCTGATCATTCTCACAATTGATTGGTACAAAACGCTGCTTGCCGTTAAGGCAAATAAGAATAGGTTTGCAGCGTTCGCGAAGGGAGAAGCAGTTCAGTGCTCGGGCGTATTCTGGTTTTTCTGGGCGGACTGCTGGCCGTGGTGCTGTTTTCAGCGCTGCTCATTCCCTATTTCGTTGACTGGACCGATTTCCGCCGCGATTTCGAAGATCAGGCAAGCCGCATTCTGGGCAAGAAGGTGGTGGTGCACGGTCGCGTCGAAGCCCGGCTTCTCCCTTTCCCTTCGGTGACGCTGCATGACGTGCGCGCCGGAACGGATGCGGACGGATCGCCGCTCATTCAGGTGGCGCGTTTTTCCATGGATGCCGAGCTGGCGCCTTTCCTTTCCGGTGAAGCGCGTATCTTCGACATGCGCATCGAGGAACCCAAGGCCAAGATCCGGCTTTTGAAAGACGGCACTCTGGACTGGATGCGCGGCAGCCGGGCGGAAATTCCAGCCCGCACCGTGGTTCTGGAAAGTGTGCAGATCGAAGGCGGGCAGATCGAATTCATCGACGAGCAATCCGGCCGCAACCGTGTTGTGACGGGTCTTAACGCCGACATGTCCGCCAATTCGCTGGCCGGACCATGGAAGGCGGAAGGGCGCGCTGCCGTTGACGGGCATCCAGGCTCGTTCTCGCTGTCCAGCAGTGAGCCGGATTACGCCAATGGGCGCATGGGCCTGCGGATTCGCGTGGTGCCGGATGAACATCCGGTCGAGGTCGATCTGGACGGTGCGATTGCCGCGACTGCGGGAAAGCCCGCCTATAGCGGTTCCTTCGCCTTCAGTTTCCGTGAAGACCAAAAACAGAAGCAGCAGGCCGGGCAATCGCTGTTCTCGTCGCCGCGCACCCGCGGCAGCTTCGAACTGACGAATGAAAGCGTGCGCATACCGAGCTACCGCATGGAGCTCGGCGGCAACGAAAATCCTTACGTCGTGACCGGCGAGGCAACGCTGGATACCGGGGCCAAGCCGGAATTCCTGCTGACGGCGGATGGCCAGCAGATTGACGTCAATCGTTTCGCACCGCCCGTCGTGCAGACCGGCAAGACCTCGCGCCAGCCCACCGCCTCCGTGCGCCAGCGCATCGAGGCATTTGCCGCCATGGTCGCCCGCATTCCGGTTCCGCCGGTGCCGGGCAAGGCCAGCATCAGCCTACCGGCGCTGGTTTCCGACGACACGACCATTCGTGACATCCGGCTGGACGTGCGCCCTGATGGCAGCGGCTGGCAGGTGGTTAACGCCGTGGCAACGCTGCCCGGCAGGACGCAGCTGGAAGCCAAAGGTTCCCTGACGCTGCTGGATGGTCCCGCTTTCAACGGCAATCTGCTCGTTGCCTCCAACCAGCCATCCGGGCTGGCAAACTGGCTTTCCGGTTCTGTCGATCCGGCGATCCGCCAGCTCAATGCCGCCGGTTTTTCCGCCGACGTCTCGTTGACGACGCTGAACCAGCGTTTCGACAATCTCGAGCTTGCCATTGGCGATGCCTCTCTGAAGGGGAAGCTGGAACGGCGCTCTGACGGCAAGGCCTCCAATCTTTCGATCGATCTTGCCGGTAACGAGATCGATCTCGACGCCCTGAAGGCGCTTGGCAGCCTGGCGCTCGGCGATCAGGTCGGAAGTTCTGTTCTCGACCATCGCATCGACGCCAAGTTCAAGGCCGACCGGTTCAACATGGCCGGTGTGACTGCAAATCATGTGGAAACCGCCTTCACCATGGCGGGCGGCGTTCTCTCGCTTGAAAAGATGACGGCTGGCGATATCGCCGGTGCCGAAGTCAAGGCGAAAGGGCAGTTGCAGGGGTCGTTGCTGAAATATGCGGGCAAGGGCACGGTGAACCTGCATGCGACGGACATGCAGCCGTTCTTCGCTATGCTGCAGCAGAAATTGCCTGGTCATCCGTTCCTCAGCCGTCTGGCGGCGAGTTCGCCGTGGTACGCCAATTCCGACCTTGCCATGGATGTTTCGGTCAACAGCGAAAATGGCGGCGCCAATGTCGCCGTTTCCGGCACAGTCAACGGCAGCCGTCTGTCGGCCGTGGCCAAGATGCCGGATTTCCTGTCCATCACCGATGATACAGCGATGTCGCTGGAAGGGGTTTTGAAAAACCAGTCGACGGCGATCCTGTTCGGGCAGGCAGGGCTTGATCCTCTGCCGTTCGATGCCGACGGGGAAGGGCTGCTTTCCGTCAAGCTCAACGGCACGCTCGGTTCTCCCGTCCAGACCGATATCCGTTTCTCGACGGAGCGCACGCATTTCTCGATGATCGGATCCTTTGCCGTTGCCGCCGCCAATTTCGGCGAGGGTAGTGCGGATCTGGCGCTCGAAAGCGCTGATATAGAGCCCTATCTCATCATGAACGCGGTTGGCCTGCCGCAGCTTGGTGGTGGCATGGCGCTGAAGGCGAACGGAAAAATGGCGGTGGATGCGCAGAAGATTGCGTTTTCCGCCCTCGGCGGGCAGGCGGGCGGCAACCCCTTCTCGGGCAGTCTGGCGTTCCAGCGCGCGGCTCCCCATTCCGTCACCGGTGATCTTGCCCTTCGAACCGTCGATCTTGCCTGGCTCGGAGATGCGATCTACGGACCGGTGATCGACCCGGAGACGGGCACGCTCAACGCCAAGCCGCTGGCCATGCCGGCTTTCCCGCAACTCAAGGCCTCGCTGTCGCTGAAAGCGGAAAGTTTCGAGGCCGGTCCCTTCGGTACGGTCACGGGTCTGTCGACCAAGGTCACGCATGATGATGGCAATCTCGCGCTTGATGATATCGCCGGCACCTTCATGGGCGGAAAGCTGACCGGGCGGCTTGCCATGTCCACAGGCGAGGGAGCGGGCATTTTCCGCACCAAGATTGCGGTGAACGACGCCAATCCCGAGTCGATATTGTGGGCGAATGCCAACGGCCCGGTCGCGACGGGCCGGGTGGCGATCGATCTGACCGCCGAATCGACGGGCAAAAGCGTTGGTGAAATTTTGAAATCGGCAGGTGGCTCGGGGGAAGTGCGCGCCAGCGGGCTTGTGCTAAAAGGGCTTAATCCCGGCGCCTTTCCGCCGATCCTGCAGGCGGCGGAAGGCTTGCAGCAGCCGATCGACGCGCCAAAGGTTCGGCCGCTGGTGGATCAGAGCCTGTGGCAGGGCGAAATACCGCTCGGCAACGTAGCCCTGCCATTCACCCTGAATGGCGGCGCGCTGCACTTCCAGAATTTGCGCGCCGGGATCGATCCGGTGACGCTTACCGGAGAAGCGACGGTCGATATTGCAGCATCGACCGTGAATGGCGATCTCGATCTTATCTTCAATCCCGGCACCGAAGTGGTTGCTGGCGCCGAACCGTCGCTGCGTCTCAACTATAACGGTCCGCTCGCCGCACCGGCTTTGACGACTGATGTTTCGGCGCTCGGCAATTATCTGTCACTCCGGGCTTTTGAAAAGGAACGCCGTCGCGTCGAGGCCATGCAGGCCAGCGTTCTTGAAAAGCAGCGCCTGCGTCGTGAAACGGCGCTTTATCGTTCTCAGGCGGCTGAACGTCAGGCTGAAAAGGAACGGGTGGAGGCGGAAGCCAAGGCCAAGGCCGAAGAGGAGGCGCGCCTTAAGGCGGCGGCAGAGGAGCGTCTGCGGCAGGAAAAGGAACAGCAGGAGCGGTTGCAGCAACAGCAGCAACAGCAGCAACAGCAACAGCAGCAGCAACCTGTTCCCGAGCGGCAATCAACGCCGGCTCTGACGGTGCCTCCAACGGAAGATGCGATCAGGCAACTGGCGCCCGAAAACGCTCCGGCCAATCCGTAAGTTTGCCGCGACGACGGCGCGTTTTGGGGAGAGGTTAGAGCCCGTGTCTCAGGGCGAATTTTGACGCGGTCCGGACAGCTGCCGCTTCGACCACTTTGCCAAAATTATCCGTTAGCCTGTTAAATCCAGGCTTCACGCTCGCCGAAGGGCGTGTCGGCATCAAAATTCTTGGTACCGATCCTGCTGCTTTCCCCCGACAGGCTGGGCTTGTCCGCGCTGTTGCTTGAGGAAGCCGATTTGTCGGAGCTGTTTTCGAGTGCCTCGAGCTGCGCTTGCAGCGATGCAATAGTACTCTTCAGTTCTTCCTGTGCTTTCGCTTCGGAGGTCTGGGCGAGTTCTGACTGCTTTTCGGCAATCTGCGATTTCAGTTCGGCAACGCTTGAAGACGAGGTGGATGAAGAGGAGAGGACGGAAACAGCGATGCTCGTTCCCGAAACGGCGGAAACCATGGGTCGCCTCGTGGCGTGCGGATGGAAAGGAAAAGCTTGAAATACAAATCTGGAAGCAAGGCTACGCAGTACTGAAGCGCCTTGCAGTACAAATTAGCGCGCTAATGTTTAATGAATGCTTTCACGACATTATGAGTTTTCGGCAAGAATGTTTGTAGTCGGAGAATGGCTGGATATGAGCCGGCGCATATGCGCGCCGCTGCAGTGTCATCTTTCGATGCCACCTTGCAGCAAGCTCACTTGCTCTTCAGCCAATTCAGTACATGGACCCGAAGGGATGAGGACAGATTGCTGTCGGCTGGCCGGTTGTCGTCTATTTCCGCAAGCAGGGCGGCGAAACTGATCTTGCGCTTTTCGGCGATGATTTTAAGCTCGTCCCAGAAGGCATCCTCGAGTGAAATGCTGGTGCGGTGGCCGTGCAATGTCGTGGAGTGCTTGCGGATCATCAGATCAATCTCTCCGGCTGGTCCGGTTGGGAATCTGAATCATGTCGTGCCTGCAAGCCTCTGTTTAGCGGTGTTTTTTCCGGTCTTCCGAAAGCTTGCCCGGGCAGGCCGGCTCTTCAATCCCTGTCGGTCCTGTCGTCGTCCTTTTCAAGCCGCCCCTGATCGAGCGCCTTTTCGGCTTTTTCGTTTAGGGCCGATGTGAGGTTTTTTTCCGCCTTGGTGCGACCGAAATACAGGCGGTTCTGATCCGCCTGAATTTCTTTTTCGCTACGGGCTTTCTGCTTCCGGAACTGACGCAGATTGACGATATCGGCGGCCATGCGGATATGTCTCCTTGAGCTTCGCGCGGTCGGGCAAAAAGCCGTTATTGCTTCTTGCGGAAGGCATCCAGAGAAACGACAGAGCCTTCCTTCTTTTCCTCACCGGACTTGGGCGTCTCGGACGTTGTAGCCGGCTTTGCCTCATGGGAAACGGGATAGGCGGTGATTTCGGCCTCTTCCAGCTCTTCCTCGTCTGCCAGGGGCACATCGAACTCAAGCTCGAAATTGACGGAGGGATCGTAGAAACCTCTGATGGCGTTATAGGGAACAACCAGCTTTTCCGGCGTATCCGAGAAGGAGAGGCCGATTTCAAAGCCGATCTCCGTCACCTTCAGGTCCCAGAACTGATGCTGGATGACGATGGTCATCTGCTCGGCATATTTGGACTTGAGGTGCTGCGAAATCCGCACACCGGGCGCGCCGGTCAGAAATGTTATGAAGAAATGGTGGTCGCCGGGCAGGCGGCCGGTTGCGGCCACTTCACCCAAAACTTTGCGAATAACGCCGCGAAGGGCATCCTGTGCGAGAATGTCGTAACGGATATGATCCTGCCCCATGCGGTCCTGTCTTTCCCTTATTCGAACGTCTTTTAAAGCGCTGCGCACCAAGTGCGCCAAGGACGCTGTAACACTTTGAATCTTTGCGTAATCCGCAAGCCGGGATCAATTTCGATCCTGGCGGCTACGCATTACCCAAGTATACGCAATGTCCTGAACGGCAGCAACGGAAAAGCCGATGCTGTGTGCAAGTCAGCTATCATATAACCAATTCAGGCAAAATGGAGAAGGTGGAGGTTTCTGTTGCCAGGTACCTCCGAACCCCGCCTCACGGGGCTAACCGTGAGGACTTTAGAGCGGAATTCCCGCACCGCCATTAGGCAGCGAGAGCGTATTCCTTAGCGTTGTTGTCATTTGCAACTACACTTGTGACCCGATAACGGCGGTATCATGCCGAGCAAAAGTTCGATCTTTACGCCCTTGTCGATCCTATTTCGCCCCCATCAAAAGCCGGCCTTCATCTTCAAAAGCCGCCGGTTTTTGGTGGAGGCGCCGGGTACCGCCCCCGGGTCCAATAGGTTTATTACACCGACCGTTTATCGCCATAGCCGGGTTGCCCCGGCAAGGTTCATATAGGCGTTTCCCTTGGCCGAGAAAAGGGGCCGATGACAATTCCATGAAAAGATTTCGTGTTTGCCGCCCACAATTTAGACAATTCTTGACGACGAGGGATTGCTGACACATTCTCCCTACAACCGGTCACCACAAGCAACACCGGGCCGGGGACACACGAAGGAGTGGACATGACTGACTATCTCGCAGATGTGAAGAAATACGACGCAGCAGCCGACGAAGCGATTGTCGGCAAGATCGTCAAACATCTCGGCATTGCCCTGCGCAACCGGGATTCATCGCTGGTGTCCGCTTCCGATCCGGAAGAGCTTGCACGTGTGAAGGCGAACTGGTGCGGCAAGAAGCTCGGCGTGACCGATGACAGCGCCGACAAGGCGATCGATGCAACCGCCAAGGCCATGGCCGCAGACCGCTCCAAGTCGCGTGTGACCTTTTATTATCTGGTGGCCAAGGAACTGGGCAAACTCCAGTCGCTCTGATTTTTTCGCGGGGATAAGCGACCCGCTGGTGATTGGTTCTGTCGCCCTGTGTTATTATATTCCCTTGATATCAGGGAATCGGCGGCAGAACACATGAAACAATATCTCGATCTTCTCCGGCATGTGATGGATACCGGCTCCGACCGCGGAGATCGCACCGGCACGGGTACGCGTTCGGTCTTCGGTTACCAGATGCGCTTCGATCTTGCGGAAGGTTTTCCGGTTCTTACCACCAAGAAGCTGCATCTGCGCTCGATCATCCATGAACTCCTGTGGTTCCTGAAGGGCGATACCAATATCGCCTATCTCAAGGAAAACGGCGTTTCCATATGGGACGAATGGGCCGATGAAAATGGTGATCTGGGTCCGGTTTACGGTGCACAGTGGCGTTCCTGGCCGGCGCCCGACGGTCGCCACATCGACCAGATCGCGCTTTTGATCGAGGCCCTCAAAACCAATCCCAATTCCCGCCGCCACATCGTTTCGGCCTGGAACCCGGCGCTGGTGGACGAGATGGCGCTGCCGCCCTGCCATTGCCTGTTCCAGTTCTATGTTTCGGATGGAAAGCTTTCCTGCCAGCTTTACCAGCGCTCGGCCGATATTTTCCTCGGCGTGCCTTTCAATATTGCTTCCTACGCACTTCTGACGTTGATGGTGGCGCAGGTCACGGGGCTGAAGCCCGGCGATTTCGTCCATACGCTTGGTGACGCGCATATCTACGCCAACCATTTCGAGCAGGCGAAATTGCAGATGACGCGGACCCCCAAGGCCCTGCCGACGATGCGCCTCAACCCGGATGTGCGAGACCTCTTCTCCTTTAAGTTCGAAGACTTTAAGCTTGAGAACTACGAAGCGGATTCAACCATCAAGGCACCGATCGCGGTATGAGCGAGCCGCGCATCACCATCATCGTCGCGGTGTCGGAAAACGGCGTTATCGGCCGCGACCTCGATATGCCTTGGAAGCTTTCCACTGACCTCAAGCGCTTCAAGGCGATGACGATGGGCAAACCGCTCATCATGGGCAGGAAGACATTTCTCTCGGTGGGCGAGCGTCCCTTGCCGGGCCGGCCGCACATCATCGTCAGCCGAAATGCCGATTACAGGCCCGATGGCGTGGATGTCGTGTCGTCGCTTGAAGACGCCCTCGCGCTTGGCAAAAGCAAGGCTGCGGAACTGGGTGTGGACGAGGTTTTCGTGGCCGGTGGCGGGGAAATCTACCGTCAGGCCATGCCGTTTGCCGATCAACTTTCCGTCACCCATGTGGCCGTAAAGCTTGATGGCGACACTTTTTTTCCGGAAATCGATCCCGCCGTGTTTGAAAAAATCGAGGAAAATGCCGTTCCCGCCGGGGAAAAGGACAATTATCCGGTTCTGTTCACCACTTATTTGCGCAGAGCCGCGTCAAAGTGAACTATTTACCCTGATTGGGTATTTAGTTACCACCTCTGCGTTGAAACGCACGCTTCTCCTTCTTATAACGGGTCCATATTCCCGCCGCACGCGAGCAATCGCTTTCGAACGGGATCGGGAGAGGCTTTTATAAAGAGGTATTGATGCCCTGGAGCAATCAGAATGGCGGCGGCGGCCCTTGGGGCGGCGGCGGTGGTGGCGGAAACAACCAGGGCGGCGGTGGCGGCCCATGGGGGCAGGGACCTAACCGGCCTCGCGGCGGTGGCGGCGGCAATGGCGGCCCGCCCGATCTGGAAGAGATCATCCGGCGCAGCCAGGACCGCTTCAAGAATGTCCTGCCGGGCGGGTTCAATGGCGGCGCGATTGCGATCGTCGCTCTCGTCGTTCTGGTTTTCCTCGGCATTCAGTCCATCTACACCGTCCAGCCGGACGAGCGCGGCGTGGAGCTGCGTTTCGGGCGTCCGAAGGATGAGATTTCGATGCCCGGCCTGCATTTCCATCTGTGGCCGATCGAGACGGTTGAAATCGTCAAGGTGACCGAACAGCAGCAGAATATCGGTTCGCGCGCTTCGTCTTCCTCCGCGAACGGCGTGATGCTGACCGGTGACCAGAACATCGTCAACGTGCAGTTCTCGGTGCTCTATACGGTTTCCGATCCGAAATCCTACCTGTTCAACGTCGATAGCCCGGCTGAGACCTTGCAGCAGGTTTCCGAAAGCGCGATGCGCGAAATCGTCGGCCGTCGTCCCGCACAGGACATTTTCCGTGATAACCGTCAGGCGATCGCGGCGGATGTGCGCACCATCATCCAGTCCACCATGGACGGATACGGGGCCGGCATCTCCATCAATGCTGTCGCCATCGAAGACGCGGCGCCGCCGCGCGAAGTGGCCGACGCCTTCGACGAAGTGCAGCGTGCCGAGCAGGACGAGGACCGCTTCGTGCAGGAAGCCAACCAGTACGCCAACCAGAAGCTGGGTGCCGCACGTGGTCAGGCAGCGCAGATCATCGAAGAGGCGAACGCCTACAAATCTCGTGTCGTCAACGAGGCAGAGGGTGAGGCACAGCGCTTCATTTCCATCTACGATCAATATCGCACGGCACCTGACGTGACCCGCCAGCGCATGTTCCTGGAAACGATGGAACAGGTCCTCAAGGGTTCCAACAAGGTCATCATCGACGAAAAACAGGGTGTGGTGCCTTATCTGCCTCTGAACGAGATTATGCGCGGCAATCCGGGCGCGGCACAGCAGGGAGGCAACTGATATGAGCAACCGTCTTACGGCCGTTCTCGTCGGTCTCGCCGCCGTGCTTTTCCTGGCCTATTCGTCGATCTTCGTCGTCACCGAGCGCCAGCAGGCCATCGTTGTGCGCTTCGGTCAGATCCAGGACGTGAAAACGGCGCCGGGCCTCTACTTCAAGCTGCCCTTCGCCTTCATGGATGCCGATCGGGTGCAATATATCGAGAACCGGGCGCTGCGCTTCGATCACGACAACATCCGTGTTCAGGTTTCCGGCGGCAAGTTCTACGAGGTTGATGCCTTTGTGGTCTATCGCATCACGGATGCCCGCCGCTTCCGGCAGACGGTCTCCGGTGACCAGATGTCGGCGGAATCGCGTCTACGCACTCGTCTCGACGCGTCGTTGCGCCGGGTCTACGGTCTTCGCGGCTTCGAATCGGCGCTTTCGGATGCGCGTGCATCGATGATGCAGGAAGTACGTGACGATCTGCGTCCCGATGCGGAATCGCTTGGCGTCAGCATCGTGGATGTGCGTATCCGCCGCACCGATCTCACGCAGGAAGTCTCGCAGCAGACCTTCGAGCGTATGAAGTCGGAACGTCTGGCCGAAGCCGAGCTGATCCGCGCCCGCGGTAACGAGGCGGCACAGCGTCGTCGCGCTATTGCCGACCGTCAGGTCGTGGAATTCGAATCCGACGCCCAGCGTCAGTCCGAAGTCCTGCGCGGTGAAGGCGATGCGGAGCGTAACCGGGTCTTCGGCGAAGCTTTCCAGCGCGACCCGAGCTTCTTCGAGTTCTATCGTTCCATGGCGGCCTATTCCAGCGCGCTGTCTGGAACCGGCACTACGCTGGTCCTGTCTCCCGACTCGACCTTCTTCCGTTATTTCAACGACATCAACGGTGCTCCATCCACGGCTCCGGCCGCACCTGCCGCACCGCCGGCAAATTGATAACGGATCGAATGATTTTGGAGGGGCCGGTTTTAACCGGCCCTTTCTTTTTGAGCGAATGGCTGAGTGGCAGCAAAACGAAAAGGGGCAAAATCCTGTTGTCTCGCGCCCGGAAAGGGATATCCGTTTTCGCGCCGATGCTGTAGGCAGTGAGCAAGGCAGCCGGTGCTGTTCACGAAAAGGTATTTTTACACTTCATCATTCCGCCTTATGCTTTGACGATATATGCAGGGAATGACGATTTGAAACGCGAGGACGCTTATGGCCGTGACCCTTCTTTCGCCTTTTCGCAGCAGCATTGCCGCAGTCGCGGGCTTCGCACTTGTGGCGGGTAGCCTTTCGGCACCGGTTGCGGCATGGGCGCAGAGCCATGGGCCGGCATCGGTCGCCGATCTTGCCGCACCGCTTCTTGATGCGGTGGTGAATATTTCGACGTCGCAGAACGTCAAGACCGAGGGCAAAGGGCCTGTGCCGCCGAAACTGCCGGAAGGTTCGCCTTTCCAGGAGTTCTTCAAGGATTATTTCGACAACCAGAAACCGGAAGGCGGCGACAAGGTCAGTTCGCTGGGATCCGGCTTCGTTATCGATCCGGCTGGCTACATCGTCACCAACAATCACGTCATTGAGGGCGCAGACGCCATCGAGGTGATTTTCCCGAATGGTTCGAAGCTGAAGGCAACGCTGGTCGGCACTGATACCAAGACCGATCTTTCCGTTTTGAAGGTAGAGCCGAAGGCTCCGCTGAAGGCAGTCAAGTTCGGCGATTCGCGCAGCATGCGCATCGGTGACTGGGTCATGGCCGTTGGCAATCCCTTCGGCCTCGGCGGATCGCTGACCGTCGGCGTCGTTTCCGCGCGCGGGCGCAACATCAATGCCGGTCCCTATGACAACTTCATCCAGACGGATGCTGCAATCAACAAGGGTAATTCCGGCGGTCCGCTCTTCAACATGAAGGGTGAGGTGATCGGCATCAATACGGCGATCATTTCGCCGAGCGGGGGTTCGATTGGCATCGGTTTCGCGGTTCCGACGGAACTCGCCCAGAATATCGTCGAGCAGCTCATCCAATTCGGCGAAACCCGCCGTGGCTGGCTCGGCGTGCGCGTCCAGCCGGTTACCGACGACGTGGCCGCAAGCCTTGGCATGGAAGCGGCAAAGGGTGCCTTGATTTCCGGCGTGGCCAAGGGTGGCCCGGTGGAAAACGGCCCGATCCAGGCCGGTGATATTGTGCTGAAATTCGACGGCAAGGATATTCACGAGATGCGTGACCTCTTGAGGATCGTGGCGGAAAGCCCGGTCGGCAAGGAAGTCGATGTCGTGGTCTTCCGTGACGGCAAGGAAGAGACCGTCAAGGTAAAGCTTGGCCAGTTGCAGGATGCGCCCGATGAAAAGGCCGCAACCGACGATCCGCAGGCCGAGGACGGTGACGGTGGCATGGTCGTGCCTGATGACAAGGGCGGTTCCGACGATCAGGCGCAGGACCAGACGCCGGAGGTGCGCGAAGCGCCGCAGCGCGTGCTCGGCATGGACCTCGTAGTGCTGAGCAACGAGTTGCGGACCGAGAAGGGCATAGCCGAAAGCGTCGAAGGCGTGCTTGTCGCCAGCGTCGATCAGGGTTCGCCGGCCGAACAGAAGGGCATGAAGGCGGGTGATGTCATCGTCGAGGTTGGACAGGACTTCATGGAGGTTCCGGGCGACGTGCTTGTGCGTGTCAACGGCCTGAAATCCGAGGGTCGCAAGAATGCGCATATGATGGTTGCCGATGCACAGGGCAATCTGCGCGTCGTGGCGCTGCCGCTGGAGTAAAGCTTCCTTCGCCCGGTTCGGCAGGAATCGGGTGGCTGTGGTTCGGCTTGCTCTCTATTCCTCGGTCTCCGGCAAAGGAGGCCAAGGATATGAAATTATTGGAAAACAAGGTTGCGATCATCACTGGCGCGTCATCCGGCATCGGCCGGGCGATGGCAAGCCTGTTTGCCGAACAGGGCGCGGCCGTCATTATCAACGCGCGTGGTGCCGAGGCACTCGAGGACGTGGCTTCCGCCATTCGCCAGGCCGGCGGTCGTGTTCACCCCGTGGTGGGTGACGTCACAGTTGCGGAAACCCATGCCCGTCTGACGGATGCGGCCATGACCGTCTTTGGCGGTCTCGATATCGCCGTCAACAATGCCGGTGCCGTTGGGGCACCAAAACCGCTTGCGGAGATTTCGGTAGAGGAATGGGATCACGTGATCACCGCCAACCTCACTTCCGCATTTCTCGGCGTGCGCAGCCAGATCCCTGCGATGTTGAAGCGGGGAGGAGGTTCGGTCGTCTTCATCTCCAGCTTCGTCGGCACCAGCGCCGGCATACCCGGCATGGCAGCCTATGGCACCGCCAAGGCGGCGCTGATGGGGCTGGTGAAGGGCATTACTGCCGACTACGCCTTCAAGGGAATTCGCGCCAATGCGCTGCTTCCCGGCGGAGTCGATACGCCGATGGCGGGAGATGCGGCCCAGAAGGAGTGGGCTGCAGGGCTACATGCGATGAAGCGCATTGCGGAACCGGAGGAACTGGCGCAGGCCGCCCTTTTCCTCTCCAGCCCGATGTCGAGCTTTGTTGCCGGATCGGCCCTGTTTGCCGACGGCGGAAATGCGGCTGTGAAATAATTGCCGAACTGGCGGGCGAGGGCGCTACTGCGCCCGTCGTTCCCGCCACTCCGCGAGCGTCAGCGCATAGGTCACATGCGGGCGCAGATGCGGATGGGTGTCTTCCGGGACACGCGGGTGGTCGAAGTCTCGTGACGGGTCACGCTTGAGGCCGATACGTTCCATCACCCGCGTCGAACGCTGGTTGTCATGGACGGCAAAGGAGACGATTTCCGGCGTTTCCTTTTCGTCAAAAGCCATGACGAGCAGCGATTGCGCGGCCTCGGTGACATAGCCGTGACCCCAGAAACGGGTGGCGAGCCGCCAGCCGATTTCCATGGTTCCGAGCGGGAAGGGCGGATCGAGGTTCATGACCGGCGATATGCCGCAAAATCCCATAACCTCGCCGGTTTCGCGCAGTTCCATGGCGTAGAAGCCGTAACCGCTGCCGCGGATCATGCCGTTGATGGTTTCGAGAACCGCATCCGCTTCCGCATGGCTGCGGCGGAAGGGAAAAAATTCCATGACCTTTTCGTCGGCGTTGATTTCGCGGAACAGATTGCGGTCGCTCTCCTTCCACTCGCGCAGAATGAGCCTTGATGTTTCGCGGATGATCATGGAACGACAAAATCCGTCTTGCGGTAACCCTGAATGTAAAGGAGTGCGGTCAGGTCGCCATGGTCGATGCGCATCTGCGCCTCGGCGGCGACGGCGGGCTTGGCGTGCAGGGCAACGCCCGCGCCGGCCAGATGCAGCATGCCGAGATCGTTGGCGCCATCGCCGACCGCCATTGCCTCGTCCGGCGAGATGCCGAGCTTTGCGGCGATATCGTTCAACGCATCCACCTTGGCCTGTTTGCCAAGGATCGGTTCGGCAACGGTGCCATCCAATTGGCCATCGGCCTCGCCGAGAAGATTCGCGCGGTTCTCATCAAACCCCAGCATCGCAGCCACCCGGCCGGTGAAGACCGTGAAACCGCCGGAAACGAGGGCGGTATAGTAGCCTTTCGCCTTCATGGTGGCGATCAGCTCCTTGCCGCCTGATGTCAGCGTGATGCGCTTTTCGATGACGTCATCGATGACGGAGACCGGCAGGCCCTTCAGCAGCGCCACGCGCTCGCGGAGCGCCGGCTCAAAAGCGATTTCGCCATTCATGGCGCGGGCGGTAATCGTGGAAACCTTGTCCTTCAATCCCACTTCGGCGGCCAGCTCGTCGATGCATTCCTGACCGATCATGGTCGAATCCATATCGGCGATCAGAAGCTTCTTGCGGCGCTTGTCCTGTTCCTGAACGACGATATCGATCGGCTGGCCCGAAAGCACGTCGGCAATCGCGTCACGTGCCTGTTCGGCATCGGTGCCAGAGGGCAGGGCAATATCGCAGGCGATGCCATCGGCCAGCCAGTAGAGACCGGATGCGTTTACGGCATTGGCGGCCGCTTCGCCGAGGGCCGGTGTCAGAACAGGATTTGACGGATTGGCGATAAGCGTGGCAACGAAAGCCATGATGAAAAACCTTGATGAGAATTTTGATGCGATCCTGATAACCGGCCCGACGGCAAGCGGCAAGTCCGCGCTTGCGCTTCGTATGGCGCGGGAGCGGAACGGTATCGTGATCAATGCCGACAGCATGCAGGTTTATGACACGCTGCGGGTGCTGACCGCCCGGCCATCCGAGGAAGAAATGGCAGGCGTGCCACATCTGCTATACGGCCATGTGCCGGCAAGCAGTTCCTACTCAACGGGTGAATGGCTGCGGGACATTTCCGCCCTGCTTGTGGATTTGCGCAGGCAGCAGCGTTTTCCGGTCATCGTTGGCGGTACGGGGCTTTATTTCAAGGCACTGACGGGCGGCTTGTCCGATATGCCCGCCATTCCTGACGACATACGCGAGAGGCTGCGCGCCCGGCTGATCGAAGAGGGGTCAACGGTCCTGCACGCGGAGCTGTCGCGGTGCGATCCCTTGATGGCACAGGGGCTTCAGCCGGGGGACGGCCAGCGGATCGTCCGGGCGCTGGAGGTCATGGAGGCGACCGGAAAGTCGATCATGGAGTTCCAAAAAGCCAGTGGTCCGATGATAGTTGATCCGGACCGAGCGGAGAAATTCGTGGTCCTGCCGGAACGGCCCGTGCTGCACGACCGCATCAATCGGCGGTTCGAAACCATGATGGAGAGTGGTGCTGTGGAAGAGGTGAAAGCTCTTCTCGCCCTGAACCTTGCGCCTGATGCCACAGCGATGAAGGCGATCGGCGTTTCCCAGATCGCCGATATGCTGGCTGGCGGTATGAGTGAGGCAGAGGTCATCGAAAAATCGGCGGCCGCGACCCGCCAATATGCCAAGCGGCAGATGACCTGGTTCCGCAACCAGATGGGGCCGGACTGGGCACGTATCCAGCCGTAAGGGCCGCGCTCAATCCTTGCGGTAAAGGCTGCCTAGCGGCTTTTTCATCAGGCTCTCCCGCAGCGAAGGGCGTGTCTCTGATGGAGGCGGGCCACTCTGTGCCTGCATCTGGAAGCCGACCTTACGCAATTCGTTGACAGCGCTGGTATCCGTTGCCGTTGCGGGCGACTGTGGCGCGAGGGTTGTGCGTCCGGGCAGCATGTCGGGGCGGTAGGGTTCGTATCCTTCTGTCGCCGCCGTCCCCAGTTCGCGTTTCCAGCGATCGACGTCGTCCGCTTCCCTGGGAGCTGACATCGGTTCCTGCATATCGGAGAAGGCCGCTTCGACGCTTTGCTGGAAGCCGGTGATGACCGGCTTGGCTACCGCGCGCATGCGGCTGACGATGGTGTTCAGATCGACTGTATCGGGCGTTTCGTGGGGCGTATGGCTGACTGCGCCGTTTGCCTTCGGCAATTTTGCCGTGGAGACGCGGTCGAAGCGCATGCGCATCGGTACGCCCACCGCCTCGCCAAAGGCGATTGCCTCGCCATTGCCGATGGACGAGAGGAAACTGGTGGTCGAGGTTGAGGCGTTCGGTACGGCGGACAGAATGATCTTCTGGTCGATCTCGTTCGTCAGCCGCATGGCAAAAACGGTCGAGCACTGCGACAGGATGGTCTGGTCCAGCTCACTCGGACGCTGGCTGATGACGCCAAGCGAAATACCGTATTTGCGGCCTTCCTTGGCGATCTGCGCGATCGCCTGCCGGGTCGGGAAAAATCCGCGCTCAGGGTCGGCGGGAACATAACGGTGCGCTTCTTCGCAGACGACAAGCATATGAAGCGAGCCGCGCGCCAGCACCGCGAGTTCGAAGGACATACGGCAAAGGACGGAGACGACCGAGTTCACCACTTCCGAGGGGATGCCGGACAGCTGGAAAACCGAAATCGGCTTGCCTTCTCCTGGAATACGGAAGATATGCGCCACCGTTTCCAGAATGGTGTCGCTGATCGTATTGCTGGAGAACATGAAGTTATAGCGCGTATCGTTGATGGCCGAGAGGATGCGGCCCTTGAGGGAGCGCAGGGTCGGCTTTTCGCCGCGCCCTTCCAGCCGCCCGATGCGCTCGTCGATGAGGGCGAGAATATCGGCCATGCGGTAAGGTACCGGCGTATCCGGCGTGATCGCGCTCTTGTCGGACGTGCGGCGAACGGCGGAGCCATCTGTGCCGCGAAATGCCTTTTTCGCTTCCGGAATGATGTCGCGAAGGACATCCATCTCTTCCGGTACGGGCTTGCGTCCGCGGAAAATCACTTCCGCGAATTCTTCAAGGCGCATCAGCCAGAAGGGAAGGTCGAGCGTGTCGGTGTCGATGACGACAGAATGATCGGGAAAGGCGGCCGCAAATTCATTGTGCGGATCGAGAATGAGGACACGCAGCTTCGGGTCAGTCTCGATCGCCTTGTTCAGAAGAAGGGAGACGGCGGTGGTTTTGCCCACGCCCGTCGAGCCGACGACGGCGAAATGTTTCGCCAGCATCTGCTGGATGTTGATGGCCGCGCCAATCGTGTCGTCCTGCGTCAGCTTACCAATGACGCATGTGTCTCGCTTGCCGCTGTCATAGATCTTGGAAAGGTCTCCCGTGCGGATGCGATGCGCGACCGCGCCCAGGTAGGGGTAACGGGAAATGCCGGTGGAAAAACGTTCGCTGCCATCTTCGGTGCGGTAGACTTCGCCAACGAGTTCCACGTCGATCAGCAGCCGGTTCGGCTTGTCCGACGACCAGTGTTCTTCGCCCGTGCGCATGGCATATACCAGTGCGGCGACACGGCTCGTTCCCATTTCGATCGAGATCAGGCGTCCGACGGACCAGAGCTGCGCGACATCGGTTGAGCCGATTTCCGTTTCTGCGGCGATTGTCGCATGGGCGCCATCACAGGCGATGACGCGGCCGAGCATGCGGTTAGCCGGCTGCTGGCCGGATCGCCGTTCGTTTTCGTCCATGCGGGACGCTCTATGAAACTCGTCACTATTCACGTCTTATCCCGGTACATGCGGATGATCGCGGTGGTTCGGGCATTATCTGCATCTTTGATTGTAAAAGATTATATTTAACAACCTGTGTATCTGTTGCGTTCGAAAATTTCGTCCATGGCGCCTTACGGGTAATAAAAGAAGCCGACGCCGATTTTTTCCGCAATGTGCGTTGACGACTGGCGCTTTTCTGGCTAACACTCCGGCCCATGAAAAATCTTAACGTACTTATCGTGGTGGGACGGCGCATGGGCAGGATGGTGTAACCATCCGGCGAAAGCACCCATGCGCTGAACGAGGCTCCTCTAGGGGCCTTTTTTTATGTCTTCAAACAGGCCCTCGGGCTCCTCGATATCCAAAGCCAAAGCGGGATGGAAACAGGCAATGACGGATAAGGATAATACGGAAAACAGCAATAGCATGACAGGTGCGGAGATTGTTCTGAAGGCGCTGAAGGACAACGGCGTCGAGCACATCTTCGGTTATCCCGGTGGTGCCGTGCTTCCGATCTACGACGAGATTTTCCAGCAGGAAGACATTCAGCATATTCTCGTACGTCACGAGCAGGGTGCCGGCCATGCTGCCGAAGGTTATGCCCGCTCCACCGGCAAGGTCGGTGTCATGCTCGTTACCTCCGGTCCCGGCGCCACCAATGCGGTCACCCCGCTGCAGGATGCGCTGATGGATTCCATTCCGCTCGTCTGCCTCTCCGGCCAGGTTCCGACATCGCTGATCGGCTCCGACGCATTTCAGGAATGCGATACCGTCGGCATTACGCGCCCCTGCACCAAGCACAACTGGCTGGTAAAGGACGTCAACGAACTGGCGGGCATCATCCATGAGGCCTTCCGCATCGCACAGACTGGTCGTCCCGGCCCCGTCGTCGTCGATATTCCGAAAGACATCCAGTTCGCCACCGGCACCTATACGCCGCCTTCCGCCGCCATTCAGCAGAAGAGCTACAAGCCGAAGGTTCAGGGCGATCTCAACGCCATTCACGCGGCCATCGAATTGATGTCTAAGGCAAAGAAGCCGGTTTTCTACACCGGTGGTGGCGTCATCAACTCCGGCCCGGAAGCGACACGGCTGCTGCGCGAACTGGTAGAGCTGACCGGTTTCCCGATCACCTCGACGCTGATGGGTCTCGGCGCCTATCCGGCTTCCGGCAAGAACTGGCTCGGCATGCTGGGCATGCACGGTTCATACGAAGCCAATATGACAATGCATGATTGCGACGTGCTGGTCTGCATCGGCGCGCGTTTCGACGACCGTATCACCGGGCGCCTGAATGCGTTTTCGCCGAATTCCAAGAAGATTCACGTCGATATCGATCCGTCCTCGATCAACAAGACCGTACGCGTCGACGTTCCGATCATTGGCGACGTCAGCCATGTTCTGGAAGATATGGTTCGCCTGTGGCGCGCTTTGCCGAAGAAGCCGGAAAAAGCGCAGACCGCGGACTGGTGGCTGCAGATCGAGCGCTGGCGCGCCCGCAACTCCTTTGCCTACAAGAATTCCAACGATGTCATCATGCCGCAATATGCATTGCAGCGTCTTTACGAGGCATCGAAGGGGCGCGAGACCTTCATCACCACCGAAGTTGGCCAGCACCAGATGTGGGCGGCGCAGTTCTTCGGCTTCGAGGAGCCGAACCACTGGATGACCTCGGGCGGTCTCGGTACCATGGGATACGGCCTGCCGGCAGCTATCGGCGTGCAGGTCGCGCATCCGGAAGCGCTGGTTATCGACATTGCCGGTGATGCCTCGATCCAGATGTGCATTCAGGAAATGTCCTGCGCCATCCAGTACGGTCTGCCGGTGAAGATTTTCATCCTCAACAACCAGTATATGGGCATGGTGCGGCAATGGCAGCAGTTGCTGCACGGCAACCGCCTGTCCAACTCCTATACCGAAGCCATGCCTGACTTCGTCAAACTGGCGGAAGCCTATGGCGCGGTTGGCATGTATTGCGACGATCCGAAGGAACTGGACGACAAGATCGCCGAGATGATTGCGGTCAACAGGCCGGTCATCTTCGATTGCCGCGTTGCCAATCTCGCCAATTGCTTCCCGATGATCCCATCTGGTAAAGCCCATAACGAGATGCTGTTGCCGGATGAGGCGACGGATGAAGCTGTTGCCAACGCCATTGATGCCAAGGGCCGTCAGCTAGTCTGAGCCGGGAGAGGAAAAGGACATGAACGCACACCTACAACCCACCGGCTCCGCCTATTTCATCCAGAAGGAAACGGCTGCCGTCGAAAATCACACGCTGTCGGTTCTCGTCAGCAACGAGCCGGGCGTTCTCGCCCGGGTCATCGGCCTGTTTTCCGGCCGGGGTTACAACATCGAAAGCCTGACGGTTTCGGAAACCGAGCATGAGGCGCATCTGTCGCGCATCACGATCGTAACGCGCGGCACGCCGATCGTGCTGGAGCAGATCAAGGCGCAGCTGGAACGCATCGTTCCTGTGCACCGGGTGCTCGATCTCACCGTTCGCGCCCGCGAACTCGGGCAGGAACGGCCGATCGAGCGTGAAGTAGCGCTGATCAAGGTCGCCGGTTCGGGTGAAGCCCGCGCCGAGACGCTGCGTCTTGCGGATGCGTTTCAGGCCAAGGTGGTGGACGCGACAGTCGAGCATTTCATCTTCGAAATCACCGGCAAGTCGTCCAAGATCGACCAGTTCGTGGCCATCATCAAACCGCTCGGCCTGATCGAGATCTGCCGCACGGGTATTGCAGCCATGAACCGCGGTTCGCAGGGGATGTGATCCTCCGCCTTTCGAATATCCTTGTAATACCAAGCCCGCGGTTCGCCGCGGGTTTTTTATGGGCTGCGCTCCGGTGAATTGATATTCAACCATATGGTTGACTTTTTAGTCTGGTGGCCTATATTCAACAACATGGTTGAATTATCTGTTCCACATCTCGACACTGTCTTTCATGCCCTTGGCGATGCGACGCGGCGCACGATGCTGCGCGATCTATCCCGTGGCGAGCGAACGGTGAGCCAGCTGGCCGAGCCGTTCGACATATCGCTGGCTGCGGCATCCAAGCACATCAAGGCGCTGGAAAACGCCGGGCTTATTCGCCGTGAGGTGAGGGGGCGTACCCATGTCTGCCGCCTTGCGCCGGAACGGTTGGCAGAGGCGCATGAATGGCTGGATTTCTACCGGCAGTTCTGGAACAGCCGCCTCGATATTCTTGAGCAGATGCTCAGGGAGGATGATCAGGGAAAATCCCCTGCAGATGGAGGAAATGACAATGGCTGATATTGCAACGCCTGACGCTTATGGCCGGCTCGTCGAGCCTACAACGCTGAAGATAGAACGGCTCCTGCCGGGACCAATCGAGCGGGTCTGGGCCTATCTGACACAGAGCGAACTTCGTCGCCGGTGGCTGGCGTCCGGCGAGATGCGGCTTGCGCCCGACGCACCATTTGAACTCGTCTGGCGCAACGACGAGCTTTCCGACCCGCCGGGCAGCCGCCCGGAAGGTTTTTCCGAAGAGAACAGGATGACCTCACGCATCATCACTGTCGTTGCGCCGCACCGCCTCGTCTTCACCTGGGGTGAGAGCGCAGAGGTGTCGATCGAGCTTCAGGCTCTGGGTAAGGAAGTGCTTCTGACACTGGTTCACCGCCGGCTTGCGGATCGCACGACCAAGCTCAATGTCAGCGCTGGCTGGCATGCGCATCTCGACATTCTCGCCGCCCGTCTTCAGGAAAAGGAACCGGGGCCTTTCTGGGATAGCTGGCTGGGGCTGAAAGAGGAATATGAGCGCCGCATACCGTAACTGGGTGTAGCTTGTCTGGTAGACTGACGGCGCGGTTCGCTGCGCCGTTATTGAATTGAAATGTTGCGGCCCAAAGCATCAGTTCGCAGGGCTCACACTTCGATTCAATTGCTTGAGTGCGTGATTCCGAAAAACATCTTAATGCTTTGTTTAATCACAGCATTTCCAGCGCCGTCTTGCGTGTCGGTGGAGGGAAGGCGGCATCCAGCGCGGCCCAGTCCTCATCGGTGATTTCGAGATCGGTGGCACCTCGGTTCTCCTCCACGCGTGCGGCGCTGGCGGATTTTGGAATGGCGATGACGCCTTCTCTTTCCAGAAGAAAGGCCAGTGCCAGTTGCGCAGGCGTAGCCTGATAGGCCTTGGCGATGCGGATGAGTTCGTGGTTGTTGAGGATGCGCCCCTGTTCGATTGGTGAATAGGCCATCAGCGGCACGCTGTGCCACTGACACCAGGGCAGAAGCGAAAATTCCGGTCCGCGCCGGGAGAGATTGTAGAGCACCTGATTTGCGGCGCAATTCTTACCGTCGGGAACAGCGAAAAGCTCCTCCATGTCGTCGGTGTCGAAATTCGAGACGCCCCAGTCGCCGATCTTGCCGGCTTTTTTCAGCTTTTCGAAAGCGGCCACCGTTTCTTCCAGCGGGTGATCACCACGCCAATGCAGCAGATAGAGATCGAGGCGGTCGGTGCCAAGCCTTGCGAGGCTGCGCTCGCAGGCCTCAATCGTGCCTCGGGCGCTGGCGTTCCAGGGATAGACCTTGCTGACCAGAAACACCTCGTCGCGCCGGCCGGCAATCGCCGTGCCCACCACTTCTTCGGATCGGCCGTCTGCATACATTTCGGCCGTGTCGATCAGCGTCATGCCGAGATCGATCGCCTTGCGAATGCTCTCGACTTCCTGCGGAGCCGATGATCTCATCTCGCCCATGTTCCAGGTGCCGAGGCCAAGGGCTGGTATCTCTTTTCCGGATGGCAGGGTGACGGAAGGAATGTCGTCATACATCGGTTCGCTCCAGCGGTTGTTGACGGAGAATAGCCCTTTGTTTCGACTTCTCAAACCCGGCATGGAAAGGATCGATCCATCAAAAAATTTGACTACGCCTATCGGTTGATCGGACTGGTTTGATGGTGGTTCGGCGGATAGGGTCTTTTCACAGGAGAGATCATGACTGTCGAAACCCTCGTTGCGCTGGTGCTGTTTGCCTTCACAACCTCCATCACGCCCGGCCCGAACAATATGATGCTTTTTGCCTCCGGCGTGAATTTCGGTTTCCGCCGCACGATCCCGCATATGCTGGGCATCGGGGCGGGGTTCCTGTCATTGCTGATCGGCGTCGGATTTGGGCTTGGCGCGCTGCTGCACTCTGTGCCCTTGCTCTATACCGTGCTGAAATTCGCGGGCGGACTTTATCTCGTCTGGATCGCGTGGAAGATCGGCACGTCCCGCAGCCTGAACGAGGGTGCTGCCGCATCGGTGCCGATGAGCTTTCTTGCCGCCGCAGCCTTTCAGTGGGTCAATCCCAAGGCTTGGGTAATGGCCGTGACCGCGATGGCGACCTATACGGATGAGCGGCAATATCTCGTCACCGTTTTGATCGTCGGCGTGGTTTTCGCCGCCGTCAATCTTCCCAGCGTTTCGACCTGGGCGGGCTTCGGTTCGGCCCTGCGTGACTGGCTTTCCGTTCCCGTGCGGCTCAAATGGTTCAACATCACCATGGCCGTCCTTCTCGTCGTCAGCCTCTGGCCGATGTTGAAATAGGTGTTCTCCCTTCGTCATCCCTGTGCCTGTCGCATGGATGTGGGGTGGGGGTATAGGTTATTCTACGCAGGGAACTGGCGGTAACATTCCTCGGCGATCTTCTGCACCTCGGCGCGCGTCAGCTCGGCAGAAACGGCATAGCCCAGTTCGTTGTCGATCCAGTAAAAGGTCTCGACGCCATCGGCGCTCGCCATGCGGAAGCTGGTGGTGCGGTTTTCCTCGTTGTGGCCGACCAGCACCGTTACCCGGCGGCCGGTCTTGTCCTGATACATCAGCATCGCCCCTGGCTTGCCGCTGACGGGGATCAGGCGCCCGCCGACGAGATCATATCCGATCTTGGAAAGATCGGGGATGGCGAAGGGATAACCGAGCCTTTTGCCGAGCCATGTTGCAAGGTGCTGCTGCTGTTCGGCTCCAACTTCAACGGGGTGGCGCACCTCGCTTGCATAGATGAGATAGGCCGATTTCGCCTGCGCGGGAATGTCAGTCGTCAACGACGCCAGAACCACGTCCTGCGGCGTGGCGAGCGGCGACGGCACAAGCCTGCCGGCTGCCGCACCCGCCGCGAAGATCAGCAACACAGCTGCCGTTCGCAGAAGAACCGGTTTCAGCCGCCACGCGGGCGCCTGTTTTCTTTCGGCAAGCATCGCGGTGTCGTGCGGATGTTCGGCGGCATAGGCGGCGAATGCGGCTCGCAGGGTTTCAGCCTGTTTTTTCCAGTCTTCCACACGCTCCCGCTCCTGCGGCCTTTCGGTCAGCCAGGCCTCGACAGCCGCGCGGTCGTCTTCGGACAAAAGCCCATCGACATACGCGTGCAGATCGTCTTCGGTAATGGCATCGGGCCTTTTCATCGTGGTCTCCGCAGGGGAATGATATTGTCCGCCGCCAGGTGCTGGCGCAGGGTTTCGCGGGCGCGGGAAAGTCTGGACATGACGGTACCCACGGGGATCGACAATGTCTCGGCTGCCTCCTGATAGCTGTAGCCTTCCACCGTCACCAGCATCAGCACCGCCCGCATCTCTGGCGAAAGCAGCCCGAGCGCGACGTGCAGCCTATCGTTTTCCAGCGTGTCGCCGAGTGTGTCGGCAACGGCCAGGCTTTCATGGCCGTCGAGACTTTCGGACGGGTGACGTTTCGCGGCGCGGTGGCGGTTGCGATAAAGATTCGTCATTATCGCGTAAGCCCATGATTTCAAAGCCGTTCCGTGCCATTGCCTCTTGTTGGTCAGCGCCTTTTCCACGCAGTCCTGCAATAGGTCCTCGCCATCGGCGTCGGAGCGGGAAAGGCTGCGAGAATAACGCCGCAGCATGGGTATCAGCGCCAGCATCTCCGCCTCGAAGGAGCCGGCTGCGGGGGAGAGGCTCCCCCGCGTATTGCCATTCATGCCATCATGGTTTTGCGGCATCCCATACACCGTTCATACCGTCGCCGGTTGCATCGCCTTTTTTCATGTCCTTGGCCCAGTAGTAGAGCGGCATGCCGTCCTTTGCCCACTGCATCTTGCCGTCCTTGCGCGTCACGAGAGAATAGGCGCCTTCGGCCTTGTCGCCAGTAGCCGCGAAGAACGGCGGCCAGTTGGTGGCGCACTTGTCATAACAATTGGATACGCCCTTCTTGTCGTTCTTGAAAGTGTAGAGCGTCATGCCTTTTTCGCCCGCGAGCACATTGCCTTTGGCGGTCTTGACCGTTTCGACCGCGGGTGCCGCATAGGCCGTTCCGGCAAATGCCAAAACGAGGGCGGGAACGATAAAGCGGATTTTCATGGACATATCCTCCTTGGTTCGGGCGGCTTCTGCCGCCAGCACATCAAAAGACACCGCAGGTCACTGCTTTATTCCCTCCGCCGGTGCGATTTTTAAACTTATCCGTTGAGCTAAGTGTTTCGCCGTGATAGTTAGTCTTATGGATAACTATTCAGTGCCACTTGACGATATCTTCCAGTCCCTTGCCGATCCGACACGACGGGCCGTGCTTTTGCGGTTGGGCAGCGGGGATGCGAGCGTCGGCACGCTTGCCGAACCTTTCGCCATGGCCCTGCCGTCGTTCATGAAACATATCCGCCAGCTGGAAGGAGCGGGGTTGATCGTGACGCGCAAGCAGGGCCGGGTGCGGTTCTGCTCGCTGGAGAAACAACGGTTTTCAATGATCGAGGGCTGGCTTTCGCAACAGCATGCCATCTGGGAAGGCCGGACGGACCGGCTTGAACAGTTCGTCATGGCGCAACAGGACAGGACCTCCGATAAAGGGGAGAATGACAAATGACCGACACTTTCAATCCCGATCTCGATCTGAAGATTTCAAGGATCATCAGGGCGCCGCGCCAGCTGGTCTGGAACGCCTGGGTCGACAAAAACAGCCTCGAACAGTGGTGGGTGCCGCATCCCGGCAAATGCCGTGTCGAGAAAATGGAGCTTTTCCCCGGCGGCGCTTTCGAGACCCGCTACAGCGAAGACGGTAAGGCATTTGGCGATCACATAAGCGGATGTTTCCTGGCGGTGGATCATGAGGAGCGGCTGATCTTCACCGACGCGTTGACGGCAGGCTTTCGCCCGTCCGCCCGCCCATTCCTCACCGCCGTCATGACGTTTCGCGACCATCCCGAAGGCATGGAATATGTGGCCTATGCCATGCACAGAAACCCTGAAGATCGCGACAGGCACGCGGAGATGGGCTTTTTCGACGGCTGGAACACGGTTGCCGAACAACTTGCGCAGCTTGTCGAAAGACAGGCGATCAATTGAGGCGCATCAACCGAACAGGGCAATATCCGGCTTGGTCAGCATCAGCCAGATGATGCCGAGAACCGCGAAGAAAGCCGGAAAACCGCAGGCAAACCAGATGCGGTAGAGACGGAACCATTGCTGCGGCAGGGCCTCTCCGGTTGCGGCGCAATCGCGGGCGATATCGCGTAGCTTGATCTGGATCCACACCACCGGCAGCCAGAAAATGCCGGTGAAGACATAAAGGCAGAGCGAAAGGGCGATCCAGCCTTCGCTCAGCGGCCAGCCGATGATGCGGGCGAGGAAGTAGCCGGTGACCGGCTGGATGATCGCCGCCGTGGCGGTGAAGATGGTGTCGGCGATGACGACCGTGCCCGAAACATGGGCGATCAGCGCTGGGTTTGCCGTCCGCCGCGCCATCACCATGAAAAACGCTATGCCAGCCCCGGTGCCGAACAGCACGGTTGCGCCGATGACATGGGCGAGCCGCAGAAGGTCTTCAGGTGTCATCAGCGTTCATCCAATGTGGCAAGGGCGACAAGTGTAAGGGCGATGGAGGGCAGGACCTTGACGAGGGGGCCGAGCGGATCGAGCCACAGACCCGGCTCCAGCAGACTGCCACCAGTCAGATAGGCGGCGGTGACCAAGAGCATGGCGACGAGCGCTTTTCTGGCAAGTGGTCTTATCAGGACGGTGACACCCAGGGCGATATCGATGAGGCAGGTGGCGAGTGTGAGGGTGACGGCCGGCACTTGCGGCATGAAGGGCAGGAAATGCGCCGCCGAGCTGTCGATATCAAGCAGCGGTACGAGGCCGGACAATAACCAGAACAGCGACAGGCAGAGAATGAGGACGGGTTTGAGCAGATATGATCTGGCAAACCACAGGTCCTGCACGCCGGAAGGGTGAGCTGCCAGCGTGTCCCTCAAGCTCTTGAGCGACGTCGTCGCTTTTGGCGCGCTGTTCTCCGTCACGATACCTTCCGACATCACCATCATGGCGGTTGAGCGCAACGGCGACCGCCAGCCGAGCTTTCCCGCAATATCCGCCGTGAGGGCGACGGGGCGCATGAAGGCAGCCGGAAGATTTAGCGCGGGAGCAGGGGTGAGGCCGAGCCATTGCCGGTGCGCAGCGACCACGCCTTGCAATTTCAGCGTTTCGTTTGCTGCCAGCTCGATATCGCTACCTGACGGGATTTCGCCATCTATTGCCGCGCTGACTGCCAACGCGACATCTTCGACTGCGACGGTCTGTACAGGCATCTTGCCGTTTACGAGCGGCACAGCGAAAGGGAAGCTTGCAAGCGCGCGCACGAGTGCTGTGCCGCCATGGGCGTTGCGGCCGACAACCAGTGCGGGGCGGAGAATGACAAAGCGCAGACCGCTTGCGGCAAGTGCCACATCGGCGCGGCGTTTGGTGGCGAGGAAGGGCAGTTGGGAAGCGGCTCCGGAAGTGCGAGCCGATATCTGGATCACCAGCTTGCCACCCGCATTTACCGCTGCCTGGTAGAGCGCCAGCGTCGCCTTTTCCTGCGTCGCGGCAAGATCATCCGACAGGCCGTCCTGAAGCGCACCTGCGCAATTGACGATGGCGTCATGGTCGCTAACGAGTGCCGCCCAGTTGGCTGCACTGGTCATAAGCGAGAGATCGGCCGGAACCCAGCTGGCGAAAGGCCATTTATCTTTAGCTCGCGCAATGGTGCGAGCCAGCCCAGTAACGGTGTGACCTTTGCCGTGAAGGCTGCGGATCACTTCGGAACCGATGAAACCCGTTGCGCCCAGAATCAATATCTTCATACGCGGCATGATACCCGCCATGGTTTAAAAACCAGCCGTGTTTTATTGCCGCATTCTGATGGTGTGATTCATCTTTCGTTCTTTTTCTGTTGCGCACGGAGCTCGAATCCTGCGATGAGGGCGCATGTTATTTTCACCGCAACAGGACGAAGCGCTCAAGGCTGTTTCCCGCTGGCTGAAGGAAGGCCGGACGCCGGTTTTTCGGTTGTTCGGTTATGCCGGAACCGGAAAGACAACGCTTGCCAAACATTTCGCGGAAAATGTCGATGGCGAAGTGCTGTTTGCGGCCTTCACCGGCAAGGCGGCGCAGGTGCTGCGCTCGCGCGGGGCGACCAATGCCCGCACCATCCATTCGCTGATCTACCGCCCGCGCGGCGAAGAGACCGTGGAAGACGAGGAAACCGGCAAGACCTCGGTCGCACCGATGTTTTCCATCAACCGCCAGAGCCCGCTCGCCAAGGCGGCACTCATCATCATCGATGAATGTTCGATGGTGGATGAGCAGCTCGGCAAGGATCTGATGAGCTTCGGCACGCCGATTCTCGTGCTCGGCGATCCCGGGCAGTTGCCGCCGGTTTCAGGCGGTGGCTTCTTCACGGAGCAGGAGCCTGATTACCTGCTCTCCGAAATTCATCGGCAGGCCAAGGACAATCCCATCATACACCTTGCCATGGATGTGCGGGAAGGCCGCGAGATCATGCGTGGCGATTACGGTGCCGCGCAGGTGATTTCCAAGTCTGAGGTGACACAGTCGCTCGTGCTCGATGCCGATCAGGTGCTCGTCGGCACAAATCGCACGCGCCGTCGTTATAACCAGCGGCTTCGCGAGCTGAAGGGATTTACGGCCGATTATCCGCAATCCGGCGACAAGCTGGTTTGCTTGAGGAACGATCCGGCCAAGGGCCTGCTGAACGGCTCTCTCTGGCAGGTCATGAGTTCGTCGCGCGAGACGGTGAAACCCGGCATCAACCTGATGATCCGGCCTGAAGACGACGACATGGATCGCGGCGCGGCCAAGATCAAATTGCTGAAGGCGGCTTTCGAGGATGTGGAAACGGAAATTCCGTGGACCACCCGCAAGCGTTATGACGAGTTCGATTTCGGCTATGCGCTGACCGTGCACAAGGCGCAGGGTTCGCAGTGGAACAATGTGGTTCTCTTTGACGAGAGCTATGCCTTCCGCGATTCGCGCGAACGGTGGCTTTACACCGCCATCACCCGCGCCGCAGAAACACTCACAATCGTTCGCTGAGATAGAGCATTTCCGGTGAATAGCGGTACACCTTCAATGCTCCAATTCTTTTGTCTGCGCATTGTCCGGACGGAAAACCGCTGTGCAGTTTTCGTGGAAATGCTTTGTCAGGCGCGGATGACACCGAGCAGAACCGCTTTGGCAACCGCCTGAAAGCGGTTGCTGGCACTGAACTTGCCGATAATCTTCGCCTCCAGTTCGTTGAGGTCGTTACCTGAAAGGCCGAGAGCGCGCGCGAGCCTTACCGGGGCGTACCCCTCCGCCATCAGTTCCAGGCATTTTCGCTCGTTGTCTGTCAGCGCGATATCCTTGCCCGGTCCCCGCTCAGCGGCGTCGAGGCCATCAGTATCGTTATCGGTGGCGAGCAGTTCCTCGATCTGCTGGGCCTGGCGCTGAAGCGTGGAGCGTTCCGCGGTCAGTTCTCTTTTTCGCTGCCGCAGCGCGGAGTGGAATATCTCGTCCGCTTCTTCCTGCGAGAGAGAGCGGGCAAGTTTTTCCATGATGTCTGTAATGGCTGCGACGGAAATGCCGACTTCGCGACAGACATTTATCACCGCCATGCGTTGCACGTTGCGGTGGGAATAAACCCGCATCTGGCCAATGCGTTTCGAGGTCAGCAGCGCCTTTTCTTCGTAGAAATGCAGGGTCCGGTGCGTTACGCCGAAAATGTTGGCCATGTCGGCGATGGGAACCGGTTCGGCGGGCAGGGAGGAGGGCAGGCTTATATCCGGTAAAAAGCTGCTGATCCTTAGATTGGGTTTGTCCTCGTCGCCGTGTTCAAACGGCATCCTGCCATTCTGCATCGTTTCCCCCTTCGCGCGTTTTGACAGTGTGCCTGCTTTTTATGGCATTCGTTACTTGTTCCCCACCGCAGACCTGTCTTCTGATCAAGACATTTTGCCGATGCTGCATGAGAACCGTAACCTGTATTGCCTGCTTTCGTTCCCGTATCCTTAAAAAATTTTATCGGCCTCCTTGCGGTCGGCGTCAACCTGCGTGAAACAGGATGTCAATTCCGAACCGGAGCCTCGATGTCATGCCCGCAAAACTTTCCGTCAATCTGAACGCAATTGCCATGCTGCGCAACCGTCGCGATCTCCCATGGCCGGATGTCGCGCATTTCGGGCATATTGCACTCGCTGCGGGTGCTAGCGGGCTGACTGTACACCCTCGGCCGGACCAGCGCCATATCCGCTTTTCGGACTTGCCGGTGCTGCGTGCGCTCATCGATGACAGTTTCCCAAGCGCGGAATTCAACATCGAAGGTTATCCGACCGAGGATTTTCTCGTTCTGTGCGAACAGACCCAGCCTGAGCAGGTGACGCTGGTGCCCGACGATCCGTCGCAGGCGACATCAGACCATGGCTGGGATTTCCGCAAGCACGCGGTTTTCCTGAGAGAAGCCGTTGGGCGCCTTAAGGCTGGCGGTATGCGGGTTTCGCTTTTTGCCGATGGTGACGGCGAGCGCGAAGCGGTGGAGCTGGCGGCTGAGACGGGTGCTGCCCGCATCGAGCTCTATACCGGTCCCTATGGCGGCTGTTTTGACGATCCGCAAAAGGGTGACGCGCTTCTGGAAAAACTCGGACAGACGGCGGATTACGCCGCAGCGCTCGGGCTTGCCGTCAATGCCGGGCACGACCTGACTGTAGCAAACCTGCCCAAGCTTATGAAACGCATACCTTATCTCGCAGAGGTCTCCATCGGTCACGGGTTGACGGCGGATGCGCTGGAATATGGTATGGCTGAAACAGTCCGGCGTTTTTGTCGCGCCTGCGGTCAGGCTATTTCATAACCAAAGTCATTTTTTTTGCCTATAATCTGCTTGCGCATGCTCCGTGCGCGAGCTTTTAAAGGCAGAGACACATGCAAGAACATCACGTTGTCGTCGTGGGTGGAGGCTTCGGCGGCTTACAAATGGTACACGGGCTGGAGGGGGCCCCTGTCCGCATCACATTGATTGACCGCCGCAACCATCATCTATTTCAGCCATTGCTTTATCAGGTTGCGACGACGGCTCTTGCGACATCCGAAATCGCCTGGCCGATCCGCCATCTTTACCGAGACCGCAAGGAAGTGACGACGCTGCTTGCGGAAGTGAACGGCGTAGACCGTGACGCGCGCACCGTGCATCTGAGTTCCGGTCAGGTCATCGGCTTCGATACGCTGGTGCTGGCCACCGGCGCCCGTCATGCCTATTTCGGCCGTGACGAATGGGAGCGTGCCGCTCCCGGCCTCAAGACGCTCGAGGATGCAACGACGATCCGCCGCCGCCTGCTTCTGGCTTTCGAGCGCGCGGAACTTGCCAGCAGCGAAGAGGAACGGCAGGCGCAACTGACCTTCGTCATCATCGGGGCAGGCCCGACGGGCGTGGAAATGGCGGGCATGATCGCCGAGCTTGCCCACAAGGCGCTGCCGCCGGAATTCCGCAATGTGGATACCAGAAAGAGCCGCGTGCTGCTTGTCGAGGCAGGTCCGCGCGTTCTGCCGGTTTTTACGGACGATCTTTCGGCCTATGCCAAGCAGGCGCTTGAAAAGCTCGGCGTCGAGGTTCTGCTCGGCACACCGGTGACGGCCTGCACCGATGAGGGCGTGACGGTGGGTGAGACCTTTTATCCGTGCCGCACAGTGGTCTGGGCCGCCGGCGTGCAGGCGTCTCCCGCTGCAAAGTGGCTGAATGCCGCTGCCGACAGGGCGGGACGCGCTCTCGTCGGGCCGCATCTCAATCTGGAAGACGACCCCAATATCTTCGTCATCGGCGATACGGCCGCCGTCAATCAGGAAAACGGCAAACCGGTGCCGGGCATTGCGCCTGCAGCCAAGCAGCAGGGCGCCCATGTGGCAAAGGTCATCAAGGCGCGGCTATCCGGAGAGCCGGAGCCCGCGCCGTTCCGCTACAGCCATCAGGGTAATCTGGCGACCATCGGCAAACGCGCGGCGGTGATCGATTTCGGCAAGTTCAAGCTCAAGGGCGTGCTTGCATGGTGGATCTGGGGGCTTGCCCATATCTATTTCCTGATCGGAACGCGCTCGCGGCTGGCCGTGGCGTGGAGCTGGCTGTGGATTTACCTCAGCGGCCAGCACAGCGCGCGGCTGATCACCCAGAAAGAGACGTTGAAGGACGAGGCCTGAGGGCAGGGCGGATAAAGGAAAGCGCGGGAAGCATTGGCTTCCCGCGCTTGCTTATGGTCAGTGCGCCAAACCATTCCTCCGTTACGCCGTATTAAGTGCGGGGTGACGGAGTGCGGATGTGGCGAGCTTGTGCCAATCCAGGGCTCAAGCGTCGAGCGATGCCATGTCGATGACGAAGCGGTAGCGAACGTCGCTCTTCAGCACGCGCTCATAGGCTTCGTTGACATCCTGGATGTTGATCGTTTCGATCTCCGAGACGATGTCATGCTCGCCGCAGAAATCCAGCATTTCCTGGGTTTCCTTGATCGAGCCGATCATCGAGCCGGAGAGGCTCTTCGCACCGATGATGAGCGAGAAGGCGTGGACCGGGATCGCATGTTCCGGTGCACCGACCACGACCATGCTGCCCTTGGGCTTCAGGAGGCCGAGATAGGCGTTCCAGTCGATTGCGACACCTGCCGTGCAGATGATCAGGTCGAAGGTGCCGGCCAGCTTTTCGAAGGTCGAGGCGTCGCTGGTGGCGTAATATTCCTTCGCGCCGAGCTTCAGTCCGTCTTCCTTCTTCGACAGGGTCTGGGAAAGAACTGTGACATCCGCGCCCATGGCAGCGCCGAGCTTGACGCCCATGTGGCCAAGACCACCCATGCCGACGATTGCGACCTTCTGACCGGGACCGGCGTTCCAGCGGCGCAGCGGCGAGTAGAGCGTGATGCCTGCGCATAGAAGCGGCGCGGAAGCGTCGAGCGGCAGGTTGTCCGGGATCGACAGGACATAACCTTCCTTGACTACGATCGAGTCGGAATAACCGCCATGGGTGGCTGTCTTCGTATTTGGATCAACATCGTTATAGGTCTGGACGAGGCCGGGCATGTAGTGTTCGTTGTCGAGGTCGCGGGTGGCGCAGCCGACGCAGGAATCGACGAAACAGCCAACGCCGACATGATCGCCGACCTTGAATTTCGTGACCTTGGAGCCGACGGCCTTCACGACACCGGCAATCTCATGGCCGGGAACGATCGGGAAGACGGCATTCTTCCATTCGTTGCGGACGGTGTGGATGTCCGAGTGGCAGATGCCGGCATATTTGATATCGATGACAACGTCGTCATCGTTAGGCTCGCGGCGTTCGAAGGTGAACGGGGTAAGCGGCTTCGACGCATCGGTCGCAGCATAACCTCTTGCAATGGCCATCTGAATATCCTTTCGGGAGTTGGGGACGGCGGAATATGCAATGGAAGGGTGCCGCGGCGTTAGAGCGATCCTCCGAGCTTTTTGCACGATCCTGCAAAAAATTGCGGTGGGCTATTTGCGGAAACTGGCCCGGCTTTCTAGATAATGCAAACAGACACGCTGCTTCCTTCCCTAAAGGGTTTCCCAGATGACCATGCCGTTCAATCTCTATCAGGAGATCGCCTCCATCGCCGCACGGCATGCCACCCGCGATGGCGAGGTCCAGACGGCAATCGAAACCCTCGGCATCAGCCGCCGGTCCACACCCAGCGCGCCGTGCCACGGCAGCTATCGTCCCTGTTTGGCAATGGTGATCCAGGGGTCGAAAAGCGTTCAGCTGGGAACGGACACCATCAATTACGGGGCCGGCGACTATCTTCTGACCTCGCTCGACCTGCCGGTTGCCTGGCGTGTGGTGGAAGCGAGCGAGGAAGTACCGCATTTTTGCATCGGGCTTGCGATCGACAGCGAAAAGCTGCTCGACCTTATGAGCCGCATGCCGATCGAGCGGCCTCAGGAGCCGGTAAGCGGCCAGCGCGGCATCGTGGTGAACGCCGCCACACCGGAGCTGCTTGATGCGGCCATCCGGCTGATGCGCCTGCTTGACCGCCCGGCGGATATTGCGGCCATGGCTCCGCTGATCGAGCAGGAAATCCTCTATCGAATCCTGACGGGACCAGCGGGTGGGCAGCTGATGAACATCGTCGCTGCCGGAAGCCACGGCAATCGGATTGCCCGCGCCATCGCCTGGCTGCGCGAGAATTTCGCGCGCCAGCTGCGTATCGAGGAACTTGCGGAGCATATCGGCATGAGCGTGTCGTCTTTCCATCACCATTTCAAGACGATCACGGCCATGACCCCCATTCAGTACCAGAAGCAGCTGCGGCTGCATGAGGCGCGCCGGCTGATGCTGCTGGAGCGCTTGGATGCAGGCACGGCCGGCCATCGTGTCGGTTACCAGAGCCCTTCGCAGTTCAGCCGGGAATACAGCCGCTTTTACGGGATGTCGCCCTCACGCGACGTCGACGCCTCGCGTGAGATAAGCGCGTCCGGATAAAGCGGCATTATGGTGCGGCGCATCCTGCTGCCGCATCGCGTCAATTCGTACATCACTGTGAAGAAAGCGCTTGACGGGCAAGCTGCCTCCGCTTAAATGGCGCTCGAACCGTACCGTACGGTACATTAATCGAGCCTCTGGAGTGGAAATAAGTGGCCTCCGACCCGATCACAGCGCAGGAATTTTCGCCGCGCCAGAACGCCGTTCTGGATCAGGCATTGCGTCTTCTGGTCGAGGGTGGCGAGAAAGCGCTGACGACCTCTGGTCTTGCGCGCGCGGCCAACTGTTCCAAGGAAAGCCTCTACAAATGGTTTGGCGACCGGGACGGCCTGCTGGCTGCGATGATCACCTTCCAGCAGAGCAAGGTTCGCACCTTCGAGAAGGCGGGCGACCGCGTGTCTGCGCCGCAGCTTGCCGATCATCTCGAGGTTTTCGCACATGATCTGCTTGATGTGCTGGCGGGCGATGTGTCGTTGGCGCTCAACCGTCTGGCGATAGGGCAGGCGAGCCGTGATGGTTCCAAGCTTGGCGATCTTCTTCTGGAACGTGGCCGTCGCCAGATCGACCGCCGCGCCCGCGGGTTGATCGAGGCGGGTCGCCGTTCGGGTTACCTGCGTTTCGATGACGCCGAAGAGGCGTATCGCAGTTTTTACGGCCTCATCGTTTCGGATCTGCATGTGCGCATGCTGCTGGGCGAGGCGCCTGACAAGGATTTTTCCGCCCGGGCAAAGAAGGCGGTGGTCGCCTTTCTAACACTCTACGGCACGGAAAAGGTACATTCGGAACTGGGCGGCAAGGTCGCCTGAGGTTCCGGTTCACACAGAGACAAGCATTAGGGAAGGACCATAAAATGCGCGTTTATTATGATCGTGATGCGGATCTCAATCTCATCAAGTCCAAGAATGTCGTCATCGTCGGCTACGGTTCCCAGGGCCGCGCCCATGCGCTGAACCTCAAGGATTCCGGCGCCAAGAACGTCGTCATTGCTCTGAAGGCCGGTTCGCCGACCGTCAAGAAGGCGGAAGCCGACGGCTTCAAGGTCATGACCGTTGCCGAAGCCGCCAAGTGGGGCGACCTTTTGATGATGGCGACGCCTGACGAATTGCAGGCCGACATCTACAAGGCCGACATTGCCGGCAACATCCGTGACGGTGCGGCGATTGCTTTCGCACACGGCCTCAACGTTCACTTCGGCCTCATCGAGCCGAAGGCTTCGCTCGACGTCGTCATGATCGCACCGAAGGGCCCCGGCCACACGGTTCGCGGCGAATACCAGAAGGGCGGCGGCGTGCCCTGCCTCGTTGCCGTTCACCAGAACGCTTCCGGCAACGCACTTGAACTCGCTCTCTCCTACGCCTGCGGCGTTGGCGGCGGCCGTTCGGGCATCATCGAAACCAACTTCAAGGAAGAGTGCGAAACCGACCTCTTCGGCGAACAGGTCGTTCTGTGCGGCGGTCTCGTAGAACTCATCCGCGCCGGTTTCGAAACCCTGGTCGAAGCCGGTTACGCACCGGAAATGGCCTATTTCGAATGCCTGCACGAAGTGAAGCTGATCGTTGACCTGATCTATGAAGGCGGCATCGCCAACATGAACTACTCGATCTCCAACACGGCCGAGTGGGGCGAATACGTCACCGGTCCTCGCATCATCACCGCTGACACCAAGGCTGAAATGAAGCGCGTTCTTCACGACATCCAGACCGGCAAGTTCACGACCGAGTGGATGCAGGAATGGAAGGCTGGCGGCGCACGCTTCAAGGGCATCCGTCGCAACAACGACGCCCACCAGATCGAAGAAGTCGGCGCAAAGCTGCGCGGAATGATGCCCTGGATCGGCAAGAACAAGCTGGTCGACAAGTCCGTCAACTAAGCTTCATTGCTTGACAGAATATTGGAAGGCCGGGGCGAGAGCTCCGGCCTTTCTGCATTGCGCCTGGCTAGGATCACACGATGGCGTCGGCTTCCTCGATAATGACCGATACGGGAAAGTGATCGGAGAAACCACCGAGATTGACGTTTTTGACTGCATCGCCTTTCGACAGGCCGAAGCGGATCGGCCCCTCATTCTTGCTGTGGCTGACCATGGCGGCAATGGCTTCAATTTTCGCGGTTTCCTCGCGCACCGCGAAGCCGCTGCTCCCGGTCAGAAGCGATCTTGAGACGAGTATCTGGTCGAAGATATTGGCGTCGCCGTTGAAATAGAGCGTGCCATAGATCGTTCTTGCCGTACCGACTGAATCTACTACCTGCTGGCGCAGGTAGTTCCAGGTGAGATTGTAGAACATTGCCGATTGCGAGCTTTCGACATCGTCGCGCTCGCGGGTGGAATTGGCGTGATAGCGCAGCGATGCATCGGAAGGGTCGTCGTTGAAATCGCCGAAGGCGACGACGGCGATGTCGTTTCCTTTTTCTTCCCTGATCCGCTGGTGCCAGTAGCCAAGCGTCTCACCGGCGGTCATGCGAAAACCAGCGCTTTCCACCGCGCCGCCGGAGCGCGACGGCCAGTGATTGGAAAGGGCGATAAGCTGGCGTCCGCCCTTGGTGATGAAGGTGCATTGGGTAATGTCGCGGGTACCGGTGCGGCGCATCACGAAATGGCTGAAAATCTCGGTTTCGTTGATCAGTAGCTTCTTGCTGTCATAGATGAAGGCCGTATCGATGCCGCGCTGGTCCTTGCTGGAATCTGCATGCACCACACGGTAGGCGCGCTCAGGCATGAGGTCGTTCAGATGTTCCGCAAGCGTCTCCAGAACGAAACGGTTCTCGACTTCGCACACGCCGAGCAGATCCGGCCCGGCGCCGCCGATCTGTCTTATGATCAAACCGAGTTGCCTGAGCTTGGTCTTGAACAGACCTTCGGTCCAGCCTTTCAGATCGTTCTTCAGCCGCTCGGCAATCCAAGGTTCGCGCGCCGGATAACCTTCCGGCGCAAACAGGTTTTCGACATTCCAGAACGCCAGGACATATTGGGTCATGATACCTCACACCTCCGGTTGGTTTTACAAAACCTAGTGGAAGTTTTTGCCACAACAACTTGAAATTGTCATGACGGGTTTAGCACGCGACCCAATTTGCCGTTCGATCTTATTTGCCCGGAGGGATGACGCCCTTCGTCAGCAGGAAGCAGCCGTAAAAACGGGTCTCGCCTGTTGTGATGACGCAATATGCTTTTTTAGCCTGTTCATAGAAGGCGAAGCGTTCGATACCGTACATGGGGGCGGATTTTCCCTCCGCCGCGTCTATTTCCTTCTGCACTTCGACCTGTACGGGTTCCAGCTGGTCCGGTGCGCCCATCACTTCCATGCGTCCGACCGAAGGCTGCAGCGGCGTGTCGAGTGGCAGCACCGAGAGAATCGCCTGCATGGCGCGGGCGGCGGAAATGTTGTCCATGCGCAGCACCTTGCCGACCGTTGTCTGGCGAGCCACCGAATCGGAAGGGAAGTTGGTGTCGGAAATCACCAGCGTATCGCCGTGACCCATGGCGCGTAGGGCGTGAAGAACATCGGCATTCAGCGCCGGGTCGATATTTTTCAGCATGTCGTCAAACTCCCATGATGCTTTCGCCGTGTCGCGGCGCGTGGCCGCAATCCAGCCGGAAAACCTTGCCGCGTCAATCGCAAACGGAAGATTGTGAAGCTTTGCGCAAGGGTGTATTTGGCTTTGTCCGCCAAGGGCGGGCCCAAATGCGGGTAACGTGCAGGGAGGCAGAAATAATTCGAAAAACTGATAAGTCAGTATTGCTGACGTATCGACATTTCTGTAAAGATGCACGCATAAAAACGACACAAGAGGAAACGTACCCATGCTTGATTGGGAACAAATTTTCGCCACGCGCTCGTCGCGCATGAAAGCGTCTGAAATCCGCGAGCTGCTGAAGCTGCTCGAGCAGCCCGATATCATTTCCTTTGCCGGCGGTATTCCGGACCCGGCTCTTTTCCCCGCAGAGGAGTTCCAGCAGGCTTATGCGGAAATTTTTTCGGGTTCGCAGGTTAACTCGGCGCTGCAATATTCGGTGAGCGAAGGTTACAAGCCGCTGCGCGAATGGCTGGCGGGCGAAATGGCCGAGATCGGCATTGAATGCACTGCCGACAACGTCTTCATCGTTTCCGGTTCGCAGCAGGGTCTCGACTACCTCGGCAAGCTGTTCCTGTCGCCGAAGGATACCGCGCTGGTAACCTGGCCGACCTATCTCGGCGCACTTTCCGCCTTCAACGCCTATGAGCCGAATTACGACCAGCTCAATCCCGGCGGCAACCGCACGCCCGAAGCTTACCGCGAAACCGCGGCCAAGCTCGGCGGCGCGGTTAAGTTCGCTTATCTCTCTGCCGATTTCTCCAATCCGACCGGGGAAACCGTTGATCTTGCCGGCCGCGAAAAGGTTCTGGCGCTGGCTGACGAGCTGGATATCGCCGTCATCGAAGACGCCGCCTATCAGTCGCTGCGTTACGACGGCGAAGCGGTTCCGCCGATCATGGCGCTCGACATTGCCCGCTCGGGCGGCATCGAGAACACCCGCACCATCTATTGCGGCAGCTTCTCCAAGACGCTCGCACCCGGCCTTCGTGTCGGTTACATCGTCGCGTCTGCGCCTGTTATCCGCAAGCTGGTGCTGATGAAGCAGGCCGCAGACCTGCATTCCTCGACGATCAACCAGATCGCCATCGAACGTGTCGCTTCGCGCGGCTTCGACAAACAGGTCGCCAAGATCAAGGCTGCCTACAGCGCCCGCCGTGATGCGATGCTGGCTGCGCTCGACAGATACATGCCGAAGGGCACGCGCTGGACCAAGCCGGAAGGCGGCATGTTCATCTGGGTCACCCTGCCGGAAGGCATGGATGGCGCCGCACTGCTGGCAAAATCCATCGCAACGGAGAAGGTCGCCTTCGTTCCGGGTCGCGCCTTCTTTGCGGATGGCTCGGGCACGAACACGCTGCGCATCAGCTTCTCCTGCGCCAATGAGGCGATGATCGAGGAAGGCATGAAGCGGCTTGGCCGGTTGATCGCGACGGCCCAGGCGGAGACGACCGAAGTGGTTCCGGCGATTTGAGGGTTGCGAGGTTTTCGGCAGCGACGGGGGTGCGGCTTACCCCCTCTGTCCTGCCGGACATCTCCCCCACAGGTGGGGAGATCGACCCGTGGTGAGGTTTCGCCCATCTCAACGTTCGAAAATTAAGTGACGAAAGAGCGTCTTGCCGATCTCCCTCCTTGTGGGGGAGATGCCCGGCAGGGCAGAGGGGGGGTAGGCCCCGGTCTCCACCTTGGCTACCGAGATCACACCCCTAAAATCCTGCCTGTCACATACATGTTATGCAATCATGTTTTAGCGGTCCCACGAAACAACAGGGACTGGACCTATGAAAACGCTGCTTTCCGCTTTTACCGCCATAGTATCGCTCGGCTTCATCGCCACCGCTGCCAATGCTGCCGATCTGGTGCTTTATACCAGCCAGCCGAACGAGGATGCGCAGGCGACCGTTGATGGTTTCAAGGCCGCCAATCCCGGTATCGAAGTCGAATGGGTGCGTGATGGAACGCCGAAGATCATGGCCAAGCTGATGGCTGAGATCAGCGCCGGCAATCCGGTTGCCGACGTGCTCTTGATCGCCGACACCGTCACACTCGAGCGTATGAAGCAGGCTGGCCAGCTTATGGCCCACAAGTCCCCGGAAGCGAAGAACATCGACGCCTCGCTCTACGATGCGGACGGCTATTATTATTCCACCAAGCTCATCACCACCGGCATCATGTATAACACTGCCGCTGCGATGAAGCCGACGAGCTGGAAGGATCTTGCCAAGGCGGAAGCCAAGGGTCTCGTGACCATGCCGAGCCCGCTGACCTCTGGTGCAGCGTTGATCCACGCGCAGACGCTGGCCGCTGCCAACGGCCTCGGCTGGGACTATTACAAGCAGCTGAAGGCCAATGAAGCCATTTCCGGCGGCGGTAACGGCGCGGTGCTGAAGTCGGTTGCATCAGGTGAGAAGGCTTACGGCGTTGTCGTCGACTACATGCCGATCCGCGAAAAGGCCAAGGGCGCCCCGGTGGAGTTCGTCTTCCCGGAAGAGGGCGTTTCGGCCGTGACCGAACCGGTCGCGATCCTCAAGGGTACCAAGCATGAGGAAGCCGCTAAGAAGTTCGTCGACTACGTGCTTTCGGAAAAAGGCCAGCAGGGCTTCGTCAAGCTCGGCTACATCCCCGCGCGCGCTGACGCTGGCATGCCGGAAGGTTTCCCCGCCCGCGACAAGCTCAAAGTCCTGCCGCTCAACGCCGCGGACGCGCTGAAGAATTCCGAGCAGGATCTGAAGACCTTCTCCGATATTTTCGGCTCCAAGGGCTGATATAGCGGCATGTCCCGATCAAGTGCCTATGGAAACAGCCAGCCGCGCTGGCTGTTTCCTTTTGTGGTGAGCGTCGTTTTTGCGCTCAGCGCCCTGCCGCTCGGGCGGCTCGCCTATACCGGCATTGTTTCGTCACTCAACGGTGACATATGGCGATTGCTGGCTGATCCCGCCCTTTGGGATGCGGCGCTGAACACGCTGTCCACCTCTTTTTTCGGCATGCTGATTTCACTCATGATCGGCGGGGGCTTCGCGCTGGCGCTGACGCTCTGCGACATACGCGGCAAGTCGATCTTAAGCTTCCTCTTCATGCTGCCGATGATGATCCCGCCGCAGGTGACGGCGCTGTCGTGGATCGGCATGACCGGCCCGTCGAGCACGCTTTTAAAGGCCATCGGCCTTGCGCCGCCCATGGGCTCGCCGCAGCCGCTCTATTCCATTGCCGGTATCGCGCTTTTGCTCGGCGTGCAGCATGCGCCGCTTGTCTATCTGTCGCTGCGCGCTGGTTTGCTGGCCTTGCCGCAGGATGGCATCGAGGCGGCCAAGCTTTCCGGTGCCTCGCCTCGCCGCGTGCTGTTCGATATCATCCTGCCGCTTTCGACGCCGGGATTGATCGCCGGGGCGGCGATCTCGTTTGTGTCCAATGTCGGCAATTTCGGTATTCCGGCGATCCTCGGTATTCCGGCCTCGATCTTCACCCTGCCGACGCTGATCTACAGCCGCTTCGCCAGTTTTGGTGCGAGCACCTTCGGCGATATCGCCATTCTCTCGACCATGATCGCCATCATCTCCGTGGCCGGTCTTGCGCTGCAAGAGCGGGCAATGAAGGGCAGGGACTATCGCATCATCGGTCTTTCCGGCAAGGCCGCGACTTTCAAGCTGTCGCGCTGGCGTGTAGTTGCTGAGCTTGTCCTTTGGCTCGTGCTGTTCTTCATGCTGGTCGCACCACTTGCTGCGCTGGTGGCAAGCTCGCTTGCCCCCGCCTATGGCGTGCCGCTAAGTCTCAAGACCGCTACGATGCACGCCTATGAGGAGCTGCTCTACCGGCAGAGCGTGACCCGCACAGCCTTCCGCAACTCGCTGTTTCTGGCGACGGTCACATCCCTTTGCCTGCTTGCGGTGACGGTGTTGACCGCCTATTTCCTGGTGCGCGGCAAAAGCCGCTTCATGTTCCTGCTGTCGGCGCTGGTGGATATTCCCTATGCGCTGCCGGGTGTGGTGATTTCCGTATCCTTCGTCCTCTTGTTCGCGGCCCCCATCCCGCTGCTCGGCATCACGCTTTACGGCACGATCTGGATCATTCTGCTCGCCTATTTTTCCTCCTTTTTCGCCGTCAGCCTCAAACCGATGGTCAGCGCCTTCCTGCAATTCGATCCGTCGCTGGAAGAGGCGGCAAGGCTTTCGGGCGCCGGTTTCTGGCGGCGGTTGAAGGACATCATCCTGCCACTGGTCGGGCCTGCGGCTGGCGCTTCCGTCATCCTCGTTTTCCTGATCGCCTGCAATGAGCTGACGGTTTCGGCGCTCCTTTGGTCCGCCGGCACGCAGACGCTCGGTGTGCTCATCTATAACCTCGATGACAGCGGCAGCTTCGATCTTGCCTCCGCACTTTCGGTGCTTGTCGTCATCATGGTGATTTTCCTCATGCTGCTGCTCGAAATTCTGGGGCGCTATCTGCCGAAAGGAGTGGTCCCTTGGCGAAACTGATCCTCAATCGTCTGACGAAAAGCTTTGGGGCCGGGTCGAAACCCGCCGTTGACGACGTCTCGCTCACGGTGCGTGAGGGAGGTTTCCTCGCGTTGCTTGGGCCTTCCGGCTGCGGCAAGACGACGGTGCTGCGCATGATCGCCGGTTTCGAGCAACCGACTGATGGCTCCATCCTGCTCGGCGAGCGGGTGCTGGCCGATGCAGGCAGCATGGTGCCGCCGGAGCGGCGCAACATGGCGATGGTGTTCCAGTCCTATGCGCTCTGGCCGCACATGTCGGTTGCCGACAATGCCGGCTATCCCCTGAAAGTTCGCGGCATTTCCGGAGAGAAATATCGCGAGAAGGTGGCCCAAGCGCTGGCAGCCGTACGCCTTGAAGGCTTTGCGGACCGCCGTCCCGCCGAGCTTTCCGGTGGCCAGCGGCAGCGCGTCGCTTTGGCCCGCTGCCTCGTCACCGAACCCGATGTGGTGCTGCTCGACGAGCCACTCGCCAATCTCGACCGGCATTTGCGGCAAGAGATGGAGGAGACCTTTCGCGAGTTCCACATCCGCTCCGGCGCGACGATGATCTATGTCACCCACGATCAGGCGGAAGCCATGGCGCTGGCAACCGATGTCGCCGTGATGTCTCAGGGCAAGCTGCTTCAGGTCGCGCCGCCCGCCGAGCTTTATGCACGACCCGAGGGGCGTCTTGTCGGCTCGCTGGTGGGGCAGGGCGCCATTCTCTCCGTGCCGATGCCGGAAGGTTCTTCGCGGGATATTGACTGGGACGCGCTCCGCACAGCGATGGATAACGGTGGGCAATTACCACGGGCGGATATTCTCGTGCGGCCGCAGGACGTGGTGCGGGATGCGGATGGAATCACCTGCACCGTGACCTCGGTTCTCTACGAGGGCGAGCGTTATGCCTTGCGTCTCGACCTGCCGGACGGGCAGGCGCTTCGGGCTTATTCTCGAGAATCGGTTGCGGTCGGTGACCGGTTGCCGGTTGCGATTCGTGCAGCGTGGCGTCTTTAGCATTTGCTTGCTCCCTCATCGCTGGGCTCGTCACAGGAATGAGGGTGGGGAATATCCCCGCACATAAAATCCGACATCGTGAATAGGGAAATCTGATCGACGCGACTGGCCACTGGCGAGACCGAACGGGAGCGGCTAAGCTCCCATTCCAGCAACAGGAATGAAACATGTCGCTTCGGCTCGCCACCTTCAATATCGAAAATCTTCTCACCCGTTTCGACTTTACCGGTTTTCGCAACCAGACGCGGCGCGACAGGGCGATCCAGCTTTTCGATATCAGGGACGAGGCGACCTATCAGGCGCTGGAAAGTGCGCGGGCAGTCTCTTCCACAGACGATACGCGGCAACTTTCGGCGCTGGCCATTGCGGATGCGGATGCCGACATTCTCTGCCTGCAGGAAGTCGACAACATGGCGGCCCTGCAGGCTTTCGAATATGGCTATCTCTACCGCATGGTCGGCAACGGCTATCTGCAGAAATATCTGGTGGAGGGCAATGACAGCCGCGGCATCGATGTCGCCGTCGTCATGCGCGAGCAGACCCGAGACGGCGACAAGATCGAGGTCATCGACATCAAGAGCCACGTCGCGCTAACCTACCGCAATCTCGACCTCTTCAATCCCGCACTTGCCGCGACCAACCAGATAGACGACAAGATTTTCAAACGCGATTGTCTGGAAATCGATCTGAGGATCGGCGGCAAACCGCTGACGCTTTACGTCACGCATTTCAAATCCATGACCAATGCCCGTGACGCCATAGATGCCCGGCTCGCCACCATGCCGATTCGCGAGGCGGAAGCCATGGCCGTTCGCCGCATCATCGAGAACCGCTGGGGCGCAAACAATACCCGCAACAAGAATTTTGCCATCTGCGGCGACATGAATGATTATCAGGAACGCATTTCGATTTCCGGCGACCGGCGCAGCGGCTACAGCTTTACGCCGGTCGAAGAGGAGCGGAGCGCGCTAGATATCTTCACGGCGGATGATTTTGTGACCAATCCGATGTCGCGCCGTGACGTCATGGATCGCTGGACGCTCTATCATTCGCGCGGGCCACAGGAACAGCATCTCTGCCAGCTCGATTATATCTGGCTTTCCCCGCATCTTGCGCAGATCAATGCGACAAGGGTTCCCGAAATCATCCGCGCTGGCCAGCCTTACCGGACGGTCTTTCCGCCGGGGCAGGAGGTGGATCGTTATCCGCGCACCGGCTGGGACCGCCCCAAGGCTTCCGACCATTGCCCTGTCGTTATGACGCTCGATCTGATCTGATCTGCTGCTCCGGGCCGCCTAGCCGTTGGCTACCTTGGGGAAATAGGTCGCCCACACCCGGTTGCGGCCCGCACGCTTCGCCTCATAAAGCCGGTCGTCGGCAATTGCGATCAGCTCGTCCCAACTGTTGATCGCCCGTGCCTCCTGCCAGACCACGCCGAAACTTGCCGTCAGTGACAGCCCGCTTTGTTCATCAATGACCTGGGCTTCAATCAGCCGGCGCAGGCGGTCGGCGGTGGCGGTCGCCGTCGCGTGGCTGACATCCTGCAACACGACCACGAATTCCTCGCCGCCATAGCGCGCCAGAATATCGTTTTTACGGAGGGCGCCTCTTAAAAGAGTCGCTGTCTTCTGTAGCGCGAGGTCGCCCATGGCATGGCCATAACGGTCGTTGATGGATTTGAAGTGGTCGATGTCGACAATCATCACGCCAAGCGCCTGCAACTGCTCCTCGCCGCTCAATATGGCACGAACGGTCTTTTCCAGCGCACGGCGATTGGACACACCGGTCAAGGCATCTGTTTCTGAAAGCGTGCGTAATTGTTCGGCCAGCGCGGACTGCTGCTTTTCCATTTCTTCCTTCTGGCGAAGCTGCTCGCGCAGGAAATCCAGTTCCTCGAACATTTTCTTCACTTCCGGAGCAGCCTTGTCCTGATACAGGGCTCCTGAAAGATCACCAGCAGCGATTGCGGCGATCTGCGTCTGGACGGATTGCATGGGGCGGAACAGTGCCGTTCTGTAAACCGATGCAAGCCGCAGCAATACCAGAACCGCGATGAGAGCGAGGAGGAGAGACGTTCCACCATAGATCAACGCCTGTTCCTTGTTCCTTTCTATCCTTGCCCGTGTTTCGGCGAGAATAAGGTCGCGCAACGTGCTCGAGGAACGCATGCCCTTGATGTAGTTTTCGGAGAATTCGCGAACGCTTGGCTGCGCGGACGGCACCACCATCGCAATCGTATTCTGCGCATAGGGAAGTGCCTGGCCGAAATAGAAGATTTCAATATCGCGAAACGCTGCATCGACGCGTGGTGTGGACAGGTAAGCGGCGGTGTAGTTCGTCAGCGACGATTTCAGCAGTGTGAGGCTCTGTATTTCCGTGTCGAATTTGGCGCGGAGGCTCAGCTTGTCCTGCCTGTTCGCCCGCAGGCTCATGACCACGTAGGAACCGAGGCGACCGATCCGGTCCCGCATCACTCCGGCCGTGCCGGTCATAGCGATGTCGATCGCTACATTGGGCGTTACCTTGATGATCGCGCGAGCGGTCTTGCCGCGCAGCATGTTGACGCTGTCCGCCGCCTTGAACATCGCAAAAATTGCGTTGGACATTGCCGTGTAGCTGCGCGCGGATTCGGGAAGTGCAGCAACCTGATCGACCGCTTCTCGGGATTGCGCCAGTTTTCGGCGTGTATCGACCAGCGATTTTGCCAATTCTGGCTGCGCCCTGATTTCCGCGGCAAAAGAGTTTTCGAGTTCCACCAGCTTGTCGTCCGTCGCCTTGCGCGCTGCGGCAAGCTCCTGGACCAGTTTTGCATCGGGGGAAGACGCGCCCATCAAATTATTGGCAGGACCACGCTCGGCCGATACCAGCCATGCGGACTGGAGGGCCGTTTCGAAGCGGCTGAGTTGCTGCGCATTGGTCCGGTAGCGTAAGTAACTGGAAACGCTCGGCAGGGCGGCAAGGGTTGCCAACAAGATGGAACTTACCGCTATGACGATCGTACCGGTTAGTTGGATTTTCTGTATGCTTGCGCGCATGCGATGCGTTATTCCCGGTGGGATGGTTATGAATTATCGCCATTTTAGCTACATCGCGTAAATACTTCGCTTATTTTGCAGGCCTTTTGCCGCGACCTGGTGATTGAAACCCACAGGTACGGTGTGGAAAAGAGGTCTCCCAACGGCGCGCAATCAATTTTTGCTTTACACGAAGTGAGAATCTGATAGTTGGCAAGGCACTGGATTGCCCTTGTAGCTCAGTTGGTAGAGCACCTGATTTGTAATCAGGGGGTCACGAGTTCGAACCTTGTCGGGGGCACCAGTATTTTCAATGGCTTGGCCATTTCCACCGATATTATTCCTGCATTCGCACAACGCCTATGGCTTGATGTGATATAGCTTGTGCACGATTGCCCAGTTGCCGTCGCGCTCCAGCAAGGACAGGTATTCGCTAAAATCCATGCCGTCGAAACGGGTCGTCAGCTTCACGGACGCGCTGTCGCCTTCCTTGTCGATGCCGAGGATTTCGAAGACGGGGTCGTGATCGGGCAGGCCGCGTTCGCTTTTCCGTATCTGCTCGGCGAAGTCCTCCAGTGAGAGCCATTCCGTTTCACCCTGAAACGTCCCGACGATGCTGGCGCGCGGATCGAAAACATCACGCATCAGGCCCTCATCCGCATAGGCCATGGCGTGCACATAATCCGTCACTGTCTGGGTAATGGTTTGGGGCATCGGATCGTCCCTCCCTTCAGATCCAAAAGCCAAGCTTACACCCGTTGGAGCCGTTCCACCATAAGCACCGTAAAACCTGCGGGTTGCACGGTTTTCCGCATGGGTAGGCAGCTTGGCCCGGCGTGTTTTGCCATGACTTTCCACAATTTTGTCCCGCCCGTGATTATAGTCGCCATGGGTCCGACAAATTTGAGGATCAAGGGCTTTTGCGCCGGCGCGGGGGTGCCGCGCGGGCGGAATTCGCTTATGATCTGTGCGCGAGCCGCACGGGGGTGTCGTATGGCATGCGGTAACAGTTTGCGTTTGAAGGTGTTTTAGTGATCGATCCCTATGTTTTGCTTGGCGTGGAGCGTGATGCCGACGAGGCGGCGATCAAGTCCGCTTACCGGAAGGTGGCGAAAGCCGCCCATCCCGACAGCGGGGGCGATACCGACCAATTCGCACGCCTGCAAACCGCTTACGAGCTTTTGAAGGATCCGGTGCGCCGCAAGGTGTTCGACGATACCGGTTACGATCCGCAGCTTGCCGATGCCAAGGACCTCAAAGGCCTGCTGATGCTGGAAACTCTGGTCAACGAATTCATTCTGGACGAGCGTGAGCCAGGCAGCTTCGACCCAGTGGCCGCCATGCGCCGCAAGCTGACCGACGATATCCTGAAAAGCCGCTTTCACATTCTGGAACTGGAGCGTCACCGCACGCGGGTGCGCAAACATATGGACCGGCTGGGCAGAAAGCCGGAGACCGATGTTTTGAGTTCCATGTTGCGTGCGCGCAGCCAGTCCATCGCCGAAGCCATCCGCAATGCGGAAGCGCAGATAGAGGCGATCGAGCAGGCCTATACGATGCTGGAAGGCTATTCCTACGAGCTGGAGAGCATACCGCTCTCCGAACCGCTGCTGAAAGGCGAGGCGGCGGAATAGCCGTTTCCCCCTAGAGTTCTCAGGGACCGTTGACGAGCGCCAGGATGAGCTGATGCACGCGGCCACCGGGCGAAAGCTCGTCCCGGTCGAAATCGCGTCCGCGCTGGCGTTGCTCGTTGGATAGCTCACCAAGCCGCTGTTGCAGGACAACGCGCACTTTCTGGCATTTCGGATCGTTTTCCGCTCTCAGACCGGTGCTGAATGTCTCGATCTTCTGCACCATGTCGAGAATGTGCTCGCCATGAACGCGCTCATGGGTTTCCACACCGGAAATGAAGGTTTTCCAGCTGGCGGCGACCGCGGGCGGCAATCTGGCCGGCGCTTTCGGCCAGGTATAGATGATTGTGAGATTGGGCTTGGCGGTGGCCAGTACGCAGGCACCGTCCGGTTGCGGACGATAATCGCGCCGCCATGTCAGCTTGAAGGTGGTGTGGGCGATGGCCTGCACACCGGCGGTCGGGCCGCGTTCGCCTATGGACTGGTAGAGCGCTCCGCCCGTATCACCGCTGATCGCATAGGTTTTTATCTGCTCGGCTGGTTTCCAGCCGGCTGACTGTGCTGACAGCGGAAGGGTGCTCAGCAATATCGTCATAGCGCTGATGGTGAGGGAAGAGAGAGTTTTGGCGGGCACGCATCGATCCTTGGTGTCTTGCGCGCCGAAGATAGGCGAGAGCTGGGCTGCTAGGCAAGCGCCGTGAGAGAGGGATTGTAGGATACTGCGCCGAAATTCCACACACGAAAAACCCCCGCGACGGATCGCGGGGGTCAAGCTTGCGACTGCAGGGGAATCAGTCGTCCAGCTTGTCGTAGTCGAGCTTCGGTGCGTTCTGCAGCGCTTCCTTGGTGGTATCGACATAGGCCTTCCAGGTGCCGTTGTCGTTGTGGACTGCAACCGAGGCCGGGTCGAGCACCACATAGCTCTTGTCGATGCCGAGAAAACCGCCGACGCTGGCAACGAGGCCGATCACCGATTTGCCATCGCCGATGACGACATCCTCGATTTCGCCGATGTTTTCGTTCTGGGCGTTATAGATATCCAGACCGTCGAGCTGGGAGGCGGTGAGGTCGGTTTTCTGGACATTGACGAACTTCAGCGGGCCGTTAGCCTTGGTGCCCATGGTGATGCCGGGACCGGACAAAGTCGCATCGGCGCCAACAGCAGGCGCAGTCGCAGCCGTCTGGGCAAAAGCCACGGAAGAGGAGAGGGCTGCTGCGGCAGCGAGAGCGATGACGTTGATTTTCATGATGTTTCTTCCCTTTGTATGCTGAACGTTTCGTTCGGGGAAGAAACGGTGAAGGCCGGATTTGGTTCCGCGTGGGAGCGCAGGAAATTTTGGTTTATGCTGGTAGCGGGAGCACTGGCACGCCAAATCCGGAGGACGTTATGGCAAAAAACACTGACAGCAAGGAAGCGGAGGAGAATGCACCGTCGGTTCTCATCGATCGAAAGATCGCGGAGCTTGGCGACTGGCGTGGCGAGACGCTTGCGCGCATCCGGGCGCTGATAAGGAAGGCCGATCCGGAGGTGACGGAGGAGGTTAAATGGCGCGGCGTGCCCGTCTGGGAGCATGCCGGTATCATCTGCACCGGCGAAACCTACAAGACAGCCGTGAAGATGACGTTTGCGAAGGGCGCGTCGCTTGAAGACCCGGCCGGCCTGTTCAATTCGAGCCTTGAGGGCAATACGCGGCGCGCCATCGACTTTCACGAGGGAGATGAGATCGACGAGGAGGCACTGGTGGCGCTGATCCGCGCGGCGGTGGCGTTAAATGTGGCGGGGAAGGCTGGAAAGAAACGCACGGGGAATAAGGCTGGGTAATCGAGTAGGCGGTCAATCCTTCGCAACGTCCGTTGCCTTGTCCCATTCCCCATCGATGAACTTCAGCGCGTCGATAATTGACACTTTCCACACTGACCAGACGTGATCGCCATCGGTGATCCGCAATTCGGATTTACGATTGTCGGCCTGAAGCGTTTCGTGCAGGGCGATGGCGCCGCGCCAGAGGAAGAAGCCGTCGTCGTCGCCAACTGTCAGATAGGTGGCCGGCAAGTCTTGGCTTTCGGCGACGTGCTGTGCAACAAGGGTGAAGACGTTCTTCTCATTGAAAAGTCTGGCATCGAAGGGCGTGCCGAAGGCGCCGGAGAAGTGATCGCCGGTGGAGGGCAGCACGATGCCGCTGGTGACGGTGGTGCGGTCGACGCGGTGGAAGAAGGCGCTGTCCTGAATGAGCTTGAGTTCCGCGGGCGTTTTGTCGAGATCGGAGGCGGGCACGTTCTGCCAGATCGCGCCGGACAGGCTGGCGACTGCGCCATAGAGGTCTTCGTGGCCATAAGCCAGATGCAATGCGCCGAAACCGCCCATGGACAGCCCGGCGATGGCACGCCCTTCGCGATCTTTTCGCACCGGCAGCGTTTTTTCCACTTGATGGCGCAGATCGCCAGTCAGGGCCGTCTCGTAATCGCCGGGACCACCGACAGCGGCCGAATCCACATACCAACTGTTTTTAACGCCTGGCATGATGACAACCAGCGGGCGGATGGCGCCAGCCGCAATCAGCGTGTCCAGCGTCTTTTCGATATTGCCGAGGTCTCGCCAGCTATTCTGGTCACCATCATGGCCGTGCAGGAGATAAAGCACCGGCCAGCCGTTTTCCGGCGGCGTGCCATCCGGTCGGTAGATGTTGACGGGCAGCGGTGCGTTCAGGGCGGCGCTGTGGAAGGTGGCGTCCTCAATCTGCCCGGCAAGGACTGGGCTTGAGAAAAAGACGAGGCATAAGGCCGCCAGATTTTTTCGATGCATGCGGTGTCTATCCAGATTGCGCTGTTGCGCGTCAGCGACCGGGACGGCCGGTCTTCCCCTTCGTCCGGCTTTTGCGCTTCTGTTCGCCGGCATCCTCATAGGAACCCGCTCCGATCTTGCCGCGCACGAGGGGGCGGGGATCGTCCTTGGTTCGCTCAGGTTGGCCTTCCATGAGCGGTGAGAAACGTTTGCCGGTTTCCGTCTCGGGTTTGCCGGGAACTTCGCCACGCACCGGCTTCTCGGTGCGGCCAACGGTCATCTCGTCCAGCGTGTTCCTGCGGAACAGCGGCTTGCCCGTGTCCGAGCCGGGACCCATTTCGTCCAGCGAAGGTTTGGCGAAGAGAGATTTTCCACTTTCGTTTGCGGAAGCGGCACCGTCCTCTGTCACGCCCGATATGTCTCCTGCAAGAGGGGAGATCGTCCCGTTGCGAGCGCTCGTTTCTTTTTTCTTGCTTCTACCGCCACCCTCAAGCGATTTCGCCTCTTCCTTCGCCATCGGGTCGTCCATGACGGCGAGTTCGGTGGCCTTGAGGCGCTTGATTTCGTCTCGCAGGCGGGCGGCTTTTTCGAAGTCCAGATCGGCTGCGGCATCGCGCATGGATTTTTCCAGCGCGTTGAGATGGGACTGCAGATTGTTACCGACCAGATGGCCGCCATCGGCGAAGCCTTTGCCGGAAACGCCTGAAATATCGGCCCTTACGTGATCACGTTCATAAACTGAATCAAGAATATCGGAGATCTTCGCCTTGACCGATTCCGGCGTGATGCCGTGTTCGGCGTTATAGGCCATCTGCTTTTCGCGGCGGCGGGAGGTTTCCTCCATCGCCCGCTTCATCGAGCCGGTGATGTTGTCGGCATATAGGATGACCTTGCCGTCGACGTTACGGGCGGCGCGGCCGATGGTCTGGATCAGCGAAGTTTCCGAACGCAGGAAGCCTTCCTTGTCGGCATCGAGGATCGCGACGAAACCGCATTCTGGAATATCGAGGCCTTCGCGCAGAAGGTTGATACCGACAAGCACGTCGAAGGCACCAAGGCGCAGGTCGCGGATGATCTCGATGCGTTCCAGCGTGTCGATATCCGAGTGCATGTAACGCACGCGAACGCCCTGTTCGTGCAGATATTCGGTCAGGTCTTCAGCCATGCGCTTGGTCAGCACGGTGCAGAGTGTGCGGTAACCCTTAGCGGCGGTCTCGCGAATTTCGCCGAGGACATCGTCCACCTGGCTGCGGGCGGAGCGCACCTCGACCGGTGGATCGATGAGTCCTGTCGGGCGGATGACCTGTTCGGCGAAGACGCCGCCGGCCTGTTCCATTTCCCACGAGCCGGGGGTGGCCGAAACCGCGACCGTCAGCGGCCGCATCGCATCCCATTCCTCAAAGCGCAACGGGCGGTTATCCATGCAGGAGGGAAGGCGGAAGCCATATTCGGCCAGCGTCGCCTTGCGCCTGAAGTCGCCGCGATACATGCCACCGATCTGGCTAACCGAGACGTGGCTTTCGTCAATAAAAAGCAGCGCATTATCAGGGATATATTCAAACAGCGTCGGCGGCGGCTCACCGGGATTGCGGCCGGTTAGATAACGCGAATAGTTTTCGATACCGGCGCAGGAGCCGGTCGCCTCCAGCATTTCGATGTCGTAACGCGTGCGCTGTTCCAGCCGCTGGGCTTCCAGCAGGCGTCCCGCCTTTTCCAGCTCGGCGAGGCGGACCCTCAGCTCTTCCTTGATCGACTTGATCGCGCCGTTCAGCGTCGGGCGCGGGGTGACATAGTGCGAATTGGCGTAGATCTTGACGGATTGCAGATCGCCGGTTTTCTGGCCGGTCAGCGGGTCGAATTCGGTAATGGAATCGATTTCGTCGCCGAACATCGAGATGCGCCAGGCGGCATCCTCAAGGTGGGCAGGGAAGATTTCGATGGTATCGCCGCGCACGCGGAAGGAGCCGCGCTGGAAATCCATGTCGCGGCGCTTGTATTGCTGGGCCACAAGGTCGGCCAGAAGCTGGCGCTGGTCCAGCCGGTCGCCCACCTGCATCTGGAAGGTCATGGCGGTATAGGTTTCCACCGAGCCGATACCATAGATGCAGGAAACCGAAGCGACGATGATGCAGTCGTCGCGTTCCAGCAGCGAGCGGGTCGCGGAGTGACGCATCCGGTCGATCTGTTCGTTGATCGAGGATTCCTTCTCGATGAAGGTGTCGGAGCGCGGCACATAGGCTTCCGGCTGATAATAATCGTAATATGAGACGAAGTACTCTACCGCATTGTCGGGGAAGAAGTTCTTGAACTCGGAATAGAGCTGCGCGGCCAGCGTCTTGTTGGGCGCAAGGATGACGGCCGGGCGCTGGGTTGCCTCGATCACCTTGGCCATGGTGAAGGTCTTGCCGGAGCCGGTGACGCCGAGCAGCACCTGGCTGCGCTCGCCGGAATTGATGCCTTCCACGAGATCGGCAATCGCCGTCGGCTGGTCGCCTGCCGGTTGATACTCCGAGTTCATGCGGATTGTAACGCCGCCTTCGGATTTCGGCGGACGGGCCGGCCGGTGCGGCGTCCACATCTTGCCGTCCTTGAACAGCGGGTTGCCGCTCTCGATAAGCGCCGATAGCGCCTCGACGGTGGCGGTGACGGCACCTGGTGCGAGATTGGCCGCCTCCTCCAGGGAAACGTCCATGCCAGCCACTGGATTGAGACCGGCGGCGGCGCGGGTTTTCGGATCGCTCGACGCGCCGATGGAAACGCCGCGCGCTGTCTTGGAAGCCGTGGTGTTTTTAGCCGTTTTGTTGGTCGCTTTTTCCGCTTCCTTGCGCGCTTCGATCTCGATCTTCTTGCGGTGCTTGCCAGCTTTCGAGGCGACTTCGCGCTGGGTTTCCACCGAGCCGGCTTCGGCTTCCGCCTCGAGCTGCTTTACCCAATCGGCAACGCTGCCGCTGAGCGGCGCGCCTTCGAACGACGATTGCGGAGCTTCCTCGAAGCCGGAATTCGAGGGTTTGGAATTTTTGGGTGATCTGGCCATGCGCGAAATATGGAGGGAGTCACGCGCAAAGGGAAGGGGAGGCCAAGAAAAAATGAGTACAAAAAGGAAACGAAGCGCGGGGAACAAAATTTGGCCGGATACGTTGCATAGCGGCCGAATACGCTTTGATAGAATCCGGTTCCGTTTCATACGGCGGTAAGTTAAAGCAAAGACAAAAATGACGGTTGCGTTTTCAAACTGCCTTTCGTGACATCCCTCCCTTCTTCATTCAGGAACAATCATGCCGTTCTCGATCAGCCCTGCCCACATCTGGCCTGTCCTGATGCTCATCGTCTCCAATGTTTTCATGACTTTCGCCTGGTATGGGCATCTCAAGCACAAGGGCAGCGCACTCTTCCTTGCGATTGTCGCAAGCTGGGGCATCGCTTTCTTCGAATACATGCTCGCAGTCCCCGCGAACCGCATGGGATCGGAGGTCTATTCGACCGCGCAGCTCAAGACCATTCAGGAAGTTATCACGCTTGCGGTCTTTGCGCTGTTCTCGGTCTTCTGGCTGAAGGAAAGCATCACGATCAACCACGTGATCGGTTTTGCGCTCATCGCTTTCGGCGCTTCCTTCATCTTCCGCTCCTGATCGCCACAGGGCCTTTCTATTGCCGTGGCGGACAGGTTTCGCCACGGCACGAGGAACGGTGTTACGATCCCGTTCCACCATTGGCATAGTCCAACCGTGCCGTACAAATGCGGACGTGGTTCTCGTCCGCCCACTGCACCAGCAATTGCATCGGCACCAGAAACGAACGGCCGAGATTGGTCAGTTCGTATTCCACGCGCGGCGGCACCTGCGCATAGAGCGTGCGGCGAATGAAACCGTCTTCCTCCAGCCGTTTCAGCGTGCGTGACAACATCTGCTTGGAAATATCGTCGATCTTGCGGTTCAGTTCGTTGAAACGCAGCACCCCGCCCTGCAGCGCTTCCAGAACCAGCAGGCTCCATTGATCACCGATGCGATCCAGCACGTCGCGGATGGGGCAGGGCTGGTCGAAGGCGAAGATTTCCTTGGTTTGCGTATCCGGCATTTTCCCTGCTCTTTCCATTTTCGTGCCCTTTCAGGTCATCGCCGTGTGACCTGATCAGCGTCGGCTGACTTCTTGCAGCCGGGGCTGCGATACCATAGCTTCCCCTAGCGGTCTATTATCTAGACCTACAACGATGCCTATAAAGGAAAAAGCCATGGCTAAAATCGCGCTCATCGGAGCCTCCGGCAATGCCGGATCCCGTATTCTGAAGGAACTTTCCGACCGGGGGCACCAGGTGACGGCGATCGCCCGCAACCCTGAAAAGATCGCCAGCCTGCCGAACGTAGTGGCAAAAAAGGGCGATGTCTTCGATCAGGCAGGGCTTTCGGAACTGCTTAAGGGTCACGATGCCGTGATCAGCGCCGTGCACTTCACTGCGAGCGATCCGGTGACGCTGATCGAGGCCGTCCGTGCCTCGGGCGTTTCCCGTTATCTCGTCGTGGGTGGCGCCGGCAGCCTTGAAATTGCGCCGGGCCAGCGCGTGGTTGACCTGCCGGACTTCCCGGCCGCCTACAAGGCCGAGGCGACCAAGGGAGCGGAGTTTCTGGACCGTCTGAAAGGGGAAAAGCAGCTCGACTGGACCTTCCTGTCGCCATCGGCCGAATTCGTGCCGGGGGAAAGAACGGGCAAATTCCGTATCGGCAAGGACAGCCTTTTGAGCAACGAAGCTGGCAGCCGCATTTCTTTCGAGGATTACGCCATCGCGCTTGTCGATGAAATCGAAAAGCCGCAGCATTCCCGCCAGCGTTTCACCGTCGGCTACTGAGAGGTCTCATCCATGAATTTCATGACACGTCGTCTTGCCATCGCTGCTCTTGCCCTCGCGCCCGCGCTGATGGCCGCGCCCGTTCTGGCGGAAACCGCCAAGCGCGATCTGGTTCAGGAAGAAGCCAACCGCAAGCTGGTGATCGATTTTTACGACACTGTCTTCAACAAGCACGAGGTGGCGAAGGGCGCTGCCGTCATCGTCGACAGCTACAAGCAGCACAATCCGATGGTGCCTGATGGCAAGAAGCCGTTCGTCGACTATTTCACCGGCTTCTTCAAGGAAAACCCGCAGGCGAAATCCCGGATCGTGCGCAGCGCCACGGATGGAGATCTGGTTTATCTGCACATCCATTCCACGGATAAAGAGGGTGCTCGCGGAGCCGCCATCGTCGATATTTTCAGGGTCACCGACGGCAAGATCACCGAACATTGGGACGTGATCCAGCCGGTTCCGGAAAAGGCTGCAAACAAGAATACGATGTTCTAGAGCATTTCCAGTAAGAGTGCGTAGCGGTTTTACGTCCGGAAAATTCGTAGAAACAAACAGTTAGAGCACGTCAAACAATTCTGTTTAAACAGGACGTGCTCTAAGGCCAAGCTTCTGCCAACCGCCCGGAATTCAGAAGGACACGGCCGGGGGATATCTCCCGGCCGTGTTTTTTGTCAGGCAGCGCGTTGCTTTTCGCGGGACTGCACGATCAGATCCAGAACAAGCATCACCAGCAGGCTTGCGCCAACCAGCGGGAACAGGATGCCGCCGATGGCCAGCAGCGCCAGCAGGCCGCGCAAGACGCGTTTATCCTGCGGCAATGGTGGCACGCCGAGCGAACCTCTGGGGCGTCGTTTCCACCACATGATGCCGGCGGAAACGGCAAGCAGGACGATGCCGACACAGGCTGCCAGCAACACGATCTGGTTGGCGAGGCCGAATTGCTGGCCCATATGCACGTTGATCCCCCATTCCAGCACCTTTCCAAGCGGACCGTAGTCGGAATAGCTCATGTCGATCAGCGGTTTGCCGCTATATTGATCGAGATGGACGACGCGCTGCTTTGAAAGGTCGTCGGGATAGACGGAGCCGCTATAGACGCCTGTCGGTTTGGTCGGCAGCACGACGGTATAACCAAGGGTAAGACCGAGCCCGTCGAAACGCGCGATGGCCGCATCTATGCCAATTGGTTGCCCGGTGGCGGATGGGGTGGATTCCGGGACTTTCGCCTGCTCCAGCGACCAGCTGGTCTTGGCCATGTGATCGAGATGTTCGCCGGACATTGGAACATCGGTCCGCACGCCTGCCGGATATCCGAAATTGCTGCCATTTGCCCATTCGTTGACCTTGGCGCCCCACACGCCCGACCAGGGCATTCCGGTGACTGCTAGAAATACGATGAAAAAGCCGACGAAAATGCCGGTGACGGCATGGGTATCGCGCCAGAAGACGCGTTTTTTCGGCGTGCCACGCACGGTCAAGACACCGCCGCTCTGCTTCCTAGGCCACCACAGATAGATGCCGGTGGCGACGAGCAGGATGGACCACCCGGCGGCGATCTCGATCAGATAGCGGGTATAGGCGCCGAAATATTTCAGGCTGTGGATGTAGCGGATCGTCCACATGATGGTGCCGCGATCTGGCAGTGAACCGGCAACCTGCCCGGTATAGGTGTTGACGTAGACGGCGCGTTTGCCTTCGCTCGTACTGACGGTAATTTCCGTCGAGGCACCCGGATCGCCTGGCGTGGTGTATTTCACCGCAGTGCCGGGAACGGCCGCAACGGCTGCGGCGAGAATATCGGAGGGGAGTGCTTTCGGCACGTTCTGCGCCACTTCGATGCGCTTCAGGTCCGAATGAATGAGATTGTCGAATTCGTCCCGGAACAGATAGAGCGCACCGGTGACGGCCAGCGATATCAGAAAGGGCAGTACAAAAAGGCCAGCGTAGAAGTGCCAGCGCCATACGGCGCGGTACAGGTTGACGGACGAGGATTGCGCAGGCGCGCGCTCGCCCTCGAAAGAGGTCGTAACGGACATGGATGTCTCCGCAGAAAAGTTGATTATCCGGCAGGGCCGGATCGCTCTTTACATTTGCAGAGAGGGAGGCGGTGCGCGTGGGCGCGATTCCAGATTGGGTGGCGGCGGCGGCAATACCGTGTCGCGGTCGAGAAAGTCGACTTCGACGACCCGGACGATCCCGTCCGCACGCTCAACGGGAGTAACGGGAAGAGCGGCGATGGTAACGGAGGCCAGACGGCAGAGCGTGCCGCAGCAATTGTCGGCGAGCTTGCCCGCAGGGTTGGAGGCCGGGTTCGGTTTGCCCGAACCGCCTTCGGGCATGTGGCTGGAACAGATGATCTCACCGGTCGCCAGCGCGGCTGAGGCCATATTGCCGCTGGTCAGGCCATTCACGAGCCCTTGCAGGAGAAAAAGCAGGACCGCCAGCGTGGCGATGGCGCCAGCCGAACTTCTGTCCTGCATTATCCTGCGAATGAATCCCATTGCAGCGAAATGCCATATTTATCGGGCCGTGTCACCGCGACACGATGGCGAAAGACGAGGCCTGTTTTCAATTATCACCCGGCGTCGGGATGGGAATGTTCAGGCCAGCAGGTCGTAGGTCCGGAATATCCAGACTACCTGATAAATCAGGGCGAAAATGACGAGAAACCTGTGAAAGCGTCGGTTGCCGATGAAAGCTGCCAGTGTGAACAGAACGACATAAATAGCGGTGCGGATGAGATATTCAGCGCCCAGCGAGGAGAGGTAGTCCTGTCCCTTCAGCAGCGTATCGCCTATATCCGTGACGAAAAGTGCGGCGAGAAACGCGAAGAACCAGCTTTTGCGGGAAAAGAAATAGTCCTCGTATCCCTTGTATTCCTTCATGTCCGAGGGGAACAGCAACACGCACAGGAAATAGAACAGCGAGCAGAACAGGATGAGGAACAGGAACGCGCCGAAGCCGAGGACGTGGCTGGTGGCGGAAAGCCGGTGTTCCCACCACCAGAAATGCACGAGCATCAGAAACAGGAACGCCACCCAGCCGATATGCAGGGGATAGATGCGCTCCTTCTTGGGATGCTGCACGAAACCTGCAAGGCCGGTCAGCAAGCGGGCGAGGCTGAGGCCGACAACCATGCCCATGACGGCGCGGATATGCGCATAGGCTTCCGCGGCGTTGACGGCGGCCTCCATCGCACCCTACTCCGTCGGAGGGATGGGCGTCGGCTGCCCGTTTTCGTCCATCGCCACCATGATGAAGGTTCCGGCAGTGACTTTTTCCAGCTTGTCGTAACGGGAGCGCTGCGCCCAGGCCTCAACCGTCAGCGTGATGGAGGTGCGGCCGAGCCGGGCGATATCGGTGTAGATGGACAGCGTGTCGCCGATCTTCACCGGCAACTCGAAAGCCATTTCCTTGACCGCCGCAGTGACCACGCGACAGCGAGACCGCTCCGCCGCGCGGATGCCGCTGGCCAAGTCCATCTGGGACATGACCCAGCCGCCGAAAATATCACCGGCCGGATTGGCGTCGGCCGGCATTGCGAGCGTCCGCAGCGTCAGCTCGCCGGTCGGTTTGATGGGCAGGTCGGTCATGTCGAGATTTGCTCCTTGCGAATGTCAAAGGCACAGCATGCGTTGCGCTTTGTGATTTCGCAAGGAAGGGTAAGCGTCAGGACGACGCTTTGCCCAGAAATTGCTGCGTTGCATAAAGGGCGATGGCTGCCGCATTCGATACGTTGAGCGATTTGATCTCGCCCGGCATATCGAGACGGGCGAGCGCCGAAACGGTTTCGCGGGTCTTCTGGCGCAGACCCTTGCCTTCGGCTCCCAGCACCAGGGCGATCTTTGCCCCGGTGAAGGTTTGCTCGATGGGGGCGGGGCCTTCCGAATCCAGACCGACCGAGAAGAAGCCAAGCTTGTGCAGTTCGCCCAATGTATCGGCGAGGTTGGTGATCTGGATATAGGGAATGAGTTCCAGGGCGCCGGACGCAGACTTCGCAAGCACGCCTGACTCCGTCGGGCTATGGCGAATGGTAGTGATGACGGCGCCGGCGTTGAAGGCGACCGCCGATCGCATGATGGCGCCGACATTGTGCGGGTCGGTAACCTGATCGAGCACGAGGATCAACGGGCTTTTCTTCAGCGCATCGAGTTTCTTGACCGGAAGCGGCCTGGTTTCCAGCATCACGCCCTGATGGATCGCCTCGGGGCCGAGCACCTTGTCGATATCCTGCGGTGAGACAATCTCTACCGGGAAGGGCTGCGCATCCGCTTCGCCGATATCCAGACGCGCAAAGGCATTCAGGGTAACCGACAGCTTGATGAGTTGCCGTTCGGGATTGGAAAGCGCCGCACGCACGGTATGCAGGCCGTAAAGGTGGACCTGATCCGGCGCAAGCTGCGGGGGCTTCCAGTCTTCCGCGCCACGATTCCGGCGCTTCGGCTGCTGCGGGGTCGGAATTTCGCCCCTCTCGCGTTTGGCATCGCGCACGGCACGGCGCAGGGTGGCGTAGTGCGTGTCGCGGGTGGATTTGTCGTTTGGATCGTCTTTGCTCATGGCGCCTTATATCTCCGGGACGCGACGCACACCAGCCCCCGCGATAATCCACAGGCCTGCAAAGAGGTTTGAATTTTTTCCCGAAAATTCGTGAAACGGCGTGTTGACAGAAGCGAACGAGGCCGTCATATACGCGCCACAGACGACGCAACGGCGCTTCGCCGGAGAGAAATCTGAAGAGCTTGGTTGCTCGATCCTAGCAGATAGCTGGAGGGATGCCCGAGTGGTTAAAGGGGACGGACTGTAAATCCGTTGGCTACGCCTACGTTGGTTCAAATCCAACTCCCTCCACCATTCTGCGCAGGATCAAAATCACCACCGCGGGTATAGCTCAATGGTAGAGCAGCAGCCTTCCAAGCTGAATACGCGGGTTCGATTCCCGCTACCCGCTCCAAAACTTCTTAATAAGATCGATAATCTTTGCCTCGCGCCGATGTGCAGCCTCCAATCAGCGTTGGCTATTTTCAGCTCGCTTCCAAGGCGGACTGAATCCGCATTTTCTCTGCGTCGAGCTCGCTTAACCTCACCATATGCGCCGTAATTTTCTCAAAGATCGAGGTGCGATCCGCTGTCGACAGGCGTTCAGTGTGGCGCAGGGCAGTAATGACCTCGATCAGATCAAGTCGCTCTTGCTCAAGTTTTTCAAGATTCCACATCATCGCGTTTCCTCGCTGGCACGCGCTTCAAACGGCCAACCCGGATAAAGGTTCAGGTCAATAGAATTTAAAGTAAATTTTATCTTATTGGCTGGGACGCGGTGCGCTGGGGCACGGCTGAATCAATCCGGTGAACGACATTGCGTCCGGATGCCGGCAGCAGCCATATAGCTGTTGTCGGTTGGATGGTATGATGCGTAACGCGCTGCACACCATTTTACGTGGTCTATTTCCGATTGTGAGAGGGCGTAACCATTGGATGACGCCTCTTCACCCTTGCCCGCGGCAAAGGCGGATGCGGGATAGCCGCGACCGTCGGAATTCTGCGCCTGCTCCTGCTGTTCGTAGGCCGGCTGTATGAGGCTCAGCGCACTGGCGGGCAAGGTAAAAGCGGTAGATATTGCGACGCCAAGAGCGAGCGCGGAGATAGTCTTCGGCATCCTCAACATCGATAAATCCTCGTTATTCGTTCGAGATGCTAACGAAAATTAAGGAATTTCGTTCCGATGCAGGGTTGACGTCACACGAATACGTGATTCGTTGGGCGGTGCTGCCGTCGTTCGCGTGGCAAGGCGGAGATGCCTCTGGCGGCGGGCTGATTTGGATATCCATGGTCACTGAGTAATGCAGTCCTCACCGCGAAAACGCCACGCCCGATGAGCACATTTTGCTCCGCGCCAATTCGACTTTGAGTGCTCGTTGCACTGCTCGTTGACAAGCGGAAAGTCCGGTCGGATAGTCTGCCGGCAATCATGCACACGGGAGTCTTCGATGATCAACAGGGTTGTAATTCTCTCATCCTTAGCGCTGCTCGCATCGGCGGCGTTTGTCTCCCCCGCAGCGGCGCTCACCATGAAAGAGTGCAGCGTGAAATACCAGGCGGCGAAAGCCGACGGGTCCGCGAAGGACGTCAAGTGGAACGACTATCGCGCCAAGTTCTGCGGTAGCGATGCTGCTGCCGAAAGCGCTGCCGACGACAAGCAAGTTGCGGCTACCACCGACAAAGAACCCGAAAAGGCGACGATAAAGGCTCCGAAGAGCGTCGTATTTCCGAGCGCTGTCGATAAGAAATATTCAAGCGAGACTCCTGGCAAGGCCCGCCTGAAGACCTGCGTCGATTCTTATCGTAAGAACAAGGATGACGGCACGCTCGGCGATCTCAAGTGGATTCAGAAGGGTGGCGGTTACTGGAGCCTGTGTAATACGGCTTTGAAGAGCTGACGCGCTTTTTTGGGGCGGCGGCTGATCGCCGTTGCCCCAGCAATGACGCGTCATCAGGCATCATACCGAAGGACTTAATTTGTCGATTCGGTTGACCGGAGCGTGTCTGAGCCACGTCCAGAACGACGTGCGGTTTTTCCTGTGCCCTGCAAATCCTGTGGCAAGCGTGGCCCAGCGTTTTCACGCTTACCGGCGGGTTGATATTCACATGGTCAGGCAACCCCGGTTTCGGGCGGGTAAAATCTGCGAATGGTTTGCGATTCAGCATCTTGATAGAAAGAGTTGATCTTGCGGCTTGATCCGCATCCAGCAATTAAACGGTTACGGCTGTCCCGTGGCGGCTGGCCGGCAATGTGGGCGGATGACCAGACGATTTCGAAACTACCTCGCCGTACTCGCCATATCATTACTGATGTGGACGTTGGTGCTTGGCGTCATTTATTGGCTGTTTCGATAGCTCTTGCCGCAGCTTCAGCGCCGAAATGAACCCGCTTCAATCGGCGGCATAACCAGCACATGCCTTCGCGGCTGATATTCGGCAAAACTTGCCAACAAAGAATGGACGTTGCCCCCGAAGGAGCGGCGGCAGGGCGGTTTTGGGAAACCTTGCCATGCCGCCGGTCAGCGTTGAATTGCGCGCAGCGCGTTCAGCCTAGAACGAGCGCTGTTAAGAGCGCCAGCAGGATTAGTGAGCTTGCAACAGCGCCCAGCTTCATCCTGCGAAGGCGGCGGGTGCGACCGCCGGTCCAGTCATAAGCCATTGGCAGCTTTACCTTTCTTTTTATTTTTATGACTTATTAACTAGCTCACTAGGCTTGCCCGTGGCTGACCTCAATTGCCAAAATCCATAGGCAAAAAATCACGATTTCCCTGTCTTATCCGAATGTTGCAGCGGACGCGGAGACCGATTCCCCTGTGCGCCGATTTCACCTGCGCGTGCGCTTGCAATGCTGTGCAGGCAAGGGTGCATTTGTGTGGGTATGAAAAGAAAAGGCCCGGAAACTCTCGTTTCCAGGCCTTTCGGGACGAATATGTGACTGCCAGTCTCAGCCGAAATAAGGCTTGATGTAGGGCAGGACTTCGATCACGCCGTGATACAGCATGTTGAGCGCCACATAGATGATGACCATCAGGCCAAGATACGAAATCCAGCGGTAGCGGTGCAGCAACTTGGCGACGAAATTGGCGGCCAGTCCCATGAGGGCAATCGAGACGACGAGACCGATGATCAGCACCGTGACATGGTCCTGCGCGGCACCGGCGACGGCAAGCACGTTGTCCAGCGACATGGACACATCGGCGATGACGATCTGGGTTGCGGCCTGAAAGAAGGTCTTGTGACCTTTGGTCAGGTCAGCCTCTTCGTCCGTCACCTCGTCTTCGATGGAGCCTGCGGCTTCGCGCAGTTCGGACCACATCTTCCAGCACACCCAGGCAAGCAGAAGCCCGCCGAAGAGTTGCAGCCCGACAATGGAGAGAAGCTGCACGGTGACGGCGGCAAAGCCGATGCGCAATACGGTGGCGGCGATGATGCCGACCAGGATCGCCTTGCGGCGAAGATGGGCGGGAAGACCGGCGGCGGCAAGGCCGATGACGATGGCATTGTCGCCTGCGAGAACGAGATCGATCGCAATGACTTGCATGAATGCCGTGAAGCCGGCGGCTGTGAAGATTTCCATTGAGCGGTCCTGAAACGGATGTAATTTCGCGCCGGAGAGCGCGGCTGATCAATATGTGGCATAGAGGTTTTGCGCCTGGGCGCATCGTCCCGCTCGCCCGTCTCCCCCCGGAGATGAAATTTCCTTAAGCCATGATGAGGGTCCAGGTAAAGAAGTTGTGATAAAGAAAAAGCTTATTTAACGATCCGATTGTGCGAAGAGGGGTGCAGGCAGGGTCCCGTCCGTGCGTCCCGTCTTGCCGTCGCGTGGGAAGGCTGAGCCAGCTTTGAATATCGCGCGGAACGCACCATATATGCACCTTGAGGCGCGCCTTAGGCGTGCGCGACCGTGCTTTGACAATTAAGTCTTGCGCATTCGCTTACAAAGCCTTAAACGGCGACACCAAACCGGTTCGCCGGGAAAACTACTTCACGTTCACAGGAAGCAATTCACATGGCAAAGAGCAAGTTTGAGCGCAATAAGCCGCACGTCAACATTGGCACGATCGGTCACGTCGACCACGGCAAGACGTCGTTGACTGCTGCGATCACGAAGTATTTCGGCGAGTTCAAGGCGTACGACCAGATCGACGCTGCTCCTGAAGAAAAGGCTCGCGGCATCACGATCTCGACGGCGCACGTCGAATACGAAACGCCGAACCGTCACTACGCACACGTCGACTGCCCCGGCCACGCCGACTACGTGAAGAACATGATCACCGGTGCTGCCCAGATGGACGG
>NZ_VIUP01000004.1:0-379764 GCF_007828365.1 Rhizobium sp. SJZ105
CCTCAAACAAGTCAACACACCTATCGTCAAAAAACTGACATTTTTGCTAACCGTATGAAAATAAAAGATAGTTTCAAGGTGGACCGCAAGGGAGGCATAGAAAGGACTGAATCCTCGTCCCTTTTGGCGGCGCATGCGGGAACCCCTTCCCACCCTTCACGACAGATAGCTTGCGAAGAACCGCAATTTTGCCGGAAGAGCTCTTGCGAAACCCTCTCCGCCGGCTGTCAAAGCACCGGGCCGTGCTTTAGAAACGGCAGAAGAGACGCTTAGACATCAACCCGATTGCCCCAGGCCTGTTTGCATGACCAGAACGCCAGCCCATATAAAGATCGATCTGCCCGTACTTCCCGTCAGCGACGTTCTGGCCGAGATTGCCCAAGCGTTGGACGGGTCAAAGCGTGCCGTTCTGTCGGCTCCTCCGGGTGCGGGCAAAACAACGCTGGTGCCGCTTCATCTCCTGCGTGAGGAATGGCGGGGCGACGGCAAGATCATTCTTCTCGAACCACGTCGGCTTGCCGCCCGGGCCGCGGCTGGACGCATGGCTGATCTTCTTCAGGAGAATGTTGGAGAAACCGTCGGCTATCGTATGCGGCTCGACAATCGCATCTCCTCAAGAACCCGGATTGAAGTGGTGACTGAGGGTGTCTTTGCCCGGATGGTTCTGGACGACCCGGAACTTGCCGGCGTTTCGACGGTGATTTTCGACGAGTTTCACGAACGTTCACTCGATGGCGATTTCGGACTGGCACTTGCGCTCGACGTTCAGGAGGGACTGAGAGACGATCTGCGCATCCTCGTGATGTCCGCCACCCTTGATGTGGAACGCATCAGTGCGCTGATGGGCGATGCCCCTGTCATTCAGAGCCTCGGCCGCACATATCCAATCGACACACGCTACGAGGACCGCTGGCAGGGTGTGCCTGTCGAAGAGAAAGTCACAAAGGCGATTACCGAAGCTCATGCATCGGAAACAGGCTCCATTCTTGCCTTCCTTCCGGGGCAGGCAGAAATTACCCGCACGGCCAACCGGCTGGAGGGGCGTTTTTCCGACGATACAGATATAATCCCGCTTTACGGCAATCTTTCGCAAAAGGAGCAGGATGCGGCGATCAAGCCGGCACCGGCCGGACGCCGCAAGATCGTGCTTGCCACATCGATCGCAGAAACATCGATCACCATAGACGGCGTGCGTGTGGTGATTGACAGCGGGTTGCAGCGACTACCGGTTTTCGAACCGGCGACGGGCATCACGAGACTGGAGACAGTGCGGGTTTCGCGCGCCTCCGCCGACCAGCGGGCGGGCCGAGCCGGACGAACGGAACCCGGCGTTGCGATCCGCCTGTGGCATCCGGGACAGACGGCAGCGCTCAACGCCTTCACGCCACCGCAAATTCTGGCGAGTGATCTTTCCGGCCTTGCACTCGACCTCGCCCATTGGGGCGTTCATGATCCTTCCGCGCTTTCATTTCTGGATGCCCCTCCCGAAGCGGCATTGAAGGAATCGATCGCGCTTCTCAAAAATCTGGGCGCACTCGATGAAAGCGGCGCGCTGACGCGACGCGGCCACCTGATGCGCAGCCTCTCATTACCGCCACGGCTTGCGGCAATGGTAATTGCAGCGGCGAGCGAAGGTGCGGGAAAAAAGGCGGCAATGCTCGCTGTCATGCTTACGGAACAAGGACTGGGCGGAACCGACATCGATCTCGATGAAAGATTGCGGCGCTTTCTTTCCGAGAGAAGCGAAAGGGCGCAAGCGGCGCGCAAGCTGGCTTCGAGACTTCTAGATGCGATCGGCGATGCGCAGACTATGAATGAACAGCCAAGCGAGGCTGGCCCCTTGCTGCTGCACGCCTATCCGGACCGGATTGCGCTTCAGCGAGGAGCGCGCGGTCGTTATGTGATGGCGAACGGCCGGGGTGCAGAACTTGCCGAAACCGAGCGGCTGGCGGCGAGTAGGATGCTGGTGGTTGCCGATATTACGGGGCGTGCGGCACAGCCGCGCATCCTTTCCGCAGCAAGCATCGAGCGCACCGATATAGAAGAGCGGATGCCGCATCTTATTGTGCAGCAGGACCAGCTGCTGTTTGACAAGGCAAGCGGCCAGGCGCGTGCACGCCGCGTCACGCGCCTAGGCGCCATCATCCTCGACGAAACGCCCCTGCCCCGCCCGGAGGGTGAACAGGCGGCGCAGGCACTTGCCAACGGCGTTCGGGAATTTGGTGTAGGAATTCTTCCGTTCACAAAAGAAACCCAGCAGTTGCGCGACAGGATAGGCTTTCTGAATGCCAGCATCGGCGACCCCTGGCCGGATGTCAGCGATGCTGCATTGCTTTTACGGCTGGATGAATGGTTCGTGCCCTTCCAGCACGGCGCCCGCAGCCTTCAGGATATCCGGCCCGGCAGCCTTTCCGAGGGACTTTTAGCCCTGGTGCCTTATGAGGTCGCACGCGATCTCGGCAGGCTTGCGCCGACGCATTTCGAAGCGCCGACGGGCCAGCGGCATCCTATTCGTTACGATGCCAGCGAACCGACGCTTTCCATTCGTGTGCAGGAGCTTTTCGGGCTGACGGCTCATCCCGCCATCGCGCAGGGGCGGTTGCCGCTGCTGCTGGAATTGACCTCGCCGGCGCACAGGCCGATACAGACGACACGCGATCTTCCGGGTTTCTGGGCAGGATCGTGGAAAGATGTACGGGCGGACATGCGCGGGAGGTATCCGCGCCATCCATGGCCTGAGGACCCGGCATCGGCATTGCCGACCAGCCGCGCAAAACCGCGCGGAACGTGATGACGATGAAAAGCACAAAGGAGATGAAGGTGGCTGGCCATCCGATCGAAACAACAAGGCTTGGCCGCGCCAGCCGCAGGATAAGGCTGCAAACCATCGTATGGTTGCGCTGGCTGGCGGTGGCCGGGCAAAGTGCGACGATCCTGCTTGTTGCTTTCGGCTTGAACTTCCCCCTGCCACTTCTGGCTTGCAGCCTTTTGATCGGTGCACTGGCGCTTGCCAACCTGTTTCTCACTGCGCGTTTTCCCTCCACCTATCGTCTGGAGCCGTGGGAAGCGACATTGCTGCTGGCATTCGACCTGCTGCAATTGACGGCGCTCATCTACATCACCGGTGGTCTTTCCAATCCTTTCGCACCGCTGATCTGCGTGCAGGTCATCATCGCCTTCGCGTCGCAGCCCCTTCGGCACTCGCTTATTCTGCTCGCATTTGCCGTCATCTGCTCGACGGCAATCGCTTTTTCGCCGTTTCCAGTTCCGTGGTATCCCGGTGAGGTGCTGCCGATCCAGCTTCTGCTGCATGTGGGCACCTGGGTCGCGATCATTGCCACGACCTCTTTCGCGGCCTTTTATGCCTATCGCGTTTCACACGAGGCCAATCAGCTGGCCGATGCGCTGGCTGCGACCGAACTGGTGCTGGAGCGGGAAAAACATCTCTCGCAGCTAGACGGTCTGGCCGCCGCTGCGGCACACGAGTTGGGCACGCCGCTGGCGACAATCAGCGTCGTCGCCAAGGAAATGGAACGGGAACTCGGAAATGATGAAAGGTTTGGCGAAGACATAGCGCTGCTGCGCAGCCAGAGCGAAAGATGCCGTGATATTCTGCGCCGCCTTACATCGCTTTCCACCGATGATGAGGAGCATATGCGCCGCCTGCCGCTCTCCTCGCTGATTGAGGAGGTGATGGCGCCGCACCGGGAATTCGGAATCCGTCTCGATCTCGTCGAAAAGAACAACCGGATCGACGAGCCGGTTGGCATCCGGAATGCCGGCGTTATTTACGGGCTGGGCAATCTCATCGAAAACGGCGTGGACTATGCGCGGGAAAAAGTGACCGTGACCGTGGAGTACGATTCGCAGAATGTCGCCGTCACCATTGAGGATGATGGACCGGGTTATGCCCATGACGTGCTTGCCCGCATTGGTGAACCCTATGTGACCGAACGTCACAACGATACCCGGGCGGGAGGGCTGGGACTCGGGCTTTTCATTGCAAAGACATTGCTGGAACGCTCCGGCGCCACCGTTACCTTCGAAAATCGCGGTTTGAGCGGAACCGGAGCGCGGGTCACAATCGTCTGGCCTCGAGCGCTTATGGACGATAAAAGAGACCGTTGACTTTACCATTCACGTGGAAGCGGCGATAAGAAGAAAAAGCCGACTAAGTTGCCGAAAGGCCTGAGACATGACGACAGAAGACCAGACCCCCATCAGCGCGACAACGGATGACGACGACCCGATCGGAGCTGACAGATCGCTGCTGATCGTCGATGACGACGGTCCCTTCCTGCGCCGGCTTGCCCGGGCCATGGAAACACGCGGATTTATCGTCGATACCGCCGAGACGGTTAGCGAAGGCATTGCCCGTTCCAAGGCTGCGCCGCCCAAATATGCGGTCGTTGATTTGCGGCTTACGGATGGCAATGGTCTCGAGGTCATCGAAGCCATCCGGCAGTACCGGGACGATACGCAGATTGTCGTCCTGACCGGCTACGGCAATATCGCAACCGCCGTTACCGCCGTGAAGCTTGGGGCGCTGGATTATCTTGCCAAACCGGCCGATGCGGACGATGTCTTCAATGCGCTGACGCAGCGCAAGGGTGAAAAGACTGAAGTGCCCGAAAACCCGATGTCGGCCGACCGGGTGCGTTGGGAGCATATTCAGCGCGTTTATGAAATGTGCGAGCGCAACGTCTCGGAAACCGCCCGCCGGCTTAACATGCACCGGCGAACGCTGCAGCGCATTCTGGCGAAACGCGCGCCGAAGTAGAGCATTTACAGTACAAGTGAGAAGCGGTTTTACATCCGGATACGGTCTGGAACCGGGCATTACTCTCCGAAGCTGCGCCCGGTCGTCCACTCCGCCAGCATCAGCCGGGTTGCAGCGGTTCTCGAGAAATCCAGCATCACCGATTTGCGGGTTGCGGGCGGTAATTTATGCTCCGGCGCATCGCGAAGCATATGGGCGCCATAGCCATCCGACAGGATAAGCCCACATTCTTCCGGAAAGATTTCGACCGGCACTTCCGGATGGGTGGCAAAAAACAGCCGGTCGCAATGCAGGCGGTATTCCGGCCATTTACGATCGACACGGAAGTCCTCGATCGAGGATTTGATTTCGATAATCCAGATTTCACCCTTTGCCGAAAGGCTGATGAGATCGGCCCGTCGTCCGCTTGCAAGCGGCAGTTCCGGCAAAACCGAATGTCGCATCTCGTGCAAAAGCACCTGAACGCCGCGGCGCACCAGCATCGCCTTGTCCGACTGGCGACCGTCGATTAACGGATTATTGTTGGTAAGCGAAAGAATAGTCATGGATAAAGGCTACTGAGGCGTTTGGCCTATTGTTGCAAAAAGGCAATCAACCGGCAATTTTAAAGTCACATTCGTCCTGCAGCAGCGTATCGGCTTGCCAAGAACGGCTTAATGGAAAATAACCGATTTATCCAATTAAGCCTACTCCTTCGCACAATTTGGCGAATTTTCCGCGAGAACGATATGCGCATCCGTACCTCATTGACTGCACTCGGTCTGACGGCAGCACTGGCTCTGGCCGGCTGCGCCGAAACCACATCCCAATCATCCGGCCAGGTAGCGGCGTCAGTGCCGGTCGCTAACCCGGTTCCGGCAAAGGTCGAAACCGTCCAGATCTTCAACGATGTTTACGGCCCTGTGACCGACGCGGGCTATGCGCTGCCCGCCATCCCGATCAATCGTGTGAACGAGAAGTTCCGTCGTCAGATCGTCGAATTCCAGAATAACGAACGGCCGGGCACGATCATCGTCAATACGCGTGAGCGTTTCCTTTATTATATCCTGCCCGGCAACCGCGCAGTTCGTTACGGCATCGGCGTTGGCAAGGCTGGTTTTGCCTGGGCCGGCGAAGCCTATGTCGCCTGGAAGCAGGAATGGCCGATGTGGCATCCGCCGAAGGAAATGGCCGACCGCAAGCCGGAAGTCGCAAAGTATGTCGAGGCAGGCATGGGTCCGGGTCTTTCCAACCCGCTCGGCGCGCGCGCCATGTATCTCTTCAACGAAAAGGGACAGGACACGCTGTTCCGTATCCACGGTTCGCCTGAATGGGCATCGATCGGCACCGCCGCCTCTTCCGGCTGCATCCGCATGATCAACCAGGACGTCATCGACCTTTACAGCCGCGTCCGTCCCGGCCGCAGCACCAAGGTTGTCGTGATCCAGTAAGATCAGATACCAGACAAAGAAAAAGCCGCCGTGGAATTCCCGGCGGCTTTTTTGTTTCTGGAGCATTCCCAGTAAAAGTGCATAGCAGTTTTAAGGTAGAGCACGTCGAACATTGCATTCAGACAAGACGTGCTCTGGATTTCCTGTCGGCCTCAAGCCGCCTGCTTCGCCTTCAGTTCGAGGCGACGGCGGTGCAGAACCGGTTCCGTATAACCGTTAGGCTGCTCCCGGCCTTTCAGCACAAGTTCGACGGCGGCCTGAAAAGCGACCGATCCTTCAAAGTTGGACGCCATCGGCAGATAGGCCGGATCTCCGGCATTTTGGCTATCGACCACGGCGGCCATGCGTTTCATGGTCTCAACGATCTGCTCTTGCGTAACCACGCCATGGCGCAGCCAGTTGGCCATATGCTGCGCGGAGATGCGCAGCGTGGCGCGGTCCTCCATCAGTCCGACATTGTTGATATCAGGCACCTTGGAGCAGCCGACGCCCTGATCGACCCAGCGCACGACATATCCCAGAATGCCCTGCGCGTTGTTGTCGAGTTCGCGCTGGATTTCCTCGGGCGTCCAATTGGGACGCGGCACGACCGGTACCGATAGAATATCGGAGAGTTTTGCCCGGCCCCGGCTTTTCAGGTCGTCCTGAACGGCTGCGACATCGACCTTGTGATAATGCGTGGCATGTAGCGTCGCAGCCGTGGGTGAAGGTACCCAGGCGGTGTTGGCGCCTGCCTTCGGATGCGCGATCTTCTGCTCCAGCATGGCGGCCATCAGGTCAGGCATGGCCCACATGCCCTTACCGATCTGCGCATGGCCGGAAAGGCCGCATTCCAGACCGATATCGACGTTCCAGTTCTCGTAAGCCGCAATCCAGGCCGCCTGTTTCATATCGCCCTTGCGGATCATCGGACCCGCTTCCATCGAGGTATGAATTTCGTCGCCCGTGCGGTCGAGGAAGCCGGTATTGATGAAGACGACCCGGTCTTTAGCCGCGCGAATGCTTTCCTTGAGGTTGACCGTGGTGCGGCGTTCCTCGTCCATGATGCCCATTTTCATGGTGTTCGGCGCCATGCCGACAAGCTTTTCGGCCCGCGTGAAAATCTCGTTGGCGAAGGCGACTTCCTCCGGCCCGTGCATCTTCGGCTTGACGACATACATGGAACCGGCGCGGGAATTCTGGCGACGGCCGGAGGGGCCGACATCGTAAAGCGCAATCAGCGCTGTGACGACGGCGTCCATGATACCTTCCGGCACCTCGCGGCCATCCTTGTCGAGGATCGCCGGATTGGTCATGAGGTGACCGACATTACGCACCAGCATCAGGGAACGCCCCGGCAGAGTAAGTGCTCCACCATCGGGGGCGGTGTAATAACGATCCGGGTTGAGACTACGGGTGAAGGTGTTACCGCCCTTGGAAACCTTCTCCGTCAGGTCGCCGCGCATCAGGCCAAGCCAGTTGCCATAAACCAGCACCTTGTCCTCGGCATCAACAGCGGCAACGGAATCCTCGCAGTCCATGATGGTTGTCAGCGCCGATTCGAGAATGACATCAGAGATGCCCGCCTTGTCACCCTTGCCGATTTCCGTCGAGGGATCGATGACGATCTCGGTGTGCAGACCATTCTTGCCAAGCAGGATCGTTGCCGGCTTTTCCGCATCGCCGGTAAAGCCCTTGAATTGCTCGGCATCTTTCAGGCCCGTTTTGCTGTCACCGATTGCAAGCTGCAAGAGGCCGTCAACGATCTTGAATCCGGTCACATCCGACCAGCCTGCCGTTTCGAGCGGAGCTGATTCGTTGAGGAAGTTCCGCGCCCAGGCAATGACCTTTTCGCCGCGTTTCGGATTATAGCCCCTGCCCTTTTCCGCACCATCGGCGTCAGAAATGGCATCCGTGCCGTAAAGCGCATCGTAAAGCGAACCCCAGCGGGCATTGGCGGCGTTCAGCGCATAACGGGCATTCATGACCGGCACGACAAGCTGCGGGCCTGCGACAGCGGCAATTTCCGAATCGACGTTGCTGGTTTCGACCTTGAAGCCGGGTCCTTCCGGCAGCAGATAGCCGATTTCCTTAAGGAAGCCCTCATAGACATCAAAATCCGTCGGGGCGCCATTCTGCCGGTACCAGCCATCCAGTTTTTCCTGCAAGGCGTCGCGCTTTGCGAGCAATTCACGATTCTTGGGGGAAAGCTCGTGGACGATGGCGGAAAAGCCTTCGAAGAAAGTTTCTGCATCAAGACCCGTGCCCGGCAGAACGTCATCCGTCAAAAAAGCATAAAGCCTGTCATCAATGGAAAGACCGAATTTATTGGTGCGGCTCACATGCGCCTCCTCTTTATCTCAAGGGGGCAGATTGGACGCTGAGGCAGGCGCTCGTCAATTGCGAGAGGCAACCAAATATTATTTCCGCTTTGGAAAGAATGCCGACGATAATCGTCTTTTTCTACAAAAGCGCCTGCAAATCCTTGATGCGATCGTTCACCAGCCAGCCGTAATAGTTTTCTTCCGGCAAAAGCGGCTGTTCCCCACCTGCGGCGCGCTGACGATTTTTCTGGGCGAGAGCGGCAGCGCGCTGCGCGGATCCGCCGACATTATAAAGCGTGGACGTTACACCAGGATTTTTGGAAACGTCCATGTCGGCAATCGACCTGTAGTCGTCGATCGATTTGCGGATGGAGGCTGCCATAAAGGCGAGCGAGCGATCCGGGTCCATGATGGCGGTATAAACGGCGGTCGCATCGTTTTCGTCGAGCTTCTCATAACCTGAGGTTTTCGACACCATGTCGGACAACATCAATGCCGTGAGCGGATTGATCTGGCCGAGACCGAAGGTCTGTCCGGCATAAAAGGGCTGGAAAAATACAGCGCTGAAACGATTGTTCGGATAGGCAACGCCATCTACCGTCTTGCCGCGGAAGCTGTCGTCCCAGACGTCTTCCCGACAGTTCCAAAGGCTATAGGAATCCTTTTTCGACTGGCACCTGGCGAATTGCGAATGCGTCAGAAACTGCGCGATGGTTTCGTCCTTGTAGCCGAAACGGAAGCTGCTGCCGGCATAGGACGCGGCCTTGACGTAGTAGGATTGCAGGCGGTCATAGGCGTCGACGTTATAGGTATGCTCGCCGACAATCGCCCCGATCATGTGGATCGGATCGATACCGTAGCGCCCGGCGGTAGACTTGATCTTGCCGATCAGTGCCTTGTCGGAAGACAGGAGGTCGATCACCTTCTGGTATTTACGCTCGAAAGACGTATTGGAACCCTTGGTTCGACGTGCGGAAGCCCCCGGAATGCCCGGCTGTTCGGCATTGCGATTGCCAGGCGGGACGACCGTCGCGGCCTCGGCATAAGAAGACGAGACGACGGTGAACGTCAAAGCGGCGGCAAATGCCAGAAGAGTTTTGCGCACGAGCGAATGCCTTTTCTCAAGCCGACCTCTCCCGAACCAAGAGAAAACCGGACCATTCCATAAAGCGGTTCCAACCGGAATGCAGCCTTTCCCATAAACAAAAAGGGGGCTGAATGCGAGACAAGGCCGTAAAATAAAAGAGTGCGGCAAATGTGGCCGCACTCTCGTGTCTTTGCTCTCCAAGATATTCAGAGAATATAGCGGGACAAATCCGTATCGGCGGCAAGATCGCCGACGTGCTTTTTGACATATTCCTGATCGATCTTGACGGCAGAGCCACCACGATCGGGTGCGTTGAAGGAAATCTCGTCGAGAACACGCTCCATCACCGTCTGCAGGCGGCGCGCACCGATATTCTCGACCGACGAGTTGAGATGAACAGCCACGTCGGCCAGAGCGTCGATCGCATCGTCCGTGAAGTCGAGATCGAGTTCTTCCGTCGCCATCAGCGCCTTGTACTGGCGGATGAGGCTTGCTTCCGTCTCGGTCAGGATACGGCGGAAATCCTCCTTCGTCAGCGGCTTCAGCTCGACACGGATCGGCAGGCGGCCCTGAAGCTCCGGCAGAAGGTCGGACGGCTTTGCCACATGGAACGCGCCGGAAGCGATGAACAGAACGTGGTCGGTTTTCACCGGCCCGTATTTGGTCGAGACAGTCGTGCCTTCAACGAGCGGCAGAAGATCGCGCTGCACGCCTTCACGCGAGACGCCGGCACCCATGCCGCCATCGCGCGCGGCAATTTTGTCGATCTCATCGAGGAAGACGATGCCGTCATTTTCCACCGACTTCACCGCTTCACGCTGGATCATGTCATTATCGAGCAGCTTGTCGGATTCGTCGCGAACGAGATCGGTATAGGATTTCGAGACGGTGGTGCGCACCTTCTTGGTACGTCCGCCCATCGCCTTGCCAAACATTTCCGACAGGTTGAGAACGCCGATATTGGCGCCCGGCATGCCGGGGATTTCAAAGCCGGGCATGCCCGAACCGCTGTCGGCCACTTCGATGTCGATTTCCTTGTCGTCCAGCTCGCCGTCGCGCAGCTTCTTGCGGAAGCTCTCACGTGTCGCGGGTGACGCGGTCGATCCGACCAGTGCGTCGAGCACCCGCTCTTCGGCGCTCTGATGCGCCTTGGCCTGTACTTCCGCGCGCTTCTTTTCACGCAAGAGGCCAATGCCGATCTCGACAAGATCGCGGATGATCTGCTCGACATCGCGACCGACATAACCGACTTCGGTAAATTTGGTCGCTTCGACCTTGATGAAGGGCGCGCCGGCAAGCTTGGCGAGACGGCGGGAAATCTCCGTCTTGCCGACACCGGTCGGTCCGATCATCAGGATGTTTTTCGGCATCACCTCGTCGCGCAGGCTCTCATCGAGCTGCTGGCGACGCCAACGGTTGCGCAGTGCAATCGCGACCGCACGTTTCGCATCATTCTGGCCGATGATGTGGCGGTCCAGTTCCGAGACAATTTCCCGGGGAGAAAAAGTGGTCATTCTGTCCTCTCGGCTTTCCTGCTCCGGCCGGCCATTCTGGCCCGGCCCACAGGACCCTTGGGTGAGAAATGGGGGTGAGAAATATGCTTACTCGGCGTCGAGGGTTTCGATGACGAGGTTATGGTTGGTGTAAACACAGATATCGGCGGCGATATCGAGCGACTTGCGCGCCACCTCCTCTGCCGACTTGTCCGTATCCATCATGGCGCGGGCAGCCGCAAAGGCGTAGTTGCCGCCGGAGCCGATGGCGATCGCACCATGTTCGGGTTCCAGCACGTCACCATTCCCGGTGATGGCGAGTGTCGTGGATTTGTCGGCCACCAGCATCATGGCTTCGAGGTTGCGCAGATATTTATCCGTGCGCCAGTCCTTTGCAAGCTCTACGGCCGCGCGCATGAGCTGACCGGGATATTGCTCGAGTTTCTTTTCGAGACGGTCGAGCAGCGTGAAGGCATCCGCCGTTGCGCCAGCAAAACCGGCAATCACTTCACCCTTGCCAATGCGACGAACCTTGCGGGCATTGCCCTTCATGACGGTCTGGCCAAGACTTACCTGACCATCGCCAGCCATGACGACCTTGCCGCCCTTCCTGACTGTAATAATCGTTGTCATCAAACACCTGTCTGCCCTACCGGGCCTGCGGTTAACGGGCCGGCATCCGGCCCTTCTCGGCATCTATGTAAGTTTGCTTTTCACGATTGCAAATCCTGCCCGCACTGCACTGTTTTGCGCAGATCATGCAAGACGATGGAACAACTGGATATTTGTGTCTCGTGCTGATAAGGAACGGCGACATTTTCACGGAGCGGCCACAGATGGCAGAACGTAAAGGCGAGATCATCCGCAAGACCAACGAAACCTCGGTTTCGGTGCGCGTGGATATCAACGGCACCGGCAAGTCGACAATTTCCACCGGGGTGGGATTTTTCGATCATATGCTGGACCAGCTGAGCCGCCATTCGCTGATCGACATGGATATCGAGGTTCAAGGTGACCTGCATATCGATGATCACCATACGGTCGAAGATACCGGCATCGCCATCGGCCAGGCCATCGCGAAGGCGTTGGGTGACAGGCGCGGCATTACCCGCTACGCCTCGCTCGATCTTGCCATGGATGAGACGATGACCAAGGCTGCCGTGGATATTTCCGGCCGTCCCTTCCTTGTGTGGAATGTCAACTTCTCCGCGCCGAAGATCGGCACATTCGACACCGAGCTTGTGCGCGAATTCTTTCAGGCGCTGGCCCAGAATGCCGGCATCACGCTGCATATCCTGAACCATTACGGCGCCAACAACCATCATATCGCCGAAACATGCTTCAAGGCCGTTGCCCGCGTTCTTCGCGCGGCAACCGAGATCGACCCCCGGCAGGCAGGCCGCGTTCCCTCGACAAAGGGCATGCTGGCCTGACCGCCAAAGCTGTCAGGAAGCCCATGACAAGCTATCTCGTTCTGGAAGCCCCCAACGGGCCGGACAGGGACCACAAGACGACCCGCTTCATAGCAGACCGTTTCGTCTGGCTGGCACTTATTGCGCCCTGGCTGTGGCTGGCCGTAAACCGGCTGTGGCTGGCCGCGATCGTCGTATTTGCAGTTCTCGTTCTGGCCGGTTGGGCATCAATGTTACCCGGATTCGAACCGGTGGGCATTTTGTGCAGCGTCGCCATTGCCCTCATCACTGCACTGGAGGGGCGCGATTTTCTCGTCCGGCACCTGATAGGCAAGGGCTGGAAGATGACTTCGGTCATTTCCGCCCCTCATCTTTCGAGTGCCGAAGAGATATATTTCTCCGATCTTTCCGAAAATACCGAGCCGTTGGGACAGCTGTCGCAGCCGGTATGGACACCCTCGCCGCAGAAGAGCGGTGACAAAAACTTCGTCAACGATCCCTCCGGATCGTTTCTTTTCGACTTGAATGGAAGGCGCTGACATGCGCGTCGCGATCATCGACTACGGTTCTGGCAACCTGCGTTCGGCCACCAAAGCTTTCGAGCGCGCCGCCCGCGAAGCCGGCATCAATGCAACCATTGACCTGACCGATAAGCCGGATCACGTCGCATCTGCGGACCGCATCGTCCTGCCAGGCGTCGGCGCCTATGCCGATTGCCGCGCCGGTCTCGAAGCTGTGCCCGGCATGCATGAGGCGCTTATCGAAGCCGTCGAGAAAAAAGCTCATCCCTTCCTCGGCATCTGCGTCGGAATGCAGCTGATGTCTTCGCGTGGTCTCGAAAAGACTGTCAGCACGGGGCTTGGCTGGATCGAAGGCGATGTCATTGAAATGACGCCCTCCGATCCGACGCTTAAAATCCCGCAGATTGGCTGGAATACGCTGGAAATCCGGCATCAGCATCCCCTGTTCGACGGTATCAGGACCGGCGCTGACGGCTTGCATGCCTATTTCGTGCATTCCTATCATCTGGCGGCGAAACATCCGGCGGATGTCATCGCCACCACCAATTACGGTGGCGCGATGACGGCTTTCGTTGGTCGCGACAATATGGCTGGCGCGCAGTTCCACCCGGAAAAAAGCCAGACGCTTGGCCTCGCCCTGATTTCCAATTTCCTGCGCTGGAAGCCCTGACATGATTCTTTTTCCCGCAATCGATCTTAAAGACGGCCAGTGCGTTCGCCTGAAACTCGGCGATATGGAGCAGGCAACCGTTTACAATACGGACCCCGGCGCGCAGGCGAAGTCCTTCGAGGACCAAGGCTTCGAGTGGCTGCATGTCGTCGATCTTAACGGCGCCTTCGCTGGCCAGACGGTGAATGGCGAAGCGGTCGATGCCATTCTCAAGGCCACGACAAACCCGGTGCAGCTTGGCGGCGGCATCCGCACTCTCGATCATATTGAGGCGTGGCTCAGCCGTGGGCTTGCCCGCGTCATTCTCGGCACCGTGGCGGTACGCGATCCCGTCCTGGTTATCGAAGCCTGCAAGCGTTTCCCCGGTCAGGTCGCTGTCGGCATCGACGCCAAAGGCGGCAAGGTTGCTGTTGAGGGCTGGGCGGAAGCCTCAGAACTCGGCGTCATCGAACTTGCCAAACGTTTCGAAGGTGCCGGCGTTGCCGCCATCATCTACACCGATATCGATCGCGACGGTATTCTGGCTGGCATCAACTGGGCCTCGACACTCGAACTGGCAGATGCCGTGTCGATCCCCGTCATCGCCTCCGGCGGCCTTGCCTCCATCGACGACATCAAGCGCATGTTGCAGCCGGATGCCGCAAAGCTAGAGGGCGCAATTTCAGGCCGCGCGCTTTATGACGGGCGCATCGATCCTGCCGAGGCGCTCGCCCTCATCAAGGCTGCCAAGGAGATAAGCGCATGACCCTCAAAGCCCGCGTTATTCCCTGCCTCGATGTAAAAGACGGCCGCGTCGTCAAGGGTGTGAACTTCGTCGATCTTATCGACGCCGGCGACCCAGTCGAGGCGGCGAAGGCCTATGATGCGGCGGGAGCGGACGAACTCTGCTTTCTCGACATCACCGCCTCGTCCGACAATCGCGACACGATTTTCGACGTGGTATCGCGCACGGCCGACCATTGCTTCATGCCGCTGACCGTCGGCGGCGGCGTCCGCGCCGTGGCTGACATCCGCAAGCTGCTTCTCTGCGGTGCAGACAAGGTCTCCATCAATTCCGCAGCGGTGAAAGATCCTGATTTCGTCGCGCAGGCTGCCGACAAATTCGGCAACCAGTGTATCGTCGTCTCCATCGACGCCAAGCGGGTTTCGAAGGACGGGGAAGACGGCCGCTGGGAAATCTTCACCCATGGCGGACGTCAGCCAACCGGAATCGACGCCGTGGAATTTGCCATCAAGATGGTCGAACGCGGTGCCGGCGAATTGCTCGTCACCTCGATGGACCGCGATGGCACCAAAAGCGGATACGATATCGGCCTGACACGCAGCATTGCCGATCAGGTTCGCGTGCCCGTCATCGCCTCGGGTGGCGTCGGAACGCTGGATGATCTGGTAGCCGGCGTTCGCGATGGCCATGCGACCGCGGTGCTTGCCGCTTCCATCTTCCACTTCGGCACCTATTCGATCGGGCAAGCCAAGAGCTACATGGCCGAGCATGGCATCGCCATGCGTCTCGACTGATTGCAGGAACCTTTCCATGAGCGCATTTTCCCTTTCCGATCTGGAACGCATCGTCGCGACACGCGCCGCCGCCTCCCCCGATGAATCCTGGACGGCCAAACTTGTTGCGGCGGGCCAGGAACGTGCGGCGAAAAAACTGGGCGAAGAGGCTGTTGAGGCCGTGATCGCCGCCATCGCGAAAGACCGCGACGGGCTGAAAAACGAGGCAGCCGATCTGCTTTATCACCTGCTGGTGGTGTTGAAGATCGCCGACATTCCCCTTGCCGACGTCTTTGCCGAGCTGGAGCGCCGGACCGGACAGACCGGACTTGCGGAAAAGGCAGCGAGGCCGACATCATGAATGTCAAGGCAGGCAGCGGGGAGAGAGGCATGCCGAGCACACTCGATCATTTCCGCCCGGATGAATATTCGCCCTATCACTTCTTCAGCTCGGAAGAATGGGCAAAGTTTCGCGCCGACACACCACTCACCCTTTCCGCCGACGAGGTCAAAAGACTGCGTTCGCTGGACGACCCGATCGATCTGGACGAAGTGCGGCGTATCTATCTGTCGCTGTCGCGCCTCCTGTCATCGCATGTGGAAGCATCGCAGCTGCTGTTCGAACAGCGCAACCGCTTCCTGAACATGGCGGATGTCAACAAGACGCCCTTCGTCATCGGCATTGCCGGGTCGGTGGCGGTTGGAAAATCGACAACGGCGCGCATTTTGAAGGAGCTTCTGGCCCGCTGGCCTTCCAGCCCGAAGGTCGATCTCATCACCACCGATGGGTTTCTTTACCCGAACGAGGTGCTGCGGCGCGAGAACCTTATGGAGCGCAAGGGCTTTCCGGAAAGCTACGACATCGGTGCGCTGCTGCGTTTCCTCTCGGCGATCAAGGCGGGCCAGCCGAATGTGAAGGCGCCACGCTACTCGCATCTGACCTATGACGTGCTGCCCAACGAATTCACTGTCATCGACCAGCCGGATATCCTCATCTTCGAAGGCATCAACGTGCTGCAATCACGCGACCTGCCGGCGGGCGGGCGGATCGTGCCGATCGTTTCCGACTTCTTCGATTTCTCGATCTACATCGATGCGGATGAGGACTTCATTCACAACTGGTATGTGAACCGGTTCATGAATCTGCGACAAACCGCCTTCCGAGACCCGAATTCATTCTTCAATCGCTATGCGTCGATCAGCGAAGAGGCGGCGCTCAGCATTGCCGAGGGCCTCTGGCAGAACATCAACCTGAAGAACCTGCGCCAGAACATCGTGCCCACGCGTCCACGCGCCGATCTTATCCTGCGCAAGGGCAAAAACCACCTGATCGACACGGTGGCGCTTCGCAAGTTGTGAAAGATGCCGCAAAAGCGGCATCTCCATCGCAGCGGTTAAAATCCGTTATTAGGCAAGGTCAGGAATGCGCAAAACCTGACCGGGATAGATTTTATCGGGATGGGTCAGCATCGGTTTGTTGGCTTCGAAGATGATGTTGTTCTTGCCGCCATTTGCCTTGCCGTACTGGGCTTCAGCGATCTTCCAGAGATTATCGCCCTTTTTGACCGTGTAGAAAACGGGTTCCTTCGCCGGCGCTTCTGCCACCGTCAGTTCGCCGGCCTCGACCTTGGAAATGCCGAGCGTATTGCCAACGGCGATGACTGCCTTTTCGAAAATTGACTGGTCGGCCACTTCGCCCTTCAGAACGACCTTATCGTTCACCACCTCGACCTGAACCTTGTCGGTGCCGAGATCGTGGGAAGCGAGTTCTTTTTTGACAGCTTCGACATCGGGGGCATCATCTCCACCGATACCAAGCTTCTTTCCCGCTTCCTTGATGAAATTGAACAGACCCATAGCACCCTCCTTGGTTGTAGGAGATTTACCAGACGATATCTGAAGGTCTATGACAAGTGCGAAACATTTTGCCATCCAGCTGCGACCTAGTCGCCTGATGGCTTGCCACGCATTTTCTTGACATCCGACCGGCCGGATTTCGCCTTGAGGCGGCGCTCGACGGAACCCTTGGTCGGCTTGGTAGCCTTGCGCACCGGCGGCGGCGGCGCTGCCGCTTCAAGGATCAGTTCCTTCAGCCGTTCACGCGCGTCTTCGCGATTGCGCTCCTGGCTTCGAAACCGGCTCGCCTCGATCATGAGCACGCCTTCTTTCGAAACACGCCGCCCGCCCAGACGCAGCGCATTCGCCTTCACCCGGTCCGGCAGGGAGGGAGAATTGGCGATGTCGAAAAACAGCTGAACCGCCGTCGAGACCTTGTTGACATTCTGGCCACCCGGCCCGCCGGCCAGCACGAATTGCTCCGTCAGCTCCCAGCCGGCGATGGTAATTCGGTTGCTGATGTAAAGCGGGGCGCTGGCCATGTTTTTTCTCCGCGCCGGTGATGCCACAGATCGGGAAAAATGAAAACAAGGCACGAAACGAAAGAACCCGGCACAAGGCCGGGTTCCCCTCCTCCTCATAAACGAGGCTTATTCATTCTGCCGCGAGCAGCAGTCCCGGTGCTGCATCGCGCACCTTGCTGTCGACGTGATCTTCGAACTTGGTGAAGTTCGTAACGAACATCGACACAAGCTTCTTCGCCTGCGCGTCGTAAGCTGCGCCGTCGGCCCAGGTCGAACGCGGATCGAGGATAGCGGCATCGACGCCTTCCAGCGACAGGGGCACGGCGAAACCGAAATTCGCATCGGTGCGGAATTCGGCACCCTTCAGCTCGCCGGTGAGGGCTGCCGTCAGAAGCGCGCGGGTCGCCTTGATGGGCATACGCTTGCCGATGCCGTAAGCACCGCCGGTCCAGCCGGTGTTGACCAGCCAGCAGTCCACGCCATGCTTGCCGATCAGCTCACGCAGCAGGTTGCCGTATTCCGCCGGGTGGCGCGGCATGAAGGGTGCGCCGAAGCAGGTGGAGAATGTCGCTTCCGGCTCAGTCACGCCCTTTTCCGTGCCGGCAACCTTTGCCGTGTAGCCGGAAAGGAAGTGGTACATGGCCTGTTCCGGCGTCAGCCGGGCAATCGGCGGCAGCACGCCGAAGGCATCCGCCGTCAGCATGATGATGGTCTTCGGATGACCGGCAATGCCCGTTTCCGATGCATTCGGAATGAAGTGCAGCGGATAGGCACTGCGGGTGTTTTCCGTCAGTGAGTTGTCGTTGAAATCCGGAACACGGTTTTCGTCCAGCACGACGTTTTCGAGAACGGTGCCGAAACGGCGGGTCGCGGCATAGATTTCCGGCTCAGCTTCGGCCGACAGCTTGATCGCCTTGGCGTAGCAGCCGCCTTCGAAATTGAAGATGCCGTGTTCGCCCCAGCCGTGCTCATCGTCGCCGATCAGCGTGCGCGACGGATCAGCCGACAGCGTGGTCTTGCCGGTGCCGGACAGGCCGAAGAACACGGCGGAATCACCCTCGGGACCGACATTGGCCGAGCAATGCATCGGCATGACGCCCTTGGCCGGCAGCAGGTAGTTCAGCACCGTGAAGACCGACTTCTTGTTTTCACCGGCATAGGAGGTACCGCCGATGAGGACGAGACCATTGGTGAGATCGCAGGCGATGACGGTTTCCGAACGGACGCCGTGACGCGCCGGATCAGCCTTGAAGCTCGGCAGATTGATGATGGTCAGCTTCTGTTTGAAGCCTGCCAGTTTCTCCCGCTTCGGGCGGATGAGCAGGTTCCGGATGAACAGCGAATGCCAGGCAAGCTCAGTGACGACACGGGTCGACAGGGCGTTTTCCTCATCGGCACCGCCGATCAGATCCTGAACATAGAGCGTCTTGCCGGCGGCGTGCGCAAGCATGTCCTGACGCAGCAACTCGAAGTTTTCCGGCGACAGCGGCTTGTTGTTGTCCCACCAGATAGTGTCTTCGGTGGAAGCGTCGCGGACGACGAATTTGTCCTTCGGAGAACGGCCCGTATGCTGACCGGTAACGGCACGAAGTGCGCCATCCGCCGTCAGCTCAGCTTCGCCGTTGCGGATCGCCTCTTCGTACAATTCGCTTTCGTTGAGGTTATAAAAGACGCGGGAGGCCTCGCCCAGTCCGAGTTCCGCAACTCCATTGGCAGGATTATGAACCCCAAGCTCGTTCATGACGCGTTCCTTGTAAATGACGATAAGGCCGTTGAAATTTTCACGGAAAATACGTGGCGGCTTTTAGAAACGCAAGAGTGAAACTTTAAATAACTTAGTGATTTCAATATATTAATCGATTTAAAAGATTTTATTTCTTTTTAAATCGGTTGAAGACGCATTAGAATCCAGCTGCGGCGTTTTCCCGGAATTGACCTAGTCACACCAGGCGATTTGGTTGTGAGTTTTCCTTTGCCACAATTTGTTCCACCTTTATACTCATGAGAGTGGCTCGCGGCGCGCAACCTTGGCTGGGTGGATGTCGGGAGTTACGAGAAAATGACGATGGAGACCAACTACATGCAGACGATCGCGCTTGTCGACGACGACCGGAATATTCTCACTTCGGTATCGATCGCGCTCGAAGCCGAAGGCTACCGGGTCGAAACGTATACGGACGGCGCCTCCGCGCTTGACGGACTGATTGCCCGTCCGCCGCAGCTCGCCATTTTCGACATCAAAATGCCGCGCATGGACGGCATGGAGCTTTTGCGGCGTCTTCGCCAGAAATCGGATATTCCGGTTATCTTCCTGACCTCCAAGGATGAAGAGATCGACGAATTGTTCGGCCTGAAGATGGGTGCTGACGATTTCATCACAAAACCCTTCTCGCAGCGCCTTCTGGTGGAACGCGTCAAGGCCATCCTGCGCCGCGCCAGCAGCCGCGAGGCTTCCGCTGCGACCGGCGGCAGCACGCTGAAGCCGACGGCTGATCAACAGGCGCGCACGCTCGAACGCGGCCAGCTGGCCATGGATCAGGAACGCCACACCTGCACCTGGAAGGGCGAGCCGGTGACGCTGACCGTTACCGAATTCCTTATCCTGCATTCGCTTGCACAGCGGCCAGGCGTGGTGAAAAGCCGCGACGCGCTGATGGATGCGGCCTACGACGAACAGGTCTATGTTGACGACCGCACGATCGACAGCCACATCAAGCGCCTTCGCAAGAAGTTCAAACTGGTCGATGGTGACTTCGATATGATTGAAACGCTTTATGGCGTAGGATATCGCTTCCGCGAAGCGGCTTGAACGAGCCGCAATCGGGAGAGACCACCGGAATTGTGGTGGCGAGGACATAGACTTGTTGAAGAAAACGCCGGAAACCGTCTCGGACAGTGACGATGCCGAAGATCGCGGCAGCGAACGCCGCCATCGTATCCATCCGCTGACGATCGTCCGACGCATTTTTGGCAATGCGGTGTTTTCCAGCCTCACGCGCCGCATCCTTTTCTTCAACGTGGCCGCGACGGTCGTTCTGGTCGGTGGCATTCTCTACCTCAACCAGTTCCGCGAGGGGCTGATCGATGCGCGGGTGGAAAGCCTTTTGACGCAGGGCGAGATCATCGCCGGCGCCATCTCGGCCTCCGCCTCGGTGGATACCAACTCCATCACCATCAATCCGGAAAAGCTGCTGGAATTGCAGGCGGGGCAAAGCATCACGCCCGCCCCCAATGACGAGGACTTGAGTTTCCCGATCAATCCGGAACGGGTGGCGCCGGTGCTGCGCCGGCTGATTTCGCCGACACGGACCCGCGCTCGGCTTTTCGACGCCGATGCCAACCTGCTTCTCGATTCCCGCCATCTCTATTCACGCGGCCAAGTCCTGCGCTTCGATCTGCCGCCGGTGACGCCGGAAACCCAGACCTGGGGTGAATGGTTCACCAGCATGTTCAACCGCATGCTGCAACCGAGCAGCCTGCCGCAATACAAGGAAGCGCCAGGTGGCGACGGCTCGATCTATCCGGAGGTGATGAATGCGCTGACCGGCGTGCGCGGCGCAGTCGTTCGCGTTACGGAAAAGGGTGAGCTGATCGTTTCGGTCGCCGTGCCGGTGCAGCGCTTCCGGGCCGTGCTCGGGGTTCTGCTCCTGTCCACGCAGGCCGGCGATATCGACAAGATCGTGCATGCGGAGCGCCTTGCCATCATGCGCGTGTTCGGCATCGCCACGCTCGTCAACATCGTACTTTCCCTTTTGTTGTCATCCACCATCGCCACGCCGCTCCGGCGGCTTTCGGCGGCTGCGATCCGCGTGCGTCGCGGGGCCAGAACCCGTGAAGAAATACCGGACTTTTCGGCGCGTCAGGATGAAATCGGCAACCTTTCTATAGCGCTTCGTGAAATGACGACGGCGCTTTACGACCGTATCGACGCAATCGAAAGTTTCGCCGCCGATGTCAGCCACGAGCTCAAGAACCCGCTGACTTCGCTGCGCAGCGCCGTGGAAACACTGCCGCGTGCCAAGACGGAGGAGTCCAAACAGCGGCTGACCGAGATCATCTTCCACGATGTCCGCCGCCTCGACCGCCTGATCAGCGATATTTCGGATGCCTCGCGGCTCGATGCCGAACTGGCGCGCGTCGATGCATCGCCGCTGGATCTCGACGTTCTTATGAAGGGTCTGGTGGATATCTCCCGCCAGATCAGCACAAAGAAAAAGAGCGTGGCGATCGACTATGTCGCCGACCGGAAGGCGGGAGCCAAAACCTCCTTCGTCGTGAACGGTCACGATCTTCGCATCGGGCAGATTGTCACCAACCTGATCGAGAATGCCCGCTCTTTCGTTTCCGAGGAAAGCGGCCGCATCACCGTGCGCCTTTCCCGTCACAAGGACCGCTGCATCGTGCAGGTGGAAGACAATGGCCCCGGCATTCAGGCCGAGGATATCGACCGGATTTTCGAGCGCTTCTACACCGACCGACCGGCAAGCGAAGGTTTCGGCCAGAATTCCGGCCTTGGCCTTTCCATCAGCCGCCAGATCGCCGAAGCCCATGGCGGCAGCCTCAGGGCAGAAAATGTCGTCGACAAATACGGCGTGATATCAGGCGCGCGCTTCACCCTGTCGCTGCCGGCGGCCGAAACCCATGAACGCTGAACGCTTCAACCTGCACGCAACTGCCATTGTCGTCGACAACACCGGCATTCTCTTCACCGGACCGTCCGGCAGCGGCAAAAGCGAGCTTGCCTTCAGCTTTCTGACGGAGGCGCAACGATGCGGATTGCCGGCGGCACTGATCGCGGATGATCAGATTTTCGTGTATCGCGACGGCGAAAACATTATCGCCGAGCGGCCGAAAGCAATAGCCGGACTACTGGAATTGCGCGGCAGCGGCATCGTTAACGTCAACAGCGTCCCGAGCGCCGGACTAAATTTCGCCGTTACGACAGTTCTTTCACCGGAAAATCCAAGACTTCCGGAAGATGACGAGGTGTTGTTGCTGCCCTGCGGCGGGCATCTTCCGCTTCTGCGTATTCCGCTTTCCAGTCTTACGCCCTATGGAAAATTTGCTGCACTTGCTCAAAATCTTTTTAAAACGAACGTGAAGTGACCATGATTCAGGCGATTTTAGGCTTGCGATTCGCATTTTCCTCATCAAGATGAAATCCCACCGATGGACAGGATTGCCGCGTTGCGATAGTCGGCAATGAGAGTGCGTGTGCAAGGGAGCATTTCATGATCGGACTAGTGCTTGTCACCCATGGCAAGCTGGCTGAGGAGTTTCGCCATGCGTTGGAGCATGTCGTCGGTCCCCAGAAATTGATCGAGACGGTTTGTATCGGTCCCGAAGACGACATGGATCAGCGCCGGCAGGATATCATCGACGCCGTTACGCGCGTCAATGATGGAAATGGCGTCATTATTCTGACGGATATGTTCGGTGGTACACCGTCCAATCTCGCCATCTCCGTCATGAACAACGGCAATGTCGAAGTCATCGCCGGGGTCAATCTTCCCATGCTGATAAAACTCGCAGGCGTTCGCAGCGAAGACAACATGGACAAGGCGCTCCAGGACGCATCCGACGCCGGTCGCAAATACATCAACGTCGCCAGCCGCGTTTTAAGCGGCAAATAAGAAGTCAGCCCCATGTCGCCTCACTCCCGGGAATTGCCGATCATCAACAAGCGCGGTCTCCACGCCCGGGCATCTGCGAAATTCGTGCAGATGGTCGAGGGTTTCGACGCGACGATTACGGTGTCGAAGGACGGAATGACCGTTGGCGGCACCTCCATCATGGGTCTGATGATGCTGGCGGCCAGCCCGGGATGCAGTGTCTATGTCGAGGCGAGCGGCAACCAGGCGGAAGAGGCGCTCGCCGCACTTGAGGCACTTGTTGCCGACCGCTTCGGCGAAGAAGCCTGACCCCACCGCCATATAAAGACATAAAGACTTCTTTATATCGTTATTGCCAGATCGTTTTTGGCCTGCTAAACCGCTGCTACGTTTAAAAGCCGGGCCAATAGGCATGGCATTTCTGATCTGGAGAACTTCATGAGCCTTGAGAAGGACTACATCATCGCCGATATCAACCTTGCCGCATTCGGCCGCAAGGAACTGGACATCGCCGAAACCGAAATGCCTGGCCTTATGTCCTGCCGCAAGGAATTCGGCGAGAGCAAGCCCCTGAAGGGCGCACGTATCACCGGTTCTCTTCACATGACGATCCAGACCGGCGTTCTGATCGAGACGCTGAAGGAACTGGGCGCGGACATCCGCTGGGCGTCCTGCAACATTTTCTCGACGCAGGACCATGCGGCAGCAGCCATTGCAGCGGCCGGCATTCCTGTTTTCGCGGTCAAGGGTGAGAGCCTGACGGAATATTGGGAATATACCGACAAGATCTTCCAGTGGACCGATGGCGGCCTCTCCAACATGATCCTCGATGATGGCGGCGATGCCACCATGTACATTCTGCTCGGCGCGCGCGCCGAAGCCGGTGAGGACGTTCTTTCCAACCCCGGTTCGGAAGAAGAGGAAATTCTTTTCGCGCAGATCAACAAGCGCCTCAAGGCTTCCCCCGGCTGGTTCACCAAGCAGCGTGACGCGCTGAAGGGCGTGACGGAAGAAACGACGACAGGCGTTCATCGTCTCTACGATCTTGCCAAGAAGGGCCTCCTGCCCTTCCCGGCCATCAACGTCAACGACAGCGTCACCAAGTCCAAGTTCGACAACAAATACGGCTGCAAGGAATCGCTGGTAGACGGCATTCGCCGCGCAACCGACGTGATGATGGCTGGCAAGGTTGCTGTGGTCTGCGGTTACGGCGATGTCGGCAAGGGTTCCGCCGCCTCGCTGCAGGGCGCTGGCGCCCGCGTGAAGGTCACGGAAATCGACCCGATCTGCGCGCTTCAGGCCGCCATGGACGGTTTCGAGGTCGTTCGCCTGGAAGACGTTGTGTCTTCCGCTGACATCTTCATCACCACCACCGGCAATAAGGACGTCATCCGCATTGAGCACATGCGCGAGATGAAGGACATGGCCATCGTCGGCAATATCGGCCATTTCGACAATGAAATTCAGGTCGCTTCGTTGCGTAACCTCAAGTGGACAAACATCAAGCCACAGGTCGACATGATCGAGTTCCCGAAGGGCAACCGCATCATCCTGCTGTCCGAAGGCCGCCTGCTGAACCTTGGCAATGCCACAGGTCACCCTTCGTTCGTCATGTCGGCGTCGTTCACCAACCAGGTGCTGGGCCAGATCGAGCTTTTCACCAAGCCGGGTGAATACAAGAACGAAGTCTACGTGCTGCCGAAGCACCTCGACGAAAAGGTTGCACGCCTTCATCTCGAGAAGCTTGGCGTGCGCCTGACCGAACTTTCCGACCTTCAGGCTGATTATATCGGCATCTCGAAGCAGGGTCCGTTCAAGGCAGAACACTACAGATATTAATTTCATAGTTAATATCCACTGAAATTACACAATATGTAGATGCCGTGCGCTTGACAAAGCGCACGGCATCTTTTTTGCGCGCTCCCTTTCCGCAGATTTATGAAGACGGTATTGTCATCGAACTTGATTCGGACACGCCAAAGGGCGGCGGGGACGAAATGGGATGTCTTGTCGAAGATGCGGCACATAGGACGGAGACAGACCGGGGATGACGGTTCACAATTCGGATCTGCGCGAGCAGACAGTTCAACGCGTTGAAAACACGCATGCTGGCGTGGCATTGGGCGCGGCCATGGCGCGTTGCCGGCTGGCGATCAGTGCTGTGCGGACAAGCTTTTCGCGGCTTCCCGTCCTGATGTCCGGCACGGTTCTCGCCGGCTCTGCAAATGTGGCGCTGGCGCAGGACGGTCTTGTCGCAAAGACCGGCGCGCGGCTGTTTTCATCCGGAGAAACCATCACCTATTCGCTTTTTGTCGGCATGCTTTCGGCCACGCTGTTTTCCGTCGTCTGGCTGGTGCGCCAACGCGGTAATATCGAGGCGGAGAGCGGTGAATACCGCAAGGCGCTGGCAGAATCCCACCACAAGATCGCGAAATACGAGGCGCTTATCTCCGACAAGAGCCGGCGCATCGTCATCTGGGACGGCGTGGACAAGCGCCCCGAATTCCTGGGGCAACTGCCCGTAGAGACGGGCGCACCGCAGGCGGATCACGATTTTCTGGCCTTCGGGCGCTGGCTGAAGCCATCATCCGCGAGCCAGCTTGAAAAATCCCTCGAAAAACTTCGCAGCCACGCACAGAGTTTCGATCTGACCATCGAGACGCAGCGCGGCGAAGTCATTGAAGTTCAAGGCCGGGTTTCCGGCGGCAATGCCTTCGCGCGGTTCGTCGCCCTCAACAACCTGCGCGCCGAACTGGCCGAATTGCAGGTGGAGCGCGAGCGCCTGATCGCCTCGGTCTCCACGTTTCAGGAACTTCTCGATTCGATCGAACAGCCCGTCTGGCGGCGCAATGGCGAAGGCGAACTCATATGGGTGAACCACGCCTATGCGCACGCTGTGGATGCGCGCGATGCCGAACAGACCATTCAGGAGAAACGCGAGCTTCTGAACACCGTTACCCGGCAGAAGATACGTGCGGCCGCTACTCCGAGTTCCCCCTACCATGATCGCATTTCGACGGTGGTTTCCGGAAACCGTACCTTCTTCGACGTTGTCGATATCAAGACTGCGGGCGGTTCTGCAGGCATCGCCATCGATGCTACCGAAGCGGAAACCACCCGCGAGGAAATGAAACGGGTTCTGAAAAGCCACGCCGAAACGCTGGATCATCTCGCAACGCCCGTCGCCATTTTCGACGGCCGGCAGCGGCTGCAATTCTACAATCAGGCCTTTGCCAGCCTGTGGGGATTCGATCTGGTTTTCCTGGAATCCGGCCCCGATAATTCCGAGCTTCTCGACAGGCTGCGCACCGCCGGCAAATTGCCCGAGCAGCTGAACTGGAAAAACTGGAAAGAGACGGCACTCTCCGTTTACCGCTCTCTCGATACCAAGACCGATCTGTGGCACCTGCCCAACGGCCAGACGTTGCGGGTTATCGCGACCGCCCACCCGCAGGGTGGCGCGACATGGGTCTTCGAGAACCTGACCGAACAGGTCGATCTGCAGATGCGCTACAACACCTTGGTGAAGGTGCAGGGCGAAACCATCGACCATCTGGCCGAAGGTGTCGCCGTGTTTGGTGCGGACGGACGTATTCGCCTTTCCAACCCGGCATTCAGGGCCCTCTGGGGCGTTACCGCCGAGCAGGCGGAAACTGGAACCCACATCCGCGCCGTGGAGGCCGCCTGCACGCAATCCTACGACAAGCCGGATGGCTGGCGCTCTTTCAGCCAGTTCATCACAAGCTTTGACGACGAACGCCCGTCGAGACAGGGAACGCTGGAGCTACTCTCCGGCCTGGTCCTGGACTACGCCATTATTCCGCTGCCGGATGCGCAGACCATGCTGACATTCGTCAACATGACTGACAGCGTGCGGGCCGAGCGGGCGCTCAAGGAAAAGAACGACGCACTGCTCAAGGCCGACGAGCTGAAGAACGATTTCGTACAGCACGTCTCTTATGAGTTGCGCTCGCCGCTGACCAATATCATTGGCTTTACCGATCTCCTGAAGACCCCGGGTATTGGAGAATTGACGGACCGGCAGGCGGAATATCTCGACCATATTTCCACCTCGTCCTCGGTTCTTCTGACCATCGTCAACGACATCCTCGATCTCGCGACCGTCGACGCGGGCATCATGCAGTTGAACTACTCGGAAAACGATCTCAACGAATTGCTCGATGACGTTTCGGTGCAGATTGCCGACCGGCTACAGGAAAGCGGTATTTCGCTCGAGATCGTCGCACCCGCGCATCTCGGCAGTCTGGTGGCGGATCACCAGCGCCTGAAGCAGATCCTCATCAAGCTACTTACCAATGCAATCAATTTTGCGCCGGAAGGGTCTTCCGTTCAGCTTTCATGCCAGCGCAGCGAGGGTGACTTCCTGTTCTCGGTGGCAGACAAGGGACCGGGTATCCCCGAAGACATGCTCAAGGCCGTGTTTGACCGCTTCGAGACGCGCGGCAACGGCGGACGGCGGACCGGCGCTGGCCTTGGCCTTTCTATAGTGGAAAGCTTCGTCAGCCTGCATCACGGCACTGTCAGCATCGACAGCCGGCCCGGCAACGGCACCATCGTCACCTGCCGCATTCCTTCGGGCGTGCACCCGCATTCCATCGCCGCAGAATGAGTGACGATATCCTGCCGATCACCCTTTCCCTCAATGGGGAGAAGGACACCATCCGGTTAGGCGAAGATCTGGCGCTGGCTTTGGGAGCTGGCGATTGCCTCGCGCTGATCGGAGATCTCGGTGCGGGCAAATCCACCCTCGCCCGCGCCTTCATCCGGGCGATGGCGGATGCACCTGATCTTGAAGTTCCAAGCCCCACATTCACGATCATCCAGACCTATCCAACACGTATTCCCGTTGCCCATCTTGATCTGTACCGACTGTCTGACGTCTCGGAACTGGACGAACTCGGCATCGACGAGATGCTGGAAGACGGTATCTGCCTGATCGAGTGGCCTGATATCGCCGCCGAAATCCTCCCGCCAAACCAGACCATCAGCCTGCGGCTGGAACACTCCGGTGACGGGCGTCGGGCTGTAATCGATGCTCCCGCGAAACAGAAAGCACGGCTTGAGCGCGTTTTTGCCATTCGCGATTTTCTTGCGAAAAATGGCAAGGGCGATGCGACCCGCCATTTCCTAAGCGGCGATGCCTCCACGCGGGCCTATGAGACCATTTCCACCGATGGTCCGGACCTTATCGTGATGGACTGGCGACGCCCTTTGAGAGGTGCGATCGTTGCTGACGGCAAGACCTATGCGGAAATCGCCCATCTTGCCCAGGATGCCCGTTCCTTCGTGGCGATCGGCAATTATCTGCGAAATAGCGGCTTTTGCGCGCCTGAAATACTGGCGGCGGATACCGATCAGGGCATTCTCCTCCTGGAGGACCTCGGGCGGGATGGGGTGCTTGCGCCTGATGGAACGCCGATAGAGGAACGTTATCTGCAAAGCGTCGCGTGCCTCGCCGCCCTTCATAAAGCTCCGACACCGCGCAAGCTGCCAGTTGGTGACGGCAGCACCTACGAAGTGCCTCCTTTCGATCGACCGGCGATGAAGATCGAGGTGTCGCTGCTGGTGGAATGGTATTTGCCCCACAAACGCGGCAAATCACTGTCCGATACCGAGAAGCGTGACTATTATGCTCTTTGGGACGGCCTGATAGACGCGCTCAGTGGCTGCGAAAGCGGGCTACTTCTGCGCGATTTCCATTCGCCGAACATTCTCTGGCAAGAGCATAATGCAGACATCCGGCAAGTCGGACTGATCGATTTTCAAGACGCGATGATCGGCCCGACGGCCTACGATCTCGCCTCCATCGTGCAGGATGCGCGGGTTACCATTTCGCCCGAACTGCAGGAACGCCTGCTTTCGCACTATCTCGACATTAGACGAGACGAGCCATCCTTCGATGAGGCGTCCTTTCTCAAGGCTTTCGCCATCATGTCGGCGCAGCGCAACTGCAAACTGGCCGGTATCTGGGTAAGGCTGTTGGAACGCGATGGCAAACCCGGTTATATGAAACATATGCCAAGGACGTTTCGCTATCTTTCCGCAGCGCTTTCGCATCCCGAACTTGCACCGCTCAAAGACTGGTGCGTCCATATGGGCATGGAATTTTAAAGACTGAAAGACGGTTGACCACAATGACGATCAAGAACGCGATGGTGCTGGCCGCCGGGCTCGGCACCCGGATGCGCCCGATCACGGATACGATCCCGAAACCGCTCGTCAAGATCGCCGGCAAACCGATGATCGACTACGCGCTCGACGCCCTTGTCGAGGCCGGCGCCGAGAAGATCGTCGTCAACGTCCATCACCATGCCGATCAGATGATCGCCCATCTTGAAACCCGTACCGACGCCGAAATCCTGATTTCCGACGAGCGGTCGCAGCTGATGAATTCCGGTGGCGGACTTGCCAAGGGCCTGAAACTTCTGGAGCCAGGTCCCGTCTTCGTGATGAATGCCGATCTTTTCTGGATTGGCGAGCAGCTGAATGCCGTCAGCAACCTGCGCAAGCTTGCGCAATTCTTCGATGCGACGCGCATGGATATGGCGATGCTCTGCGTCGATATGGACCGTACCACCGGTCATAACGGCAAGAGGGATTTCAACCTCTCTTCGGATGGTAGACTGGCGCGGTATCGCGACGGGGACACGAACCCGGTGGTTTATGCCGGGGCCATAGCCATGGATTCGCACCTGCTGGACGATGCGCCGGGGGATGCTTTCAACCTGAATATCTATTTCGACAGCGCCATCGAGAAAGACCGGCTTTTCGGGCTTTCACTGGATGGCCACTGGATAACCGTCGGCACTCCCGATGCGATAGACGATGCCGAAAGTATCATCCGGCAATACAGGGAAAAGCGCTCTGCATGACTTTGACCCATCACGCAAAGCGCGTCCTGACGATCGCTGCGGGAACACCGTTCCTCAAAACGCTCGCGGAAACGCTATGTGACGGGACACTGACAGCCGGCTATAAATATGACCCTGCGGATCCGCTTTCGCTTGCCAAGGTGACGATCTATGTTCCGACCCGGCGCTCCGCCCGCGTGCTGCGCTCAGAGTTTGTCGATCTTCTGGGCGGTCGTTCCGCCATTTTGCCACTGATCCGGCCGCTCGGCGAAACCGATGACGACAGCGGCTTCTTCGAGATCGAAAATCCTGAGATCATGGATCTGGCGCCCCCGATTTCCGGCACCGGCCGGCAAATCGAGCTGGCGCGCCTCATTCTGGCATGGCGCAACAGCCTGCCGGACGCCATCAGGGCCATCCATTCGGACTCACCACTTGTCGCCCCCGCCAGCCCTGCCGACGCCATATGGCTGGCGCGCGCGCTTGGCGAAGTGATCGATGCGATGGATACGGAAGAAAAGGAATGGGAGGCGCTCGCGCATCTCGATACCGGCGATCACGCCCAATGGTGGCAGCTGACGGCGGATTTCCTGAAAATCGCCAGCGTGTTCTGGCCCGCCCGTCTTTCCGAACTCAATCGAACTTCCGCAGGCCGACATCGCAACGGCATCCTGAGGGCGGAGGCGAACCGGCTTGCCAACCTGCCGGACACCGGACCGATCATCGTTGCGGGCTCCACGGGCTCAATTCCGGCAGCAGCAGACCTTATCGCCTCTGTCGCCTCCCTGCCCCAGGGCGTCGTCGTGCTTCCGGGCCTCGATCTTACGATGCCGGAGGAACAATGGGAGGCTATTGCCGAGGACCCTACCGATCCTTCAAGCCGCACCCATTCGCAATACGGCCTCCACATGCTGTTGCAGAAGCTTGACATCATGCGAGACGATGTCGTTCAGATTGGCGCTATCGATAGCGATCTTGAAAAACGCGCGGCGGTTTTTTCGGCAGCACTTGCTCCTGCCAAATCCACCAGTGACTGGAACCGCTGGCGTGAGGACAAGCAACCCGGATTTTTCGACGATGCTTTTGCGGCAGCGACCCTGATAGAAGCTGCCAACGAGCGCGAAGAGGCAACCGCAATTGCGGTGGCGCTGCGGCTGGCGCTGGAAGCGCCGGGCGCTGGCCGCCCGTCTCAGGCCGCGCTGATCACGCCCGATCGCGGACTGGCCAGGCGCGTGGCGACGGAATTGCAGCGCTTCGGTATCGAAGCCGACGATTCCGCCGGTACGCCGCTTTCCGCCACGCCGCAGGCCGGACTGACCCAACTCGCACTAGAAGCGATCCTCAGGCCCGGAGATCCGGTGCCGGTCATTTCCCTTCTGAAACATCCGCTCAGCCGTTTCGGGCTTTCGCTGGAGGCTTTTACAAAAGCATCAAAGGCGCTGGAATTGATCGCACTTAGAGGCGGCCGCGTCGAAACCGAAATCGGCAATCTGGAGGCGGTTCTCGATGCGCAACTGGCGGCGCAGCGTGATGACCGGCATCCGCCTGCCTGGAGGCTGGCACTGCCCGAGGGAAGCGTAGACGCCGCGCGCGATCTGGCACGCCGGATCGCCGTTTCGACAGAGCCGCTTGGCAGCGCATTCGTGCGTCGCGACCGCTCGGGCCGGTCTTTCACGGACAAATTGCCGCTTTCCGATTGGGCCGAGCGGACGGGCCGGGTAATCGAAGCCATCTGCGCGGATGACAACAACGATCTTGCCACTCTCTGGTCCGGCGAGGCAGGCGACAAGCTTTCGGGCCTGTTTGGCGAATTGATGGAAAGCGGCGAAATCCTGGATGCGGATGGTCCGCAATGGGCTGATATCTTCGCGGCACTGGTGGCTGGCGAATCGATCAAGCCGCGATCCATGCGCCATCCTCGCATTTTCATTTTCGGTGCCCTTGAGGCACGATTGCAAAGCGTCGACACTGTCGTGATCGGCGGTCTCAATGAAGGGCTTTGGCCGGGCCAGACGGCAAACAACCCGTTTCTGTCCCGCAACATGAAGACAGCCATCGGTCTGGAACCGCCGGAGCGGCGCATCGGCCAGCTGGCGCACGATTTCGAGATGGCGAACGGGACACGGCAGATTTTCTACAGCCGCGCGCTCAGACAGGGCTCGACACCCGCAGTCGCATCGCGCTGGCTGCAACGGTTGCTGGCACTCGGCGGCGAGGATTTTGCCGACCAGCTGAAGAAGCGCGGCGAGACCTATCGCCACTGGGCGGCCCTGATGGATGCAAGCATCGACCAGGAAGCAGCAAAGCGCCCTGCCCCCAAACCGCCGGCAGACTTGCAGCCGAAGAGCTATTCCTTCAGCGAAGTGGGCAGGCTGCGCCGCGACCCCTATTCGATCTATGCGCGGCGTATCCTGAAGCTCAACCCGCTTGATGGCTTCAACCGCGATCCCAATGCCGCCGACCGTGGCACGCTCTATCATGCAATCATCGAGCGCTATTCCCGCGAGGGGCATATTCCCGGCACACCGGCATCGCTCGAGGCCATGCAGCGTATTCTGGATGAAAGTTTCGACGCGGAAGATCTTCCTGCACATGTCGATGTCATCTGGCGCCCGCGATTCGAGGCGGTGGCACGCGCCTTTATCGACTGGGAGAAAGAACGACATCCATCCATCCGCCGCAGCTTTTTCGAGGCGCGTGCCGGACAGGAAATCCCCGAGGCAGGCATAAGGCTGACCGGCATCGCCGACCGCATAGATATCAAGACCGGCGGTCAGGCGGATATTATCGACTACAAAACGGGGCTTGCGCCTTCAGTCAATCAGGCGCGCGCGCTGCTCGACCCGCAGCTCGCGCTGGAAGCGGCAGCACTGATGCGGGGCGCCTTCCGCGAGGCGGGTTCGCAGACACCGGAAAACCTTATCTATGTGCGCCTGCGGCCGGGTGACCGTTTCTTTCCCGACCAGGTGAACAACGAACACTCCAACCGGGGTGGCAAAAAAGCACCGAAATCGGCAATCGAGCTGGCAACCGAATCAATCGATCAGCTGGCCAAGTTCGTGCGTTCGCTGCGTGATGGCGAAAACGGCTTTGCCTCGCGGCTGGTGCCGGAGGAGCAACAATCCTACGGTGGGGAATATGACCACCTCGCCCGCGTTTCGGAATGGTCGACGGCAGAACCGGGAGACGGCGATGATGATTGACCCTATCGATCACGGGCCTGCCACGGACACCCCGCAAAGCTGGATAGACTGGACGAGCGACCGACAGCGGCTCGCCTCCGATCCGGCAAGTTCCGCCTGGGTTTCGGCCAATGCCGGTTCCGGCAAGACCCATGTACTGACCCAGCGCGTCATCCGTCTACTTCTGGCCGGGTGCCGACCCTCCGCAATTCTGTGCCTGACCTATACCAAGGCAGCGGCGTCCGAAATGTCGAGCCGCGTTTTCGACCGTCTGGCGGAATGGGCTACGTTGCCGGATAACGATCTTGGGGATCGCGTCGCTGCCATCGAAGGAAAGATGCCGGATCGCATCAAGCTGGCCGAAGCGCGGCGGCTGTTCGCCAAGGCGCTGGAAACGCCCGGTGGGCTGAAGATCCAGACGATCCACGCCTTCTGCGAAGCCTTGTTGCATCAGTTCCCGCTGGAGGCCAATGTCGCCGGCCACTTCTCCGTCCTTGATGACCGCGCCGCAACAACCCTGCTGGCCGAGGCACGTCGGTCGCTTTTAACGGCGGTTTCGACGGAGGGAGACACCGATCTCGCGCAGTCTCTCGCTTATGTGCTTGATTTGGCGGACGAAAGCGGGCTCGAATCGCTACTCACCGCCATCATCGCCAATCGCAGCGCCCTTCGTGCCTTTTTGATCGATGCAAAACAGGCTGATGGCATCGATGCCCAATTGCGGCAGGCAATGCAGATAGACGCGGGTGAAACCGAAGAAACGGCAGCGGCGGCATTCTGGCCCTTGCCCGGTCTCTCGGGGCTTTCCCTCGATACCTATCTGACGCTTGCCGACGAAGTGGGCGGATCGCGCGTCATAGATGTCGCTTATGCCCTGCGGGAAGCAAAACGGCAGACGGATTCCGTGCGGCGCATGGAATTCATCGAAGCTGCGCTTTTGACAGCCAAGGGCGAAAAAAAATCCGATGCCTATGTCATCAACAAGGGCATGCAGAAATCCGCACCCGATCTCGTCGACGCGCTGACGCTTGCGCGGGACCATGTCGTGGCCTGTCGTAACCGCTATCGTCTGGTGCGAATGCTGGAGGCGACGAAATGCGCGCTTGTTCTGGCTGAGAGACTGATCGGCGATTTCGAGGATCTGAAAAAGCAGCGAAGCCAGCTCGATTTTGAGGATCTGATCGAGCGCGCCGCCAATCTCCTCAACCGCGATACGGCGGGCGCCTGGGTACATTACAAGCTAGATCAGGGTATCGACCATATCCTCGTCGATGAGGCGCAGGATACCAGCCCTGTGCAATGGTCGATCATCCAGTCGCTGGCGGCGGACTTCTTCAGCGGCGAGAGCGCCCGCATGGGGCGGCGCACGCTTTTTGCCGTGGGTGATGAAAAGCAATCGATCTATTCGTTCCAGGGCGCACGACCGGAGCGGTTTTCGCAGGAGCGTGACGAGACCAAAAGGCGTGTCGATTCGGTGGAGCAGGCATTTCACCGCATCCGCCTGCCGCTGTCCTTCCGTTCCACGGAAGATGTGCTGGCCGCCGTCGATCAGGTCTTTTCGGACCCTAAAAATGCCAGCGGCCTCAGCGCCGATAACGAGCCAGTCGAACACCGCTCCAACCGCGCCGGCCACCCCGGCACCGTGGAAGTCTGGGATATGGTGGCGCCGGAAACCGCCGAGGACGAAGAAGACTGGACGGCACCTTTCGATGCACTTCGGGAAAGCGCGCCGGCCACCATCGTTGCCCGCCGGATCGCCGCGCGCATTGCCGGCATGATCGGCAACCAGACAATCATCGAAAAGGGCGTGGAACGCGCTATTGAGCCCGGCGATATTCTTGTGTTGGTCAGAAAACGCCATGCTTTCGTCAATGCGCTGACCCGTGAGCTGAAACGGCGCAAGAACATTCCCGTCGCCGGTGCCGACCGTCTTCGCCTGACCGATCACATCGCCGTGCAGGACCTTCTGGCGCTTGGCCGTTTTGTCGTGCTGCCTGAGGATGACCTTTCTCTAGCCGCGCTGTTGAAAAGCCCGCTTTTCAATCTCTCCGAAGACGATGTTTTCGACGTCGCTGCCACGCGATCCGATACGGAGAGCGTGTGGCAAAGATTGCAGACGCTTTCGAAAGACGAGAACAGCCGCTTCTTCGCAGTCGCCAACAAGCTCAAGAACTTCATCGCGCTTTCGAAAACGGCAACGGTGCATGATTTCTTCGCTGCGGTTCTGACCCTGCATGACGGGCGCAAAAAGTTCCTGGGTCGTCTCGGCAACGAGGCGAGCGATGTCCTGGACGAGTTCCTGTCCTTTGCGCTCGACCATGAAAGGACCGGCTTGCCCGGCCTGCAAGCCTTCCTATCCGTTCTGGAAACGGATTCGCCGGAGGTGAAACGCGAACAGGACAAGGATCGCGGTGAAGTGCGGATCATGACCGTGCACGCCTCCAAGGGTCTAGAAGCGCCGGTTGTTTTTGTGGTCGATGGCGGTTCGAAGGCCTTCAACCACAGCCATGTCCCGAAACTGCGCTTCGTTGAAGCAGACGGGGACGCCTTCCCCGTCTGGCTGCCTGGCAGCGGTTTTTCCAATCATCTCATTCGCGCCGATGAGGAACGCCTGAAGACGGCCGCGGAAGACGAATATCGCCGGCTGCTTTATGTGGCGATGACACGTGCTGCCGATCATCTGGTCGTTTGCGGTTATCGCGGCCAGAAGGAAAATCCCGAATGCTGGCACGCTATCGTCAAGGCAGCACTTGCCGACAATGAAAAGCACTGCCAGCCGCAACAGTTTATGGCCGATGGTGAAGAGTGGCAGGGGCTTGTCTGGCGCAAGTCCGATGCTCGTTCGACCCCCGCTCCGCAAAGGCTGCCTGAACCACAGACGCAAGAAGAATATGCTCTCCCGGCGGGGCTTCTTACCCCCTTGCCCGCCCTGCCATCATTGCCGAGGCCACTCAGCCCTTCCGGCGCGGGCACCATCATTGATGACGGTGCGGACGATCTTGCCGTGCGTTCGCCGCTTTTTGGCGAAAAAGCCAATGTCTCCTCGCTGGCATTGCAACGCGGTCGGTTGGTGCATCGCATGCTGCAGGCCCTACCGGATTTTGCCGAGAGTGAGCGGGAAGAGGCAGCCCGCCGTTATGCCGAACGTGCCGCACGGTTCTGGCCGTCTGCCGAGCGCGAACATCTGATACGGGCGGTTTTGCGGGTTATGTCCGAACCAGCGGTGCAGCCGGCATTTTCGCCCAATAGCCGCGCAGAAGTTTCCATTATGGGGACCATGACGATCGGCAGGCAGCATTATGCGGTTTCCGGCCGTATCGACCGGCTGGCAGTGGATGGCGACCGCGTCATTCTGGTCGATTACAAGACGAACCGAGTTCCGCCGCGCGACGCGCACGAGATACCCTTCTCCCACACGGCACAGCTTGCCATCTATCGCGAAATTCTGTCACCGCTTTATCCCGGCAAGGAATTTGTCTGCGCGCTGATTTATACGGAAAATGCCGCTTTTATGACGGTTGGTGACGATGCCATGATGCAAGCCCTTGCCGCAATAAAGACAAAGTGAGATACCGGGGCATTGAAATTTCGACGCGCCCGCATCACATCGATAGTGGAAAAGATTTACTGAAAGGAGAGCCAGATATGGCTACCGTAAAAGTCGACGCCGCCAACTTCCAGTCCGAAGTCCTCGAATCCTCCGAACCAGTCGTAGTGGATTTCTGGGCCGAATGGTGCGGCCCGTGCAAAATGATCGCGCCGAGCCTCGAAGAAATTTCGTCCGAGCTTGCCGGCAAGGTCAAGGTCGCAAAGCTCAACATCGACGAAAACCCGGAACTGGCTGCCCAGTTCGGCGTTCGCTCCATCCCGACTCTTGCCATCTTCAAGAGCGGCGAAGTGGCTGACATCAAGGTCGGCGCTGCGCCCAAGACAGCGCTTTCGGCCTGGATTTCCGGCGCCGCGTAAGCAATTTTCCATGGAATAAAGAAAAGCCCGGCAGCGATGCCGGGCTTTTTTATTCGGGAGCCGTACCGTTCAATGCAAGCGCGTTTCCGGCAAGATAAAGCGAGCCGCCAATCAGGATGCGCGGCGGCGGCCCTTCGGGATCGAAGCGACGCGATAGCTCGTCCAGCGCCTCGGTCAGCGAAGATGTAGGCGCCGCAACCAGACCGGCATCAAAGGCCGCATGGGCAAGCACGACGGGATCGATTGCGGCATCTGTACCGCCGATTGGAACCGTGAAGACATACTCCGCGATATCGGCGAAAGCCTTGAAATAACCCACCGGATCCTTGGTGTTGATCATGCCGGCAATGATGAACAGCGGGCGCGGTGTCTTTTCTTCAAACCCCGCCATTGCCTCGGCAATGACTTCGCCCGCGCCTGGGTTGTGACCACCATCGATCCAGATTTCCGCATCCTTCGGAGCGATTTCAGCGATTTTTCCGGTTAGGACACGCTGAAGACGGCCGGGCCATTCCACTGTTGTCATGGCCTTTTCGATCATCCGCTCCGTCACCTCAAAACCGGCAGCCTTGACGGCCCGGATCGCGGCAGCGGCATTGGCAAGCTGGTGGCGACCGGGAAGACGTGGCAGCGGCGCGTCGGTCAGGCCGAATTCATCCTGGTAGACCATACGGCCGAATTCTTCATGGGCGGAAAAATCCTGCCCATAGACTGATGCCGGGCAACCAAGACGCTCAGCCGTGGAAACGAGGGTATCCAGCGCCGCATCATACTGCTGATGACCAATGACGACAGGGGAACCCGACTTCATGATGCCGGCCTTTTCAGCGGCAATCAGTTCCACCCGGTCGCCGAGATAGGCCTGATGATCGAGCGATATCGGCATGATAACGGAAACGGCCGGGTTGTTGATCACATTTGTCGCATCGAAGCGCCCACCGAGCCCAACCTCGACCACGGCAGCATCTGCCGGATGCTCCGCGAAGAGCAGAAACATCGCGGCGGTCAGAATTTCGAAAACCGTTATCATCTGGCCGCCGTTGGCAGCTTCGATGCGGCGCAGCGCATCCGCAAAGACGGCATCATCGACATAACGGCCTTTTTCGCCGGAAACGCCGATGCGATAACGTTCATGCCAGTTCACGAGATGCGGAGAGGTGTGAACGTGCACGGAAAGTCCTGCCGCCTCCAGTAATGCGCGGCAAAAGGCCGTAACCGAACCCTTGCCGTTGGTGCCTGCGACATGAATAACCGGCGGCAACCTTTTCTGAGGGCTGCCTAGTTTTTCCAGAAGACGGGAAATTCTGTCCAGTGAAAGATCAAAACCCTTGGGGTGAAGCTGCATCAGCTTTTCGATGATCTGTTCGGCCTCGCCGATTGCGGGCTTCGTCATATCTTCTGTTCGCCTTTCAGGCGTTGTATTGGCCATTTGTCCGCCGCACCCGAGATGAAATCATGCAACGTATAACGTCATCCCGAAGGCGCTTCCCGCCTCCGGGCGACATATTTTTCCGTCAGGCCGAAGCCGCAAGCGGAATGACCGCGTTTGCTTCTGCCGGAGCCTTCGTCATGATCTTGAGAAGGCTTGCCAGCGTATCGGGAATTTCGCGGCGATCGATCACCATATCCACCATGCCATGCTCCAGCAGGTATTCCGATGTCTGGAAACCTTCCGGGAGCTTTTCGCGAATGGTCTGCTCGATCACGCGCTTGCCCGCAAAGCAGATTTCGGCGCCCGGCTCGGCGATATGCACGTCGCCCAGCATGGCGTAGGAAGCAGTGACACCACCCGTCGTCGGGTTCGTCAGAACCACGATGTAGGGCATGCCTGCTTCTTTCAGCATGTTGACAGCAACCGTGGTGCGCGGCAGCTGCATCAGTGACAGAATGCCTTCCTGCATGCGGGCGCCACCGGAGGCCGGGAACATGACCAGCGGGCAACGCTCGGAAATGGCGCGCTCGAACGCCTTGACGATGGCTTCGCCGGCCGCGATGCCGAGAGAACCGCCCATGAACTGGAATTCATGCACAACGGCAACGATCTTCAGGCCTTTCAGGAGGCCAACGCCGGCAAGGATAGTATCTTCCTGCTCGGTCTTCGTGCGGCTGTCGCGCAGACGGTCGGTGTATTTCTTTGAATCGCGGAACTTCAGCGGATCCTGCGCCACCTTCGGCTGCGGCAAGGCCTCATAGACGCCACCATCGAAAAGATCGACGAGACGCGCCTTTGCCGGCATCTTCATGTGGTAACCGGAAGCCGGAATGACCCACTTGTTATCTTCCAGATCCTTGTGGAAGACCATCTCGCCCGTTTCCGGGCACTTGATCCACAGGTTCTCAGGAACCTCCGGGCGGCGGCCAAGCATGGAATTGATCCGGGGCCGTACGTAATTGGTGATCCAGTTCAACTGACTACTCCTGACTGGGCCGCGCGCTTATTCCGCAGCGGCAAGGCGCGACGCACGCACGCCCGTTGAAAGTCCTTTTACCAGCGTCGTGACGGATGGCACGGTATCGGCGGTTGCCTGCCCGTCCTTCGTCAGACTGCCGGCAATCTGGTTGACGATGGCCGAACCGACCACCACGCCATCCGCCACGGCACCGATCGCTTTGGCATGATCGGCCGTCTTGACACCAAAACCGACGCAAACCGGCAGTTCCGTATGCGCCTTGATACGACCGACCGCGCCAGAGATCAACGAGGGATCGGGCAGTGCGGAACCGGTAATACCGTTCATCGATACGTAATAAACGAAACCTGAGGTATTTTTAAGAACGGTCGGCAGGCGCTTGCCATCCGTCGTCGGCGTGGCGAGACGGATGAAATTCACGCCGCGCGCCAAGGCGGGCACGCAGAGCTCATCATCCATTTCAGGCGGCAGATCAACCACGATCAGACCATCGACGCCAGCCGCCAACGCATCGTCAAGAAATTTGTCGACGCCGTAGATGTAGATCGGATTGTAATATCCCATCATCACGATCGGGGTCGCGTCGTCTTCCTTGCGGAACTCGCGGGCGAGATCGAGCGTGGTTTTCAGCGTCTGGCCGCCTTTCAGCGCGCGCTGTCCTGCCAGCTGGATCGCCGGGCCATCCGCCATCGGGTCGGAAAACGGCATGCCGAGCTCGATAACGTCGGCGCCTGCTTCCGGCAGTGCCTTCATGATGCCGAGCGAGGTTTCGAAATCCGGGTCGCCGCCCATGAAATAGGTAATCAGAGCCGGGCGGTTTTCAGCGCGCAGATCGGCAAAGCGCTTGTCCATACGTGCAGTCATGGTCTTACATTTCCATTCCGAGGAACTTGCTGACGGTGTGGACATCCTTGTCCCCACGACCCGAAAGATTCATTAGGATGATCTCATCCTTGCCCATCTTCGGTGCGCGCTTGATGACTTCCGCCAGCGCGTGGCTTGGCTCCAGAGCGGGAATGATGCCTTCGAGGCGGGTCAGCATCTGGAAGGCGTCCAGCGCCTCATGGTCCATGATCGGTACATATTCCACGCGGCCGATATCGTTCAGCCAGGAATGCTCAGGGCCGATGCCGGGATAATCGAGACCTGCGGAGATGGAATGGCCTTCCTTGATCTGGCCATCCGCATCCTGAAGAAGGTAGGTGCGGTTTCCGTGCAGAACCCCCGGCGAACCGGCCGTGATCGAAGCGCAATGCTCCTCACCCGAAAGACCCCTGCCGCCAGCCTCGACGCCGACGATACGGACACTCTTGTCATCAAGGAAAGGATGGAAGATGCCGATGGCATTCGAGCCACCGCCGACAGCCGCAATGACCATATCCGGAAGACGGCCCTCCGCCTCCAGCATCTGTGCCTTTGCTTCCTCACCGATGACGGCCTGGAAATCGCGAACCATTTCCGGATAGGGATGCGGGCCGGCAGCTGTGCCGATCAGGTAATAGGTGTCATCGACATTGGTGACCCAGTCGCGCAGCGCCTCGTTCATGGCATCTTTCAGAGTGCCGTGGCCAGCCGTTACCGGCTTTACCTCAGCGCCCAGAAGCTTCATGCGGAAAACATTCGGCGCCTGACGGGCAACATCCGTCGCGCCCATATAAACGACGCAGGGCAGGCCGAAGCGTGCGGCGACGGTCGCCGAGGCAACGCCGTGCTGGCCGGCGCCGGTTTCGGCAATGATACGGGTCTTGCCCATGCGCTTGGCAAGCAGGATCTGGCCAAGGCAATTGTTGATCTTATGCGAGCCGGTGTGATTCAGCTCTTCGCGCTTGAAATAGATCTTGGCGCCGCCCAGTTCGGCCGTCAGGCGTTCCGCGAAATAAAGCGGGCTCGGGCGGCCGGTGTAATGAGCGCCGAGATATTTGAGTTCTGCCTGAAATTCGGGATCGGTCTTTGCCTTGTCCCACTCCGCCTGCAAATCCAGAATAAGCGGCATCAGCGTTTCGGCAACGAAGCGGCCTCCGTAAATGCCAAAACGGCCGTCCTCATCGGGACCGGCGCGGAAAGAATTGGGTGTTGGCGCGTCGTTCACTTCAAGCTCCCTTTGGGCCTTTCGACCAATCATTCACCACATCGAAGAATGCATCAATCATCGCAAGATCCTTGACGCCCGGCGCGCTCTCCACACCGGACGACAAATCCAGTCCGCCAGCTCCGGTTTCGGCCAGAGCCTCCGCGACATTGTCCTTGTTCAATCCCCCGGAAAGCATGTAATCGATACTTCCGTCAAGAGAGCGCAGGATGGTCCAGTCGAAGGTTACTCCGTTGCCGCCCGGCAAATCGGAACCCGCAGGCGCCTTGGCATCCAGCAGGAAACGGTCGGCTATGCCTATATAGGGATCAATCTTGGCAAGATCAGCGGCGTCGCGAACGGAAAGCGCCTTCATTACCGGAAGGCCGTAGAGTGCTTTGATGTTCAGCACCCTCTCCGGGCTTTCACTGCCGTGCAATTGCAGAATATCCGGTCTCAGCAGATCAACGATCTCATCCAGATCATCATTTTCGGCATTGACGGTAACGGCGACCACCTTTGCGGCGCCACGGGCGGCTTCCGCCAGCCTGCCGGCGATATCGGGCTCGATGTTGCGGGGGCTCTTTTCAAAGAAAATAAAGCCGACATGGGAGGCGCCGCGCCTGACGGCACGCTCCAGCGCTTCCGGTGTCTTCAATCCGCAAATCTTGATATCCGGTTTCATACCCGCGACCTGACACGAAATGCGACAAGAGTCGAGCCAAATCGCACCCGTTTTCCATGGAATGTTTCACGTGAATCCAGATGGCGATGCACGTCTCCACTTTCAATCAAAATCGATGGCGTGGAGTTTAGAGCCGTGACGTTTCAGCCATTCCTTGGCTTCCTGCGTATGCGGGCAGAGTTTTTCGCACAGGGCCCAGAATTTCGGGCCGTGGTTCATTTCCCGCAGATGCGCAACCTCGTGGGCTGCGAGATAATCGATGACCTTTTCCGGAGCCATGACGATACGCCACGAGAAACTCAGATTTCCATCATGGGAACACGAACCCCAGCGGCTGCGGGTGTCCTTCATGCTGATGGATCGCACAGGCTTTCCGGCCGCGCTCGCGTGAACCGCAACAAGCCTCTCCAGATCAGCCTTCGCTTCCTTTTTCAAAAACATGGCCACCCGTCTGCGCAGGTGTTCGGGCGCTCCACTGACTTTCAATACCGCCGTGCCGTCCTCGTCTTTGGAGATGTGAGTCAGGCCACGCAGGCTGCCAGTGTGATGGATACGATGGGATACGCCGCGAATATCAACCGACGCACCATGACGCAAACCGTCATCTGGGGTGATTTTCGAAAGCTTGCCTTCAATCCAGCCCTGATGCCTTTCGAGAAAATCATCCACCTGGCCATGGTGAAGCCCCATCGGGATCGTCAGCTTCAGAGCCCGGCCGCCGGGTTCGATGCGCAAGGTGATGCGCGTGGCGCGCGGGTTTTCCTTCACCGTAATGGGCACATGACGGCCAGCCACCTCGACGGTGCGCTGGCTGGGCGCTACCTTTTTCGGCGCCGGCGACTTCACGGATTTTCTGAGGAACGAAAACATGGACTGTTCATAGCCGATTCGACACCGGCTTGGCCACGCAAATGCGCGGCATCGCCTGGCTTCCAGCGCTAGACAGTCTGGTTCTTGCGGATGAATTCCACCATGCGCGGCACAATCTCCTTGCGGAAACGCGACCCGTTGAAAACGCCGTAGTGACCGACGTCGGGCTGCATGTAGTGCGCACGCTTTTCATCGGGGATGTTCCGGCAAAGATCGTGCGCGGCTTTGGTCTGGCCCACACCGGAAATATCGTCGTTTTCGCCTTCCACGGTGAACAGCGCGACGTTACGAATGGCAGCGGGATCGACGGCCCTGCCCCTATGCTGCATGTTTCCCTTGGGAAGCGCGTGTTCGATGAAGACGGTTTCCACCGTCTGCAGGTAGAACTCCGCCGTCAAATCCATCACGGCCAGATATTCATCGTAAAAATCGCGATGCTTCTCAGCGGAATCGCCGTCGTTCTTGACGAGGTTCAGGTAGAAATCCTTGTGTGCCGTCATGTGCTTGTCGAGGTTCATGGACATGAAGCCGGATAATTGCAGGAAGCCGGGATAGACATTCCGGCCAAAAGCCGGCTGCGGCCACGGTACCTGCATGACGACATTGTCGCGGAACCATTCGATTGGCTTGGCCGTGGCCAGACCGTTGACGGCTGTGGGATTGATGCGCGTATCGATCGGACCGCCCATCAGCGTCATGGATGCAGGCGCGAAACCGTCACCATCGGCTTCCATCAGGGACACTGCGGCCAGAACCGGAACCGAGGGCTGACAAACAGCGACCACATGGGCGCCGGGCCCGATCTCGCGCAGCATATCGATGACGTAGCTGATGTAATCGTCGAGATCGAATGTCCCTTCGGTGACTGGCACCATGCGGGCATCGATCCAATCGGTGATATAGATATCCGCCGATGGCAGCAGCGCCTCGACCGTTCCCCGCAGCAATGTGGCGTAGTGGCCTGACATAGGCGCCACCAGCAGCACCTTCGGATATGGTTTGCGGGCCGCATCGAGTTCTTTTTTGAAATGAACGAGATTACAGAAGGGACGCGACCAGATGATCTCTTCAGTGACGGCAACGGTCCGGTCATCGACGGTGGTAGTCGCCAAACCGAACTCCGGCTTGATGTAACGGCGCGTCAGGCGCTCGAATACCTCAAAGCCTGCATCGAGGCTTCGCCCGAAGGCGGTGCTGGAAAGCGGGTTCAAAGGATTGCTGCATGCCTGGCGCATCATATCGGCACCGGCGCGCAGTGGCGCCATCGCCGCATGGTTCATTTCATAGAGGTGGTAGAACACTGATTACGCCTCCTCGCGGATCAAGCTCTTTTTTTGACCATAGCAGCTTTTCGCAACTGCACAAAATCGAAGGCGCCGGTGGTTTCCCTCCGGCGCCTCAATTTCAGTTGAACGTTTGTTGATAATCAGATGTCGGCAACGAAGGTCTGTTTCTGGGAACCGAGGCCTTCAATGCCGAGTTCAACGACATCGCCCGTCTTGAGGTAACGCGGGGGCTTCTGGCCCATGCCGACGCCCGGAGGCGTGCCGGTGGAAATGACGTCGCCGGGATGGAGAGACATGAACTGGCTGAGATAGGAAACGACATGCGCGACGCCGTAAACCATGGTCTTGCTGGAGCCGTCCTGCATTGTCTGGCCGTTGACCTTCAGCCACATTCCGAGGTTCTGCGGATCGGTGATTTCGTCCTTCGTGACCAGCCAGGGGCCGATCGGACCGAAGGTGTCGCAGGATTTACCCTTGGTCCACTGTCCGGCACGCTCCGTCTGGAAAGACCGCTCAGAAACATCGTGCGAAACGCAATAACCGGCGACGTAGTCGAGAGCATCGGCCTCAGATACATATTTCGCGGTCTTGCCGATGACGACGCCGAGTTCGACTTCCCAGTCGGTCTTCTCAGAACCGCGCGGAATGACAACATCGTCGTTCGGACCGACGATTGCCGAGGTCGCCTTCATGAAAATGACCGGTTCCGGCGGTACGGTCGCACCGGTTTCAGCGGCGTGGTCAGAGAAATTGAGGCCGATGCAGATGAATTTTCCGGTTCCGGCAACACAAGCGCCAATGCGCTCTTCGGAGATCACGGGAAGAGTGCCGAGGTCGATGGCGGCAATCTTCTTCAGGCCTTCCGGAGAAATGGCTTCACCGCCGATGTCTTTGACATGAGCAGACAGATCGCGGACTTTTCCTTCCGCGTCGAGGATCGCAGGTTTTTCTTGGCCAGGCTGGCCAACGCGCATCAATTTCATGGAACTCTCTCCCGGTTGTCAGACAAGGTGATGCATATATGAACGATACATTCATACTTGTCACCCCTTGACTGCTTCGACTTTCGAAAAATACCTTTTCCCTCCCGACAATCAAAAGGACACGCCCGTGACAAACAGCAATTCCCGGCAATCCGAATATGCCGTCGATCCACTCTTCCTCGATCGCTGGTCTCCACGCGCATTCGATGGAGATGCGATGCCAAACGAGCATCTGCTGACCATTCTCGATGCTGCGCATTGGGCGCCATCGGCATCCAACCAGCAACCGTGGCGGTTTGTCTACGCGCACAAGGATAGCGAGGATTGGCCGCTCTTCGTGGAACTGCTGATGGAAGGAAACCAGCGCTGGGCAAAAAATGCCTCGGTGCTACTCTTCGTCCTTTCCCGCGACCACAATATTTCACGAGAGGGTGAGAAAAAGCCTTCAGCGACCCATTCCTTCGATGCCGGTGCGGCATGGTTTTCACTTGCCATGCAGGCGCATCTGCTCGGTTACCACGCCCATGGCATGGCAGGCATATTTAAAGACCAGATCGTGGAAAAGCTTGATGTTCCGGATGGATATAAGGTGGAGGCCGCAGTTGCCATCGGCACATTGACCGACAAGGCTGTTCTTCCTGACGATCTGGCAGAACGGGAAGTGCCCAGCAAGCGCCTCCCCCTTTCGGACGTAGCTTTCAAGGGGCGGTTCACCGGCAAGGCCGATTGATATCCGACAACACAGATGACAAAAGGCCCGGCGGAAATTGACCGCCGGGCCTTTCGTTAAAGTTTCGTTTCACGTGAATCGTCACGCGAGACGTCCCACAGGATTAAATGTCGAGATTGGCAACGCTGAGCGCATTTTCCTGAATGAAGTCGCGGCGCGGTTCCACCTCATCACCCATCAGGCGCGAAAACAGGCCGTCGGCATCCGTCGCATCGTTGACCTTGACCTGCAGCAGCGAACGCACATTGGCGTCGAGTGTGGTTTCCCACAGCTGCTCGGCGTTCATTTCACCGAGACCCTTGTAACGCTGCATGGAAAGGCCCTTGCGGCCGGCGGCAAAAATAGCATCCAGAAGCGCACGCGGTCCGGCCAGTTCCATAGTGCCGTCCTTGCGTTGCAGAACCGGCGGAGTGACGTAAATATCGCGCGTGCGGGCCGCGAGCTGATCGATATGACGGGCATCGACCGAACCGATCAGGCCCATATCGAGCGTCGAGATTTCCTTGACACCGCGTACCATGCGCTCGAAGCGCAAGCCGCCATCTTCCAGCACCATGCCGGACCAGCCGCGTTCGGTTTCTTCCGCGATCATGTCCAGACGCCGGGCCACTTCGGCAACGGTTTCCTGGGCACGGGCAGCATCGGCCGAAAGCTCGGGGTTCAGGGCGCCGGCAATGGCGGCCTGTTCCACGATGGAGCGACTGTAGCGGGAATGCAGACCGTCGATCAGCGTGCGCATGCGCACCGCATCGAGAATGACCTCACGAAGGTCAGCGCCGATGCGTACTTCGCCGGAGCCGAGCGTCAGCGACGTATCCTCGATGCCCATCGAGATCAGATATTCTTCCAGCGCCTTCTCATCCTTGAGGTACTGCACGGATTTGCCGCGCGTCACCTTATAAAGCGGCGGCTGGGCGATATAGAGATGGCCACGCTCGATCAGTTCCGGCATCTGGCGGAAGAAAAAGGTCAACAGCAGGGTACGAATGTGGGCGCCGTCGACGTCAGCATCCGTCATGATGATGATCTTGTGGTAGCGCAGCTTGTCTGCGTTGAATTCGTCCTTGCCGATCGACGTGCCGAGCGCGGTGATCAGCGTGCCGATTTCCTGGCTGGACAGCATCTTGTCGAAACGGGCGCGCTCAACGTTCAGGATCTTGCCGCGTAGTGGCAGGATGGCCTGCGTTTCGCGCGAGCGGCCCTGCTTGGCCGAACCGCCTGCGGAGTCACCCTCGACGAGGAAGAGTTCGGATTTCGCCGGATCGCGTTCGGAGCAATCGGCGAGCTTGCCGGGCAGAGAGGCGATATCGAGCGCACCCTTGCGGCGCGTCAGTTCGCGCGCCTTGCGGGCGGCTTCACGGGCAATGGCCGCTTCCACCACCTTGCCGACAAGAATCTTGGCGTCGGACGGATGTTCCTCGAGCCAGGTGGACAGGGCCTCATTGACGAGACTTTCCACGACAGGGCGCACTTCAGACGAAACGAGCTTGTCCTTCGTCTGCGAAGAAAACTTGGGGTCGGGAACCTTGACGGAAAGAATTGCCGTCAGTCCTTCGCGGCAGTCCTCACCCTGCAAGCTGACCTTTTCCCTTTTCATGATGCCGGAAGTCTCGGCATAGGATGTCATCTGACGCGTGAGCGCCGCGCGGAAGCCAGCCATATGGGTGCCGCCGTCGCGCTGCGGAATGTTGTTGGTGAAGCAGAGCACATTTTCGTGGTAGCTGTCGTTCCACCAGAGCGCGACCTCAACCGTGATGCCGTCCTTTTCGCCATGAATGGCCACCGGCTTGTCTACCAGCGGTTTCTTGGCACGGTCGAGATAACGCACGAAGGCTTCAAGACCGCCATCGTAGAGCAACTCTTCCTGCTTGATATCAGAATGACGCTTGTCGGTGAGCACGATACGAACGCCGGAATTCAAAAACGCCAGTTCGCGCAGGCGATGCTCCAGCGTACCAAAATCATAATCCGTCATGGTGAAGGTGTCGGGGCTCGCCAGGAAGGTGACTTCCGTGCCGGAGCGGCCTTCATATTCGCCAATGACCGAGAGCGGAGCATCGGCAACCCCATGGGTGAAGCCGATTTCGTGCAGCTTACCATTGCGGCGGATTCTGAGCTTCAGCCAAACCGAGAGCGCATTTACGACCGAAACGCCCACGCCATGCAGACCGCCGGAAACCTTGTAGGAGTTCTGGTCGAATTTTCCGCCCGCATGAAGCTGGGTCATGATGACTTCCGCGGCGGAAACGCCTTCGGAAGAATGGATATCAGTCGGAATGCCGCGTCCGTTGTCCGTTACCGTCACCGAACCATCGGCGTTGAGCGTCACCGTCACCAGATCGGCATGACCCGCAAGCGCCTCGTCGATGGCGTTGTCAACCACCTCGTAGACCATGTGATGCAGACCGGAGCCGTCATCGGTATCGCCGATATACATGCCGGGCCGTTTGCGCACAGCATCAAGACCCTTCAGGACCTTGATCGAATCGGCTCCGTATTCAGTGTTGGCGCCGACTTCGCTTGACGATGTTTCGGTCATAAGTACTCTTTCCAAAATTTCCTGGCCAAGTTTTCAGTGAGAAGGCCTGAAGCCCGCGAATCACTCAAATCCGACATACGACTATAGAAATTCTACACTCAATCCCAAAGGCCACATGCCTCAGAACGCTGCATAAAGCAGGGGATAGAGGGGTTTCAATCGCAAGAACGGCTTTTTTGTAGCACCGCTGACAGTTCCTCTATCACACTCAGCGGCAGCTTGCGAATATCCCGCGCCAGCCGATTGGCAAAAGCCGTATATTGCGGCGGCAGACCGACCGTGTCGATCGCCACCTTGGGGTCGGAGGAGCCGGCGAGAAAGAACAATTCCTCCGCCTCATCCCAAATGATGTTGAAATATCCGGCGATGCGCTGGAGGAGATCGAAGCTCGGTTTGCCGCGTTTGCCGTGCTCCAGTGCTGAGAGATAAGCGGGGGAAACTCCGATTGCCGCCGCCATCTCCTTCTGTGTCACACCCTTGCGCTCACGAAGCAGCCGCACGGCTTCTGCAAAGGGCGTCATGATTTTTCACCCTTGCGGCGCGCCAACCGGACATAGAGAGCGCCATCGCCGCCGTGATTGGCGGATGCATCCTCATAGGATGAAATCAAGTAACGATATTCCGGTTTGGCGAACCACATGGGCACGGCCCTTTTCAGCGCACCATCGCTGCCGATGGAGCGACCCTTGCCGGTGATGACGAGCACATGCCGAAGGCCCCGCTCGTGCGCCCGCAATAGAAAGTCGAGCAGAACCGCATGGGCTTCGCTCTGAAACATGCCATGCAGATCGATACGGCCTTCCAGCGGCAACCGCCCGCGCGTCAACTTGCGCTTAACCGGCTTTTCCATCGGTTGATGAATTTTTGGCTTCTTGTCCGGCGTAAAGGGCGAAACGTCCACCGGCTCCGCGAGCATCCTTGGGAAGACGGCGTTTGCCGTTTGCGGGACGACAGGTTCCGCCGCGGCTTCCTCGATATCGTCGAAAGCCAGCAAATCCTCCAGCCTGCCGGAGATGGGTCTGGCTGTTCTTGCGACCTTACCCCACAGAATGCGTTCTTCCTTGCCAAGCTTTCGACTGCCCTTCATCGCCGATACCTTTTCGCAGCAACATGCGGCAACAGCATATAGAAATCGGCGTCGTTGCGCACTGTGCCTGCAAGTTCCCCGGCTTCGAAACCCGAGCCGGTGAAAATGTCGCCGCGTGCCGGGCCAACGATGGCCGAGCCAGTATCGAGCGCCAGCATCAACCGCGCGAAGGGCTTTCCATTATCCAGGTGGGTCAATGACGGCGCATGGATGAAAAAGGGAAAACCGAAGGTGTGGATGAGCCTGTCCACCGCAAGCGCCCGCCCGGCGACCAGCGGCACCTTGGCGGCGGCGATAGGTCCCATATCCAGGCCGGCAACATCAGCCTCCCGGAAAAAAATATAGGAGCGATTATGCCATAGCACCCCATCCACCTCATCCGGATGGTCGGCGAGCCATTTGCGAATTGTCTGCATCGAGATCGTTTTCGGATCCAGTTCCCCACGATCCAGAAGCAACCGACCGATCGGCGAGAACGGATGCCCGGCCTTGGCGGCATAGGTGATGCGTTTCACCTCTCCATCAGGAAACAGAAGACGGGCAGCACCCTGAACGTGGACGAAAAACAGATCGACCTTCGATCTCGCCCAGGCAATCTCAAGCCCCCTGCCCTGCAGATATCCTTCGTCGATCGCGCGGCGATCGGGAAAATAGGAAATGCCGTCCTCGCCCTCTCTGCCAAAAGCATAGGACGGATCAAAACCGCTCGGGCGATTTTCGTCATCGATATCCACCAGCTCCGGTGGGCGGCGGTAGACCGGATACTTCCAGACATCGTCGCGGACTGACGATACCTCAAGCTCCGGTTCATAAAAGGCAGTTACAAAACCGCGTTTTCCGCCGGGTGGTGAAATTTTGAAAGGTACACAATTCGTCTCGAAAAACCGGCGGGCCTGCTGGGGACTATCCGCTTGTTCCTCATCCGCCAGTTCCAGAAGCGAGGCCAGTTCGCCGGCGGTGAGACCCAGCGCGCCGGTCCTGTAGGGTTTTGAATTCCGAAGATGTGACAGGATTGTCCGCATCGCCGGAAACAGCTTACGCGGATCGTCCTCCTGCCATCCCGGCAGATCACCGAAAGAAACTTCTTCGAACGAAAAGGGCGTATTCATTGCTCGGATTCAGTGGCGATCAGCTTCCAGTTGGGATCGCGCGAGCGGACATCACGCGAGAAGGTCCAGATGTCGTCCACTTCCGCAACCGCATCGGGATCGCCGTCCACCAGCTTGCCATCCTTGTCATAGGTGGCCGAAATCAACTGGCTGACTATTCTGAGCGTGATCTGCTCTTCGGAATCGCGGATACCGGCCTGGGTGATATCAGCCTTCTCTATTCCCACGAAAGTGGACTTGACCACCTCGCCGCGACTTTCCCGCTCGGAAATGGCCGCCTCGAACCCGTCGAAAACTTCCTTCGACAGAAGGTTCTTCAACGTCTTGCGGTCACCATCGGCAAAACCCATGACGATCATCTCATAGGCCATGCGGGCGCCGTTCAGGAATTCCTTGGGGCGGAAGGTCGGGTCCTTGGTCATCAGCTCGCGCAGGGATGTATTCAAGGCAGTATCGACGGGTGCCAGAGCATCCGCCTCGGCAAAGCGGTTTTCGTCCTCCGCCTCAGAGCGTTTGGGCAGGGTCACGACCTTGTTATCATCCGTGACGGGGCCTTTCGCGACATCGCGCGGCGTGTAAGGGTCGAATGGCGGCTTCTCATTGCCGGTTCGGCGACCAAGAACGCTGCGCAGCTGAAGAAAGATCAGCACCGCTGCAACGAGAAAAAACAATGTGATAAAGTCGCTAAAGCCCATCTTTTACCAAAACCGCCATTTAAATTCAAAAACCTGAACATCATATAGTCTGCATCTTATCATCATTCAAATGTGCAGATTCAATCATCGGTGTTCTCGGGAACCGGCAATCTGCCAGAGATGCACACGCAAGGCTAGAAGATGCGTTTTTCCTTTCTCCCCATCGTCATCCTGATGATGCCAATCCTGGAAATTGCCGGTTTCATCATCGTCGGCAAGACAATCGGTCTGTGGCTGACATTGGCGCTTGTCCTGTTTACGTCGTTTCTGGGCTTGCTGATCCTGCGGCTCGGCGGCATCGGCATGGTGAGAAATCTCCAGGCCGCAGGCCGCACCGGCGCCCAGCCTGCCGATGAGCTGGTCAATGGCGCCATGCGCGTCGTGGCGGGCATCCTGCTGTTCATCCCGGGTTTCATCACCGATATCCTCGGCCTACTGCTTTTGTCGAAAACGGTGAGACGTTTTTTCTGGAAGATCCTCGGACCCCGCGTCGTCGTGGCCGGTTCATTTCGCCAGTCGGGTCAACCCGGCGGCCAGACCGGGCCGCAACCCGGTGACTTTTCCGGGTTCAGCAATGGTCAGGGAAATAAGGGTAGCTCCAAGGTCGTGGACCTCGACGAAGAGGAGTTTCACCGCGAAGGGCCCAAGGATTCTCCCTGGTCCCACAAGCCGGATGATCGCAACCTGCCCAAACCCTGAAGCACGGCAAAGGGTTAGAGAGGCGAGAGCACGAGGGTTGTAAGGCTCAAGTCGAAATGATAGACCGCCTTCCACGAAATCACGCCGCGAGGAAACGTAATGACCGCTGAAAATGGCGCACAGGGCGCAGTTAGTCCTTCCCTCAACATTCTTACCCAGTACATCAAGGATCTTTCTTTCGAAAATCCGGGTGCTCCTCGTTCGCTTCAGGCTCGTGACAATGCGCCGTCGATCAACATCAATGTCAATGTCAACGCAAACCCGATTTCGGGTTCGGATTTCGACGTTGTGCTGACGCTGAATGCCGAAGCCAAGGATGGCGACAAGGTTCTGTTTGCAGCCGAGCTGGTTTATGGCGGCGTGTTCCGCATTGCCGGTTTCCCGCAGGAACATATGCTGCCGGTGCTGTTCATTGAGTGCCCGCGCCTGCTGTTCCCCTTCGCACGCCAGATCATCGCCGATGTCACCCGCAATGGTGGCTTCCCGCCGCTGATGATCGATCCGATCGATTTCGCGCAGATGTTTTCGCAGCGCGTTGCCGAGGAACAGGCCAGAGCCAAGGTTCAGGCCGTACCGAACTGAATTGTACGCGACGCCGCTCTTTTTAGAGTTCACACAAAACAAAACCCGGGTTCATCGCCCGGGTTTTTTATTTGATGGTTCTCGTCATTTTTCAACGGCGCATCTAAGCGCCAGGCGCACTTAATTCTGGTAACGGTTCCAGATCGCCTTGTCGCCCATACCGAGAACGAGCTTGCCGTGCGCCGCGATGGTCTCCGCATCCAGTCTTGATGGTAGAGGATGCGGCCTTTGCAACGGCTCATTCGGGACATCATCATCCTCGATAGTGACCGCTTGCTGTTTGGAGCCGGAACCGAAACCGAGCGCTGTCTGGCGCCCACCAATCATTTCTATGTAGACTTCGGCGAGCAGTTCGGAGTCGAGAAGCGCGCCGTGTTTGGTGCGGTGGGAGTTGTCGATCCCGTAACGCCGGCAAAGTGCGTCGAGGGAATTCGGACCCATCGGGTGCTTGCGGCGTGCAAGCGAAAGCGTATCCGTCACCAATTCAGATGAGACCGGCGCAATGCCGAGGCGGGCAAATTCCGCATTGATGAAACCCATGTCGAATGTCGCATTATGCGCCACCCAGCGGGCACCTTCAAAAAACTCGCGGATTTCGTCGACGACTTCGGCGAATTTCGGCTTGTCTTTCAGGAAGTCGTCGGTGATGCCGTGCACCGCAAGCGCGTCCGGGTGAACCTTGCGATCTTCCGGGTTGATATAAATATGCAATGTGCGGCCGGTCGGAAAATGGTTGTTGAGCTCGATTCCGCCGATTTCGATCACGCGGTCCAGTTTCGATTCAAGGCCTGTGGTTTCCGTATCGAAAATGATCTCACGCATTTTTCTCTCCGTTGCCCGAACCGGCACTTAGTCTCTGCAGAATTTCTCTTACCTGATCCCGTGCAGCTTCGACACCATTTCCGCTATCGATGATAAAATCGGCCCGCCGGCGCTTTTCGGCATCGGGCATTTGCCGGGCCAATATCATTTCGAATTTCTCTTCCGTCATGCCGGGACGGGACAAAACCCGCTGGCGCTGTATTTCCGGCGCGCAACTAACAACGACTATTTTATCGACCCTCGTTTCCGCGCCGGTTTCAAACAGCAGCGGGATATCGAGAACGGCGAAATTTTGACTTTCCTCTCTCGCCTTACGGAGAAAAGCTTCCTGTCTTTCACGAACAAGCGGATGGACGATTGCTTCCAGCTTGCTAAAATTAGCCGGATTCTCCCTGAGGATGTTACCGAGTTCAAGACGGTCGACCCTGCCGGAAATGGTCGTGCCCGGAAAGGCGGCTTCGATCATCGGCACGGCATCTGCAGAATAGAGGTCGTGCACAACCGCATCAGAATCGAGAACCGGTATCCCTTCCGCGGCAAACAGTTTCGCCGTGGTCGTTTTTCCCATTCCGATCGAGCCGGTGAGACCGATGACGATCATCAATGTTTCTCCATATCCTCAATGATGAGGGAACGAAGAGTGTCATCAACTTCCGGCGTTTTGCCGAACCATTTTTTAAAGCCGGGTTTTGCCTGATGAAGAAGCATGCCAAGCCCATCGACCGTCGCAATACCCTGCGTCTGCGCCATCTGGAGGATGGGGGTTCTCAACGGCACATAGACGATATCGGTTACAACAGCACTTGCAGCGAGCGGCGAAAAATCAATCTCGGGCGCTTCCGTTCCGTCCATACCCAGCGATGTCGTGTTCACAAACAACCCGGCGTCCTGCATGACTTCATGAAGCGCGCCCTGAGGATGAGAAAAAACCCGTGCACCGAAACGGTCGGCCATTTCACGGGCACGTTCGACCGTGCGGTTCAGGACATGGATTTCGGCAATACCGCGGTCCCGCAGCGACTGAACGACGGCCCTGCTTGCACCGCCGGCTCCGAACACGACCGCCCGGTCGGTTTTCTCCCATCCGGGATGGCGCTCATCGAGATTGGAAACGAAGCCATAGCCATCCGTGTTGGTGGCATGCAGCCTGCCCTCTTCCATCCAGACGGTATTGGCTGCACCCAGTTCCTCCGCCAGCTCGTCGGGACTATCCGCCAACTTAAAGGCCGCTTCCTTGTGCGGAATGGTGACATTGCCACCCACCGCTACACCAGGACCCTGTTCCTTTAGTGCCGTGATGAAATCGGGGAAGTAACCGGGGGCAACCTCAATGGCCTTATAGGAGCCGGGTATCCCGAATTTCTTCAGCCAGTAGGAATGGATGATCGGCGAGCGCGAGTGCTTGATCGGATAACCGACAACGAAGGCATTTATAGTTAATGTTTCACGTGAATCAGCCATCGATGACATCCATGTCGCGCAGTTTCATTAAGAGAGGCAGAAGCGGCAGGCCAAGAATGGTGAAATAATCCCCCTCTATCGAAGTAAATAGCTGGATTCCTTCGCCCTCGAGCTGATAGGCACCGACACTGCTCAAGGCCTTTTCACCCACGCGTTGCAGGTGGCGGGAGACGAATTCGGCGCTCAAAGTTCGCACCGAAAGCTCGGCACTGGAGATCGTCTGCCATACGACATCACCGTCGCGAGCAAGAACGGCTGCACTGTTCAGGCGATGAACCTTGCCGGATAATGAGAGCAGATGTGCTTCGGCTTCGGCCATGGTTTTTGGCTTGTGGTACACCCGGGCACCGAGCGCCATCGTCTGGTCGCATCCAAGAACGAGTGCTTGCGGATGCGGGGCACTTACCGCAAGCGCCTTGGCCCTCGCCAGTTCCAACGCAACCTCTTCCGGCTTTGCGCCATTTTTTTCCAGCTGCTCGTCGAGCGCGCGCTCGTCAATATCCGCCGGGATCGCCGAAAATGTCAGCCCCGCATTGCGCATCAACATCTGACGGGATGCGCTGGACGAGGCGAGGATCAACTCTTGTTTCATTGACTATCTGCTCCGAATGGTGCGATCCGGATTATCGTGTCCTCGGGCGAAGGGCAAGGATTGCCGCGGCCGTTTCCTCTATGGAGCGGCGTGTAACATCGATCAGCGGCCAATTGTTACGGGCACAGAGCGCACGCGCATATTTCAGCTCTTCCATGATGGTAGCGCGATCCGTGTAGCGCCCGCTGTCAAATCCGCCGGTCGTGCCGAGTTCCCGGTTTTCACGTACCTGCGATATGCGGTCCGATGTCGCGACGAGACCAACGATCAAGGGACGGGTGGCGGCATAAAGGCTTTCCGGCAACGGCACGTTTGGAACGACCGGTATATTGGCGGTCTTTATGCCTCTGTTGGCGAGATAGATACTTGTCGGTGTTTTCGACGTTCGACTGATCCCAATGATGACGATATCGGCTTCGTCATAGCTTTCCGGCATTTGCCCGTCATCATGGTCCATCGCAAAATTGAGCGCTTCGATCCGCGCGAAATAATCCGCGTTCAGCGCGTGCTGCGCCCCGACCCGCCGTCTCGAAGGTGCGCCTAGATAGGTCTGGAAAATGCCGATGATCGGCTCCAGGACGTTGACGCAGGGCACCCCGATCGCGTGACAGCGCAAATCCAGGAACTCGGCCAGCTGCTGATCCACGATCGTATAAAGAACGATGCCCGGTTCCTTGTCGATCAGATCCACCACCTGGGCGAGCTGCTTCTGGTTCCTGATCATCGGATAAACATGTTCCACCGGCATCGAAGCGTGGAACTGCGCCGAGACGGCACGACCGGCCGACATGAGAGTCTCTCCGGTTGAGTCCGAAATCAGGTGCAAATGGAAGAAACTTTTTTTGTTCTCCACGCTGTTTTTCTCTCGCTGTTGATAAACCGGGACAAACTTCCGAATTGTTCCGCGGGCCGAGCCGCCTCGTGGATAAAGTGGGTTTTTTCCACAATCCGCAAGTGGCGTCCTTGCTATCAGGCATGCCTGTGAATTGTCTGGAAACTCTGAACTTGTTCAAAACTGTCCACAGATGATCCACAGGCAACGGCTTCAAAGGATATAACTTAAATCTCTGAAAATATTATATAAATATCTATTATCCAATTTATTGCCATGAAGCGATGAAATGCCGTGTTCAGGTCTTGGCGCTTACACCCGACTGCGGCATATCGACTGGAAAGATTTTAATCCTTGCTACTCACCGACTCTAAGAAATAGAAAATCTTTTAAATCTCTTAGATTTTATTTTTTGGAAGTTGGGTGGCATGAGCGAGCGTAAGGTTTTAAAGGTGTTGAACGGGCAGACGGTCACACCTCCGCCCATATGGCTGATGCGGCAGGCAGGGCGTTACCTTCCGGAGTACAGGGAAACGCGAAAGAACGCCGGCAGTTTCCTCGATCTCTGTTATAATCCCGAACTGGCAACCGAAGTGACCCTTCAGCCCATTCGCCGGTTCGGTCTTGATGCAGCTATCCTCTTTTCCGATATTCTGGTGATACCGGATGGGTTTGATCGCAATGTTTCCTTCAGCGAGGGAAAGGGTCCGGCCATGGATCCGATCGACGCGGATGGCATCGACAGGCTGGATGCGAGCAATGTCATTGCGCATCTTTCGCCCGTTTTCGAAACCGTCTCACGCTTGCGCCAGACCTTACCGGATGAGACGACGCTTCTCGGTTTTTGTGGTGCGCCCTGGACGGTTGCAACCTACATGATTGCCGGCCACGGAACACCTGATCAGGCGCCGGCGCGCTTGTTCGGTTATCGGGAGCCGGCAGCCATGGAAAAGCTTCTTGCCTTGCTGGCTGAGGTTTCCGCCGATTACCTTGTGGCGCAGATTGATGCCGGGGCCGATGCGGTGCAGATTTTCGACTCCTGGGCCGGGGTGCTCGGCGAGAAGGAATTCGAGGAATATGCGGTAAAACCCGTCGCCCGTATCATCGCTTCGGTGCGCGCTCGCCGCCCCTCCGCGAAGATCATCGCCTTTGCCAAGGGGGCCGGTTATCTTTTGAAGGATTATCGCCGCAAAACGGGCGCAGACGCCATCGGGCTCGACTGGTCGGTGCCACTCGGTTTCGCAAGGGACTTGCAGAAGGAAGGCCCGGTACAGGGCAATCTGGACCCCATGCTGATGGTGGCGGGTGGCAAGGCTCTGGAGGACGGTATCGACGCTGTGCTGCAGGCTCTGGGCCAGGGCCCGCTGATCTTCAATCTCGGCCATGGCATCACGCCGCAGGCCGATCCGGAAAACGTTGCAAGGCTGGTGCAGCGGGTGCGTGCCGGCGGAGCCGGGGCATGAGCGGCGAGAAGCAGACCTCCGCCCGCTCGGGAAACAGGGCTGCCCTTCGCGCAGGTATGGCGCTCGGTGTCTTTGCCGCTTTTGTCGCTTTGTTGTTTTACGCCGATCCGGCCGATCTCTATCTGTGGATCAAGGCGCTTCATATCATCGCGGTGATTTCCTGGATGGCGGCGATTTTTTACCTGCCGCGCCTGTTCATTTACCACACCGATGCACCCACCGGTTCGCAGCAATCCGAAACCTTCAAGGTGATGGAACAGCGGTTGATCAAGGTCATCATGAACCCGGCGATGATGATCAGCTGGATACTAGGGCTCTATCTCGCATGGTCGGTTTATGGTTTTTCCGGCGGCTGGCTACATGCGAAAATCGCACTGGTGGTGCTTCTAACCATCGCCCACGTCTATTTCACCCGCAGTGCCAAACGGTTCGCCCGGGATGAAAATATCAAGCCTGCCCGTCACTGGCGGTTGATGAACGAGGTTCCGACGGTACTGATGATCCTCATAGTCATACTTGTGGTTGTGAAACCCTTCGGTTAAGAGGTCGCAACGATAAATTTCGCGGAATTCGTGCTTTCCTCTTGCAGTAGCCCTATTCAATCGCTATTTTCGGACCACTCATCTCGTGGCATGTGAATTATTCAGTCATCTGCGGCTTCTCCCTCAGCATCTGATTCGCGAACACGCCCTCCCCCGACATTACATTATCAAACGGTCTTTCCTTCATGGCTGAAATGAAGCTTCAGGAACTTAAGAGCAAATCGCCTACCGACTTGCTAACTTTTGCTGAATCCCTGGAAGTTGAAAATGCGAGCACCATGCGCAAGCAGGAGCTTATGTTCGCAATCCTCAAGGTTCTCGCGAGCCAGGACATCGAAATTATCGGCGAAGGCGTCGTTGAAGTCCTGCAGGACGGTTTCGGTTTTCTACGGTCCGCAAATGCAAATTATCTGCCGGGTCCGGACGATATCTACATTTCGCCCTCGCAAATTCGCCGTTTCTCTCTGAAGACCGGCGATACTGTCGAGGGGCCGATCCGTGGACCCAAGGAAGGCGAACGTTATTTCGCGCTTCTCAAAGTCAACACGATCAATTTTGACGATCCTGAAAAGATCCGTCACAAGGTTCACTTCGATAACCTGACGCCGCTTTATCCGAATGAGCGGTTCAAGATGGAGCTGGAGCTTCCGACATCGAAGGATCTGTCGTCGCGTGTGATCGATCTGGTCGCGCCACTTGGCAAGGGCCAACGTGGATTGATCGTCGCCCCGCCGCGTACCGGTAAAACTGTTCTCTTGCAGAACATCGCGCATTCCATCACGGCTAACCATCCGGAATGTTACCTGATCGTTCTTCTGATCGACGAACGTCCGGAAGAAGTCACAGACATGCAGCGCTCGGTCAAGGGTGAGGTGGTGTCGTCAACCTTCGACGAACCGGCTGTACGCCACGTCCAGGTGGCCGAAATGGTCATCGAAAAAGCGAAGCGCCTTGTCGAACATGGCCGCGACGTCGTTATCCTGCTCGATTCCATCACCCGCCTCGGCCGAGCTTATAACACGGTCGTTCCGTCTTCCGGCAAGGTCCTGACCGGTGGTGTGGATGCCAACGCGTTGCAGCGGCCGAAGCGTTTCTTCGGTGCCGCACGTAACATCGAAGAAGGTGGTTCGCTGACGATTATCGCGACCGCGCTGATCGACACCGGCAGCCGCATGGACGAAGTCATCTTTGAAGAATTCAAGGGTACGGGTAACTCGGAAATCGTGCTTGACCGTAAGGTCGCTGACAAGCGTATCTTCCCGGCACTCGATATTCTCAAGTCCGGTACACGTAAGGAAGACCTGCTCGTGCCGCGTCAGGATCTCCAGAAGATTTTCGTGCTTCGCCGCATTCTCGCGCCGATGGGAACGATGGATGCCATCGAGTTCCTGATCGACAAGTTGAAGCAGACCAAGACAAATTCGGATTTCTTCGAATCGATGAATACCTGATCCGGAGTTTTACCGGTTCCATCGACAAAGCTTTAAAGCCGCATCCGTTCATTCGGATGCGGCTTGACTGTTTTAACCGAGGTGAATGATGCCAGCTTCCGCCGATACCATTTATGCGCTCTCCAGTGGAGCATTGCCGGCCGGCGTCGCTATTATCAGGATAAGTGGGCCCGCAGCGTTCGAAGCCTTTGTGACGTTGACCGGTCGTGACCTTCCCGCACCGCGGCAGGCGGTTCTATGTTCGATTCGAAACCGAAACAATGAGATCATCGATCAGGCGCTGATGATCGTTTTCCCTGCACCAAATTCCTTCACGGGTGAGAACTGCATCGAAATCCACAGCCACGGAAGCCGCGCGGTTGTCGCATCAATTTTTGCCGAGCTCGAACTGCTCGAAGGATTTCGGCCGGCGGATGCCGGCGAGTTCTCCCGCCGAGCGTTTGAAAACAGCAAGATGGATCTTCTCGAGATCGAAGGTCTGGCGGATCTGCTGCAGGCTGAAACGGAGATGCAGCGGCGGCTAGCGGTTGAGCAGAGCACTGGTAAGCTGTCAGCGCTCTACGATGGCTGGGCAGGCCGGTTGACGCGTGCTCGCGCCCTGATCGAGGCAGAGCTGGATTTCGCCGACGAGGAAGATGTGCCGGATTCAGTTGCCGCGCAGGTGTGGGACGCGATGATGCAACTTCATAGTGAAATCACCAGCCATCTCCAGAACGGCGGAAGCAGCGAGATCATTCGTGACGGGTTCAAGGTGGCGCTGGTGGGAGAGCCTAACGCTGGCAAGTCCACGCTTCTTAATGCTCTGAGCGGCCGTGACGTTGCTATTGTCACTGACATTGCTGGCACGACCAGAGACGTGCTGAGCGTCGATATTAATCTCGACGGTTACCTGGTCCGCATATTCGATACGGCCGGAATTCGGGAGACGCAGGACGTGGTCGAAAAGGAAGGTGTAAGGCGGGCCGTTCTGACGGCGGAAACCGCGGATCTTATTTTGATATTGCAAGATAACGATTCGCCTCCGAAACAATCCATCATTTCGCTGGAAAATGCTCGCCATTTGCATCTACGGACAAAAACCGCGATTTCCTCTTCTACAGTTGACGCTGTTTTTGATCTCGCCATCTCCGCCAGGGAAGGCGTCGGTCTCGACGAATTGCGTTTATTGATCAAGCGAGAGATTGAAAGCAGGGTTGGTGTTGCACAGACATTGGTTCCTGCCCGCGCCCGGCACAAAAAACGACTTGAAGAGACGCTGAACTATGTTAGTGATGCGCTCAATTCCGAGACCATGGACCTTGCGATAAGGTCGGAATATTTGAGACTCGCAGCAACATCGCTTGGACGCATTACTGGCCGCGTCGATGTGGAAGATTTGCTGGGCGTGATCTTCTCGGAATTCTGCATTGGAAAATGATTCACGTGAAACATTGGTGGCCAATACGGCAAAGCCGATGATTTGGGATAAGGCGCAGAGATATGCACCAGTCATTTGATGTCGTTGTTATCGGTGGTGGACATGCCGGCAGCGAAGCTGCGGCTGCCGCTGCACGACATGGCGCTAAAACCGCTCTCGTTACCCATAAGCGAGAGACGATCGGGGTGATGTCCTGTAACCCGGCAATCGGTGGTCTCGGTAAAGGACACCTGGTTCGCGAAATTGATGCGCTGGACGGTTTGATGGGCCGGGTTGCTGATGCAGCGGGAATTCAATTCCGTATGCTCAATCGCAAAAAAGGCCCCGCCGTCCGCGGGCCGCGCACGCAGGCTGATCGGCGGCTTTATCGCGAGGCGATGCAGCGGGAAATCAATGCGATTGAAAACCTTAGCATTATTGAAGGTGATGCTTTCGATATTGACATGACCAATGATCGGGTATCTGCCGTTATAATGGCGAACGGTAGCCGGATTCCTTGTGGTGCTGTTGTGTTGACGAGCGGCACTTTTCTACGCGGCCTTATTCATATCGGCTCCGAAAAGATTCCCGCAGGCCGGGTTGGTGAAAAACCGTCTGTCGGTCTTTCCGAAACACTTGCCCGCCTCGGCCTTGCCATGGGGCGATTGAAGACTGGCACCCCTGCCCGGCTTGATGGTCGCACGATCGATTGGAACGCTGTGGATCGGCAAGCGGCCGATGAAGATCCCGTTCCGTTCTCCTTTATGACGGATCGCATTGTCAATCCACAGATCGAATGCGGCGTAACCCGGACGACGCCGGCGGGACACAAGATCATTCAGGATAATATTCATCTGTCAGCGATGTATTCGGGACAGATCGAGGGTGTTGGCCCGCGCTATTGTCCGTCGATCGAAGACAAGATTACACGCTTCGGTGAACGGGACGGTCACCAGATATTCCTGGAGCCAGAAGGCCTTGATGACCACACAATTTATCCAAATGGAATTTCGACGTCGCTTCCTGCCTCAGTTCAGGAGCAGTTTATCCGCACCATCCCCGGCCTTGAGCAAGTCAACATCATTCAGCCCGGCTACGCGATTGAATATGACTATGTCGATCCGCGTGAGCTGAAGCCTTCTCTGGAATGCCGGAAAATTCCGGGATTATTCCTGGCAGGGCAGATCAATGGCACGACGGGTTATGAAGAGGCGGGCGCCCAGGGTCTGGTTGCCGGGTTGAATGCGTCGCTATATGCAGGCAATGCAGACCCTATTCATTTCAGTCGTACCGAATCCTATATCGGTGTGATGATCGACGATCTCACCTCCAAGGGTGTCAGCGAACCCTATCGAATGTTTACGTCGAGAGCCGAATATCGGCTTTCACTTCGCGTTGACAACGCTGATCTGCGACTTACGCCTGTCGGTCAGATGGCCGGCATTATCGGGCATGACCGCCAAAAACGCTTCGCAGATTTTATCTCAGATCTGGATCGGGGTCGCGAGCTGATGAAGAGCATTTCCATCAGTCCCTCCCAGGCTGCTAAACAGGGATTGAAACTCAACCAGGACGGTCAACGTCGTTCGGTTTATGAAATGCTCGCCTACCCCGATATCACGATGGAAACTCTTACCACTCATTGGCCGGAGCTACGGGCGCTTAATACCAAGGTCGCTGAGGTTTTGGAAATCGAAGCGAGTTACGCTGTCTATATGCAGCGCCAAAGCGCGGATATTGTCGATATCAAGCGAGATGAAGAGAGAAAAATCCCCAATGATTTCGATTTTCAGTCTTTGTCCGGTCTCTCCAACGAACTGAAACAAAAGCTGGAAAAGGCACGTCCAGAGAACATTGCCCAGGCTGCGCGTGTTGACGGTATGACACCTGCTGCGATATCGCTGCTTCTCGCACTTCTGCGGAAAGGCTCCGCATCGGGAAGTGAAAAATTGCGCATGCACCAATAGCGAGTCGGACCATGAAGATAAACGGCCAGAGTGTTTCACGTGAAACACAGGAGAGGCTCGAGCATTTCGTCGAGCTTTTCAAGAAGTGGAACAAAACCACAAATCTGGTTGCGCCTTCGACTCTCACTGAGCTCTGGAGCCGGCATGTCGCGGACAGTGCACAGATATTTCAGCTCGCCCCTCAACCGCAAAAATGGATTGATCTGGGAAGCGGCGGCGGTTTTCCGGGCGTCATTACAGCGATTTTTCTCGCGGAACTGGGTGATGGTTGGGTCGATCTGGTAGAGAGCAACAATAAAAAGGCTGCGTTTTTGCGAATTGCGCTGAAGGAAACCGGCGCAAGAGGCGCGGTTCATCCAGTCAGAATTGAAAAAGCGCCTGAAACCGTTGAAAATTGCGATGCGATTTCGGCGAGAGCCCTCGCCGAGATGAATTTACTTTTCGAATATATTCACCCGTGGGCGCAGAATAATCCAAATCTCAGGGCATATTTCAATAAAGGCAGGGATTATGAATCCGAACTGCAGAAAGCGCATGGCCGCTGGCAGTTTGATCTGATAAAACACCAGAGTGCCATTGAGGCAGATTCTGTTGTTCTTGAAATCAGTAACCTCACTAAGAGGCACTGACGAGCTGGTCAGGTGCGGTATGACTTCTGAAAAAAACCGGATTATCGCAGTCGCAAACCAGAAGGGTGGCGTTGGAAAAACAACGACGGCCATCAATCTGGCTACTGCATTGGCGGCTATTGGTGAGCGGGTGCTGATCATTGATCTTGATCCGCAGGGTAATGCTAGCACAGGTTTAGGAATCGACCGCAAAGAGCGCAAGCTTTCTTCCTATGATCTTCTGGTGGGTGATCATACCGTTTCCGAAGTTGCGGTTCCGACAGCAGTTCCGAACCTCGATATCGTCCCGTCAACGATGGATCTTCTGGGCTTTGAGATGCAGGTTGCGAATGTTGCCAACCGCGTCTTTCTGTTGCGTACCGCCATGGAGACGCAGGAAGCCAGAGACTATTCCTATATTTTGGTAGATTGCCCGCCCTCTTTTAATCTTTTGACGATGAATGCCATGACCGCCGCCCATTCGGTGCTGGTACCGTTGCAGTGCGAGTTCTTTGCGCTGGAAGGCCTCAGCCAGCTGCTGGATACGGTTAGCCAGATACGCGGCTCCGTCAATCCGCAGCTTGATATTCAGGGTATCGTTCTCACGATGTTCGATGCGCGCAACAATCTTGCCCAGCAGGTGGTTTCCGATGTGCGGATGCATCTGGGAGAAAAGGTTTACCACACTCTCATTCCGCGCAATGTTCGGGTTTCCGAAGCGCCGTCTTATGGTAAACCGGCAATTCTTTATGATCTGAAATGCGCTGGCAGTCAGGCTTATTTGCAATTGGCGTCCGAAGTGATCCAGAGAGAGCGTCTGCGCAAGGCGGCCTGACGTTTTGCCGGACTATATGGAGTAATATCTTATGAGTGATGATCTTTCCAAGCGTCGACTCGGACGCGGTCTTGCGGCGTTGATCGGCGAAATGGATCAGCCTGTGCCGGTGGGTGAACCGCAGCGCGCCGTTAGTGCGGATCGCGCCATCCCGATCGAGTTCATCGCTCGCAGCCAGAGAAACCCACGTCGACACTTTGACGAAAATGAGTTGCAGGATCTTGCCTCATCCATTCGTCAGCACGGGATTGTTCAGCCTGTGGTCGTGCGAACGATTGGCGTCAACCGTTACGAGATAATCGCTGGTGAACGGCGCTGGCGCGCGGCACAGCTGGCCGGTTTTACGGACGTTCCTGTCATCGTTCGGGATGTAGACGACCGCACGGCTCTGGAGCTGGCTATCGTCGAAAACGTCCAGCGTTCCGATCTCAATCCGCTTGAAGAAGCGATGGGCTATGAGCAGTTGATCGCCGAACATGGCTACACTCAGAACGACCTCGGTGAAATCATCGGCAAGAGCCGAAGCCATGTTGCAAACAGCCTTCGTCTTCTGAAACTTCCCGATCCGGTTCGGGACATGTTGGCGGACGGTTCGCTTTCCGCTGGCCATGCGCGCGCGCTTGTTTCCACTTCCGATCCGTCGGGTCTGGCTCGGACTATCGTTTCCAAGGGTCTTTCGGTGCGTGATGCCGAGCGCCTGGCGCAAAACGACATCAAGTCGCAGGGTGACGTCTTGGAGAAGCGGCCTTCGGCTGAGAAGGATTCCGATACGGTCGCGCTTGAACGCAGCCTGTCGGATGCTCTTGGTCTGGACGTGAAGATTAGCCACAAAGGCGGATCGGGACAAATCCGCATCGGATACCGCACGCTAGAGCAGCTGGAAGCCGTTTGCCGCCTTCTGGAGCAAAAATAAGCAAGTATTTGTTTTAATTGATAAAATACCCGCGTTTAGCGGGTATTTTTACGCCGTGGTGCTCAAAAGTCGATAGCGCGGCCGTTTATTTCGTAGTCACCGAAACGAACAGGTTCCGCGCCGCCGCGACCGCCGGTTTCCTGCGGCAATTGAAGATCCGCCTGTTGTTTGCGCCGTTCTTCCGCTTCCTTCAACGCACGTTCCGCCGCCGGCGAAAGCCGCTTGAGCATTTCCGCGCCGTTGTCATTATCCGCATCCTGCATGAGTAATCCTCCCTATGACGGGATATTGAAATATGTTTGCCGTTCACCAGATTATATAAACAGATGGGCTTTATAAACCCCGGAATATTTCCTGAGTGGTAACAAGGAGAATTTGACATATGAACATGATGCGCACGGCAATGCTTCTGGCCTTCATGACGGCATTGTTCATGGGTGTCGGTTTTCTGATCGGCGGTAAGGGCGGCATGATGATTGCCTTGCTTGTTGCCGCTGGTATGAATCTTTTCTCCTACTGGAATTCGGACAAGATGGTCCTGTCGGCCTATCGTGCACGCGAGATCGATCAGGCGAATGCGCCTGAATTTTTCCACATGATCCGCGATCTCTCGCATAATGCCGATCTTCCGATGCCCAAGGTTTATATTTATGACAGCCCGCAGCCGAACGCCTTCGCGACGGGAAGAAACCCGCAGAATGCCGCTGTCGCCGCCTCGACGGGCCTGCTGGAGCGCCTCACCCCTGAAGAAGTGGCTGGTGTCATGGCGCATGAGCTGGCCCATGTGCAGAACCGCGATACGCTGACGATGACTGTGACCGCGACGCTGGCAGGCGCCATCTCCATGCTCGGCAACTTCGCGTTTTTCTTTGGTGGCAATCGTGAAAACAACAATAATCCGCTGGGCTTTATCGGCGTACTTGTTGCAATGATCGTGGCGCCGCTTGCCGCGATGCTGGTGCAGATGGCCATTAGCCGTACGCGGGAATATTCTGCCGACCGGCGGGGAGCGGAAATTTGCGGCAATCCGCTCTGGCTCGCTTCGGCACTGCAGAAAATTTCGGGCATGGCGCAGAGCATTCATAATGAGGATGCGGAGCGTAACCCGGCGACGGCGCATATGTTCATCATCAATCCCCTGTCCGGTGAGCGCATGGACAACCTGTTTTCTACGCATCCGAATACGGAAAACCGGGTGGCGGCGCTTCACGCCATGGCACAGGAGTTTTCCCCGCGAGGATCGACGCCAGCGCCATCGGGTGATAGACCTCAGCGCAAATCAGGCTCCGTTCCCAATACGGGCTGGGGACGAGGCAAAGAAAACGAGCGCAAGGGACCGTGGTCTTGACATCCGATACTCAAAATAAGCCGTCGCGGTCTAAAAAACCGGGACAGGACCATGCAAGGGGCCGCGAAGACGGCCCTTCGTCTTTCCAGGATAAACCCGGCCTTGCTGCACGCGTTGCCGCAACCCGCATTCTGGCGGCCGTTCTGGAAAAGAAAACTTCGCTGGACGGTATGCTGGACAGCGAAAACGGCAATCCCGTCTATCGCGCGCTATCCCTCGCGGACCGGGCGCTGGTGAGAGCGATCGTCAACAGCGCGCTTCGCCACCTTCCGCGTATCGAAGCCGCCTTGTCGATGCTGCTTGACGGACCGTTGCCGCAGGGCGCCCGGTCGCTTCATCACGTCCTTGTCGTTGGCGCAGCGCAAGTGCTTTACCTTGATGTCCCCGATCATTCTGCGGTCGATCTTGCCGTGGAACAGGCACACCGCGATCCGCGCAACAGGCGTTTTGCCAAGCTGGTGAATGCCGTTCTCAGGCGATTGGGCCGGGAAAAAGCAGAAATCGAAAAGGCGATCGCGGATGTGCCCGTGCTGCCGGACTGGTTCTACGCTCGGCTTGTTTCGGCTTACGGAGATGAGGTTGCCAGAAGGATTTCCGAAGCGCAGCTGACGCCCTCTTCCATCGATCTCACGGTGAAGAAGGATCCGGCTGTCTGGGCGGAAAAGCTGGGCGGTACGGTTTTGCCGAATGGCAGTGTCCGTCTGGGTGAATTCGAAGGCCAGATTCCGGCGCTTGAAGGCTTTGCCGAGGGTGCCTGGTGGGTTCAGGATCTCGCGGCCAGCATGCCTGTGAAGCTGATGGGCGATATTTCCGGCAAACGTGTTGCCGATCTCTGTGCAGCTCCGGGCGGCAAGACCGCCCAGCTCGCGCTTGCCGGCGCGAAGGTGACTGCCCTGGACCAGTCCGGCAATCGTCTTCGCCGCCTCAGGGAAAATCTCGACCGGCTTGGTCTTCACGCCGAAACCGTTGAAGCCAATATGCTGAAGTACCAGCCGGAACAGCTTTTCGACGCCGTTCTTCTGGATGCCCCCTGCTCGTCTACCGGCACGTTGCGTAAACATCCCGATGTCTGCTGGACGAAGGACGAGAATGATATTGCCAAGCTTGCCGCTCTTCAGGGCCAGATGTTGCGACACGCGCTCACGCTGGTGGGAGCCGGCGGCATTGTGGTGTTTTCCAATTGCTCGCTCGATCCCTCTGAAGGGGAAGCGATGATTGCAAAGGTCCTGGCGGAAAACCCGGACTTCGAGCGTGTTGCCGTTCGCAAGGACGATTGGCCGGGAATGGAAGCCGCCGTCACTGCCGAAGGCGAGCTTCGTACAACGCCGGATATGTTCGGCGGCATCGACGGGTTTTTTAGCAGTGTCTTGCGTAAGAAGTAGAAAAAAGCCAAGCTTCCGCGAATCATTGGATAATTGCCGATACGTTCCGATCATCACGGTTCACTCATAAAAACAAAACATGTGAAACGGGAAACACAGCTTGTCAGGGTCCTTTGCAGGCAGCATCAATGCCGCCGGTCTTCTCTCGCGGATGGCGTATCGTCATCTGTGTGTGGGCCTCGCTCCTTTGCGCCTGCGCATATCCCGGTTTGCCAATCGCGTTCCCGATGGTCTGGTGGCGGCGCCGACTGATCTGAGGGCAATCGATCCGTATTTTGCCGAGGAATTGCTGCGGGGCCGGATTGCGCTCGCCGGCCGCGTCGTCGAAACCGGGGGTCTATCGCCATTTCAGGTGGACTATCCCTCGCTGGTTTTTGAAGAGCGGCTGCATGCATTCGGCTGGCTGCGGCATATCCGTTCCGACAGATCGAGTGAGGCCAGCAAGCGGGCGCGCCGTATCGTCGCCGAATGGATGACTATTCACGGCAAGCGGGTTGCGGGGATTGCCTGGTCTCCGGAAATCGCGGCACAGAGGCTGATTGCCTGGCTGTCCCATTCTCCCGTCGTTTTACATGAGGCCGATGCGGGTTTTTATCGTCGTTTCCTGAAAAGTCTTGCGTTTCACGTGCGTTATCTCGACAGGATCGTCAAACATGCGCCGGATGGCGAAGCGAGGCTGCGGATCAGGATTGCGCTGGCCGTCGCGTCCATCGCCATGCCGACCCGCCTTTCCCATATTACTCGGCACGGAATGAAGCTGGCGCAGGAAATGGAACGCCAGATTCTTCCAGATGGCGGGCATGTTTCCCGCAATCCGCGGGTCATGCTGGATTTGCTGCTCGATCTTTTGCCGCTTAGGCAAAGCTACATCAATCTCGGTCACGATCTGCCCTCGGGGCTGGTGCCGGCGATTGACAGGATGTTTCCGGCCATCCGGTTTTTCCGCCATCAGGGCGGCGATCTGGCGCTGTTCAATGGTGCCACCGCCACGCTTGCCAATGAACTTGTGTCGGTACTTCGTTATGATGAGACAGCCGGCCGGCCGTCCAAAATGCTGCCGGATGTCAATTATCATCGTCTTGCAACCGATGAGACGGTCATCATCGTCGATACTGGTCATCCAGGCTCGGCGGAGCTTTCGCGTAACGCCCATTCGGGCTGCCTGTCCTTTGAGATGTCCTGTGGCAAGAGCCGGTTCATCGTCAATTCGGGCTTCCCGAAAAACGCAGCACCCGAATATCAGCGAGCGAGCCGCTCGACGGCGGCCCATTCAACGGTCACGCTCGCCGACACGTCGTCTTGCAGACTATCCCGCTCGAGACTGCTCGGGCCGATCATGATTTCCGGTGTCAGTCAGGTGGAGAGCCGCCGCGGAACGGATGCAAATGGCAATGATGTCCTGTGGGCGTCGCATGACGGTTATTTGCAGAATTTCGGTTGCTATCACGATCGGGAAATCGAGCTGAATGTCGCCGGTACGAAGATAAAGGGCCGTGATCTGCTTCGGGCCGACGAGAATGTGGTGAAGGCGCAATTGCAATCCATATCGGCGGTATCGCGGTTCCATATCCATCCCCACATCCAGCTTTATCAACAGGACGAAGAGTCGGTTTATCTGGAGGCAGCGGATGGAACCACTTGGCTGTTTTCGGCGCCTGGACTGGAGCTTTTCGTGACCGAGGATGTTTTTATGGCGGATGCATCCGGCATGCGGCCTTCGCAGCAGATCGAGCTGCCATTCAATCTGGCGAATACTCGGGAAATCCGCTGGATCATCGAACGCAAGGCGTAGAGGATTCCTGGCGAGTTTCAAGCAAAAACCGCCATAGTTTTCGCCGTTCCGCGTCCCCGCTGTTTATTAATATGGCAAGCTGTGTTAACGCGGCGGCAATTGCTGGATCAATCCCAGTCCAGCCTGTCCTCCCCGTTAAACGGAGTATGCCCGATGGCTGTCGTTTCCAAAAAAATCCCCGCTCCCGATAAAGTCAAAATCCGTACAGCCCTTCTTTCCGTTTCTGACAAGACGGACATTATCGAGCTGGCGACTGTCCTGTCCAAACTTGGCGTCAAGCTGCTGTCGACGGGTGGCACGGCAAAGGCCATCGCTGACGCGGGACTGCCGGTAACGGATGTTTCTGATGTGACCAATTTCCCGGAAATCATGGATGGTCGCGTCAAGACCCTGCATCCCAACGTGCATGGTGGACTTCTGGCTATCCGGGATGATGCTGATCACGTCGAGGCAATGAAGGCTCACGGTATCGAGGCGATCGATCTCTCCGTCATCAATCTCTATCCCTTCGAGGAGGTTCGCGCCAAGGGTGGCGACTACCCCACGACGGTCGAGAATATCGATATTGGCGGCCCGGCAATGATCCGCGCTTCGGCCAAGAACCACGCCTATGTCACTGTTGTCACCGATCCGTCCGACTATCCTGCGCTGGTGGAAGCCCTGCAGGCCGATGACGGTCAAACCTCCTACGCGCTGCGCCAGACCTTCGCCGCCAAGGCATATGCCCGCACTGCGGCTTATGATGCGGTGATTTCCAACTGGTTTGCTGAGGCGCTGGCTATCGAGACGCCGGATTACCGCGCCATCGGCGGCGCGCTGAAGGAAAAAATGCGTTACGGCGAGAACCCGCACCAGAGCGCCGGTTTTTACCTGACCGGCGAAAAGCGCCCCGGTGTTTCCACGGCGACGCTTCTTCAAGGCAAGCAGCTTTCCTATAACAACATCAATGATACGGATGCAGCCTACGAGCTGGTAGCGGAATTCCTGCCGGAAAATGCGCCGGCTGTAGCGATCATCAAACACGCCAACCCCTGTGGTGTTGCGACGGGTCCCACACTTGCAGAAGCCTACCGGCGCGCGCTGGCATGCGATTCCGTTTCGGCCTTCGGCGGCGTCATCGCCTTGAACCGCACGCTCGATGCGGAAACGGCAGAAGAGATCGTTAAGCTCTTCACCGAGGTCATCATCGCACCCGATGTGACGGAAGAGGCAAAATCCATTATCGCCCGCAAGCCCAATCTGCGACTGCTGGCAGCTGGTGGCCTGCCAGATCCGCGCGCTGCTGGCATTACGGCCAAGACGGTTTCCGGCGGTCTTCTGGTTCAAAGCCGTGACAACGGCATGGTGGAGGATCTGGAACTGAAGGTGGTCACCAAGCGTGTGCCGACACCTCAGGAACTTGAAGACATGAAGTTCGCCTTCAAGATTGCCAAGCACGTGAAGTCCAACGCGGTGATCTATGCCAAGGACGGCCAGACGGCAGGTATCGGCGCCGGACAGATGAGCCGGGTGGATTCCGCCCGTATCGCCGCCCAGAAGGCGGAAGATGCGGCCAAGGCACTCGGCCTTGCTGAGCCGCTGACGCGTGGCTCTGCTGTGGCTTCTGAAGCGTTTTATCCCTTCGCCGATGGTTTGCTTGCAGCTATTGCAGCAGGTGCCACCGCAGTCATTCAACCTGGTGGTTCCATGCGCGACCAGGACGTGATCGATGCGGCCAATGAGCATAATGTGGCGATGGTCTTTACCGGCATGCGTCACTTCCGCCATTAAGCAAAAACGGCGCAGAGAATTTAAAAGGCCCGGAAAGTGATTTCCGGGCCTTTTGTTTCACGTGGGACAGTCCGATGCACATATTGGAAGCGGGTCAGGTAACCGCGCCCACCTGCCACGGCACAAATTCATTGTCGCCGTAGTCGTAAATCTCGCTGACGGTCTTGTCTCCCGAAGCGACTGCAAGAATGTGCTCGAAAATTCGTTTGCCGGATTCCTCGATGGTTTCCGCGCCGGTAACGATCTCGCCGCAGTTGAGGTCCATGTCTTCCTTCATGTGCTCGTACATTTCGGAATTGGTGGCGATCTTGATGCAGGGTGCCGGCTTGAATCCCGACACGGAGCCGCGGCCGGTGGTGAAACAGATGACGTTACAGCCGCCGGCGACCTGGCCGGTGACGGCAACAGGATCGTAACCGGGCGTATCCATGAAGACGAAGCCCTGTTCAGTAACGGTTTCCGCGAATTCGTAGACCGCCTTCAGTGGCATGGAGCCACCCTTGGCCACTGCGCCCAGCGATTTTTCCAGAATGGTGGTTAGTCCACCAAGCTTGTTGCCGTGGGATGGGTTGTTGTTCAGCTCATCGCCGTTGCGAGCGGTATAATCCCGCCACCAGTCGATGCGCTGCAACAGCTTTTCGGCAACCGCAGGCGTGACGGCACGCTTCGTCAGCAGGTGTTCAGCGCCGTAAATCTCCGGCGTTTCGGCAAGAACCGTTGTGCCACCGTTGCGGACGATGAGGTCTGATGCATATCCCAGGGCCGGGTTTGCCGATATTCCGGAGTAACCATCCGAACCGCCACATTCCAGCGCCACCTTCAGTTTCGAAAGCGGGTGTTCAGTGCGCTGGGCAGCATTGACCATTGGCAGCATCGCCTTAATCTCGGCAATGGCGGCATCGATCGTTTTTCGTGTGCCGCCGTGCTGCTGGATCGTCATGGTGCGCAGCCGTTCGCCCTCCTCCATCTTGTAATGTTCGAGGATGGGGGCGATCTGGTTGGTCTCACAGCCGAGGCCGATCAGCAGAATACCGCCGAAATTCGGGTGGCGGGCATAACCCTGAATGGTGCGGATCAGAAGACGATAACCTTCCGATTTCGTATTGAGCGCGCAGCCGCCGCCATGGGTCAGTGCCACAACGCCGTCGACATTGTCGAACCCTTCAAGGCCACCCTGCTTGTTGAAATAATCGGCGATGTACCGCGACACGGTGGCGGAACAGTTCACGGATGCGATGACGCCGATGTAGTTGCGTGTGCCAACGCCACCGAGACCCCGGTCAAAACCCTTGAAGGTCCGGCGCTCGCCCTCGGGCAGCATGCCTTTTTCCTCGATATCGACACTGAACTGATGCGTGTGTTCGGAAGGCACCATGGCGAGATTGTGCAGATGCACATGCCGGCCAGGCTCGATATCCTGTGTCGCGATGCCGATCACCTGTCCGTATTTCAGGACCTCGTCTCCGGATCTGATAAACGTCAGGGCCACCTTGTGGCCGCGTCCGATCAGCTCCCGGGCTGTCAGATCGCCTCTGCCCGTCGCACCACCGGCCGGTATCGACCGGCGTGCCACCGCGACATTGTCGTTGGCGTTCAGCAAAATGGTTGCCTCGGAATTCTCACTCACGGGTTTTTCTCCTCCCCGGTACATTGCCTGCTATGTTTTGAATTCAGCCGTCTACCCAGCGTCGCTTGGAACCTTCCAGATGGGTATGCATGGCCGCCTGCGCCAGCAGCGGATCTTTCAACTCCAGGGCCGCCAGAATCGCTTCGTGCTCCTGCAGGGCGTGGGTCCAGGTATCGCGATCCTCAAATTTCACACGCAATTGTGCCGAAATCGGGCTGTGGCGCTCATCGAAGAGGTTTGCCACCAGCCGGGCCAGAACGCTGTTACCGGATTGTTCGGCAATGGTGACGTGGAAAAGCCGGTCCTGATCGAGAGGTTTGCGCGCGGCCTCGATTTCCTGCTGCATCGTGTTGAGAATCTGGCGAAGGTTTGCAATCGTTTCATCGGTCATGCGGCTCGCTGCCAGTACGATTGTCGCGCCTTCCAGCGCTGCGCGCGCCTGCATCAATTCGGAGGGGCTGTCGCCCAAGGATTTGGTGTTGTGGGTTGTCTGAAGGGCCTCGGTGGACACATAGACACCGGAACCCATGCGGATTTCGACTGTGTTGTCGATTTCAAGCGCAATCAGTGCCTCGCGCAGTGATGGTCTTGAAACCCCGAGCTTCTGTGCCAGTTCCCGTTCGGCGGGAAGTCGTGTTCCAGGCAGAAACTCTCCCAGATCGATCAGCTCGCGTATCTGGTCCGCAATCTGCTGATAAAGCCTGCGTGGTTCCGCTATTTTGGCCTGACCATTCATGTGTTTTCTGACGAACCTTGTCTGTTATCTGAATTTGGCCTTACCGTAGCGCCAAGCGCATCAATACGCAAGAAATTACTTAAATACATGAATTTACGATATTATTTCAATAATTCTTTTGAGATGATTTTGCGTGTACCAGACGCGGGATTCAAATTTTGGGCTAATTGGCTTGACCATTTTAAAAAAGCGGCCTAACCATTTGGCTCATTATTGCCCCCGGTGGAGCGGGGAGCGCGGGTGGAGGTTTCTTGATGTCGCAGGGCGCATCGACAATTCGAGGCGATTTTTCGCCTGAGGAGACGGCGCGCGGCCTTGGTTCAGGCCTCCTGCGTCTCGAAAACATCAGCAAGGAATTTCCGGGCGTCAAAGCGTTGTCGAATGTGCATTTCGACTTGCGCAGCGGCGAGGTTCACGCTGTTTGCGGCGAAAACGGTGCCGGAAAATCCACCCTGATGAAAATCATCAGCGGCGTTTACCAGCCAAGCGACGGAACCATCCTGCACAAGGGCGTCAAAGTGCAATATGCATCGCCGCTGGAATCCGAAGCCGCCGGCATCGCCATCATCCATCAGGAACTCAACCTCGTTCCGCATCTTTCCGTTGCCGAGAACATCTATCTCGCCCGCGAGCCGCGCCGTGGTTTCCTCGTCGACCGCAAGAAACTGCGGCTTGATGCAAAGCGCTGTCTCGATAGGCTGGGCGTCGATATCGACCCTGACCAGATTGTCCGAGGCCTCTCGGTCGCTCAATGTCAGATGGTGGAAATTGCCAAGGCGCTTTCCCTGGATGCTGAAGTCCTCATCATGGATGAGCCAACCTCCTCGCTGACCGAGCAGGAAACGCGGCTATTGTTCAAGGTGATCCGCGATCTCAAGGCTTCTGGCGTCGGCATCGTCTATATTTCCCACCGGCTCGATGAAATGGCCGAAATCGTCGACCGCGTGACGGTTTTGCGGGACGGGCGTTATATTTCCACCGACGATTTTGCATCGATCACCGTTGACGATATCGTCACGCGCATGGTCGGGCGTTCGCTGGAGGAGAAGTTCCCGGAACGCACGTCGCGCCCTACGGATGATGTTATTTTCTCTGTGGAAGGGCTGACGCGTAAGGGTGTGTTCCACGATGTCGGTTTCTCGCTGCGGCGCGGTGAGATTCTCGGCTTTGCCGGACTGATGGGTGCGGGTCGCACGGAAGTCGCACGGGCTATCTTCGGTGCCGATCCTCTGGATGCTGGCAAGGTCGTTTTCAACGGGCGGGAGCTTTCCATCAGTTCCCCGCGAGATGCCATCGAAGAGGGTATCGCCTATCTGTCCGAAGACCGCAAAAGCGATGGTCTTGCGATCAAGATGTCGGTTGCGGCCAATACGACGCTTGCCAATATCGGCGAGGTCTCCAACCGCTTCGGGCTGATCGACTTCAAGAAGCACGACGATGTCGCCAGACGTTACGTCGATCTCCTTAACATCCGTACCCCTTCGATCGAACAGACGGTGCGGCTGCTTTCAGGTGGCAATCAGCAGAAAATCATCATTGGCAAATGGCTGTTCCGGCAGTCGCGCGTGCTGTTTTTCGACGAGCCGACGCGCGGCATCGATGTCGGCGCAAAATTCGCGATCTACAAGATCATGGACGAGCTGGCTGCACAGGGCATCGGCGTCATTCTCATCAGTTCGGAACTGCCGGAAATTCTGGGACTGACGGATCGTATCGCCGTTTTCCACCAGGGCCGGATCACGGGCGTGCTTGAGACCGCCAAGACCAATCAGGAAGAAATCATGCGGTACGCGTCCGGTTACGGCCGGGCCGCGCAGTGAGGAACGACATGGCTAATATTGCAGAACCCAAGAAGAGCTTCGCTTTCAGCGACCGCCAGAAGGACATCATCCAGAAGTTTGCGGCTCTTGGCAGTCTCGTTGTGCTGGTTATGGTGTTTTCCGCCACCAGCAGCGCCTTCTTCTCCGTCAACAATGCCATGACCATTGCGCTTCAGGTGACCTCCATTGCCCTTCTCGGCATTGGTGCGACCTGCGTCATCATCACCGGCGGCATTGATCTTTCCGTTGGTTCGGTGCTTGCTCTGGCCGGCGTCGTTGCCGCGCTTGCGGTGAAGGAGTTGGGTATGCCGGTGCCGGTCGGCATGCTGCTTGGCATTCTGACGGGGTCGCTTTGCGGTCTCATCAATGGCCTCATGGTCACGCGCTTCAAGCTGCCACCGTTTATCGCGACACTCGGCATGATGCTGATCGCCCGTGGTGTGGCACTGCAGATCACCGGCGCGCGAGCGGTTTCCGGCCTCGGCGAATCCTTCGGTGAACTCGGCAACGGCGCCCTCTTCCGCATCGTCAATATTGGGGATGACGGTTTTCCGAACGTGGTGTTTCCGGGCATTCCCTACCCCGTCATCCTCATGGTGGTGATTGCGCTGGCTGTTTCCTTCATGCTCAACCGCTCCATCCTTGGCCGTCACATCTATGCCGTCGGTTCGAATGCGGATGCTGCGCGTCTGTCCGGCGTAAACGTCGCACGCGTCACCAATTTCACCTACATCCTGTCCGGTACGCTCGCCGGGTTGACCGGTTGCGTGCTGATGTCGCGCCTCGTCACAGCCCAGCCGAATGAGGGCGTGATGTATGAGCTGGACGCCATTGCCAGCGCCGTTATCGGCGGCACATCGCTCATCGGCGGCGTGGGCACGATTTCAGGCACGGCAATCGGCGCCTTCGTCATCGGCATCCTGCGCAACGGGCTCAATATGAATGGCGTGTCCGCCTTCACGCAACAGATCATCATCGGTCTTGTCATTCTGGTCACCGTCTGGATCGACCAGCTGCGCAACCGCCGCTGATACAGGGCTGCGGACCCTATCCGCAAACAAGATCGGCACGGGAGGCCCGGTATGCCGACATCACGGAGGAAGAAATGAACAAGCTTACGACCGCCCTTCTGACATCCGCAATCGCGCTGTGGAGCGTCTCCACCGTGCAGGCCGGCGAAATCGCCGTCATCGTCAAGACCGTCAACTCCACCTTCTGGCAGAACGTTCAGAAGGGCGCCGATGCGGCGATGAAGGACTCTGCCGGCAACACCATGACCTTCCAGGGTCCGGCTTCTGAATCGGCCATCGCCGATCAGGTCAACATGGTTGAAAACGCTGTAAACCGTAAGGTTTCGGGTATCGTTCTTGCTCCTTCCGATCCTGATGCGCTGGTTCCGGCTGTCAAGAAAGCCTGGGAAGCCCGCATTCCCGTGGTTCTGATCGACTCACAGCTCGCCAAGGGTTCCGAGCAATATTATCAGTCCTTCCTGGCGACCGATAACAAGAAAGCCGGCGAACTGGCTGCTCAGGCGCTGATCGACAAGGTTGGCAAGGAAGGCAAGATCGCCGTGATGTCCTACGTCGCCGGTGCCGGTTCGGAAATCGGACGCGTTGGCGGTTTCACCGACTATATCCAGATGCATTCCAACCTTAAGATCGTAGGTCCGTTCTATTCGCAGTCGCAGATGGCGACGGCGCTGAACCAGACAACCGACGTTCTGGCCGCCAATTCCGATCTCAAGGGCATCTTCGGCGCCAACGAACCCACCGCAATCGGCGTAGGCCGCGCGCTCGCCCAGGCCGGTAAGGCAGGCAAGGTTGTCGGCATCGGCTTTGACGGTAACCAGGACCTTCAGGGCTTCGTCAAGGACGGCACGCTGGCCGGCATCGTCGTTCAGGGTTCGTATCAGATGGGCGAAAAGGGCATCCAGACCGTTTCCAAGCTCATCAGCAAGGAAAAGGTCGAAAAGTTCGTCGACACCGGCGTTGTTGTTGTCACCAAGGACAATATCGAGAAGCCGGAAGCCAAGAACGTTCTTTATTAAGGCATGACGGCGCGCCGCTCTTTGAGCGGCGCGCCTCACAAATTTCAGAAGCGGGATTTCAGTCAATACCGCATACGGTTTTCAACATCCGCTCTACCGAAAAATTCAGGAAGCCCTTGCGATGAAAGTCTCCGATACACGTAAATTGCCGCGCCGTGCCGTTGAAGTCACGGTCATGGGCCTTGGTTGCGCGCAGATGGGTAATCTCTACCGCGTTACGCCCTACGAGGAATCCAAAGGCGCGTTTGACAAGGCATGGGAAAGCGGCATTCGCTATTTCGATACCGCACCTTTTTACGGTTACACGCGTTCGGAGCGTCGTCTTGGAACCATGGTGACGGAGCATGACCGAAGCGAATACACCCTCTCCACCAAGGTCGGTCGCGTCATGGTTCCCGATGAAACTGTGGGCCCGGAAGAGGACGCCTATATTGCGCCGCTGCCTTTCCGGCCGGTCTATGATTATTCCTATGACGGTATTCTACGCTCCTTCGAAGCGAGCCAGCAGCGGCTCGGCGTTCTGAAGCCGGATATTCTCTATGTGCACGATATCGGCTCTTTCACGCATGGCGAAAAGCACCAGCACTACTGGGAGCAGCTGACCACCGGCGGCGGCTTCCGGGCACTTGGCAAGCTGCGCGAGGAAGGGTCGACGGGTGCTATCGGCCTCGGCGTCAACGAGTGGGAAATCGTCGGCGACGCCATGGATGTTTTCGACATCGACGTTGCCATGCTTGCCGGCCGTTATACGCTTCTGGAGCAGCAGAGCCTTGCCTTCATGAACCGCTGCGCGGAAACCGGCGTTGCGATCGTGGTCGCCGGTGCTTTCAATTCAGGCATTCTGGCAGGCAACCGCAAATTCAACTATGCCGATGCGCCTGCCGACATCATCACGCGGGTGGATGCGCTTCAGGGCGTTTGTGACGACGTTGGTGTTTCTTTGCAGGCGGCTGCGCTGCAGTTTCCGCTCGGGCATCCGGCTTCGGTCACGGTCGTATCCGGCGCGCGCAATGCGCAGCAACTTGCCGCAAACATCGAATGGTTCGAACAGGTTGTTCCGGACGAATTCTGGTCGGAGCTGCAAAAGCGTGGCCTGATTTCCGAAGGCGCACCTGTGCCTGGCACAAAGGCCTGAAGCGATGATCATCGATGCCCACCAGCATTTCTGGCTGATGAAGGATCGTGCCGGGCAATGGCCGCCACCGTCTCTGGCTGCCATCTACCGGGATTTTCTTCCGCAGGATCTGTCTCCTCTGCTGGCAAAGGCCGGAGTTTCCGGAACGGTGCTGGTGCAGACGATGGAAAGTGCGGCCGATACGGATTTCATGCTCGATCTGGCTGGAAGCACCGATTTCATCAAGGGCGTTGTCGGCTGGGTGGACATGAAGTCCGCGGATGCTGCGGCGGAAATCGCTCGGCGGGCAAAACATCCGGCCTTCAAGGGCGTACGGCCGATGCTGCAAGGCATGGATGATGTGACCTGGATCGACGATCCCGCGCTCGATGCCGCTGTGGATGCGCTGGTGAAACATGCACTGGTGTTCGATGCGCTGGTCCTGCCGCCGCATCTGTCGCATCTTCTCGCCTTCGCGCGCCGCCATCCGCAATTGCCTGTTGTCATCGATCACGGCGCGAAGCCGCTTATCGCCACGGGCCAATATCGCGACTGGCGCAGGGACATGGCAGCTTTGGCGACCCTTCCCAACCTCCATTGCAAGCTGTCCGGCCTTTTGACCGAGCGTGGCGAGCAGAGACCGGAAGCCGTCAGGCCCTATGCCGAAACCATTCTGGAACTGTTCGGCGGCGAACGCGTGATCTTCGGCAGCGACTGGCCGGTATTGCGGCTGGCTGGCGACTATCAGGAATGGCTGGACTTCTGCCGCGAAATCGTGCCTGAGCACGAGCATGCGGCCGTCTTTGGCGGCAACGCCGTTCGTTTTTATTCCCTTCCCAACAGGTGATGCATGCTGGCGATTTTCTGCGAGACCCCCGGTCAACTTGTCCCCAAGGAACTACCAAAGCCGGCCCGTGGCGAAGGTGAAGTGCTGGTGCGTATTCGTCGCATTGGTGTCTGCGGCACGGACCTGCATATTTTCACCGGTAATCAGCCCTATCTTTCCTATCCGCGCATCATGGGCCACGAGCTTTCCGGCACGGTGGAAGAGGCGCCGGAAGGCAGCCATCTTTCGGCGGGCGATGTCGTTACCGTCATACCCTATATTTCCTGTGGTGAGTGCAGCGCCTGCCGTAAAGGAAAGAGCAATTGCTGCCGCAACATCGGTGTGCTTGGCGTTCATCGCGATGGCGGCATGGTCGAATATCTGAGCGTTCCGCAGCAATTCGTGCTGAAGGCGGAGGGCTTGAGCCTCGATCAGGCGGCAATGACCGAATTTCTGGCGATTGGCGCGCATGCCGTGCGTCGTGGGTCGGTGGAAAAGGGTCAGAAGGTCCTGATCGTCGGTGCCGGTCCGATCGGCATGGCGGTTGCGGTTTTCGCCGTTCTCGATGGCGGTGAGGTGACGATGATTGACGGGCGCACCGACCGGCTGGATTTCTGCAAGGACCATCTCGGCGTTGCCCATACGGTGACGCTTGGCGAGGGCGACAAGGATCGCCTGTCGGATATCACCGGCGGCGATTTCTTCGATGCCGTTTTTGATGCGACCGGTAATCCTAAAGCCATGGAGCGCGGCTTTTCCTTCGTCGGCCACGGTGGTTCCTATGTGCTGGTTTCCATCGTTGCCAGCGATATCTCCTTCAACGATCCGGAGTTTCACAAGCGCGAAACCACGCTGCTCGGCAGCCGCAATGCCACGCCGGAGGATTTCGAGCGGGTGTTGCAGGCGCTGCGGGAAGGCAAGGTACCGGAGGCACTCATCACTCACCGCATGACACTTGCCGAGGTGCCTTCCAAATTCGCCGGGCTGACTGATCCGAAAGCCGGAGTCATCAAGGGCATGGTGGAGGTCGCATGACGACCGACACACCCATCCTGCAATTCGGTACCAGCCGCTTTCTTCTGGCCCATGCGGATTTGTTCATTTCGCAGGCGCTGGAAAAAGGCGAGGCTCTCGGGCGCATCGCAATCGTCCAGACGACCGGCAATGCGGAGAGCCTGAAGCGTGTGGCAGCATTGAACGATGGCGCGCCCTATCCGGTGCGCATTCGCGGCATTCGCGACGGGCAAGAGGTGGATGAGGAAATTCCAGGTAAGGCTGTCGCGCGCGCGCTGACGGCGGCGGCCGACTGGGCCGAGGTGCGGAGCATCGCCTGCGGGGCAAGGGTCATTCTGTCCAATACGGGTGACCGCGGTTATGAGCTGGATTCGTTCGACGGGCCGGGTCTTGCCGACGACTTCACGCTTGTACCAAAGAGTTTTCCGGCAAAGCTCTGCCTGTTGCTGCTGGAACGTTTTCAGACCAATCCGGAAGCCCCTGTATCGATCTTTCCTTGCGAGCTTGTTCCGCGCAACGGCGACCGGTTGAAAGAGGTTGTTCGCCAGCTTGCCGACGAATGGCAGCTGCCGGCGGGTTTCGGCTTCTACCTGAATGAGAAATGCCGTTTTGCCAACAGCCTTGTAGACCGCATCGTTTCCGAGCCGATCGATCCGGTTGGCGCAGTTGCCGAGCCCTATGCGCTTTGGGCAATCGAGAAGCAGGAGGGCCTTGTTCTGCCCTGCACCCACCCTGCGGTGGTGCTGACTGATGATCTCGACCACTATGAAAAGCTGAAGCTGTTCCTGCTCAATCTTGGCCATTCCTATCTGGCGGAGCGATGGTTGCGGGATGCCCGTGCGAAAAACGAGACCGTGCGGCAGGCAATGGCCGACGATGCGCTTTCGGGAGATCTGGAAACGCTCTGGCGGGACGAGGTTCTGCCGGTCTTTGCCGCAGAAGGCATGGGAGAAGAAGCGCAATCCTATATCCGTGCGGTGCGGGAGCGTTTCCTGAACCCCTTTCTCGCCCACCGGCTCGCGGACATTTCAGGCAATCACGATGAAAAGAAACGCCGTCGTTTTGTCCCGGTCATCGCTGCGGCGGAACGTTTGGGGTTAAACGTGCCGCAGCAGAAACTGCGTGCGGCGCTCGCCACCATCAAGCAATAACGGAGTTTTGTATGCAGCGCATGGGAATGGTCATCGGCGTCAAACCGGACATGATTGCGGAATATAGAAGACTGCACGCCGCCGTCTGGCCCGAAATTCTGGCGCTCATCAGCGATTGCAACATCCGCAACTACACGATCTTCCTGCGCGAACCGGAAAATCTGCTGTTCGGATATTGGGAATATAACGGCACCGATTTCAGCGCCGATATGGCGAAGATGGCGGCAAGCCCAAAGAACCAGGAATGGTGGTCTTTCACCATTCCCTGCCAGCAACCACTCGAAAGCCGCAAGGAAGGCGAGTGGTGGGCAATGATGGAAGAAACCTTCCACCACGACTGAACGATTTCCTTTGACACTGACCGCGAGTGAACGGCCATGACCAAAATTACTGATCTGCGAGTTTTCGACCTGCGTTTTCCGACCTCCCAGAGCCTTGATGGTTCGGATGCGATGAACCCCGACCCGGATTATTCGGCGGCTTACGTCATTCTCGACACCGATGAACCGGAACTGAAAGGCCACGGGCTGACCTTCACCATTGGCCGCGGCAATGAGATTTGCTGCATGGCCATCAAGGCGATGCGCCATCTGGTGGTGGGAACCGATCTGGCGACGGTCACCGAGAACCCCGGCAAATACTGGCGCCACCTGACTGGTGATAGCCAGCTGCGCTGGATCGGCCCGGACAAGGGCGCGATGCATCTCGCTACCGGCGCTGTCGTCAATGCTGTCTGGGATTTGCTGGCCAAAAAGGCGGGCAAACCCGTCTGGCAGCTTGTTGCCGACATGAGCCCGGAAGAAATCGCCGATATCGTCGATTACCGCTATCTGACTGACGTGCTGACGAAGGACGATGCGCTTGCGATCCTCAAAAAAGCCGAAAGCGGCAAAAAGGAACGTATCGAGACGCTGAAGAACGAAGGCTACGCCTGCTACACCACATCAGCCGGCTGGCTCGGTTATGACGACGCCAAGCTGCGCCGCCTTTGCCAGGAAGCGATCGATGCCGGTTTCAACCATGTAAAGATGAAGGTTGGCCGTGATCTCGAAGACGATATCCGCCGCCTCACCATCGCCCGCGAGGTGATCGGCCCCGACCGTTATCTGATGATCGACGCCAACCAGGTGTGGGAAGTGGATCAGGCGATTGAATGGGTCAAGCAACTTGCCTTCGCCAAGCCCTTCTTCATTGAAGAGCCGACCAGCCCGGACGATGTCGCCGGCCATCGCAAGATCCGTGCAGCCATCGGCTCCGTGAAGGTGGCAACCGGCGAAATGTGCCAGAACCGTATCATGTTCAAGCAGTTCATCGCCGAAGGTGCAATCGACGTCGTGCAGATCGACAGCTGCCGCATGGGTGGTCTTAACGAGGTGCTGGCGGTTTTGTTGATTGCTGCCAAATACAATTTGCCGGTCTGGCCGCATGCCGGTGGCGTCGGCCTTTGCGAATATGTGCAGCATCTGTCGATGATCGACTATCTCGTGGTTTCCGGCACCAAGGAAGGCCGCGTGATCGAATATGTCGACCATCTGCACGAGCATTTCATCGAACCCTGCGATATTCGCAATGCCGCGTACATGCCGCCAAAGCTGCCCGGTTTCTCCATTGAAATGAAGCCGGATTCGATTGCGACCTACACGTTCAAGGGATGATTGAAGGATAACAGCGCTTCCGTGAGGCGCTGCCACTCCGCTTCGCTGCCGGGAAGGCCGAAACGCATGTCGTTCGGCCTTTCATCAAAAATGCGCACCAGAATGCCGTGCCGGCCAAGGTGATCGAACAGTTCTTTGGCCCGGTGGTCCCGCACCAGGGTAAACAGGGGCGTACCGCCGGCAATCTTCAGGCCCACTTTTTCCAGCAATTCACTCATACGCTGTGCTTCTGCCGCAAGCCGGAGGCGCATGGCTGATTGCCATTCCCTATCCGCCAAAGCCTGCGTCGCGATATTGAGCGCCGGCCCGGATACTGCCCAGGGGCCAAGCCTTGCCTCCAGTTCCGCAGCGATGTCGGGATGCGCAAGCGCAAAACCGAGCCGGACCCCTGCCATGCCATAGAACTTGCCGAAGGATCGCAGTACCACCAGCGCGTCGCGCCCTGCGACATTTGCAAGACTTTCCGTATGTCCTGTCTCGATAAAGGCCTCGTCTACGACGAGCAGGCCGCCTTTGCGGCGCATCGCCTCGGCCAGCGACAACAAAGCTTCTCGATCCGTGATGCGACCATCGGGGTTGTTGGGATTGACCACCACCGCATAGTCGTACGCTGACAGATCACTGATATGGTCTACCTCGGTCACGGTCAGTCCGGCCATGCGCGCGGTTCGGGCATGTTCGGCATAAGCGGGGGAGAGCACGGCTCCGCTTTTCGCTCCGCGTTCGAGTGCCAGCTGAGCCAGCAATGGCATCAGCATCTGGGTGCCGGGGGACAGAGCCACATGCCCGGCTGATGGTGCGCCGAAAGAGGCGACGGCCAGCCTTTTCAATTCTTCGGCCGCGTCAGGCTCCGGCAGGCGGGCAAATGCGCTGGCGGGAACGGGAGAATGCGGGTAGGAGTGCGGATTGATCCCGGTCGACAGGTCGATCCACGGTTCCGGCGCTTCAGGAAACATCAGGCGCGCCTTGCCGAGATTGCCGCCGTGACGGATCGCAGCCTGCGCTTTTTCCGGTACCTTATCGCCCATGTTCTTCGCTCTCGCTTTTCTGTCGCTCTTGATCGAACGCCTGACTGGATATCCGGACTGGCTGTTCAAACGCATCGGTCATCCCGTCACCTGGATCGGTTCGCTTATCGCGCTGCTGGACAAAAAATGGAACCGGGAGAGTGCTTCATTTTCACAGCGCAAGGCGGCAGGCATCGTGGCGCTTTCCGTTTTTCTGGCGCTGACGGTGCTTGTTGCATGGTTAGTGCAATCTATTCTGCTTTTATTGCCCCTTGGTCTGTTGCTTGTTGCGGTGCTTGGGGCGTCACTTCCGGCCCAAAAAAGTCTGGAACAGCATGTGGAGGCCGTCGCCATTGCGCTGGAACGCGAGGGGATTGACGGTGGGCGCAAAGCTGTCTCCATGATCGTCGGGCGCGATCCGCAGGCGCTGGATGAGGCGGCAATCTGCCGGGCGGCGATTGAAAGCCTGGCTGAAAATTTCTCTGACGGCATTGTCGCCCCTTCCCTCTGGCTTGGTCTTCTGGGGCTGCCAGGCGGTGCGGGTTATAAGGCAATCAACACGGCCGACAGCATGATCGGTCATCGCTCGCCACGCCATGAGGCCTTTGGTTGGGCGTCGGCCCGGCTGGACGATCTGGTCAATTTGCCGGCATCGAGACTGAGCGGCGGTCTTTTCGTGGTCGCCGCGTTTTTCGTGAAGGGTGCATCACCGAAAGGGGCAATTGCCGCGATACGCCGCGATGCGCGGCATCACCGCTCTCCCAATGCCGGCTGGCCGGAGGCGGCATTGGCCGGGGCACTGGGCTTTGCGCTGGCCGGGCCGCGCTCCTATGGCGGGCAGATGATCGAGGCTCGTTTCATGGGCGAAGGCGGAAGAGCGACACTGGTTGCTGGCGATATTCGCACAGCGCTCAGGCTGGCGAGGATCGCAGACTTCTTGCTGATCGCGCTGTTCGGATTGCTGGCAATCCTTATCGCGCTATAGAAAGCAGTCTGTCGAGATCGAGGTGGTTCTCCATATGGGCCGCCAGGCGATCAAGAACGGCATCCACCTGCGCATCATAGTTCAATTCAGTGCCCTGCCCACCAAGCCGCTCAAGCCACGCCCCGCGTTGGCGGTCATCCGCAAACAGGCCGTGGATATAGGTGCCTAAGATGCGGCCATCGGGCGAAATTGCGCCATCGGCATGCCCGTCAATGGTCGAAAATGGCAGGTTGCACGCAGCACCCGTCGTCTCGCCAACATGCATTTCATAGCCGGATAATGGAATTCCGTCGAAACTCTGTCCCTGCACGGAAACGAGCCTCTTGTCGCCCGTCAAAACCGTCGTCACATCCAGCAGGCCCAACCCCTCGACCGTCATTGGTGGTCCTTCGATGCCGTCAGGGTCGGCAACGGTTTTTCCAAGCATCTGGTATCCGCCGCAGAGACCGAGAACATAACCGCCGCGGCGCACATGTGCCTTGATGTCGATGTCGAGGCCTGCATTTTTCAGCACGGCGAGATCAGCTATGGTGGATTTCGAACCGCAGAGCAGAACCAGCCGGCAATCGGCGGGAATGGTCTCGCCCTGCCGCACTCGGATCAGTTCCACATCCGGCTCCATGTCGAGCGGATCCAGATCGTCGAAATTGGAGATATGCGGCAGGATCGGCACGGCAATGCGGATTTTCGCGCCGGGCTTTTGTTGCGCCGGGCCGGTAAGCCCAAGGGCGTCCTCCGCTGGCAATTTCGCAGCATCGGAAAAATGCGGCAATAGCCCGATGGACGCCCAGCCGGTCTTTTCCGCGATCATCCGCATGCCGTCTGAAAACAGCGTAGGGTCACCGCGAAAGCGGTTCACGATGAAGCCCTCTATCATCGCGGCATCATCACGTTCGAGAACAGTTTTTGTGCCCACGAGGCTGGCGATGACCCCGCCCCGGTCGATATCGCCGATCAGGATCACGGGAGCATCTGCGGCGCGGGCAAAACCCATATTGGCGATGTCGTTAGCGCGGAGGTTGATTTCGGAAGCACTTCCCGCCCCTTCCACCAGCACCAGATCGGCCTGTTGTTTCAGGTGCTCGAAGCTCTCCAGCACACGCGGCATCAGCCCGGCTTTCATGTGCTGATAATCGGCAGCCTTGGCATTGCCGACAATTTTACCCTGTACGACGACCTGTGCGCCGGTTTCGCTCTGCGGCTTTAAAAGCACCGGGTTCATGTGAACCGACAGCGGAACGCCTGCTGCCCGCGCCTGCATCGCCTGCGCGCGACCGATCTCGCCGCCATCGGCAGTGACCGCCGCATTGTTCGACATGTTCTGCGGCTTGAACGGCATGACGGACAGGCCACGCCTGACGAAGGCGCGGGCAAGGCCAGCAACCATCAGCGATTTGCCGACATCCGAGCCGGTTCCCTGAAACATCAGCACACGTGCAGTCATGTCAGTATTCTATCCCGGCCTGCGCCTTTACGCCCGCCTTGAAGTGATGTTTGACGAGGGTCATTTCCGTCACCATGTCGGCAGCGTCGATCAACGGCTGTTTGGCGTTGCGGCCGGTAACGATGACATGCAGATCGGATCTACGGTTGGAAAGCGTTTCGACGACCTCTTCCAGCGGCAGGTAATCATAGCGGAGCGCAATGTTCAGTTCGTCGAGAACCAGCAATCCGATCGTTTCGTCGGCCATCAGTGCTTTCGCTTCCTCCCAGGCCTTTGTAGCTGCCGCGACATCGCGCTTCAGGTCCTGCGTGTCCCAGGTAAACCCCTCGCCCATGGTGCGGCATTCCACCCTGTCGCCGAACAAAGTCAGGGCCTGCTGTTCACCCGTCGACCATGCGCCCTTGATGAATTGCACGACGCCGACCCGCCGCCCGGTGCCGAGCATGCGCAAAGCAAGGCCGAAAGCGGCCGTGGATTTGCCTTTGCCAGGGCCGGTATTGATCATCAGCAGACCTTTTTCGATCGTCTTTTCCGCGACTTCGGCATCCTGAACCGTCTTGCGGTTGACCATTTTCTGCCGGTGGCGTTCGGCTTCGCTGTCGCTGATATCGCGTGTCATCGCGTTTTCCTTCTCGTCCAGCGGCGCGGGACCGTATGCCCCGCCATTCGGAGCGGCGACTATACTCAATTTGCCGCACCCGGCAATCGACAAGCCGGCAGCATTGACCGTCACGCCCGTTCAGCCTAAGGGTAAGGCACTGACGGTCTTTTCCCGGCAACGGGAAAAGCTAAGAGGGAACACGGTTCCACCCCATAACGGGTCATTCCGTGGCTGCCCCCGCAACTGTAAGCGGTAAGCCCGCACTATGAAGCCACTGGACCATAAAATTGGCCCGGGAAGGTGGTGCAGGGTGTTTTAAAGCCGCAAGCCAGGAGACCTGCCGTTTCAGGAAAAAACGTCTCCCGGGCGGGGTGCTCCGGTCAGCCGGTCGAATTGATTTGCAGCCGCGCTTTTCAGTGCGCTGTTTTCGACATCCGCACCCCGATGAGTTTAAAGGCGCGGAAAGCGGAACGGTTTGGATATTACCACAACATCTTCTTGTGCGGACGGGACAATGGAAGCCAACACAGCTTCTGGCGTGGTCGTTTTTGTCTGCCGAAGCTGTCGCGACGACACCGATCCCAATGCGGAGCCGCGCCCCGGCACCATCCTTGCGGAAGCTGCCATCGCAAAAGCGCGTGACTCCGGCATCGATGTTCGCTCCGTCAATTGCCTTGCCAATTGCAAACGCGGCCTCAGTGCCGTGCTGCGCGGTGCCGATGGCTGGTCCTATGTATTCGGCGGGCTGACGCCCAACGACGCGGAAGACCTGCTCACGGGCGCGCAAATGCTGGCCGCCTCCCCAGATGGCCTGATGCCCTGGCGCGGCCGCCCCGACACATTGAAGCGCGGCATGGTGGCGCGCATTCCCCCATTCGATTTTACCGAGGAGAGATCATGAGCACCCTTCTGGACCGCGTTCCCTGCACCATCGTCACTGGCTTTCTGGGGGCTGGAAAAACCACGCTGCTGCGCGGTCTCCTCGAAAAGCTTGATGGCAAGCGGCTTGCCATCATCGTCAACGAATTCGGTGATATCGGCATCGATGGGGATATCCTAAAGGGATGCGGCATTGAGAGCTGCCCGGAGGAAAACATCGTTGAGCTGGCCAATGGCTGCATCTGCTGCACGGTGGCGGATGATTTCCAGCCGGCCATCGAGCAGATTCTGAGCCGCCAGCCGAAGGTGGAGCATATCCTCATCGAGACCTCCGGCCTTGCCCTGCCCAAGCCGCTTGTGCAGGCATTTCAATGGCCGGCCATCAAGAGCCGCGTGACGGTTGACGCTGTTGTGGCTGTTGTGGATGGCGCTGCCCTTTCCGAGGGTCAGGTGGCGCATGACATGGAAGCCCTTGCCGCCCAGCGCGCAAATGACGAAGCCCTAGATCACGACGATCCGGTCGAAGAGGTTTTTGAGGACCAGATCGCCTGTGCCGATCTTATCGTGCTGACCAAGGCGGATCTGCTCGATAGCGCCGGTCTGGAAAAGGCGAAGGCTCATATTCTCGAGCATTTGCCGCGGGCCGCAAAGATCGTCGTCGCCTCGAATGGCGTCATCGATCCGGCCGTGCTGATCGGCCTCGGTCTTGCGGTTGAAGAGGATATCGAAAACCGCCGCACCCATCACGATGGTGAACTCGACCACGAACATGACGATTTCGACAGCTTCGTCATCGACCTGCCGGCCGTGACCGATCCGGAAGCGCTGGCGGCTCGTATCGCCGAGACGGCGGCTGCGGAAAATGTTCTGCGCATCAAAGGTTTCGTCGAAGTATCCACCAAGCCGATGCGCCTGCAGGTGCAGGCAGTCGGTAGCCGCGTCAACCATTATTATGACCGTCCCTGGGCGGCCGGTGAAGAGCGCCGCAGCCGCCTCGTCGTCATAGGCGAAAAGGGCCTCAACCGCGAAAAGATCGAACAGATGCTGGCCGCCTGATAGAAATGCACATTCTCGCCACCACATCTTCGTCTCTGGACGACCTGATCGAGCCGGTTGATCTCAACCAGCCGCGATCGGATGTGGTGATGCTGTCTTTTTCGGCAAGCGATCTTGCCGGGCTGGAACAGGCATGGCGGCAGGCAGAGGGCGCGCTTCCGTCCCTGTCCGCCGCCAACCTCTCCGAGCTTCGGCATCCGATGTCGGTCGATCTGTGGATCGAAAAGACGGCCGAACATGCCCGTGTCATCCTTATCCGGATTCTCGGCGGCGCGGAACGCTGGCGCTATGGCGTCGATCAGCTCAGCACGATGGCGCGGCGACGTGGCATAAAACTTATGCTCCTGCCGGGTGAATGCAGTGAGAGAGACGAAAAGCTCGAAGCAGCCTCGACTGTTGATCGCCAGACGTTGGCGTCCGTCCTCGCCTTCTTCCGCGAGGGTGGGCGGGAAAATATGGACCGGCTTGCCATTGGTCTTGCTGCCCTTGTAAGTGGTGGCGCATGGCCAGATATCGAGGCTCAACCGCTGCCGAAAGCCGGCTTTTACCGGCCGGGTAAAGGCGTCGTGGATCAGGCGGAAGCCTGCGCCGGTTTTCCCGCCGGTGCAGCTGTCCTTCCCATTCTCTTTTACCGCTCCATGCTTCTTGCGGCCGATGCGGCGCCCGTGGATGCGCTTTTTAACGCGCTCTCTCAGCGCGGTTTTGCGCCATTGCCGATTTTCGTCAGCGGCCTCAAGGATGGGGAGGCGATCCGCTTTCTCGAAACCGTACTGCCCGAACTCCAGCCCGCCGCCATCGTCGCCGCCACGGCTTTTGCCAGTCAGATGGACGACAGCGGTAAAACCCTGTTTGACCGCCTCGGCGTGCCGGTGTTTCAGGTGGTTATGGCGACGACGCGACGGGAAGGCTGGGCGGAAAATGCGCGCGGTCTCAACCCTTCCGATCTTGCCATGCATGTGGTTCTGCCGGAACTCGATGGCCGGATTCTTGCTGGCGCAATCTCATTCAAGCAGGTGCGGACTGATGGCGGCATCAGCCTCATCAATGTACCGGAGGCTGATCGCGTCGAACAGGTGGCAAACAGAATCGCTGCCTTTCTGCAATTAAAACAGTCCACGCCACAGGAACGGCGGATCGTCATTCTTATGCCGGATTATCCCGGTGCTGCGCCGGGGCGCACGGGTTATGCCGTTGGTCTCGATGTGCCGCAAAGCGTGCTTGAAATGCTGCGCGATCTGGCCGCGGCAGGATATGTGGTTTCGGATATTCCCGAAACGGCGCGGGCTTTGCTGGATTGTGTCGAGCAGCAGGAAGCGGCTGTCGGACTTTCAGACTATCGTGATTTTCTTTTGGGTTTGCCTGAAGGGGTTGCCGCCTTCGTGGATAGCACGTGGGGTTCGGTCGAACAGGACGACGCACTAGCCGACGGCGCATTCCGTTTTCGCGTCGCCCGTTTCGGCCAGATATTCGTGGCCCTGGCACCGGATCGTGGGCGAAATGAGGATCGGCGGGTGGATTACCATGACCCTGCCCTGCCGCCACGTCATGCGTTGGTCGCTTTCGGCGCCTGGATGCAGCGTGTCGCAGGGGCGCATGCCATTGTGCATGTCGGTGCGCATGGCACGCTGGAATGGCTGCCCGGCAAGACAGTTGCGCTTTCCCGCGATTGTTTTCCTGAAATCGTCACCGGGTCTTTGCCGGTGGTCTATCCGTTCATCGTTTCCAATCCGGGTGAAGCGGCGGTTGCCAAACGGCGGATCGCTGCTGTCACGATCGGCCATGTTCCGCCTGTGCTGGTAGATGCCGGGCTTTCGCCGGAACAATCGGCTCTGGAACAGCTCGTCGACGAATATGCGCAGGCGGACGGGCTCGACCGCCGCCGCCGTGACCGGCTGGCGAAACTGATCGTAGAGAAGGCGCTGGAAACCGGTCTTGCGGCGGATGCTGGTGTCGGTGCAAAGGACGATGCCGATGCGGCGCTGTCGCGCATCGACGCCTTCCTCTGCGATCTGAAGGACTTCGCCATCAAGGATGGCCAGCATGTTTTTGGTCGCAGCCCCGAAGGCGAGACCGATCTTCTGAGGCTTGAAAGTGCTGCGGCGGAAAAAACGGCGCTGCTTGCCGCGCTCGATGGCCGCCATATTGTCCCCGGTCCTTCCGGCGCACCCGCGCGCGGGCGTCTCGATGTCCTGCCGACGGGCCGCAATCTTTATGCTGCCGATCCGCGCACCATGCCGACGCCGACGGCTTTCGAGCTGGGCCGCATGGCGGGCGAAGAAGTGCTTCGGCACCATCTGCAATCCCATGGCGACTGGCCGAAACATCTGGTTTTTGATCTCTGGGGCAGCGCCAGCCTGCGCAATGGCGGCGAGGATGTGGCGCAGGCGCTGCATCTGATGGGAGCGAGACCGATCCATGACCTGGCGACGGGCCGCGTCACAGGCATCGAGGTTCTACCGCCGGCGAGTATCGGGCGGCCGCGTGTCGACGTCACATTCCGGATTTCCGGCCTGTTCCGCGACATGTTTCCGGCGTTGATCGCTCTTCTAGACGCCGCCGCCAAGGCCGTCGCGCGGCGGGAGGAAGCGCCGGGTGACAATCCGCTGGCGGAAGAAGCGGCGGCACTCGGGCATATACCGGCACGCATCTTCGGTTCGGCACCCGGCACCTATGGTGCGGGCACAGAGGAAAAACTCGCCAGCGGAAAATGGGAAGAACGCGAGGAACTGGGCCAGGCGTATCTGGATGCGGCAAGCCATGCCTTTGGCGGTGCGGATGGGCTTGAGATTTTCGAGGATGCCGGTTTTGTCGAGCTGGTGCGCCGTGCCGATCTTCTCGTTCACACCGGTGACGATCCGGGCCGCGATCTTCTCGACGGCTCGTCAGATGTCGCCTTTATCGGTGGTTTTTCCGCCGCAAAAGCACTCCTTGGCGGCGTTGCCGATATTGTGGCGCTGGATACGACCGATCCCGCGCGTCCGCGCGCGCGATCTATTTCGCAGGCGCTGACGCGCGTTGTTCGGGCCCGCGCCGTCAATCCGCGCTTCATTGCCGGCCAGATGCGGCACGGCCCGCGCGGAGCGGCGGAATTTGCCGAGACGGTTGACCGGCTGATCGGTTTTGCGGAAACCACCCATGCGGTATCTTCCTCGCTGATCGAGGCGCTTTACGACGCCTATTTCGGCAATGAGGATGTGCGCGATTTCATCCTGCGGGAAAATCCGAAAGCGGCGGAGGTCATGGCGACGCGCTTTTTATCCGCCCGTCGTCGCGGGTTGTGGCACAGCCGCCGCAATGCGGTGGATGCGGAACTTGAAATGCTGATCCTGCCCCGTTCTGAAAGGGTCGGTGCATGAGGACGGCCCCTTCCGATCCGGTCCAGCCGTTTGGCCGCCGTGGGACGTGTCCGGCCTTATCGACCCCAATGCTGACCGGTGACGGCTACCTGTCGCGCATCGCATTCGAGGCGGATATTGCGCCCCATGATATGATCGCGCTTTGCGAACTTGCCGAGCAGCACGGCAACGGGCTGATAGACATCACGGCACGCGGCAGCATGCAATTTCGCGGCCTGACGCGGGAAAGCGCCTGCGACCTGGAGAATGATGTTCTGGCGCTCGGTTTGCCGCTTCGCGACGGACTGGCAGTCGAGACCTCACCTCTTTCCGGCCGGGACGATCGGGAAATCGCCGATGGCAGTGCCATTGCGGATGAGATTCGCAGAGAGGCTGCCGCGCTGGCGTTGCATGACAACCTCGCCGCAAAAATGTCCGTCATCATCGATGGGGGCGGCCGTCTTTCCATGGGCGATTTGCTGGCCGATATCCGTCTGAAGGCGGTGCGGCTCGATCATCGAGTTTTCTGGCAATTGCTTGTCGGAGGTCCGGAGAGCAAGGCGTTGCGCGCGGGATTTGTTGAGGCCGACAAGGCAACCGATGTGGTCCTGTTGCTGCTCGTCCATCTGGCGGGCAAAGGACCGCTTGCCCGTGGCCGCGATCTGGATTTGCGGACGATAAAGGCGATTTGCGGAGACCGCCTGGTAGATAGCGAGAGCGAAGGCGAAACGCCTGCGCCTTCTTCGCCCCTGGGGCTGATGGCGGCCGGTGATGGTACCTTTGCTGCCGGTATCACTCCTGCTTTCGCGCAAGTTCGTGCTTCCGATCTGTCGCGGCTCTGTGGACTGGCGCACGGATTTGATATCGAAACATTGCGGCCGTCGCTCAATCATAGCCTGCTATTTTTCGGGTCGCGGGATGCTTGCGATGCGCTGATGCAGACTGCGGACAGTGCCGGTTTCATCACAAGGGCAGGTGATGCGCGGTCTTCCATCGCTGTCTGTCCCGGCACGCCGGGATGCGCTTCGGCTTTCTTTCCCACACATGATCTGGCGGCCTTTGCATCGCGGGAATTAGCCTCCATGCTCGATGGCTCCTTCACACTGCATCTCTCCGGCTGCGGAAAGGGTTGCGCGCATCCCGCCCCGTCGCTTCTGGCCTTTTCCGGCACCGCCGATGGTCTGGCCTTTTCGTTTTCGGGCCGCGCCTGCGACCCGCAGGACGGTATTTTACCTTTCGAGCAACAGAGGACGGCGCTTTCGCGGCTTGCCCGTCTTTGCGAAAAAGAACATAAGCCCGGGGAAAACGCTGCCGACCTGCTTGCCCGTCTGGGTAAGGAGGCAATCGTTGCGGCGCTTCGACAGGATGACCGATGACCGACCATGACTATATTCGCGACGGCAATGCGATTTACGAGCGCTCCTTCGCCATCATTCGCGAGGAAGCGGATTTGTCCGCCTTTACCGAAGATCAGGCGGATATCGCCATTCGCATGATCCATGCCTGCGGGCTGGTAGAAGCGGCCAGCCATTTCCGTTTTTCTCCGGATTTCGTTGTCGCTGCACGTGGTGCTTTGCTGGCGGGCAAGCCCGTTCTGTGCGATGCGGAAATGGTCGCCCACGGCGTGACCCGTGCCCGCCTTCCGGCCAATAATGACGTGATCTGCACCCTTCGCGATCCGCGCACCCCTGAGCTTGCGAAAACGATTGGCAATACCCGTTCCGCCGCCGCACTCGATCTCTGGGCGGAAAAGCTGGACGGTGCTCTCGTTGCTATCGGCAACGCGCCGACAGCGCTGTTCTATCTTCTGGAGATGCTTGAAAAAGGCGCTCCACGCCCAGCTGCCATCATCGGCATGCCGGTCGGTTTTGTCGGTGCGGCGGAATCGAAGGATGCGCTGGAGGCTAGTTTGCTCGGCATTCCCTATGCCATCGTCAAGGGACGTATGGGTGGATCGGCCATGACGGCCGCTGCCGTCAACGCCGTTGCGAGGGCAGGTCTGTGAGCGCGGCTCTTTTCGAAAATTCCAGGGGTAAACTCGTGGGCGTCGGCACCGGCCCCGGCGATCCAGAGCTTCTGACGCTGAAAGCCGTGCGCGCCATCGAAAATGCCGATGTCCTCGCCTTCTTCTGCAAGAAAGGCAGCAGCGGCAATGGTCGCGGTATCGTTGAGGCCTTCATTCGTCCGGGCACACTGGAAATGCCGCTGGTCTATCCGGTAACCGTCGAGAGCGATAAAAACGGCGAGGATTATCGCGGTGCGATCGCCGCATTTTTCGATCAGTCGGCAATGGATATTGCTGCCCATCTCGATGCCGGGCGCAATGTCGCTGTGCTGTCGGAAGGCGATCCGCTGTTTTACGGTTCCTATATGCATCTTCATCTGCGGCTTGCGCCTTCCTATGAGGCGGAGGTCGTTGCCGGCATTACCGCCATGTCCGGCTGCTGGTCGATGGCCGGTCTACCGCTGGTGCAGGGTGACGATATCTTGAGCGTGCTTCCCGGCACGCTTGCCGAAGATGTGCTGACAGAGCGTCTGTCCGGCACGGATGGCGCCGTGATCATGAAGGTCGGGCGCAACCTGCCGAAGATCCGCCGGGCGCTGGAAAAGGCCGGCAAGCTTAATGAAGCGCTGTATGTCGAGCGCGGCACCATGGTGAACAGCCATGCGGTGCCGCTGATCGAGCGGGACGCATCGCCCGCCCCCTATTTTTCTCTGGTTCTGGTACCTGGCTGGAAAACCAGACCCGCTGGCGGTGAAGCGCCATGACCGGCAGGCTGGTCGTTGTCGGCCTCGGCCCTGGCAGTTCTGCGCAGGTGACACCGGAGGCGCTCGCCGCCGTTGAGGCGTCGGAGGATTTCTTCGGTTACATTCCCTATCTCGATCGGCTGTCGCTCAGACCCGACCAACGTCGCCATGCCTCTGACAATCGCGAGGAAATCTCCCGTGCCGAACAGGCTCTGCGGCTTGCAGCCGGGGGCGGCAAGGTCTGCGTGGTTTCGGGCGGCGATCCCGGCGTTTTTGCCATGGCGGCGGCTGTTTGCGAGGCGATTGAAAATGGCCCGCGCGAATGGCGCGAAATAGACTTCTCGGTCGTGCCGGGCGTGACGGCCATGCTTGCGGTTGCTGCACGAGCCGGCGCGCCGCTCGGGCATGATTTCTGCGCCATCTCGCTGTCGGACAATTTGAAGCCCTGGGGCATTATTGAAAAGCGGCTGATCGCGGCTGCGGAAGCCGGATTCGTGATGGCTTTCTATAATCCCGTCAGCAAGGCGCGCCCGCACCAGCTTGGCACCGCCTTCGATCTTTTGCGCGCACATTTGCCCGGCTCGGTGCCGGTGATCTTTGGCCGTGCGGCAGGCCGTGCGGATGAGCGCATCCGGGTCGTGCCTTTGTCGGAAGCATCGAGCGACATGGCGGATATGGCCACCTGCATCATCGTCGGTTCGGTGGAAACCCGTCTTATCGAGCGTTCGGACAAAGATCCGCTGGTTTACTCGCCGCGTTTTTCGAGAAGAGAAAGCTGATGGCGGATGGCGGTGAGCGCAGTCGCTATATCCGGCACGTTCGCGCCGTCGAGGATTGCGGCGTTCAGCTTTGGCGGCCGCTCGATCATGATAACCGGCAGGCCAAGCCGCCTCGCCGCTTCGATCTTGCCGTAACTGGCGTTGCCGCCGGAGTTCTTGGAAACCACAGTGCCGATACGTTTTTCCTCCAGCATGCGGATCTCTTCATCCAGCGCAAAGGGGCCGCGCGCTGTAATATAGCGAGCATCCGGCACCTTCAGCGGCGGCTCTACCGGATCAACGCTGCGAATGAGATAGCTGTGTTGGGGTGCGGCCTCGAAAGGAAGAAGTTCCTGCCGGCCGAGCGCCAGAAACACCCGCTTGCCTTCAGCGCCGAGCGCAATAACAGCCTGTTCGACGGTATCGACCCTCTGCCATTTGTCATTCGGTTGGCGCTCCCAGGCGGGGCGCGAAAGCATGATCAGCGGAACTTTGGCAAGTCGTGCCGCCTCGATGGCATTGGCGGAAATCCTCGCCGCATAGGGATGGGTGGCGTCGACCAGAATATCGAAATTCCCGGTGCGGATGAAATCCGCCAAACCCGCAGCACCGCCAAACCCGCCACTGCGCATCGGCACAGGCTGTTCCACTGGCGAAAGCGTACGACCGGCCATGGAGAGCAGGATTCGGTAGCCGGAGTCCACCGCCAGCTTGCCGGCCAGAATGCGGGCATCCGCCGTGCCGCCAAGGATGAGTATGGAGCGTGTCATGACGTCTGAATATTCCGGAACGGGCAACGCTTCCACTCAAAAGAAAGCTTCCACTGAAAAGAAAGGCAAGCCATGGCTTTTCATCGTCGGCATAGGCGAAGATGGGCTGGATGGGCTCGGTCGCAATGCCGTGGCGGCAATAGAGGCGGCCGAGATTGTTTTCGGTGGCAAACGCCATCTGGAACTGGCGGCTGCAGCCATTCGTGGTGAGGCGCGCCCTTGGCCGGTGCCGTTCGATGCGGAGATGAGCGATGTCGTGGCGTTGCGCGGTAGACGGGTCTGCGTGCTCGTCTCCGGCGATCCGTTCTTTTATGGCGCCGGCGTCACACTTCTGCGGCGGATACCGTCGGAGGAGACAGTCTGCTATCCCTCACCTTCAGCCTTCTCCCAGGCTGCGGCGCGGCTTGGCTGGGCCTTGCAGTCGACCGAATGCGTGTCGTTGCACGGGCGTTCCATCGATCTTTTGCGACCGCATCTGCATCCCGGAGCGAGGATCATCGCGCTTACTTCGGATGAGCGCGCGCCCGCTCTCATCGCGGAATTGCTGTCTCAATCCGGTTTCGGCCAGTCGGAATTTGTCCTGCTCGAAGCTTTGGGCGGAAAGCGGGAGAGGCGGCGGCAAATCAGGGCGGTCGATTTTACCTTTGACGACATCAATCCTTTGAACGTCGTGGCTATCGATGTCGTTGCTGCTGAGGGCGCACGCGTCCTGCCTTTTGTGCAGGGGCTGGATGACAGCCTGTTCGAACATGACGGGCAGATCACCAAGCGTGAAATCCGTGCCGTGACGCTTTCATCGCTGGCTCCGCGCCGGGGCGAGCTGCTGTGGGATATCGGTGCCGGTTCGGGTTCGATTGGTATTGAATGGATGCTGTCGCACCCCTCGCTCCGTGCCATCGCCATAGAGCAGCATCCGGAAAGAGCCGAACGTATCGCCCGCAATGCCGAGGCATTTGGCGTTCCGGGGCTTGAAGTCATGATCGGTGCAGCACCTGCGGCTTTTGAAGGCCTGCCTCAACCGGATGCGATCTTCATTGGTGGTGGCGGCAGCGAAACGGGCGTGTTTGAGGCTGCTATGGAGGCCTTGAAGCCAGGCGGGCGGCTGGTTGCCAATGCGGTGACGCTTGAAATGGAAGCGGTGCTGCTTGCGGCCCACGCCAGGTTCGGTGGTTCGATGATCCGTCTCGATGTCTCGCGCGTTGTTGCTGTCGGCTCCATGTCGGGCTGGCGTCCGGCGATGCCGGTAACACAATGGAGCTGGGTCAAGCCGTGGTGACTGTCGCTGGCATAGGCTGTCGCAAAGGCACGGGTTCGGATGCAATTATAGCAGCCGTGCACGCTGCGGAGCTTGCTTTTGGCATGACCGTTGAATGCTTGGCGACTGCGCCGCTCAAGGCAAAAGAAGCTGGTCTTGCGGAAGCGGCGAAACGTCTGGCGCTGCCGCTTGAAATCGTATCGAAGGAACAGCTCGAGGCGGCTGCTTCGAAAACAATGACATTTTCACAGGCAAGCCTTGATCATGCCGGGACGCCCAGCGTCAGTGAAGCGGCGGCACTTGCTGCCGCCGGAGAAAATGCGCGGCTGGTCGCGGCGCGTCTCGTGGTTGGCGATGTGACGGTAGCCATCGCCACGACGAGCGACGCGCGAAATGACCGCGCCATCGAACATGGAGAACAACAATGACGGTTCATTTCATCGGCGCCGGTCCGGGCGCCGCCGATCTCATCACGGTGCGCGGGCGCGATCTTATCGCTGCCTGCCCGGTCTGCCTTTATGCGGGCTCGCTGGTGCCGAAGGCGCTGATCGAGTATTGCCCGACGGATGCACGCATTGTCGATACGGCAGCACTGTCGCTTGATGAGATCGAGGCGGAATTCGTTGCGGCGGCAAAGGCCGGCAAGGATGTGGCACGGCTGCATTCCGGTGATCTGTCCGTCTGGAGCGCCATGGGTGAACAGATCCGCCGGCTGGAACGGCTGGGTCTCGATTATACCGTGACTCCAGGTGTGCCCTCTTTCGCTGCTGCCGCTGCCACCCTGCAGCGGGAATTGACGGTGCCGGAAGTGGCGCAAAGTCTTGTTCTGACACGTATTTCGGGCCGCGCTTCGAAAATGCCCGAGGGCGAGACGCTGAAAGCCTTCGGTGCGACGGGGGCGACACTTGCCATCCATCTCGCCATCCATGCCATCGGCCAGGTGGTGGAAGAACTGACGCCGCTTTATGGTTCCGATTGCCCAGTCGCCATAGTCGTCCGCGCCTCCTGGCCGGATGAGCGGGTCATTCGCGGCACGTTGTTCGACATCGAAGGAAAACTGGCGGCCGAACCGGTGGAGCGGACAGCGCTGATCTTCGTCGGGCATGGGCTTGCCTCGACGGATTTTCGCGAGAGCGCACTTTATAGTACCGATTATGTCCGGCGGTTCCGCTCCCCGAAGGAAGATGCGAAGGGCTGATGCGACGGCGTGGAGGCGGTGCGTCCCTTGAGCGTGCCCTGACGATCGAACACCAGAATATCAAGCTCGATGCCGGGCACCTTCAAAGCGGCAGCCGCTGTTACCCAGGCTTTTTCCGCAACGATCGCACCGAGGTCTATCCCCGCGCGTTCGGCCAGCTCAAAGGCGTGCGCAACCATGTTGGCCTGACGAATGGCGAGGGCAAGATTTTCATCTCCGCCAGCCTCGGTTGCGAGTACCGCCAGCGCATCAAGATCGGCCAGGCCTTTCTTGGAATGCACGTCCAGCATGCCCTGGGCGAGCTTGGTCATCTTGGCGACGCCGCCAGCAATCGTGACCCGCTCGACAGGGTGGCTGCGGAGATATTTCAGCATCCCGCCGATAAAATCGCCCATATCGATCAGTGCGGTCTCTGGCAGGCCGTAAACTGCCTGCCCCGCCTTTTCGGAGGTGTTGCCGGTCGCGCCGAGCAGATGGGTGCAGCCGGTGGCGCGCGCCACATCGATGCCGCGCCAGATGGAATGGATCCATGCCGAGCAGGAAAACGGGATGACGATGCCGGTGGTGCCAAGGATGGAAATGCCGCCGACAATACCGAGCCTGCCATTCAGGGTCTTTTCCGCGATTTTCTCGCCGTCCCGAACGGAAATCTCGACTTCGAAATCTGCACCGTCTCCGGCTACTTCGCGAATGGCGGTTTCGATCATCTTGCGCGGTACGGGGTTGATCGCGGGTTCGCCCGGCGGCAGGGGCAATCCAGGCCGGGTGATGGTGCCGACGCCTTTTCCGGCCTTGAAGGTTATGCCGCTGCCGGGCTTTCCCCGTCGCACGGTGCTTTCGATCAGCGCACCATGAGTCACGTCGGGATCGTCGCCAGCATCCTTGACGACGCCGGCTCTTGCAAAGTTTTCGCCTTTTTCCTCGGTGGCGAGAGAAAATGCCGGCCTCGCGCCGCTTGGAAGTTCGACTTCGACAGGGTAAGGAAACTCGCCGGTCAGAAGGGCAGCGCAGGCCGCCTTTGTGGCGGCTGCCGCGCAAGTGCCCGTGGTCCAGCCGCGGCGAAGGGTCTTTCCATCCGTTTCCATATGAATTCCTATAGCCGGGACGGCTATTTCCGTCATCGTTAAAAAAGCAGCCGAGAAGAATGTCGATAGCGCAGGTTTTGAACAGCATCGCCGCAAAAGGTCCGGTCTTTGAGGCCGGGCATGTCTGGCTCGCAGGCGCGGGTCCGGGCGATGTGCGTTATCTGACGCTCGAAGTGGCGCTCGCGCTTTCGCAGGCCGATGTGATCGTGCGCGACGCGCTGGTGAGCGACGATGTCGTTTCCCTCGGGCCCCAGGCTGAAATCGTGTTTGCCGGCAAGCGCGGCGGCAAGCCGTCGGCAACGCAGGACGACATCACTGCCTCGCTGATTGATCTCGCCCGACAGGGTAAGAAGGTGTTGCGGCTTAAGGGTGGCGATCCGTTTATTTTCGGGCGTGGCGGCGAAGAGGCGGAGGCGCTTGTCCGCGCCGGCATCCCATTTCGTATCTTGCCGGGCATGACCTCGTCGCTTGCAGCCCTTGCTTCAGCGCGCATTCCCGCCACCATGCGCGGTATCAGCCGCGCTGTCACGCTTGCCACCGGCCATGCCGCCGGGACCGAAGAGGATCTGGATTGGCTGGCACTGGCGAAGACACAGGAACCCATCGTCGTTTATATGGGGCTTAAGAACATAGGCTCGATCGCCGGTCTTCTGATGCAGGGCGGTCGTTCGGGCAAGACGCCGGTCGCCGTCATCATGTCGGCAACGACCGCGCAGGAACGGATTTTCATCGGCACACTGGAAAGCATAGCTGACGATGCAAAACGGGAAAAATTCGAGGCGCCGGCGCTGATCGTTATTGGCGAGATCGTTTCGATGCGCGACCGACTTGGGGTGCCGACCTTATGACCACACGGGCGATCATCATCGGCGCACCGCGCTCTGGTTCCGGCAAGACCAGCGTAACAATCGGCTTGCTCAGGGCCTTTGCCCGGCGCGGCATCAAGGTGCGCGGCATCAAGACGGGGCCGGATTATATCGACCCCGGCTTCCATGCCTTCGCCACCGGCACATCCGGCCTCAATCTCGACAGCTGGGCCATGCAGCCGGAATTGCTTCGACACCTTTTGTTGCAACAGGCTGATGGTGCCGACCTCGTTTTGATCGAAAGCGCCATGGGCCTGTTCGACGGTATCCCCGTGGCGGAAAACCGCACTGGTTCTGCGGCGGATCTGGCCCGGCTGTTCGGCATTCCCGTGCTGCTGGTGCTGGATGTGTCGGGTCAATCGCAGACAGCCGCTGCTGTTGCCTATGGTTTTGCTCACTATGATCCTGTTGTGACCATGGCGGCGGTGGTGCTGAACCGCGCCGGCAGCGAAAGACACCGGACGCTGTGCACGGAGGCCATCGAAAAAATCGGTCTGCCTGTCGCAGGATGCGTCCTGCGTGATCCGTCACTCATCCTGCCGGAACGGCATCTGGGCCTGGTGCAGGCCAGCGAACATCCGGAAATCGACGCGCATATAGAACGGCTGGCGGATGCGATGGAAAGGTCCATTGATCTCGATGCCTTGCTTTCGCTCGCTGCGCCTGTGGATGTGCCCTCCGGCTCGGTGGAGGCAGCGATTGCGCCGCCCGGCCAGCGCATCGCGCTTGCAGACGACGCGGCTTTCACCTTTCTTTATCCGCATCTCAAGAACCACTGGCATGCAGCGGGGGCAGAGATCGTACCCTTCTCACCGCTGGCCGACGAGGCACCCGATGAGACCTGCGACATTTGCTGGCTGCCAGGTGGTTATCCCGAACTTTACGCTGGAAGGCTTGCCGATGCTGCCTGGTTTAAAGCGGGGATTGTCCATTTTGCCGAGACGAAGCCGGTGCATGGTGAGTGCGGCGGCTATATGGTTTTGGGAGCGGCGCTGGAAGATGCCGATGGCGTCACCCATGCCATGACCGGGCTTCTGTCACATGCCACCAGTTTTGCCACGCGCAAGATGAACCTAGGTTACCGGCAGGCTGCAATCGTGGCAGATGGGCCGCTGGGCAAGGCGGGCGAAGTTCTGCGCGGCCACGAGTTTCACTATGCGCGTGTCATCGATCCGGGTCACGATGAGCCTTTCGCTCAGATCGCTGACGGACAGGGGCGTCCGCTCGGCCCCTCCGGTGGCAGGCGGGGTCTTGTTTCAGGCACTTTCTTCCACGCGATAGCCAAAGCCGGGTAAGCAATTTGGCGTCCGGATGCGGGGTTGCGTCAAAGTGGAGCGGGCTGAGAAAGTTTGTAGTCTGGTGCGATAGGTAAGTGCTATATAACCACTGTCGTCCCGAGTTTCCGAAACGCTATTTCAATGAAAAGACTGCGCCTATTCATTTCTGCCGCCCTTGCCGTTGCCATGATACCGGTTCCGCTCGAGATCGGTGCTGGTCAAATGCAGGCTCACGGCGGCGAAGATTATGCAACGCTTGAAAAACTCGGCGCGGCGCTGTTCGATGATGCCAATCTCTCCATGAACCGCACGATGGCGTGTTCCACCTGCCATATGCAGGCGGCCGGTTTTTCAGATGCGCGCGAAAGCGACAAGGTCGGCCGGGACGTCTCTCTCGGCGATGACGGGATTTCGCTGGGCGACCGCAATGTGCCGACTGCAGCCTATGCCCGGTTCACGCCGCCTTTCGGCAGGAACGCTGCGGGAGAGTATGTTGGTGGGCAATTCTGGGATGGTCGTGCCTCCCTGCTGGAAGACCAGGCGGGTGGACCACCGCTCAACCCGATCGAAATGGGCATGCCGGATAAAGCCTCTGTCGTCAAACGGCTCAAGGAAAACCCTGATTATGTTGCGGCGTTCGGCACCCAGTTCGGCAACGATGTTTTCCAGAGTGACGAAGGCGCCTTTGCTGCGATGACCAAGGCGCTGGCGAGCTTCGAGCGTTCCGATGAATTCTCCACCTTCGATTCCAGGTATGACCGTTTCCTGCGCGGCGAAGAAAAGCTGACCGATCAGGAGGAGCTGGGCCGGGTTCTGATCTCCTCGACGCAGTTCACCAATTGCAATACCTGCCATGAAATCCGTGGCGCCAAGGGTTTGGAAGACGGCCTCTTCACCAACCACAAATATTTCAACATCGGTGTTCCGGCCAACACGTCGGTCAGGGCAGCCAACGGCTCCAAGCCGGATGCGGTCGATCTCGGATTGGCGCAAAATCCCGCCGTGGCCGGCGATCCGGCTCAGCGCGGCAAGTTCAAGGTGCCTACCCTTCGCAACGTCGCTGTCACTGGTCCCTACATGCACAATGGCGTGTTTAAGGATCTGCGCACGGTGGTGCTGTTTTACGTGAAATACAAAAGCAAGAAACCCAGCCGGCAGATCAACCCTGAAACGGGTAAAACCTGGGATGCGCCGGAAGTGCCTGATAATATCGCCATGACAGAGCTGACTTCCGCACCGGCGCTGGACGACAAGCGTGTGGACGCCATCGTCGCCTTTTTGAAGACGCTGACTGACAAAAGATATGAACATCTTTTGCCAAAGGAAGATGGGCAAGCGACCGTGCCGCCTGCCCAACCGGTTTCGGTGAGTGTTACGCCGAAAGCGCCTTGAATTCTGCGAGAACCGCGTCACCCATTTCGGAGGTGCTGACCTGACGGGAACCGTCGGACATGATGTCGGCGGTGCGGATGCCTTTGTCGAGCACGTTCGCAATTGCAGTTTCGAGCTTCGTTGCCTCATCAACCATATTGAACGAATAGCGCAGGCACATGGCGAAGGACGCGATCATGGCAATGGGGTTGGCGATGCCCTTGCCGGCAATGTCAGGTGCCGAACCGTGCACCGGCTCGTACATGGCCTTGCGCTTGCCGGTCTTGGCATCCGGCGCACCAAGCGATGCCGACGGCAGCATGCCGAGCGAGCCCGTCAGCATGGCAGCGACGTCGGAAAGCATGTCGCCGAAGAGGTTGTCGGTCACGATCACGTCGAACTGCTTGGGCTTGCGCACCAGCTGCATGCCGCCGGCGTCGGCCAGCATATGCTCCAGCTGAACGTCCTTGTATTTCGCAGCGTGGGTTTCGGTGACGACCTGGTTCCACAAAACGCCAGATTTCATGACGTTGCGCTTCTCCATGGAGCAGACGCGGTTATCGCGCGTGCGTGCCAGTTCGAAGGCGACGCTGGCGATGCGCTCGATCTCGAAGGTGTCGTAGATCTGCGTGTCGATACCGCGCTTCTGGCCGTTGCCGAGGTCGATGATCTGCTTGGGCTCGCCGAAATAGACACCGCCCGTCAGTTCACGGACGATGAGGATATCGAGACCCTCTACCAACTCCGGCTTCAGTGAGGAGGCTTCGGCAAGTGCCGGGTAGCAGATGGCGGGGCGAAGGTTGGCGAAAAGTTCGAGATCCTTGCGCAGGCGAAGCAGGCCGGCTTCCGGGCGGTGTTCGTAGGGAACGCCATCCCACTTCGGGCCGCCCACGGCGCCAAACAGGATCGCATCGGCGGCAAGGGCCTTTTCCATATCTGCGTCGGAAATCGCGACGCCATGGGCATCATAAGCGGAGCCGCCGACCAGACCTTCCTGCGTGGTGAAGCCGGCATTTTTCGCGCTGTTCATATAGTCGATCAACTTGCGGACTTCGGCCATGGCCTCGGGGCCGATACCGTCACCGGGCAGAAGGAAAAGCGTGCGGACTGTCATGAGAACCCTCCTTGGGCGGCGCGCCGGAAACCATCATGAAGGGTTTTCGATTGCGGCGAGCGCGGCGTCAAACTCGTTTCCGTCCTGCCGCCTCACAAGTCATATCGCCAGCCGAACGGGATCGGGGGCTTCTTATCCCCGCCTCAACGGCTTTTCAAGCAAAGCAAAAGCCGATCCGGTACGGTTTTGTACGGGATCGGCTTTTAAAAGAGGATAGAAGTGCGGTCAGGCCCAGGGGCGGACCGAGGCATTTGCCTTTTCGAACGTGTCGATGGCGCCGGAATGCTCCAGTGTCAGGCCGATGTCGTCGAGGCCGTTCAGCATGCAATGGCGCTTGAATTCATCGATCTCGAAGGTGATCGTGCCGCCATCAGGGCCGCTGATTTCCTGACGTTCCAGATCGATGGACAGAACGGCGTTCGAGCCGCGCGAGGCGTCGTCCAGCAGCTTTTCGAGATTCTCGGGGCTGACGACGACAGGCAGAATGCCGTTCTTGAAACAGTTGTTATAAAAGATATCGGCGAAGCTGGTGGAGATCACGCAGCGGATGCCGAAATCGAGAAGCGCCCATGGTGCATGTTCGCGCGAGGAGCCGCAGCCAAAATTATCGCCCGCGACGAGGATCTGGGCGTTTTGGTAAGCGGGCTTGTTCAGCACAAAATCGGGATTGGGCGAGCCATCTTCGAGATAACGCGACTCGGCAAAAAGGCCGGTTCCAAGACCCGTGCGCTTGATGGTCTTCAGATAGTCTTTGGGAATTATCATATCGGTGTCGATATTGACGACCGGCATGGGCGCAGCAACGCCCGTCAGCTTGGTGAATTTTTCCATCTGTCGCTTCCCGTGTTTCCCTGGTCACAAAATCCGGCGTGGACTGACGCCCGCCGGATATTTTCTGTCGGGAAATACTGCAAAACGGATCGCTTTAGAAGCGCAAACCCGCATTCTTCGGTACGCCGCGTGCAGCGTTCTCGCATTTTGACAGGATTAACGATCTCAGAGATCGATGATCGTGCCTTTGCCGTCGTTCCAGACGCGCATATCGCGCTGGTTGCGGGGCTTGACCGGAATGGGTGCCGGCTTCATACGCGCCGAAAGCAGACGGGCAGCGCTGAGAACGGCGAGCACGCCGATAAAAGCGACCGTAAGCGAGGCGGTAAAAAGAGCCACCAAAGCCAGAAGTGCGATGCCGGATGCGGCAATGAAAAATGAACGGATGCCTTGCATGATTCAACCTTTCTTTCCAGACGAATGTGGGCCTTCTTCTTCCGGCTTGCAAGAGGATTCAGTGGATTGTCGTGTTGCAGATGTCACAAAAGCTTGACACAAGTGCGGCATGACTAATTTTTTCGAAAATATTCCTGTGAGACCGCGCCGTTCGCTGCTATCGGTTCCGGCCATCAATGTCAGGGCGCTCGAAAAAATCCGCGATCTCGATTGCGATGGGGTTATTCTCGATCTGGAGGATTCCGTTGCACCCGATGTGAAGGGCGCGGCGCGAGAGAATCTGGGCAGGCTGTTTTCGGATGCGCCCTTTGTGGGACGCGAGATCATTATCCGTATCAATCCGCTGTCAACGCCGGATGGTATGGAGGATTTAAAGCTCGTGCTTTCCTGCCGGCCGGATGCGGTATTATTACCGAAGGTAGAGCAGCCCGCCGATATTCACGATGTGGCCGACCTTCTGGCGGAGGCCGATGCGCCCCAGGGCTTGAAAATCTGGGCGATGATCGAGACGCCGCTCGGTGTGTTGAACGCAGCGTCCATTGCTGACGCTGCCCATACGCCTGATGGACGGCTTGCCGCTTTCGTCCTCGGGCTGAACGATCTGCGCAAGGAGACACGGGTTCCTTCCGTGCCCGGGCGAACCTACCTCGTGCCATGGATGATGCAGGTGGTGCTTGCCGCCCGCGCCTATGGGCTTGATGTCATCGATAGCGTGTCGAATGATTTTCGCGATATCGCGGCTTTTGGCACCGAGTGCGAGCAGGGCCACGCCATGGGCTTCGATGGCAAGATGCTGATCCACCCGGCCCAGATCGAGCCCGCCAATCGCCACTTCGGCCCCGTTGAGGCCGCTGTTGCTGAAGCCAGGGCGATTATTGACGCTTTCGCAAAACCCGAATCTGTGGAATTGAACGTCATCAACATGAACGGGCGGATGATCGAACGGCTACATGTAAGCCAAGCCGAAAGGCTGGTCGCCATGGCCGATATCATCGCACAACGAAAGGCGCAAAAGACGTGAAGGTCTATCGTTTCATTACAGGTCCCGATGACGCGAAGTTCTGTCACCGGGTCACCGAAGCTCTGAACAAGGGGTGGGAGCTTGCCGGTTCACCCAGCTACGCCTTCAACGCCGCAAGCGGCGTCATGCATTGCGGCCAGGCCGTGACCAAGGTGGTCGAGGGCAAGGAATACCACCCGGATATGAAGCTCGGCGAGCAATAACAGGCGTGGCTGCCGGCGGGCTCAGCGCTCCGCCGCGGCCTCGTCGGCGCTTTCCTCGATCCGCTCCATGTCGTCATCCGACAGGCCGAAGTGATGGCCGATCTCGTGGATGAGGACATGGGTGATGATGTCGCCCAGCGTTTCCTCATTCTCGGCCCAATAGTCGAGAATGGGGCGGCGATAAAGCGTGATGCGGTTCACCATCTCGCCGGTTTCCATGGTGAAACGTTCGGAGATACCGCGCCCCTCGAACAATCCCAGCAAGTCGAACGGTGTTTCGAGCGCCATGTCCTCGAACACTTCGTCTGTCGGGAAATCCGAGATCTCGATGACGAGATCCTTGGTCAACGCACGGAATTCTTCTGGCAGGTGGCCATATGCCTCGATCGCAAGCGACTCGAAGGCGGAAAGTGTCGGCGCATGGCGGTCCCGCCAATCGTCGGTCTGGTCTATGCGGGCCATTTCTGCTCCTTGTTGAAGGCCCATATAAACACTTGCTGCGCAAATTTCGAGACCTGACTGCTTCGCTTGCCAAAAAAGCATGAAATTCTTGGCGTTAGAGTTACTTTTCAAACATCCGTCATCTTGACATAAACTGACGTCTCGCGTAATTCGCACCCAAATTGATGGCGTATTGCGCCTTCTGTTTATTCCGCCCTCAAAGGCGGCTTCACCGGCAGACTTTCAAAAGGGCATTCAGTCCTGACGGATTTCCGCTACTCCGACTGATAAAAAGACGGCCAGCTTGCTTTGGCGGGCAGAGCCGGAACGAACATGAAAGGATAACAAATGTTCGCAGTCATCAAGACCGGCGGTAAGCAGTACCGCGTAGCGGCCGATGCCGTGCTGACCATCGAAAAGCTGGAAGCAGAGGCAGGCGCAACCGTAGAATTCACCGAAGTTCTCGTGATCGGCGAAGGCGCCGACGCTCAGTTCGGTGCTCCCTTTGTGAAGGGTGCCATCGTCAAGGCTGAAGTTGTCGAGCACAATCGCGGCAAGAAGGTCATCGCCTTCAAGAAGCGTCGTCGTCAGAACTCCAAGCGTTCGCGCGGCCATCGTCAGCATCACACTGTCGTCCGCATCACGGACATCGTTGCTGCCTGATCGGCGCGACACGGGAAACAAGGTTTAAAGGAGAACTCCAATGGCACACAAAAAAGCTGGCGGTTCATCGCGTAACGGTCGCGATTCCGAATCCAAGCGCCTTGGCGTAAAGAAGTTCGGCGGCGAAGCTGTCATTCCAGGCAACATTATTCTGCGTCAGCGCGGAACCCAGTGGCATCCGGGCGCCAACGTTGGCATCGGCAAGGACCACACGATTTTCGCACTGACCGCAGGTAACGTGAACTTCCGTACGAAGGCCAACGGCCGCGTATTCGTATCCGTGGCCCCGAAAGCGGAAGCCGCAGAATAAGCCGGTAAGCGTCATATGCAGCCGGTGTCCCATCGACCCGGCTGAGACGTATCAGGTTCAGTCAAGAAAACAGGGGAGATGGGGTACCACCCAACTCCCCTTTTTCTTTAACCCCCAGGAGGGACTGAACCATGCAAGCTGAATTGTTGAGGGTTGACCAATCACGGTCACCCGAAGAGCGGCCGAGGCCCGATCGGTCGAGGAGCGATTGCCCCGTTTTACTGTCGCAGAGGCTGGTTTTACGTAAGCCTCACGAAGAAGACATCGACGCCCTTGCCCATCTTGCCAACAATGCCAATATCGCGACCATGGTGTCGCGTATGCCGCACCCGTACACGGCCAAAGACGCCGCGGACTTCGTGCGACGCACCAATGCTGGCGAGATCGGCAAGTGCGTCTATGCGATTACCCGCATGGACAATGGCGAGTTTCTGGGTTGCTGCGCGCTTGAACCGCAGGAAGACGAAAAGACGCTGGAAATCGGTTACTGGCTGGGGGAACCCTACTGGAACCGGGGCTACATGACCGAAGCCACGCATGCGCTGATCGACATGGCCTTCCGCACGCGTGAAATCGACCAGATCGATGCCCGCTGCCGGGTCACCAACATCCCCTCGCGCCGGGTCATCCAGAAGTGCGGTTTCCAGTTCCAGGGCTCCGGCATGGTCGGTTCGCTGGCATTGGGTGGTATGGTACCGGTAGAATGGTACAGGCTGGACCGCAAGACCTGGGTTTCGCTGAAGAGCTGGGGGGACATGGGATGAGCACGATCGAGCTTACCCGTCACCGTGCAACTGCGACGGTGGCGCCGCCCGGCCCCTGCCCGGTCATCGAGACGTCGCGTCTGGTGCTGCGTCCGCAGCGGCTTTCCGATGCTGGCAGCATTGCGGAGTCGCTTGGCGATTTTGCCGTGACCAGGATGCTGGCCCGTGTTCCCGCGCCGTATCATCGACAGGATGCGCTGGAATGGCTGGTCCTGCGTACTTCAGGCACCCTGCCCGATTGGGATTTCGCCATCACAAGCGGTGACGATACACTCATCGGCGTCGTCTCGGTCGAATTACGGCACGGCGAGTGGCATCTCGGCTACTGGCTGAACCGGTTCTACTGGGGCAAGGGTTACATGACCGAGGCGGTGGCCGCCGTGGTCGAGCGGTTCTTCCGCCGCATGCCCGGTGTGGTTCTCCATTCCGGTGTGTTTGCGGATAATCCGGCTTCGCTGCGCGTGCAGGAAAAACTGGGCTTCCGGGTGACCGGCTGCCACCAGATTTACGCCACGGCGCGTGCTGCGATGGTGGCGCATATCGATACGGCAATCACGGCTGAGGATTTCGTTCCGCAGCACCGCTGACAATCAAAACAAGGCCGGTTGCCGCAAACCGGCCTTGTCTCACGCAGGCGCTTCCCGCACGATAGTCTTTGACCTTGTGGAGAAGCGCTTGTATTCGAAACGACGATATTTTTGTTTGGCACAACGCCTTGAGCTGATGTGCCCGCAAACCGACAGAACGGCAGTCCGATGAAATTTCTTGATGAAGCAAAAATCTATATCAAGTCCGGTGATGGCGGCGCGGGCGCCGTTTCCTTCCGGCGCGAAAAATTCATCGAGTTCGGTGGCCCTGATGGCGGCGATGGCGGACGCGGCGGCGATGTCTGGATCGAGGTGGTCAACGGTCTCAACACGCTGATCGACTTCCGCTTCCAGCAGCATTTCAAGGCCTCGATCGGACAGCACGGCATGGGTAAGACCCGCACCGGCGCCAAGGGTTCCGACGTGGTTCTGAAAGTGCCTGTCGGCACGCAGATTTTCGAGGAAGACAACGAGACGCTGATCGTCGACCTGACAAAGGAAGGCCAGCGTTTTCGTCTTGCCGCTGGCGGTAACGGCGGTTTCGGCAACGCCTATTTCAAGTCTTCGACCAATCAGGCGCCGACCCATGCCAATCCGGGCCTTGCGGGCGAAGAAAAGACGCTCTGGCTTCGCCTGAAGCTGATCGCTGACGCCGGTCTCGTAGGTCTGCCGAATGCAGGTAAGTCGACATTCCTCGCGACCGTGACGCGCGCGCGGCCGAAGATCGCCAATTATCCTTTCACGACCCTGCATCCGAACCTCGGCGTTGCGACCATCGACGGCCGTGAATTCGTGCTGGCCGATATTCCCGGCCTGATCGAAGGCGCGCATGAGGGTGTGGGCATCGGCGACCGTTTCCTCGGCCACGTTGAGCGCACCCGTGTGCTTCTGCATCTCGTCTCCGCGCAGGAAGAAAAGGTCGGGCAGGCCTATAAGACTGTTAAAGCCGAGCTGGATGCCTATGGCGGCGGCTTGACCGACAAGCCGGAAATCGTGGCGCTTTCGCAGATCGACGTGCTGGACGAAAAAGAACTGAAAAAGAAGGCAAAGGAACTGGAGAAGGCCTGCGGCCGTCCTCCGCTCCTTCTGTCTGCCGCTGCCCACATCGGTATGACGGAGGCGCTGCGCGCCCTTCGCGATATCATCGTGTCGGCAAGCAATGGCGGCGAGACCGCCCTTCCCGACCGCTCAATGCCTGTGGATAGCGAGGCCGAGGAAGAGGACGATCGCCTATGAGCCTCACCCGCAAACCGCTGGGTAGCCACCACCGGATCGTTATCAAGATCGGTTCGGCACTTCTGGTGGACCGGAAAAGCGGGCTGAAGAAAGATTGGCTCGACGCCATTTGCGAGGACATCGTTGCGCTGAAGAAAAACGGCGCAGATGTTCAGGTGGTGTCTTCTGGCGCCATCGCGCTCGGCCGCACGGTGCTCGGTCTGCCCTCCGGCGCATTAAAGCTGGAGGAAAGCCAGGCAGCGGCGGCCGTTGGCCAGATCGCTCTGGCGCGGGCATGGTCGGAAAGCCTGTCGCGGCATGAGATCGTTGCTGGCCAGATTCTGCTGACGCTGTCCGACACCGAGGAGCGCCGCCGTTACCTCAATGCGCGCGCCACCATCAACCAGCTGCTGAAGATCGGTGCGATTCCGATCATCAATGAAAACGACACGGTGGCAACCACCGAAATCCGCTACGGCGACAATGACCGTCTGGCCGCCCGCGTGGCCACCATGACCGGTGCCGATCTTCTGGTATTGCTGTCTGATATTGACGGGCTTTACACGGCTCCGCCGCATCTTGATCCGGATGCGAAGTTCCTTGAGACGATTGCAGATATTACGCCCGAGATTGAGGCCATGGCAGGCGGTGCGGCTTCCGAGCTTTCACGCGGCGGCATGCGTACCAAGATCGATGCCGGCAAGATCGCGACCGCTGCCGGCTGCGGCATGATCATCGCTTCCGGCAAGACGCTCAATCCGTTGAAGGCCATCGAAAACGGCGCCCGCTCCTCGTGGTTTGCGCCATCAGGCACACCGGTGACGGCGCGAAAGACCTGGATTGCCGGTCAGTTGCAGCCGGCAGGTGAGATTCATGTGGATGCGGGTGCGGAAAAAGCGCTCTATGCCGGTAAAAGCCTGCTTCCCGCGGGCGTGCGGGTGGTGAAGGGCAATTTTGGACGCGGCGATGCGATTGCCATTATCGGCGTTGAAGGCCGAGAGGTCGCGCGCGGCCTTGCAGGCTACGATGCGGAAGAGGCGCGTCTTATCATCGGTCACAAGTCCAACGAGATCGAGGCGATACTTGGCTATGTCGGGCGTGCGGCGATGATCCATCGCGACGATCTGGTGATGACGGGTGCCGCCGTGAAAGTTAAAAATACTGAAAAGGATAAGGTCCATGCCTGAACAGGCCGTGAAGCAGAGCCATGATATTGATGCACTGATGATGACCATCGGCGCACAGGCAAAAGCTGCTTCGCGACCGTTGTCCATCGCAGGTACGGATCAGAAAAACCGTGCGCTTCTCGCCATGGCGTCCGCCATCGAGGCGTCGAGGGAAACGATCCTTGCCGCCAACAGGAAAGATCTGGCGGCGGCGGATAATAGCGGCCTTGCCGCTTCCTTCATCGACAGGCTTACGCTTGACGATGCGCGGATCGCCGGTATCGCCGAAGGCATCCGCTCGGTTGCCGCGCTGCCTGATCCGGTCGGCGAAGTCATTGCCGCCTGGGATCGCCCGAACGGTCTGAAGATCGAGCGCGTGCGCACGCCGCTTGGCGTCATCGGCGTGATTTACGAAAGCCGCCCGAATGTGACGGCAGATGCCGGCGCGCTCTGCCTCAAGGCGGGCAATGCGGTCATCCTGCGCGGCGGCTCGGATTCGCAACATTCATCGCGTGCTATCCATGCCTGCCTTGTGGAGGGCCTGAAGATCGCCGGTCTTCCCGAGCATGCCATTCAGCTGGTGCCGGTCACCGACCGCGCTGCCGTGGGCGCGCTTCTTGGTGGATTGAATGGGGCGGTTGACGTGATTGTGCCGCGCGGCGGCAAAAGCCTGGTTGCGCGGGTGCAGTCTGAGGCGCGGGTTCCGGTCTTTGCGCATCTGGAAGGTATTTGCCATATCTATGTCGACGGATCGGCCGATCTCGACATGGCGAAACGCATCGTCGTGAATGCCAAGATGCGCCGCACCGGCATTTGCGGCGCGGCGGAAACGCTGCTGGTGGATGCCGCTGTTGTTGCCACGCATCTTGAACCGCTCGTCAAGGGGCTGATCGAGGCCGGTTGTGAAGTGCGCGGTTCGCAGGCCGTGCGTAATGTTGTCGAGGGCTTGAAAGCCGCAACGGAAGATGACTGGCGCACCGAATATCTCGATGCGATCATTTCGGTTGCTGTCGTGGACGGTATTTCCGGCGCGATCGACCATATCAGCACCTATTCGTCCAACCACACGGAGGCGGTGATCGCCGAGGACCCAGCGGTGGTCGAGCGTTTCTTCAACGAACTCGATTCGGCCATTCTGCTGCATAATGCTTCCACGCAATTTGCCGATGGCGGTGAATTTGGCATGGGTGCGGAAATCGGCATCGCCACGGGCAAGATGCATGCACGCGGCCCGGTTGGTGTCGAGCAGCTCACGTCGTTCAAATACCGCGTGCATGGCACCGGTCAGACGCGGACCTGATAGTTGCTGGTCGAAACACGCCTCGACAGACGTTATCTCACCATGCCGCATGCGGAGCGCGGCATGGTCGTCGGGCTGTTTGGCGGCTCCTTCAATCCGCCGCATGCCGGCCATGCCCTTGTTGCCGAAATAGCGCTTCGCAGGCTGGGTCTAGACCAGCTCTGGTGGATGGTGACGCCAGGCAATCCGCTGAAAAGCCGCTCGGAGCTGGCATCTCTGGAGGATCGTATCGCCGCCTGCGAAAGGCTGGTCAGCGATCCCCGCATCAAGGTGACGGCTTTTGAAAAATCGCTGGGGATCAGCTACACGGCCAATACGCTTGCCAAGGTGAAAGCAAAAAATCCGCATGTTCGCTTCATCTGGATCATGGGAGCCGACAATCTGAAAAGCTTCCATCGCTGGCAACAATGGCGAAGGATCGCCGAGACCTTTCCGATTGCGGTGATCGACCGGCCGGGTTCCACCCTCTCCTACCTCTCCTCCACCATGGCGCAGGCCTATAGCCAGGCGCGGATCGATGAGGATGATGCGGGTGTTTTGTGGAAAAAAAAGGCGCCTGCCTGGGTCTTTATCCATGGTCCGCGTTCGACGCTCAGTTCGACGGCGCTCCGCAATAATCACAAATGATGTATGCGACAGCCGTTGAAGGCTCCATATCTTGAAAAGTTAATGCTTTGGTGCCACCTTAATCTGGTGACGCACAGATTCGCGTCGCCAGTGCCTGTTTTGTCATTCTTGGAAAGGGAAAACCTCTGACAACAGTACACGCCAAGGGAAGAGCATTTGTTGCTATCCCGAAGGGTCAGGACAGTGGCGCCGATGCCGCCGACCACGCCCTCGAAACCGTCCTCGCGAGCCTCGAGGACTCCAAGGCTGAAGATATCGTATCTCTCGACATTGCCGGAAAATCGGCGCTTGCGGACTACATGGTGGTGGTCTCCGGGCGATCGAACAGGCATGTCTCGGCGATCTGCGAGCATCTTCTCAAGGATATGAAGGATGAAGGGTTTGGAAGCGCCCGCGTCGAAGGTCTCGAGACCGGAGATTGGGTGCTGATCGATACCGGCGATATCATCGTTCATGTGTTCCGTCCGGAAATCCGTGTCTTCTACAACATTGAAAAAATGTGGGCGACGCCGGAAATGCCGGAAGACACGCTGCATTGATGCGGTGAGCCTTTGACGTCGCACATCGGGCCTCCCGAATATCATTTTTGATTTCGGGTCGATGTGTGTGGTCGGAAAGCAAGCCGGCCGCATAGGAATCCGTAGGCTATGCTGTTAAGAGCGTGACCCTGTTGGGTCACGATGGATGCAGGTTTGCGATGCGGATTTCGATTTTTGCGGTGGGACGGCTGAAATCCGGCCCGGAAAAGGATCTTGCGACCCGTTATATCGAACGCCTTGCCAAGACCGGCCCGGCGATCGGGCTGGAGTTTTCGCGCGTGATTGAGGTCGCGGAAAGCCGGGCATCGAACGCGGAGACGCGCAAGCGCGAAGAAGCGGCGATGCTGGAAAAACATCTGGCTGATGGTACCGTGCTCGTGCTGCTGGACGAGCGCGGCAAGGCGCTGGATAGTCCGGCCTTTGCCTCATTTTTTGGCGATCTGCGTGATAGCGGCAAGCGCGACCTCGTGATCGCGATTGGTGGCGCCGACGGGCTAGATCCTGCACTTTACGACAGAGCGGCGGCCGTTCTTAATCTCGGCAAGCTCACATGGCCGCACCAGATCGTTCGTATTCTGATCGCCGAACAGCTTTACCGCGCCGTCACCATCCTCTCCGGTCATCCCTATCATCGCGTTTGAGCGTGATCTTCATGTGGAAAATTGTCTCAATTTCAACATGAAGCTTCGCGAGACGGAAAGGCGTGAAGGCTTTGAAGCCAGCCTGTTTCTGGCCTCTTGGAAGATTGGGGCAAAATCCCTAATATCGGCGCTCCTGCTTCGGCATCAAAGAAAGTTCAAATGGACAAGAGGTCTCAACGAAAACGCCACGCTGCCCTTGCGGGCGCGGTTTTCGCTGTCCTTGTCCTGGGGATTTCCCCCGTTGAACGCGCCTTTTCGCGCGATGATGCGGGTGCTGCGCCTGCTGGTGAGGGTGATTCGTCGCCGGAGGCGCTTCAGACGCTGGAAAAGCGCCGTGATCAGAACCGCCAGGATTTGGAAGAGCTGGTCGACAGCATCGGACTTTCGGAAGACAAGACCCGAAATCTCGAGGAAAGCATTGCTTCCCTTAATCAGGATAGCGCCCGTATCCGCGACGAGCTGATAGCGTCGGCTGCGCGCCGCAAGGCACTGGAAACCAAGATCAGCGATGGCGAGGATCGTCTGGCCAAGCTTTCGGTCCGCGAAGATGGCGTCAAGGCATCCCTGCGCGAGAGGCGTGGCGTGCTGGCGGAGGTTCTGGCGGCGCTGCAGCGTATGGGCAGAAACCCTCCCCCCGCCCTTCTCGTTTCGCCTGATGATGCGCTGGCCTCGGTGCGCAGCGCCATTCTTCTCGGCGCCGTCGTGCCCGGCATTCGCGGTGAGACCGACAAGCTGGTTTCTGCTCTCAAAGAATTGACCGACGTCAGGCAGGCAATCGCTCGCGAAAAGGACGATCTTACGGGTATGATGACGGCAAGTCTGGAAGAGGAAAAACGCCTCGACCTGCTGCTTGCTGAAAACGACCGCAGAAATTCGCAGACCGCCGCGGCGCTGGAGGCGGAACGCAAGCGATCCGAGGAGCTTGCAAGCAAGGCGACCAGCCTCGAGGGTCTGGTCGGTTCGCTTGAAAGTGAGATCAGTTCGGTGCGGGAAGCCATGGAAAGGGCGCGTGCGGAAGAGCAGCGCGTGGCCCGTCTTTCCGAAGCGGAACGTGAGAAGGAGCGTGCCGCAGCCGAGGCGGGAATGCCCGATAAAAACCGTATTGCGCCCGCATATCCCTTCGCGAGTTTGAAGGCAAAGCTGGACCTGCCGGTGGCTGGAGATGTGTTGCGCCGGTTCGGCGATGCGGATGGTACGGGCCACTTTTCCAAGGGAATTGTCGTCGCGACCGGACCTGAGGCCATCGTGACGGCACCCGCAGACGGCTTTGTTGTATTTGCCGGAGATTTTCGCAGTTACGGCCGAATGATCATCCTCAATACGGGTGACGGATACCATGTGGTCATGACGGGAATGGACAATGTGAGGACACGACAGGGAATGTTTGTGTTCTCCGGAGAGCCAATCGCCTCCATGGGTGCAAAAAGAGTAGCGAGTGCAGCAGCATTGGCGCTGGAAACCGACCGGCCAACGCTCTACATTGAGTTCAGGAAAGATGGTGTGCCGGTTGATTCCCAACCTTGGTGGACCGCAAAAAATACCGGAAGGGCGCACAATGATTCGTAAGGTTTCGCTTCTCCTTATCGGTGGGCTTATGGGCGCCACGGCGATGAGTGTGATTTATTCGGCGAGCATGCCGGCACAGGCGGCCGGGCCTTCGACCTATAAGGAACTGTCAATCTTTGGCGACGTGTTCGAACGTGTGCGTGCGCAATATGTGACGCCGCCGGATGACGAGAAGCTGGTCGAAAATGCCATCAACGGCATGCTCAGCTCGCTTGATCCGCATTCGAGCTTCATGAATGCCAAGGACGCCAACGACATGCGCACCCAGACCAAGGGTGAGTTCGGCGGTCTCGGCATCGAAGTGACCATGGAAAATGAACTGGTCAAAGTCATCTCGCCGATGGACGACACGCCGGCTTCGCGCGCAGGCATTCTTGCCGGCGACTATATTTCGGAAATCGACGGTACGCCGGTTCGCGGTCTGAAGCTGGAGCAGGCGGTCGAGAAGATGCGCGGCGCGGTCAAGACGCCGATCAAGCTGACGATCATCCGCCAGGGCGCCGACAAACCGCTCGAATTCACCGTCATGCGTGATGTCATTGCCGTACGCGCGGTTAAGTCCCGTGTCGAGGGCGATGTCGGTTATCTCCGCGTCATCTCATTTACCGAGAAGACCTATGACGATCTCGAAAAGGCGATCAAGAAGATCAAGACGGATGTGCCGGCTGACAAGCTGAAGGGCTACGTGCTCGATCTGCGTCTCAACCCCGGTGGTCTGCTCGATCAGGCGATCAATGTTTCCGACGCCTTCCTCCAGCGTGGCGAAGTCGTTTCGACCCGTGGCCGTAACCCGGACGAGACCCGTCGCTTCAATGCAACGGCTGGCGATCTGACCGATGGCAAGCCGGTTATCGTGCTCATCAACGGTGGCTCTGCTTCGGCGTCTGAAATCGTCGCCGGTGCGCTGCAGGATCTGCGTCGCGCGACTGTGGTCGGCACGCGCTCCTTCGGCAAGGGTTCGGTCCAGACGATCATCCCGCTCGGCGAGGCCGGCGCGCTGCGTCTGACCACGGCGCTTTATTACACGCCGTCTGGCAAATCGATCCAGGGCACGGGCATTACGCCTGATATCAAGGTCGAACAGCCGCTGCCGCCGGAATTGCAGGGTCGTGTCACGACCGAAGGTGAATCCAGCCTGACCGGCCATATAAAGGGCCAGAGCGAAACTGACGAAGGTTCAGGTTCTTCCGCTTACGTTCCGCCGGAAGCCAAGGACGATATCCAGCTGAATTATGCGCTGGACCTGTTGCGCGGTGCCAAGACCGATCCGTCGTTCCCGCCGAACCCGGACAAGGCTGTGGTCAACAAGCAGTAAGATGGATGCGCCGGCCAGCCGGCGCATTTTCTCGATTGCCTAACCGTTTGGACGGATCGTTCATTGCCTTCTGACCTGCGAAAACCGCTTCTGGGTCGACAGAAAAAAAGCGCCGGTATCAACCGGCGCTTTTCCGTCATTATGGTTCTGTCCGCGCTTGCAGTTCTGACGATCGGCGGGCTTTCCGTCTATACGGCCCTGTCGCCCGGCAATCTGCAGAAGACGGCTTCCGGGCCGGACACCCAGCCCCAGCTCCCCGAAGATGCTCCGAAAACAGCAGCAGCCGATGTGGCGGATCCCAACGACACGGCTGGTCTGAAGCCGGAAAGCGGCCGCTCCGGCGCCAATATAAATCGGGCGACGATGCCGGATGGCAATGTGGTATCGGTCTATTCTCCTCGCCCCCGTGACAGCGACGGACCGGTGCTGATGAGCGGCCAGACCTACGGTCAGGATCCGCGCATGGCCACGCGGCCGAATGATGCATTGCTGGAAGAAACCGCATTCGGCAGATTGCCGGTCGTCGGTGCCGATGGTTTGCGGCCGATGGAGCAATATGCCCGGCCATGGTCCGGCGCACGCGGCACCCGGGTGGCGATCGTGGTCGGTGGTCTCGGCCTCAGCCAGACGGGTTCGCAAAAGGCGATCCGGGAACTGCCGCCGGAGGTGACGCTCGGTTTTGCTGCAAGCGGCAACAGCCTGCAGCGCTGGATGCAGGAAGCGCGCCGTGAGGGGCATGAAATCCTTCTCCAGATACCGCTGGAGCCCTTCGGGTATCCCGGCACCAATCCCGGCCCGGACACGCTGCTGGCGGGCGATCCCGCGAAGGTCAATATCGACCGGCTGCATCGCTCCATGGCGAAAATTACCAATTATACTGGCATCATGAATTATCTCGGCGGGCGTTTCCTTTCCGAGCAGGCGGCGCTGGAGCCGGTCATGCGCGATATCGGCAAGCGCGGGCTGCTTTTTCTGGACGATGCCTCTTCGGCGCAGTCGCTGAGCGGCGGGATTGCCAAAGCCATTTCCGCGCCGCAGGGCTTTGCCGATGTTCTGCTTGACGGTGAGGTCACCGAAGCCACTATCCTGCGCAAGCTGGACGAATTGGAGCGGATCGCGCGACGTAACGGTCAGGCGATCGGCGTTGCCTCGGCTTTTGACGAAAGCATCGCTGCAATCTCGAAGTGGTCGCGGGAGGCGGGCGGCCGCGGTATCGAGATCGTTGGTGTTTCTGCGCTTGTTTCGCAGCAGGCGGGGCAGTAAACCTTCTGCGCGGCCATTCCTTAGCGCCTTTTCGGCGCGCAGACAGTGCGGGTTTCCAATGACAATCAAAGCAGAAGATTTGCCTTACCGTCCCTGTGCGGGGATTATGGTTCTGAACGCCGAAGGCCTTGTCTGGGCCGGCCGGCGCATCAGGGAAGGCAATTCGGAATATGACGGTTCACCGCAATTGTGGCAGATGCCGCAGGGCGGCATCGATGACGGTGAACGGCCTTTGACGGCCGCCATTCGCGAACTTTACGAAGAGACGGGGATGAAAACGGTGACGTTGCTGGCGGAAGCGAGCGACTGGATCCATTATGATCTGCCGCCCGAACTGATCGGCATCGGCCTGAGAGGCAAGTATCGCGGGCAGGCGCAACGCTGGTTTGCCTTCCGTTTCGATGGCGACGAAAGCGAAATCCAGATCGACCCACCTCCAACAGGGCATACGGCTGAATTCGACGCCTGGGACTGGAAGCCGATGGAAAGCCTGCCAGAGCTCATCGTGCCCTTCAAGCGCGCGGTCTACGAGAAAGTGGTTGCGGAATTCCGGCACCTTGCCGGCAAGTAATAAAAAAGGCGGCCACTGGCCGCCTTTTCTTTGGTCGATTGCGAAAGCTTATTCTGCTTCGTTGGCGGAATCGGCGTTGAGTTGGCCGTATTTTTCCGCACCGATCTTGCCGAGCAGTTCGAGCTGGGTCTCAAGGAAGTCGATGTGACCTTCCTCGTCGATCAGCAGTGCTTCGAAGAGCTTCATCGAGACATAGTCTCCGGCCTCGGAACAGATGTCGCGCGATTTCTTGTAGGACGTCCGTGCGTCATATTCGCCCGCCAGATCGGCTTCGAGCACTTCCTTGACGTTCTGACCGATGCGCAGGGGAGCCAGGGTCTGGAGGTTGGGATGACCTTCCAGGAAAATGATACGATCGATGATCTTGTCGGCGTGCTGCATCTCTTCGATGGATTCCGCACGCTCCTTCTTTGCAAGCTTGGTGTAGCCCCAGTCATTCAGAAGTCGGTAGTGAAGCCAATACTGGTTTACCGCACCGAGTTCTAGAAAAAGGGCTTCGTTAAGCCGCTCGATGACTCTTGTGTCGCCTTTCAATGTCCGCTCTCCTGTTCTCTTCATGGAATCGCTTCAAGCGGGACATAAAATCAAAAACATCTGCTTCCGTCGAGTGGCGACGGGCGTGATATTCTTCGGTTGTCTGTATGATCAGGTCGACGACAGTCGGGAAACAGCCGCAGCAGCGGCCACGTTTTTCCATGGCATGATACACTTTTGCCGGAACGATAAGCTGCCAACAGTCCTCATCAAGGAGCTCGTTAATGACGTCCCGGATATCGTGGTCGGTGATGTAATTGCAGCTGCAAACCAGCATGATCGACTGCCTGTATGACGCAACACGTTGTTTTCGTTCTTAAACCAAAACAGGACACCCACTGTCAAGAAAAACCTCCGAGGATATCCGAAAGTGAACTCTGGATTCATTCTAAACTATACGAAAACTGTCGTATTTTCATTAGTTTAGCAGTTCCTATATTGCGGTATTTTTCGATCAAGTTTTTGTGCGTGGCGATATTACCAGGGCGGATATCACGAAAAGTTTACCTGCTTCCTTCCCGTTAGAAGGGGTCCCGATCTCAGGCGAAATATTGCCCGCCATTTGCGGTCATCGTGGAGCCGGTTATGAAACCAGCCTCGTCCGACACGAGAAACAGAACGCAGCGCGCGATTTCTTCCGGTTCGCCCAGGCGCCCGACCGGGATTTGCGGCACGATCCGCTCGGCCAGCACTTTCTCCGGTATAGCCCTCACCATCTCCGTGCCGATGTAACCGGGGCAGATGGCGTTGACGGTAATGTTGCGGCTTGCGCCTTCCTGGGCGAGCGCCTTGGTGAAGCCGATATCGCCAGCCTTTGAGGCGGAATAGTTGACTTGGCCAGCCTGGCCCTTCTGGCCATTGATGGAGGAAATATTGACGATGCGACCGAAGCCGCGGTCGCGCATACCCGACCAGACGGGATGCGTCATGTTGAAGACGCCGGTGAGGTTGGTGTCGATCACCTCGCGCCATTGCTGCGGTGTCATCTTGTGAAACATCGCATCGCGGGTGATGCCGGCATTGTTGACGAGAACCTCGACGGGGCCGAAGGCCTCTTCCACCTGGGCTATGCCTTTCACGCAGGCATCATAGTCTCGCACGTCCCATTGAAACGCGGGGATGCCGGTTTCTTTCTGGAAGGCCTCTGCCCTATCGGTCGTGAAGGCGTAGTTGACGGCCACCTGGTAGCCGGCTGCCTGCAAGGCGCGGGCTATTGCTGCGCCTATGCCGCTTGTCCCGCCCGAAATCAACGCAACCCGGCTCATATGGCCTCCATTTCCTGAACTGTTTTAGCCGTGCTCAAGGGCCACAGAAATGCGGCCAATGGGAGACCGCTTCTACCCTATTGGCCGCTTAACCGGAATTGCTTTTTGGAAAGCCGCACGGCGGTTTTCAGAGCGCCTCGATGCACATGGCAACACCCATGCCGCCGCCGATGCAGAGCGTTACGAGCCCCTTCGATACGTTGCGGCGGCGCATCTCGAAAATCAGCGTGTTCAGCACACGGGCGCCGGATGCGCCAATCGGATGGCCGATGGCAATCGCACCGCCATTGACGTTGACGATATCAGGATCAAGACCAAGCTCACGCACGACAGCGCAGGACTGGGCGGCAAAGGCTTCGTTGGCCTCAACGAGGCCGATATCGCCGATCGACCAGCCTGCCTTGGCCAGCGCCTTGCGTGAGGCGGGGATGGGGCCGGTTCCCATGATCTGCGGATCGACACCCGCCGTCGCCCAGGAGGCGATGCGCGCCAGCGGTTTGATACCGCGCTTTGCCGCTTCCTGTTCCGACATCAGAAGTGTGGCAGCCGCGCCATCATTGAGGCCGGAGGCGTTGCCGGCCGTTACCGTGCCCTCCTTGTCGAAGGCGGGGCGCAGCTTTGCCATGGTTTCCAGCGAGACGCCGGTACGGATATGTTCGTCAGCATCGATGATAATATCTGCCTTGCGGCCCTTGACCGAGAAAGCCACGATCTCATCTGCAAAACGGCCGGCGCTCTGCGCGGCTTCGGCCTTGTTTTGCGATGCGACAGCGAACTGGTCCTGTTCATCACGGGAAAGCTGCCATTGCCGGGCGATGTTCTCGGCGGTTATGCCCATGTGGTAGCCGTAAAAGGCATCCGTCAGGCCGTCTTTCAGCATGGTGTCGATCATCTTGAAATCGCCCATCTTCACGCCGCCACGCAAATGGGCGCAATGGGGCGCCATGGACATGGATTCCTGCCCGCCGGCAATGATGATGGCCGCGTCGCCGGTAACGATCTGCTGCATGCCGAGTGCGACGGCGCGCAGGCCGGAACCGCATAGCTGATTGATGCCGAAGGCGGTTGCCTCCTGCGGAATGCCGGCTTTCATCGCCGCCTGGCGCGCCGGGTTCTGCCCTTCGCCTGCCGTCAACACCTGACCGAGGATGACCTCATCGATTTCACGGGCTGCGACACCGGCGCGCTCCAAGACGGCGTTGATGACGGTTGCCCCAAGCTCGTGGGCGGGCGTATTGGCAAAGCCACCATTGAAAGAACCGACGGCAGTGCGCGCAGCGCTGGCAATCACGATTGAAGGCGTCATCTGTTTCTCCTCACTTGCGGGCGGAGACTGGCAAAGCTTTGAATACAAGTCAAATGCCGAAAGTTGCTTTAAAAGATGTTGCTAAATCAAGCCGGAATCTTGCGGAAAATTGCTGCGCAAAAAACAAACTGTTGCGATGCACAAAACATTTGTCACGAGGCTTGTTTTGCGCATACACTTCGCGCGGGAAGAGCAATAACACCAAAAAACAAGAAAATACCATCATCGCGAGGAGGCGGGCATGGCAAAACACGACGGCGAAACAATCATTAAAAAATATGCCAACCGGCGGCTCTACAACACCGGAACCAGCACCTATGTGACGCTGGATGATCTGGCGCAGATGGTTAAACGCGGCGAGGACTTCAAGGTTCAGGACGCCAAATCATCCGAAGACATCACTCATGCGGTTCTGACGCAGATCATTGTTGAACAGGAAGCCAAAACCGGCAATACGCTTTTGCCAACGGCGTTTCTGCGGCAATTGATCTCCTACTACGGTGACCAGATGCAGATGGTCGTTCCGACATTTCTCGAACATTCGATGAAAACCTTCTCCGATCAGCAGAGCCAGATGCAGGAGCATATGGCCAAGGCGTTCGGTGACGGGTCGCTTGCCCGGAATTTCCAAGCTCCATTGCAAATGATGGAAGAGCAGATCCGCCGCAATACGGAACTGTTCCGGCAGGCAATGCAGGGGTTCACACCTTTTGCAATGCCGCAGGCGCCCAAGGAAACGCGCAAGCCGAATGCATCCGAAATAGATGAGCTGAAGTCGCAGCTGCGCGCATTGCAGCAAAAACTCGATCAGCTCTGAAGGAGGCTGGAGCATTTCGGGTGAGACCCCTCAAATGCTCTCTCCGGTTCTTCAGTTTGCTGCCCGTTCCGGGACGCGCAACAACAGAACAAACCCCAACCCCAGAAACACGATGAGGGTGGCCATGCCGATGTGTGCGGAGCCACTGAGGTAGGTTGCTATTGAAAAGGACAGCGTCGCCATGAAACTGGTGGCGCGGCCCGATAGCGCATAGATGCCGAAATAGCGTCCCGCCTCGGCAATGGTGATGTTGCGCGCCAGATAGGAACGCGACGAGGCCTGAACGGGACCGAAGGCGAGGCCAATCAATATGCCATAGAGCAGATAGGCCTTTTCAGCGCCGGTTGCGAAGATGCCGCCATTGTCCGCTGTCGGCAATTGGATCCAGCCAAACAGTGTCGAGCCCTTTTCTGTCGAGACGATGCCGACCGTCGCGATGAGCAGAAGAACCAGGCTGATGAGGATGGTGATCCGCGAGCCAAGTTTCTGATCGACGCGCCCGGCCGCAAAGCAGCCCACGATGGCGACAACGTTGAGCAGGATGCCGAAGAGGCCGATTTCCATCGTCGCCCAACCGAACATTCCCGCCGCAAATACGCCACCCAGAATGAGCACGCCGTTGACGCCGTCCTGATAAAGCATACGTGCAATCAGGAACCGCAACAGGACGGGTCTGTCTCGAAGTTCGCGCAGGGTTGTCTTGAGCTCCGCAAGACCAGAGCGGATCGCCGCTCCGAAGGGTAGGCCCCTGTCCGCATCCGGGGTCAGCAGAAACATCGGCAGAATGAAGAGCAAATACCAGATTGCAGCTATCGGGCCGGTTATTCTGGCGTCCTCGCCGGTTGCGGGATCGAGACCGAAAAGCGGCTTGATACCGGCGATAGTCAGCCCTGTCTGTGGATTTGCGGCCAGAAGCGTCACCACGGCAATCAGCACCACCATGCCGCCGAGATAACCGAGCCCCCAGGCGAGATTGGAAATGCGTCCGACATTCTGCGGATTGGTCAGTCGCGGCATCATGGAATCGTTGAAGACGATCGAAAACTCCGCCGCGATGGATGCGAATATCATGCAGACGATGGGCAGGATGATCGGCGAACCCGGTGCTGCAAACCAGAGGAATAAAAGACTGACGATCTTGATGGCGGCAAAAAAGGCGATCCACGGTTTGCGCGCGCCGGACTGGTCGGCAATGGAGCCGAGGATGGGCGAGAAGAGGGCGATGATGATCGAGGAGACCGTCGCCATATTGCTCCATGTCGCCTGCGCCGAAATAGGATCATCGGTGAGGCGGGCGACAAAGTAGGGTCCGAAAACGAAGGTCGTAACGATCGTGAAAAAGGGCTGTGCCGCCCAATCGAACATGACCCAGCCCCAGATGCCGCGTTTGGCAACCACTGTTTCCGCATTTGGGGAGGGGACAGTCATTCATCGTCCTATCGGATATGGGGGATAAAATGCGTGATGCCGGCGCAAACGCTTCATTTATGGCCATCCGGGCCAGTCACCCGGATGGCGTTTGTCGAATGGTCGATCAGCGCGTCTGAACGATATCACCAAGCAGCCCTGCCGCCACTGTCAGGCGGGCGAGATTGGTATCGCCGCTTTCGCTCAGTGCACCGAGTTCCGAGACGATGCGATTGACGCGCACGCGGTCGGCCGCATACCAGGCCTGAACCGGGTCCTTTTCCTTCGCATACTCGGTGAGGGCCGAGATGACGATCCGGCGTCTCGACAAGGCGATCTGGTCCTGGCTGCGCAGAAGAGCCAGGCTCTCGTAGTGATCGGCCGGCGTGATGCGCTGGCTGGCATCCAGCAGCCGCGCGACACGGAAGGTCGAGGAGACCGTGGCGTAGCTTTCGGCGGCGCGGGCAAGCGTCGTGCCCGCATTTTCGGCGATACGCATGATCTCTGGCACATAGACCAGCAGGGAAAGCGTATCCAGCTCTTCCAGAAGGCCAGAGGGAACACCGTCGATTTCCGTGACCCCAAGCTCGCGGCGATATTTCGCCGCTGCCGGCGATAGCGTCTTGATGGCAGTTTTCAGGCGCTCGATTTCGGTTGCCATGTCGCTCGTTCCAGCGCCCACGCTCCCGGTTTGCAAATAAAGCCTGCTTGCATCGGAGTAGATGCGGGTGATCGTGGCATAAAGTCCGTTCTGGACTTCTCCGCCGATCTTTCCGTCAAGCGCGTCGACCTCGCTCCAAAGACGTTTGAGGCCGAAACCGTCCTCCACGATCACCGCTGCCTTGACGACATCCGCCGACAGGAGGCCGCTCGCATCGGCGAGTTTCTGCACGAAGCCAGGGCCGCCGCGGTTTACCACGGCATTGGCGAGCGCTGTCGCAACGATTTCGCGGTGCAGGCGATGCGCCTTGATATCGTCTGCATAGTTCTTCTGCATCTTGGCCGGGAAATAGTCTGCGAGCAGATGCTGGAGATAGGGTTCGTCGGGCAGCGGGCTTGCCACCAGAGCGTCGAACAGTGTCAGCTTGGCATAGGAAAGCAACACGCCGATTTCCGGCCGGGTCAGCGGCTTGCCGGTGGCATATCTTTCGCTGAGCTCGGCATTGCTCGGCAAGGTTTCGACCTTGCGGTTCAGTTGGCCGGTTGCCTCCAGCGCGCTCATCAGGCGGCCGAGTTCTTCCCGGTTTGCAAGCCCAAGCCGCTCCGTCAGCGAGATTGCCAGCGATTGCAGGTAGTTGTTGCGCAGCACCAGCTGCGCCACTTCCGGCGTCATGGAGGCAAGAAGCTGGTTGCGCTTCGGCATCGTCAGGCGACCGCTATTGACCGCGGAGGCGAGGGCGATCTTGATATTGACCTCGACGTCGGAGGAGTTCACGCCGGCCGAGTTGTCGATGGCGTCGGAATTGCAACGCCCACCCGCCAGCGCATAGGCGATACGGCCCTTCTGGGTAATGCCGAGATTGGCGCCTTCGCCGATGACCTTGGCGCGCAGCTCGGTGGCGTTGACGCGGATGGGGTCGTTCGCCCTGTCACCCACCTCGGCGTTGGTTTCCACCGCCGCCTTGATATAGGTGCCGATGCCGCCGAACCACAGAAGATCGGTTGGCGCCTTCAGAATGGCGGTCATGATCTCGAAGGGTGTAGCGACGGATTTGTCGATGCCGATGGCAGCGACGGCTTCCGGCGTCAGCGTCACCGATTTTTCGGAACGCGAGATGATCATTGCGCCTTTAGAGAGCGTTGAACGGTCGTAATCCTGCCAGCTTGAGCGTGGCAATTCGAAAAGCCGCTTGCGCTCAGCGAAGGATTTGTCGGTATTGGGATCCGGATCGATGAAGATGTCGCGATGATCGAAGGCTGCGATCAGCCTGATCTTTTCCGACAGCAACATGCCGTTACCGAAAACGTCGCCGGACATGTCGCCGACACCTGCCACTGTGAAGGGCGTGGTCTGGATGTCGGTGTCCATTTCGCGGAAATGACGCTTTACCGTTTCCCAGGCACCGCGTGCGGTGATTCCCATCTTCTTGTGGTCGTAACCGGCGGAACCACCCGATGCGAAGGCATCGTCCAGCCAGAAGCCGGCGTCGTGGGCGAGGCCGTTTGCCGTATCGGAGAATGTCGCTGTCCCCTTATCGGCGGCGACGACGAAGTAGGGATCGTCCCCATCAAGCCGCAACGTATCGGCCGGCGGTACGACGGCGTCGTCGACGATATTGTCGGTGATGGACAGAAGAGTGCGGATATAGGTCTTGTAGGCTTCACGGCCTGCATTGAAGACCTCGTCGCGGGAGCCGCCAACAGGCAGGTTCTTCGGGAAAAAGCCGCCCTTGGCGCCAACGGGAACGATCACCGCATTCTTGACCTGCTGCGCCTTGACGAGACCGAGCACTTCCGTGCGGTAATCCTGGCCGCGATCCGACCAGCGCAGACCGCCGCGCGCCACTTTGCCAAAGCGCAGATGCACGCCTTCTACTTCGGTTCCGTAGACGAAGATTTCGCGGAAGGGACGCGGATCGGGCAGGCCGTCCAGATGTTTGGGATCGAACTTGAACGCCAACAGGTCACGCGGCGTGCCATCGGTGTTTTTCTGGAAGTAGTTGGTACGAAGCGTGGCGTCGATGGCGTTGACATAACGCCGCAAGGTGCGGTCTTCGTCGAGATTGGGAACACCGCTCAATGCCGCTTCGATCGTCTTGTGCATCTCTGCCAGTTTCTTCAGCCGCTTCTTCTCGTCGATGGACGGATCGAAGCCAGCCTTGAACAGCGCGAAAATATTCCGTGAAATGGCCGGATATTTAAAGAGCGTTTCGGAAATATGCTCCTGGGAATAAACGATTCCGGTCTGGCGCAGATAACGCGCATAGGCGCGCAGGACGGACACTTCGCGCACGGTTAGGCCGCAGGCGAGGATCAGCCGGTTGAAGTTGTCATTATCGACCTTGCCCGAGAAGGCAGCAAGGAATGCTTCTTCGAGTTTCTGTCCGTATTGCGGCAGATCCAGCGTCACGCCCTTGGCGACGGCGAGTTCCATATCATGCAGCACGATGTCGCGCTTTTCGCCATCCGAGATGACGCCGATGTCGAAGGTGCGCTCACTGATGACGTTGAAACCGAGGTTTTCCAGCAGCGGCACACGGCGCGACAGTGGCAGATGGCCATCCCGATGGAAGATCTTCAGCGACAGCGTCTCAGCTGACTGGCCTTCCTGCTGGTAAAACTCGATGCGGACCGGCTCACCCTTCACGGTGGCCAGAATATCCGCCATGTCGCCAATCGCCTCTTCCGGCGTGAAGGCTTCCTGATAGGCCTGATCCACCTCCAGCACCGGTGCACCCGGTTCGGAAAGGGCAACGAAATGGTCTATCCAGCGTGCTGCGATATCGCTGACGGCATCCTCCAGCTTGTCCTGCGCGATACGCGGCGTCTTGCCTTCCGTGCGGCCGACGATGAAATGGACGCGGGCGACAGCGCCTTCGGGGAAGGCCGGGTAATAGGCGGAAATATGCCCGTCATAGACCTTGCTCAGATAGTCGCCGATCTTCTCGCGCACATAGGAATTGTATTCCTCGCGCGGCACGAAGATGATGGCCGAGACGAAGCGGTCGAAACGGTCGATACGTGCGAGGACGCGCACGCGTGGGCGGTCGCTCAGTTCCATGATTTGCTCGATGAAGCGGATCAGAAGATCCGTTTCGATCTGGAAGAGATCGTCGCGCGGATAGGCTTCCAGCGTGTTCTGCAGAATGCGGCCGGAGTGGCTGTTCGGATCAAAACCGAAATGCCGCTCGACATCCGCAATTTTGGCACGCAGCAGCGGGATGTGCTTTACCGAACGCGTATAGGCGGTGGCGGTGAAAAGGCCGACGATGCGCAATTCACCGATGACATTCCCATCCTCGTCGAAGCGCTTGATGCCGATATAATCCATATAAGCGCGGCGATGCACGATGGACTTCACATTTGCCTTGGTGACGATGAGGAAATCCGGACCGTCGAGGAAGGCGAGGATTTCAGGCGTCGTCGTCACGGCGTCCTTGCCAAGGCGCAGCACCCGCACATCCGGATCGCTCAAACTGCCGAGGCCGACGCCGTCACCGCGCTCGATTTTCGCGTTCTTTCCCGTTCCGGAATAGGTGTAATCGCGCATGCCGAGGAAGGTGAAATTGTCGTTGCGAAGCCAGTTGAGAAACTCGACGGCTTCCGCGCGCTCGGTCCTGCGCCGCGAGGAGCCGCGTTTTGACAATTCGTCTAGGGCTTCGTCGAGTTTCGACAGCATGGGCCGCCAGTCTCTGTAGGCGGACTGAACCTGCGCCAGCACGAAACGCAATCTTTCTTCCAGCGCCGTTGCGGCCTGCTGGGTCAGTGGGGCGATGTGCAGCTGGATGAGGCTGATATTCCCGGCGGGATCGTCATCAGGCTCCGCAAGGCGATAACCCGCCTGCGCCGTTTCATCCGGCACCAGAATGGGGTGGACCGCGAGATAGAGGCCGCGATAGCTGCTTGTGACCTCACCCATGACGGAATCGTAGAGGAAGGGCATATTGCGGCCGATAATCGTCAGAACCGTTACCGGAATATCTCGCGGGGTGACGCCCTCCACCTGGGCGATGCTGATATGGGGCGCGTCTCCAGTCCAGCGCGAAAGAGCCTCGAAACTGTGCGCCGCGCTTGCGGCCAGCATTTCGGCGGAATAATATTCTATGTCGTCGGCGCTTGCTCTTCCATAGAGTATACCCGGATCAAGAAATGGCGCGTTTTCGGCAATTGCCTGCTGTCGTGCTTTTTCGATCTGTTTTTCGCGTTTTGGATTATTTCTGTAGCCCATTTGATGTGGATTCCTCCAAAAATCACACTTTAACGTAAAAAAGCACCGTCAATTTGCGGATTTTGCCTTTTCATTCGAATCGGATATTGGCGTGTAATTACGAAGAGTTTAAGAGGCTTTCGTGTTTCTTCAGTTGGGAAGTGAAATTTTTTTGCTTCTTATACGGTAGGGACCGGTTACGAAGCATTTGACAGTATTCCGGTAGCCCATTTATAGGTGGTTCTTTGGCCGCCATGTGATGTTGCGGCCACGGTCGAAGCAAATTATTGATTTGTGCCTATTTTTGTGGTACACCAACGATACTGATCCACAGCGTGGCATTTGTGTGCCCAAAAACACCACGAAAGCAACACCTCTTTTGCACGCGGTTTCCGTGACATATCGAGCGTTTACGTTATCGAAGCCCGCAATGCGGGAAGGTGTGTTTTTGCGTGCACGGCTGGACCAGTGCGGAGTCACCTGACGGTTCCCCCGTCTCATCAGGGCCTGACCGACCCAACCCCGGCGTTGCCGGGTATGTAACAGGGAGTTTTTAGAACGAATGACGACCCAGCAGAAGAAATCTCCAGCACATCACGGTTTCAAAACCGGTGAAGCGATTGTGTATCCCGCTCATGGTGTCGGTACCATTTCTGCCATCGAGGAACAAGAAGTTGCCGGCATGAAGCTTGAGCTTTTTGTCATCGATTTCGAAAAAGACAAGATGCGTCTTAAAGTTCCCGTCGCTAAAGCCGTGAGCATCGGCATGCGCAAGCTTTCCGAAGGCGATTTTGTCGAGCGGGCGCTGAAAGTGGTGCAGGGCAAGGCGCGTGTGAAGCGTACCATGTGGTCGCGCCGCGCCCAGGAATATGATGCGAAAATCAATTCCGGCGATCTTATCGCGATTGCTGAAGTTGTTCGCGATCTTTACCGTGCGGAAAACCAGCCGGAGCAGTCCTATTCCGAGCGTCAGCTTTACGAAGCTGCTCTTGATCGCATGGCGCGCGAAATTGCTGCTGTCAACAAGATGTCTGAAACCGAGGCTGTCCGCCTGGTGGAAGTCAACCTTGCCAAGGGTCCGAAGCGCGGCAAGGCCGTCGAAGAGGACGATTCTCAGGAAGAAGCCGCGTAATCACCGGCTTTCTCTTTTTTTAAAAAAACCCGCCAAGAATGGCGGGTTTTTTTGTGCCTGATCTACAGGATGCGAATTTTCGTACCCTTGCGCATATGAGGCAGAATGCGCCTCATGTCGCGGGGATGGAGAGCGACGCAGCCGGCGGTCGGCTCATATCCCGGGCGGATCATATGCATGAAGATTGCCGAACCGCGGTTCCGACTTCTCGACGTGATGTTCCAATCGAGCACGAGGCAAACGTCATAAAGGCCGTCCTTTCGCATCATCTCCTCGTGGCTCAGTGCGAAAGGGGACTTGACCAACCTGTTGTAACTGGCGCTGCGTGGCTCGTCGCACCAAAGCATGGATTGCTGCGTCCGTTGCATCGGCAATGTCGTGGCGATGGCGGGGTTACGGTCGCCGCGATAAAATCCGTGCAGCAGGCGCGTGACGGAAATCGGTGACTTTCCATCTCCCTCGCGTTTGAGCACGGTACGGCCGTTGCGCCCGATCGCTGCGGGAAAGGTGAGATGCCCGAGCTGAACGATGGCCCGGCTTATTTTCAAAGGCGCCGGCCGAACCATGAGCGTCGATGCGCGTTTATGTTGCTTTACGGGCTGTCTGCTCATGTTTTTCACGAGATTTTGCTTTGCAGGTTATCTAACGTGAAGTCATAGCACTTCGTAATATCATGGCAATGGGTTGACCTTTTATCGGCAAACCGCTGAATTGGCTGACAATTAGAGCGCCGTGCCTTATTTCGGAGGCACAATGGATGCTCTAACTCTTTTAAACTACGCATTGCGCTTTCCGAAAATCAACGGCGATTTTTGGGCCGATGCGCTAAAGTAAGAAAGGCTGAGAATCCGAATGACGGCTCGCACTATCCTTTTGGTGGACGACGACGACGATCTTCGGGAGACGCTGACTGAGCAACTATCTCCCTATGAGGAATTCTCGCTTCTGAGCGGCGCAAACGCTGCGCAGGCGATGCAGACCGCAAAGACTGCCCAGGTCGATCTTCTGATCATGGATGTCGGTCTTCCTGACATGGATGGCCGCGAGGCGGTGAAACTGCTGCGCAAGGGTGGCTTCAAGGCACCGATCATCATGCTGACCGGGCACGATACCGATTCCGACACTATCCTCGGTCTCGAAGCGGGCGCCAATGATTATGTGACGAAGCCATTCCGCTTCGCCGTCCTTCTGGCCCGCATCCGGGCGCAGCTGCGTCAATACGAGCAGAGCGAGGATGCGGTTTTCACCGTTGGCCCTTATCAGTTCAAACCCAGCCAGAAGCTGCTGACGACTGAAGACGGCAAAAAAATCCGGCTGACGGAAAAGGAAGCGGCGATCATCCGTTATCTGTACCGCGCCGGGAGCGCCGTCGTTACCCGCGACGTCTTGCTGGAAGAGGTCTGGGGTTATAATTCCGGAGTGACGACGCATACGCTCGAAACGCATGTGTATCGTCTGCGCCAGAAGATCGAGCGAGACCCCTCCAATGCCGAAATTCTGGTGACCGAGAACGGCGGATACAAGATCGTTCCCTGAACGAACGCCCTTTCTGCGTCCGAGAGGACGCAGAATATTCTAACATCTTGTATTTTGAAGGCCGATATCCGAAAACCGCTATAGTGGTGCAGGCGGTTTTCTGGAGTAGCAATCGACATGGCCTTGACGGATGACATCATGCTTCTGGGGCAAGTGCCGTTGTTTGCGGGCTTCAGCGACGATCAGTTGCGGCTGATCGCCTTCGGCGCGGAACGCCGCCGCGTGGCGGCGGGTCAGACTTTGTTCCGGGAACATTCCCCGGCCGAGTGCGCCTTTGCGGTGACGTCAGGCCATTTCGAGCTATTTACGGCCGGGCGGGATGGAAAACCCGCGTTGCAGGCGACACCGGGCAAGGGGGCGCTTCTTTCGGAGCTGGCGCTTTTCACGCTCTGTGAGAGGAAATTTACCGCCATTGCCGCGGAGGATTCCGAGGTCATCCGGATAACGCGCATTCTCTTTCACCGGCTGGTGGAGGAGTTTCCGGAGGTTGCCGATATCGTGTCGGCACGCATTCGAGATAATATCGCCGCACTCGCGGCGGGCGCGGCCCGTTTGCAGAACCGTTTCTCCTGATTTTAAAGAGCCAGCGCTTCAGAAACGGAAATGGGCCGTAACCGGAACGTGGTCGGATGGCCGGTTCCAACCGCGTGCTTCGCGCAAGATATCGATCTTTTCAAGCGAGGGGCCGAGATCCTGCGACGACCAGATATGGTCGAGACGGCGGCCACGGTCTGCGGCTTCCCAATCCTTGGCGCGGTAGCTCCACCAGGTATAAATCTTTTCACTATCAGGCACGTTCAGCCGCATCAGGTCGAGCCAGTTGCCCTTCTTCATGATATCGAGCATGCCGTCGGTTTCCACCGGTGTATGGCTAACGATCTTCAGCAGTTGCTTGTGCGACCAGACGTCATTTTCAAGCGGCGCGATGTTGAGATCGCCTACGAGAATGGACGAGGTGCCGGGCACGCCGTCGGCGCGAAGCGCCTTCATCTCTTCGATAAAATCCAGCTTGTGGCCGAATTTCGGGTTTATCGACCGGTCGGGTTCGTCACCGCCAGCCGGAACATAGAAATTATGCAGCCGTATGCGGCGCGATCCAACCTGAAAAATCGCGGAAATGTGTCGTGCATCGCCTATACCGCAATAGTCCTGACGATGATCTTCTGTCAGCGGAATTTTCGAAGCGATCGCCACACCGTGGTAGCCCTTCTGGCCATGGATGATGACGTGCTCGTAACCGAGCGCCTTCAGCGGCTTCATCGGAAACTCGCCATTCGGGCATTTCGTTTCCTGCAGGCAGAGAATGTCGGGTTTGTAACGCACCAGAAACTGCTCCACAATCGGCATTCTGAGCCTGACCGAGTTGATGTTCCAGGTGGTTATCGAAAACGACATGCATGTGCTCCGCTTCTATAGCCTCGAAGCCGATTGTTCCGAGACATGTTTCCGGGGCGCAGGCTTATAACATCGCGATGAAAACGGGAATGCATTTTAGCGGCAAAATAAAAAAGGCGACCGCAGGGCCGCCTTTTGAACTGTCGCCGTGGACCGCCCGGCCTTTAGCCGCGTTTGCGGACTTCTTCGTAGTTGATGTTGAAAACGCGTTCGTCGAGGTTAACGCCCGTCTGCACGTTGAAGATCATGACAGTCGTGTCCTTGTTCTGGGCATCGGTCGTCGTCCATTGCCTCAGATCGAAGGTTTTCGGGTCAAACATCAGGGTAATGGTGGAATCGCCGAACACGCTCTTGTCACCCAGTACGATGGTAGTCAGGTCCGACTCTTCCTTCACGTTCCGGACCTTCTGGTTGCTCAGATCGATCTTGTCGGACAAAAGCAGGCTGAGCGGGGTCTTTGACAATGGATACAAATCCCATGTCTTCAGCTTCATGTTGCCGATGACGACATTCTTGCCGTCGGAGATGACCCGCATGGGCGAGGGGTCTTCATAATTGAAGCGAAGCTTGCCGGGCCGTTCGATGTAAAATTTGCCGCCGGTCTGTTCACCGCGCGGGCCAAACTGGACAAACTCTCCCATCATCGTTTTGACCGACGAGAAGTGATTGGCAATTTTCTGCGCGGTCGCGCTGTTACCGGCAGCCTGAGCAAATGCGTTGAGCGGCGACAGGCCGGCCATGACCGCAGCCATGGAAAACGCCGTCAGCACGCCACGTCGCGTCACGCCGTTCTCTGGTGTGTTTGCGGTGGCAATCTCGCCGGTGGTGAGGTCGTTCATTCTGTTCTCCTTCATCGCAGCGATTTTCCGCATAAAGGCGGCGGCTTCATGACGTTGAAAGCGTGTATTAACGCTTCTTCGCCCCGCTTGGTTGCCGTCTTCGCCTCACGCATGTCGTTATCCCGAAACCACGACAGCCTTTTGGGCGACGGGCATTACCGCTCGATGATGTCTGCTTCCGTTGGTACGAGTATTTCGCGTTTTCCGGCATGATTGGCGGGGCCGATGATGCCTTCCTGCTCCATGCGTTCGATCAGCGAGGCGGCGCGGTTGTAGCCGATGCCGAGACGCCGCTGGACGTAGGAAGTGGAGGCCTTGCCGTCCCTCAGCACGACAGCCACGGCCTGATCATAGGGGTCTTCCGAATCGGAGAAATTGCCGGCGCCGGCCGGGCCGCCGCCATTGCCTTCCTCATCGTCTTCCTCGGTGATCGCTTCCAGATATTCCGGCGTGCCTTGCGTCTTGAGATAGGCGACGATCTCTTCCACTTCATTGTCGGAAACGAAGGGACCGTGCACGCGCTGAATGCGGCCGCCACCGGCCATATAGAGCATATCGCCCATGCCGAGCAGCTGTTCGGCGCCCTGTTCGCCCAAAATGGTGCGGCTGTCGATCTTCGACGTTACCTGGAAGGAGATGCGGGTCGGGAAGTTCGCCTTGATGGTTCCGGTGATGACGTCGACGGACGGGCGCTGGGTTGCCATGATGACATGGATGCCAGCGGCACGCGCCATCTGAGCGAGGCGCTGTACGGCACCTTCGATATCCTTGCCTGCCACCATCATAAGATCCGCCATTTCGTCGATAATGACGACGATATAGGGCAGGGGCTTCAGGTCGAATTCTTCCGTCTCGTACATTGCCTCGCCGGTCTGGCGGTCGAAGCCGGTCTGCACCGTGCGGGTGAGGATTTCGCCCTTGTCGATCGCCTGCTGCACACGGCTGTTGAAGCCATCGATGTTGCGCACACCGATCTTCGACATCTTCTTGTAGCGCTCCTCCATCTCGCGCACCGTCCACTTCAGCGCCACGACAGCTTTTTTCGGATCGGTAACGACGGGCGAGAGCAGATGCGGAATACCGTCATAGATCGATAGTTCGAGCATTTTCGGGTCGATCATGATCAGGCGGCATTGCTCCGGCGACATGCGGTAAAGCAGCGACAGGATCATGGTGTTGATGGCGACCGACTTGCCCGAACCCGTGGTACCGGCAACGAGAAGATGCGGCATTTTGGCAAGATCGGCGATGACGGGTTCGCCGCCGATGGTCTTGCCGAGCGCCATGGCGAGCTTGGCCTTGCTGTTTTCAAAGTCGCGGCTGCCGACCAGTTCACGCAGGAACACGGTTTCACGCGTCTGGTTTGGAAGCTCGATGCCAATGGCGTTGCGGCCAGGCACGACGGCAACGCGCGCGGCGATCGCGCTCATGGAGCGGGCGATGTCATCGGCAAGGCCAATGACGCGCGAAGATTTGATGCCGGGTGCTGGTTCCAGTTCGTAGAGCGTGACGACCGGGCCGGGGCGGACGTGAATGATTTCACCCTTGACGCCGAAATCCTCGAGAACCCCTTCCAGAAGGCGGGCATTCTGCTCCAGCACTTCCTCGTTCAGCGTATGGTCGCGAACGACGTTCTTGGGTTCCGCCAGAAGATGCACGGTGGGCAGCTGGAAACCGTCTGCGGCAATAAAGGAGGCCTGCGCTTCCCTTGCCACGCGCTCGCTGGGCTTCGGGCGTGCGGAAGGGGCGGTTATTCTGGGTTGGCCGCGCCCAGGTGCCTGTCTTGCCACGAATTTCGGGTCGTTCTCGTCCAGGCTGTGGTCGTCCGAGAGAATGCCGTTGGGCAATCGCCGACCGTCTGCGTCCAACGACGGTTCGTCGTCCCCGTCCGCACCATGATCGGGCGCGATCGAGGGAGGCGACATCTGGCGACGGGATGCGGCGCGTTCTTCGAAAGACGGTTCCGCGCGCTGGTCGAGGCGGTTGATCGCCGTCTTGAGGCGGGAGGGTTCGTTCAGCGTGCCGAATTCATATTCGTTGAAATCGTAAGGGTGTTCGAATTCGCCGTGCAGGGATTTCGACTTCAGGCCGAACAGGCGGCGAAGGCGGGCCTGCGAGATGTACCAATAATGTGCGATTGCGCCGAAGGCGAGAATATTGGCGAAGAAACCTTCGCCCTCGTCATCGTCTTCTTCCTCGACCTGACGGGTGGCACGGGCCTTGTTTGCGACCGGCGCGCGTTCCTCCTGTTCCAGGTCATCTTCCGGGCGTCCCACGAGACCGGCGGCAAACAGCATCATCAAGGCGGCGGGAGCAGCGAATATAGCGCCCAGCACCGTCGCAATCGTGCCGGTGGGGTAAGCGCCGATGAAGAGAGCAGGGAAGCGCAGGATCATATCGCCGATGACGCCACCGATGCCGTTCGGCAGCGGCCATGTCACGGGCGCGGGAAAACAGCCGAGCGAGGCGGCGCAGACGATGGCGCCGGCGATCCAGGCGACGAGGCGGGCGGGTATCCGGTTGAACTTGCGACCGGCGATCAGGGCGATCGCCCAGGCAATCACCGGCAAAAGCGCGATGATTGCGGAAAGGCCCAGGAACTGCATCACGATATCGGCGAAGATTGCGCCGCCGTAACCGAGAAGATTGGTGGGTTGGTTGCCTGTTGCATAGGACAGGCTCGGGTCCGCCACGTTCCATGTGGCAAGTGCGGTAATCCCCAGCGCAATCGTGGCAAGCAAGGCAAAACCGGCAAGAGCCATGACCTGCCGCACGAAAAACGCCGTCAGCACGAAACGCGTGTGACGACCGTCGAATGTCGGAGAATTCATTCTGCCCATGTCCCTGAACCCGTAGTTTTTGTGGTTTCGGCAAGATCCGGCAGTTGACCAGATCCCGGATTGACAGGGAAAACTAACAGCTTGCTGGTTAATGTCGTGTTAACCATGCGGTTTTTTAAAAGCCGCTTCCGGATTTGCGGCAAAGAAAAGGCCCGCCGAAGCGGGCCTTCTTTTGGGAGAGGGGATGGAGAACCCCTTTTCCCGGATATCAGGAGTGGTAGGCGGCTTCGCCGTGGGTCGCAAGGTCGAGACCTTCGCGTTCCGCTTCGACCGGAACCCGCAGACCAACGATCACGTCGACGATCTTGTAGAGGATTGCCGAGACGACTGCGCACCATACGATGGTGATGGCGACGGCAACGAACTGCGTCCAAAGCTGCGAGGAGATGGAGAAGTCCGCCTTGCCCGTGCCGCCAAGCAGCGGAGACGTGAAGATGCCGGTGCCGAGGGCGCCGATGATGCCGCCGATGCCGTGGACACCGAAGACGTCAGCTGTGTCGTCGTAGCCGAACTTGTTCTTCACAACCGAGACGAAGAAGTAGCAGATCGGCGAGACGATGAGGCCGAGAACGATAGCGCCCATGGGTCCAACAGAACCGGCCGCAGGCGTTACGGCGACGAGGCCGGCGATCATGCCCGAAGCTGCGCCCAGCATGGAAGCCTTGCCGCGGGTGAAGCTCTCAACCAGCGACCAGGAAACGATGGCTGCTGCAGTGGCGAGGAAGGTGTTCATGGTTGCAAGAACCGCACCGCCAGATGCTTCGAGGTTGGAGCCGGCGTTGAAGCCGAACCAGCCGAACCACAGCATGGCTGCGCCAACCAGCGTCAGCGTCATGGAGTGCGGGGCCATCATGTCCTTGCCGAAGCCAGTACGCTTGCCGACCATGATCGCGCCGATCAGACCGGCGATACCGGCATTGATGTGGACGACGGTGCCGCCGGCGAAGTCGAGAGCGCCCATGCCGAAGATCAGGCCATTCGCGTCCCAGACCATGTGAGCGATCGGGAAGTAGACGAAGGTGGCCCACAGGATGGTGAACAGGATGACTGCCGAGAACTTCACGCGTTCCGCGAATGCACCGATGATCAGCGCGGGCGTGATGGCCGCAAAGGTCATCTGGAAGGCGATGAAGGTGTATTCGTAGATCACGACGCCCTGGGAGAAGGTTGCCGAGGTGCTGTCAAGCGAAACGCCGGACAGGAACAGCTTGCCGAAACCACCGAAATACGGGCCGGTGCCGCCGCCGAAGGCGAAGGAGTAACCGTAGATTACCCAGACGAGCATCATGACCGCGCCGATGACCGTGCACTGCATGAGAACGGAGAGCATGTTCTTGGTGCGCACGAGGCCGCCATAAAACAGGGCGAGACCCGGAATGATCATGAAAAGCACGAGGATCGTCGCGACATACATGAATGCGGTATCGGCTTTTTCCGGAACGGGGGCCGCCGCTGCTACTGCCGGCGCGGCATCCTGCGCAAAGGCGATTGCCGGGGCCATCAGGGCTGCCACACCGGCACCCAGTTTGCCGAGCGTTGAAAACTTGTTGAGTTGCATAGCTAGAAAACTCCCTGTCAGCCGTGCTTCAAAGCGCTTCTGTGTTGGTTTCGCCGGTACGGATGCGCACGGCCTGTTCGATAGAGTAGACGAAGATCTTGCCGTCGCCGATCTGCCCGGTTTTTGCAGCCGACGCGATTGCCTCGACAGCCTTGTCTACGACGTCTGATGCAACCGCGATCTCGATCTTCAGTTTGGGAAGAAAGCTCACCGCATATTCCGTGCCGCGATAAATCTCGGTATGTCCCTTCTGGCGTCCGTAACCCTTTACCTCGGTCACGGTCAGGCCTTGGATGCCGACGCCGGTGAGCGCTTCGCGCACTTCATCCAGCTTGAACGGCTTGATAATGGCCATCACAATTTTCATCTGGTTTCCCATCCTTTGTTTGTCCTCGGCACGGAGCCGACTCTCCTCGCGCTGGCAGATCAGTAACAGCGACTACGGACATACATTCAAGGGGCGTGCCAGTTTTGATGCGGCCTCTAAGTTATTGAAATATAAAAATTATATGACAGGCGTCTGAAAAACGGGCATTGGGTGGCGCAATTTTCGTCTATTAAATGTGCGATTTTTTAAAAAAGCGCATTATTTAAGCATTTGCCCTTTTGCGGATCAAACCTTCCTGTGCGACGGAGGCGATCAGTTCACCCTGTCTGGTGAAAATATTGCCACGGGTCAAACCGCGTGCTCCCGAGGCGCTGGGGCTGTCCTGCGTGTAGAGCAGCCAGTCGTCCAGCCGGCAGGGACGGTGGAACCACATGGCGTGATCGAGGCTCGCCACCTGAATGGCCGGATCGAAGATCGTCGTTCCGTGGGCATAGAGCGACGTGTCGAGCAATGTCATATCCGAGAGATAAGCGAGAATGGCCGACTGGAAACGTGGATCGTCAGGCACATTGCCGACAGCGCGAACCCAGATATCCTGCTGCGGTTCCAGCTTTTCCTTCGAAATATAGTGGGTCAGCGAAACCGGCCTGATCTCTATCGGGCGCTTGTTGCTCCAGTATTTGCGGATCGAAGCGGGTGCGTTGGCGAGGAAGGCCGCCTGCATCTCATCTTCACTCATCAGCCTTTCGGGCGGCGTCACATCCGGCATTCTTATCTGATGATCGAAGCCGTCCTCGACGATCTGGAACGACGCCGACATGGAGAAAATCGCCTTGCCATGCTGGATGGCGACCACGCGCCGTGTGCAGAAGCTTGCACCGTCGCGAATGCGTTCCACCTGGTAGAGGATGGGCACCAGCGGGTCGCCGGGGCGCATGAAATAGGAATGCAGTGAATGAACGAAACGGTCGTCATCCACGGTTCGTTGAGCTGCGATCAATGCCTGCGCGATGACCTGGCCGCCGAAAACGCGCTGCCAGCCGATTTGCGGGCTTTCACCCCGAAACAGGTTTTCTTCCAGCTTCTCGAGATCGAGTGTGGAGATCAGATTGGCCATCGGATCTGACGTTTGCGAGGGATGCGACATTTTTTCGGCCTGCTCCGGCTGTAGGAAGACGTCACATGGTCTATAGTGCGCCGATGATGCGTGCACAAGATTTGAGGAGAAGCGCGATGCTGGACGTGGTGGTGGCAGGCGGCGGTTATGTCGGCCTTTCCGTTGCTGTCGCAATTAAGCAGGCAGCCGGACATCTTAATGTGCAGGTGGTTGAAGCCGCTCCCGAGGATGTCTGGAAGAAGGACGTCCGCGCCTCCGCCATTATCGCGGCGGCCACGCGTATGCTCGACGTTTTCGGCATATGGAACGAGATCGAGCCGGAGGCCCAGCCGATCCACAAGATGATCGTCACCGATTCGAAGACCGCCGATCCGGTTCGCCCGGTGTTTTTGACATTTGATGGCGCGGTGGACGAGGGCAGGCCCTTCGCTCATATGGTCCCGAATGTCGCGATGGTGGGTGCGCTGCGAGGCCTGTGTGAGCGCCTCGGCGTCGAAATCCGCCATGGTCTCAGTGTTTCCGGCTTTTCCGCCGGCCCGCAATCGACGGCTATTTCACTTTCCGACGGCTCGTCGCTTGAGGCGCGACTGCTCATAGCCTGCGATGGGGTCCGCTCGGCTTTGCGGGATATGGCAGGAATAAAAACCGTGCACTGGAATTACGATCAGTCCGGGATCGTCACCACCGTTGAACACGAGCGGCCGCATGAGGGCTGCGCGGAGGAACATTTTTTACCGTCGGGGCCTTTCGCCGTGCTTCCCTTGAAAGGGAACCGCTCCTCGCTTGTCTGGACCGAACGTACGGCCGATGCCGACAGGCTGGTTGCTGCCGACGATCTGGTGTTCGAGGAGGAACTTGAACGCCGGTTCGGCCACAAGCTCGGTCCGGTCCGTCCCGTCGGTCCCCGTCGCGCCTTTCCGCTGGGCTTGACGCTGGCGCGTTCCTTCGTCGCGCCACGTTTTGCACTTGCCGGCGATGCGGCGCATGGAATTCACCCGATTTCCGGTCAGGGCCTCAATCTCGGCTTCAAGGATGTTGCGGCACTGGCCGAAACCGTGGTCGAGGCCGACCGTCTCGGCCTTGATATCGGCTCTCTCAACGTTCTCGATCGTTACCAGTCCTGGCGGCGTTTCGACACGTTGCGGATGGGTGTGACGACGGATGTGCTGAACCGGCTTTTCTCCAATGATGTCGGTCCCATTCGCGTCATGCGTGATTTCGGTCTGGGTGTAGTCGATCGTTTGCCGGGTCTGAAATCCTATTTCATCGGTCAGGCTGCCGGTACGACAGATGCGGGCGCGCCGCGCCTGCTTGCCGGCGAGGCGCTCTGATACTGCCGTTCCCGCCTGTGCCGGAGCGGCTTTCCAGCGATTGCCGCTTGACAGTCGATTGCGGTATTTTCCGCCGGAAGCCGGTGCCGCAAAGCTGAATCCGGACAAGGCTTACCCGGATTCACAATCTGGTATAGGGCAGGCATCTGCCAACCAGATGTTGCGGAGAACAAAAGCTGAATCCATTGGAGTCAGCGATTCGTATTCGATTCGTTCGCAGACTGTTCCGTATCCGAATCAATTCCGGTTTCGCCGGATTCTTTTTAATATTTCAAGTATCTGAATCAAAAAGGAAAATTCCGGCGGGGAAGGACCTGTTACCACTTTGCGGACAAGGCCTATTGCCTTTGTCGGCGGGCGTTGCCATGTGTGTTGCGTGTGCGGCCCGTATCAGTGAATGGCGGGCGGTACAGCAAGCAGATGAAGTCGATTCACGGATAGTACGTTGAATTTTCGCCCCATGATCCTGAGCGGCCGCGGTGTCACGGCCGTTCTCGGCCCCACCAATACCGGCAAGACCCATTACGCCATCGAGCGCATGGTGGCACATGGCAACGGTGTCATCGGCCTTCCGCTGCGCCTTCTGGCGCGTGAGGTCTATACCCGTCTTGTCGAAAAGGTGGGCGCGCCGAATGTGGCGCTGATAACCGGCGAAGAAAAGATCGCCCCTCCTAAAGCCAAATATTCCGTCTGCACGGTGGAAGCCATGCCGCGCGAGACAACGGCCGCATTCGTCGCCATCGATGAAGTGCAGCTGGCCGGTGATCTGGAGCGCGGGCATATCTTTACCGACCGCGTGCTGCATCTGCGCGGGCGGGAGGAAACGCTGCTTCTGGGCGCGGGCACGATGCGCCCGATCCTCGAAAAGCTGCTGCCGGGAATTACCGTGGTCGAACGTCCGCGCCTGTCGCAGCTTTTTTATGCGGGCCAGAAGAAGATAACCCGCCTGCCGCAACGCACGGCAATCGTCGCCTTTTCGGCGGAAGAGGTCTATGCCATTGCCGAGCTGGTGCGTCGCCAGCGTGGTGGCGCAGCCGTTGTGATGGGCGCGCTTTCGCCGCGTACGCGCAACGCCCAGGTGGGGCTCTACCAGTCCGGCGACGTCGAATATCTCGTGGCGACGGATGCCATCGGCATGGGTCTCAACCTTGATGTCGATCATGTCGCCTTTGCGCAGGACCGCAAGTTCGACGGCTATCAGTTCCGCAATCTCAATCCGGGCGAGATCGGCCAGATCGCCGGCCGCGCCGGCCGCCATCTTCGCGATGGCACCTTTGGCGTGACGGGGCGTGTCGATCCATTTGACGACGAGTTGGTGGAGCGTATCGAAACCCATCAGTTCGACTCGGTGAAGGTGCTGCAATGGCGGACGAAAAATTTCGATTTTTCCTCCATCACCAATCTGCGTCTGAGCCTCGAAGCCGCCCCGGCGATCCAGGGACTGTCACGGGCCTTGCCGGCGATCGACCAGCAGGCGCTCGAATATCTGTCGCGCTACCCTGAAATCATAGACGTGGCGACGACGGAGGCGCGGGTGGAAAAACTCTGGGAGGCCTGCGCGCTTCCGGATTATCGCCGCATTGCGCCCGCTCAACATGCTGATCTGATCTCAACGCTCTATTTCGATCTGGTAAAACGTGGCACGGTGAACGAAGATTTCATGGGCGAACAGGTGCGCCGCGCCGATCGTACCGATGGAGAGATCGATACCTTGTCTGCAAGGATTGCGCAGATCAGAACATGGACTTATGTATCGAACCGCCCAGGATGGCTTGCCGATCCGACACACTGGCAAGAAAAGACGCGGGAAATCGAAGATCGATTGTCCGATGCTCTACATGAAAGGTTGACGAAACGCTTTGTTGATCGCAGGACATCTGTGCTCATGAGGCGCCTGAGAGAGAATGCGATGCTTGAAGCTGAAATCAGTGTAAATGGTGATGTCTTCGTAGAAGGACATCACGTCGGCCAGTTGGCCGGGTTCCGGTTCACGCCGGTGCCGGGAATGGAAGGGCCGGATCAGAAGGCCGTGCAGGCTGCTGCGCAGAAGGCGCTCGCGCTCGAATACGAGGCGCGTGCCGCGCGTCTGCACGCCAGCGGAAACGGTGATCTCGCTTTGAGCTCCGATGGTCTGGTTCGCTGGTTGGGCGAACCGGTGGCCCGCCTTTCGGCAGGCGACAATATCATGAAGCCGCGCGTGATCCTCTTTGCCGACGAGCAGTTGAGCGGCAATGCCCGCGATCATGCGCTGGCGCGCGTCGAACGTTTCGTCAATCATCAGATTGCGACCGTGCTGAAGCCGCTGGACGATATTTCGCGCGCCGAAGACCTTCAGGGTCTGGCGAAGGGGCTGGCGTTCCAGCTGGTCGAAAATCTCGGTGTCCTGTTCCGCCGTGACGTCACCGAAGACGTGAAGTCGCTGGATCAGGATGCGCGTGCCTCCATGCGCCGCTACGGCGTGCGTTTCGGCGCCTATCACGTCTTCCTGCCCGCGCTTCTCAAGCCAGCTCCGGCGGAGCTTGTCACGCTGCTCTGGGCGCTGAAGAACGATGGTCTCGGCAAGCCGGGTTACGGCGATCTCATTCCGGTGCTGGCCGCCGGTCGCACCTCTGTCGTGACGGACCCGACCTTCGAGCGGATGTTCTACAAGCTCGCCGGTTTCCGTTTCCTCGGAAAGCGCGCCGTGCGTATCGACATTCTCGAGCGTCTGGCCGATCTCATCCGTCCGCTGTTGCAGTGGAAGCCCGGTCAGCAGCCGCGTCCGGAAGGCGCTTATGACGGCCGCCGTTTCACGACGACGACCGCGATGCTTTCCATTCTCGGCGCAACGCTCGACGACATGGAAGAAATCCTCAAGGGTCTCGGTTATCGTGCCGATCAGGTAACGGCGGAAGAGGCGCAGGCCTTCCTCGCCAACCAGACCGGTGCTGCCGCTCCGGCCGCTTCTGAAGCGGTGACGGAAGACGAGAGCGCAGAGACCGAACACGAGGAACCGACTTCGGAAGAGCAGGTTTCCGAGACGACGACTGTCGAAGCTGCTGGAGAAGCGCCGGTTGCGGAAGCTGTGGGCCAAGAGGCTGCTGTTAGCGAGGCTGCGCCGACGGAAAGCGCCGAGGCTGCCGAGCCGAAGCCTGTTCTTCTTTGGCGTCCGGGTGGTCGCAACGAAAACCAGCGTGGTGAAAACCGTCGTCCCGGCAACCGCGGTCAAGGCCGTGGCGAGGGTCGCGATCAGGCGCCACGCGAACCGGGTGAACGTCGTGGCGAAGGCCGTCGCGATAATCGTGACGGAGCAAATCGCGAGGCTGCCAATCGTGGCGGTGACGGCGAGCGCAAGCGTGATGGCGGACGTCCCGACCGTGGCAACAACCGCAATAATGATCGTCAGGACCGCGGGGAGCGCAAGGACAGGCCGGACCGCAACGACCGTGGCGGGAAACCGCAGGGTCAGCAGCGTTTCGAAGCCAAGCCGCCGCGTAAGGAAAAGCCGATCGATCCGGACTCGCCCTTCGCCAAGCTTGCTGCTCTCAAGGAGCAGCTGAAGAAGTAAGCTATGGGGAGCAACGAACAGCCACTCGAAAGCACGCGTCAGCGTCTGGACAAGTGGCTGTTCTTTGCCCGCATGGCCAAATCCCGTTCACTTGCCCAGAGTTACATTCAGTCGGGCAAGGTCAAGGTCAACGGTGTCTCCATTCGCCAGCCCAGCCATCTGGTAAAGGCCGGTGACAGGCTCGATATCGGTTTCGAGCGCATGGACAAGGTGCTTGTCGTCAAATCCGGGGGCGAGCGGCGCGGACCCTATGAAGAGGCCAAACTTCTCTACGACGATCTGACGCCGCCGCGCGAGCCTTCCGACAGGCTGAGCCCGCTGGAGCAGGCGATACGTCAGCCGGGAAGCGGTCGCCCCACCAAAAAAGAGCGCAGGGCGCTCGACAGGTTCCTGTCGGACAGCGACGGAAACAAAGAATAGAATAAACCTTCAAGTCTTAGCGGTTTTTCAGAATTGTTTATCCTTGCTATCTGAAGGCAAAGGCATTACCTCACTTGCAAAATTGCCCTGTCTGAATTCCGGGCGACGGCTTGTGTTCCGAAGCCCACAGACCCGGCCTGCATATTCTGGAGTTCATCATGACATATGTCGTGACCGACAATTGCATCCGCTGCAAATACACCGATTGCGTTGAAGTCTGCCCTGTCGACTGCTTTTACGAGGGTGAAAATTTCCTCGCTATCAATCCTGACGAATGCATCGATTGTGGTGTGTGCGAACCGGAATGTCCTGCCGAAGCGATCAAGCCCGACACTGAGCCGGGTCTCGACAAGTGGCTGAAGCTGAATACGGAATATGCGGCGATCTGGCCGAATATCACCATCAAGCGCGACCCCTTGCCGGAAGCCAAGGAAATGGATGGCGTGACAGGCAAGCTCGAGCTTTATTTCTCTGCCGAGCCGGGTAAGGGCGACTGAGTTCTCAACGACTGGTGTCCTTGGTATCATGATTTTAAAAGCCCTCGCAGCGTCAGCGTGAGGGCTTTTTGCCGACGTTCAGCGAGTTATCCGCCGCGGCCTGATTGCAATGTGGTCGATAGCAGGGTCAAAAGCGCCACGCTGTCTTCCAGGCTTTGGCGCTGGCGGCTTTGCAATATGGCCGCTTGCAGGCGGTTCATCTCACGGGCGATCGCCGCTGGCTGCCAGGTTCGCAACGCCCTTTCGATAACCGGTTTCCTGCGAAAATGGATGTGGCGTCCAAGCGTTTGCATGACCTGCCCGGCCTGCTGCTTTTTCTCATCCATTTCGGCGCGCATCTGATCCAGCAACTGAAATTGCTTGAGGCATCCCTGAAGCACGAGAAAGATCGGCGTCTTCGACGAGACGATCTTCTGGGTGGCGTGGAAAAAGGCGTTTCTGTCGCCCTTCAGGATGGCATCGACGGCGTCGTCAGCCGAAACCGTGCTGGCATCGCCGATGATTGCCAGCACATCATCTTCCTCGATCACCTCTGCGCCACGGCAATAGAGCGCAAGCTTGCGGATCTCGTTGCGCGAGGCAATCCGGTCGCCGCCCAACTGCTCGATCAGCCTCTGCCGTGCGGCCGGGGCAATGCGCAGATTGTCGGCAGACAGTTCCTGATCGATCAACGCATTCAACGAACGGGCGTCATCCGCATAACACGGGATTGCTGCGATAGAGCGAGCGGGTTCTGCGATCTTGCGCAGGCCCGTGCCTTTTTTAATGTCGCCGGCCTCGATGATGAGAAAGCTAGCTTCGGGCGGCGTCTCAGCCAGAATCTGGAGAGCATCCACCAGCGCCTTTTCAGCCGAGGCACTTTTGATCCAGACGAGTTTTTCGCCACCGAAAAGGCCGATGGCGTTCACTTCGTCGAGAAGGCGGCCGGGATCGCCCTGCAGGTCGGATGCGCTCAGCTTCAACGATGCAAAGGCGTCATCCGGGTCAATGCCGGTCTTTTTGGCGATGAGGTTGGCCCGCTCCGACACGAGGCCGCGATCCGGGCCGTAGAGCACGAAAATGCGAAAGCGCTCCGCCGGATTTTCGGCGAAGCGCTCAAATTCATGCGATTTTATCTCTGCCACGGCCGCCGCTCTCAGCGGCCAAGGGTGGCAGCGATATCGGTACGGATGATTTCAGCCAGTTCCCGGGCCGCACGGTTTTCTGCGTCGCGGATCGCCCTGATCTTGGCGAATTCCTGCTGTGGTAGATCCACCTGCGCCGTTACGCTACGCCGCGCGGAGCGCAGGATCTGGCCGTCGGAAATACGCGTCAGGACGTAATTACCGTTCATCACAACACGGCCTGGGTAAGGGCCGTTATAATTGCTGTTGGTACGGGTCGTCAGATCGTAGTTCTCGACTTCCGTGGACGTGGCGCTCGAGCTTACGGATAACTTGACGTTGTACTGAGCCGTAGCCGGTTCACCCGCACCGCCGGACACCAGGAAGATCAGCTGATTGCGCACTTCCTGCGTTATCCGGTCGCCGGCATTCGAGATGCTGACAGCCGCCAGTCTCTCCTTGGTTCCGGAAGCCTCGCCGTAAAGCGGGCGGACCTGGCAGCCTGCCAGAAGACCGGCCATCATCACGACGGAAACTGCTGCCGCAACGCGGCTCCATCTCGAAAAAACGTCAGACAACAATGTTCACAATCCTCTGCGGAACCACGATGACTTTTTTGGGCTCGCCACCGGCAAGAATGGATTTGACGGCATCCAGCGCAAGGGCAGCCGCTCGGACCGCATCTTGATCCGCATCGCGCGCGATTGTCAATTCGCCGCGCTTCTTGCCGTTGACCTGAACAGGCATGACCACATCGTTTTCCTCGACCAGCGAGGGTACAAAAGTTGGCCACGGCGTCTGGGCGACGAGACCCTCGTTGCCCAGCGCCGACCAGCATTCTTCGGCCAGATGCGGCGTCATGGGGGCAATGATGCGAATGAGGATTTCGACGGCATCACGCGCCGCCGCCTTGACGTCATCAGGCTTGCCACCAGCCGCGACATCCGCCAGCGGAGCTGCGAGCGCGTTGACCAGTTCGTAGATGCGGGCGATCGCCTTGTTGAAGGCAAGCTTGTCCAGATCCTCCTGAACGGCCTTCAGCGTCTTGTGGGCCGCCTTGGATACTGCCAGGCCCTCGCCCTCGCTCGCGGGCTTCGGCGTGACGCTCTTCAGCTCGGTCGCAACTTCGCCGATGATGCGCCAGACGCGCTGTACGAAGCGGTTTGAGCCTTCCACACCGGCTTCGGACCAGATGACGTCGCGGTCGGGCGGGGAATCCGACAGGACGAAGAAGCGGGCGGTATCCGCACCGTAGGATGCGATGATGTCATCCGGGTCAACCACGTTCTTCTTCGACTTCGACATCTTCTCGATCGAGCCGATCTTCACTTCCGCACCGGAGGACAAGAGGAATGCCCGGCGGGCACCGTCAGTCTCTTCGATGCGCAGGTCGGCGGGCGCTACCCATTCACGGGTCAGGCCTTCACCGTGGCTGTAGGTCTCGTGCACAACCATGCCCTGCGTAAACAGGCCCTTGAAGGGCTCCTTGACGCCGACATGGCCGGTCTCGCGCATGGCGCGGGTGAAGAAGCGCGAATAGAGCAAGTGCAGAATAGCATGCTCGATGCCGCCGATATACTGGTCCACCGGCAGCCAGTGGTTTGCGGCCTTCGGATCCGTCGGCTCATCTTCCCAAGGCGCGGTGAAGCGCGTGTAGTACCAGCTGGAATCGACGAATGTGTCCATCGTGTCGGTTTCACGGCGTGCGTCGTGGCCGCATTGCGGGCAGGCAACGTGACGCCATGTGGGGTGGCGATCCAGTGGGTTGCCGGGCACGTCGAAGGTCACGTCGTCGGGCAGCTTGACCGGCAGGTCCTTCTTCGGAACCGGAACTACGCCGCAGACTTCGCAATGGATGACGGGTATCGGGCAACCCCAGTAACGCTGGCGGGAAATGCCCCAGTCGCGCAGGCGGAAATTGACCTTGCGCTCGGCCTGCGGCGTGTTGCCCAGCGTCTGGGCAGAGAGCTTCTGCACGACCGCCTCAAAGGCGTCAGTCGTGTTCATGCCGTTCAGGAAGCCGGAGTTGATCATCACGCCATCATCGGTGAAGGCGACGTCTTCAATGGTGAAGCTGGCAGCGTCGGGGCCTTCCGGCGCAACGACGGCCACCACCGGCAAATCGTATTTACGGGCGAAATCCAGATCGCGCTGGTCACCCGAAGGGCAGCCGAATATCGCGCCGGTGCCGTAGTCCATCAGCACGAAGTTGGCGACATAGACCGGCAGTTCCCACGTCGGGTCCAGCGGATGCACGACCTTGACGCCGGTATCGATACCCTTCTTTTCCGCTGTTTCCAGCGCTGCGAGAGATGTGCCATGGCGGCGGCATTCGTCGCAGAACTCGGCAATATCAGGGTTCTTCTCCGACAGCTCTCTTGCCAGCGGATGGTCGGCGGCGATTGCCAGGAAGGATGCGCCGAACAGGGTGTCGGGACGCGTGGTATAAACGGTTATGTCGGCAAAGCCTTCCGGCACTGTGCCAGCAACGGTCTGCCAGCGCAGCGACAGGCCTTCGGAGCGGCCGATCCAGTTCTTCTGCATCAGGCGTACTTTTTCCGGCCACTGATCCAGCGTGTCCAGCTCGTCCAGCAGATCCTGGCTGAAATCGGTGATTCGGAAGAACCACTGCGTCAATTCGCGCTGTTCGACCAGCGCGCCGGAACGCCAGCCGCGGCCGTCGATGACCTGCTCATTGGCCAGAACTGTATGGTCGACCGGATCCCAGTTGACCTTGGACTGCTTGCGGTAGACCAGACCCTTTTCCATGAAATCGACGAACAGCGCCTGCTGGCGGTGGTAATATTCCACATCGCAGGTCGCAAATTCGCGGGTCCAGTCCAGCGACAGGCCCATGGATTTCAGCTGGCCACGCATGGTGGCGATGTTCTGATAGGTCCAGTCCTTCGGGTGAACCTTGTTCTGCATAGCCGCGTTTTCGGCAGGCATGCCGAAGGCGTCCCAGCCCATGGGGTGCAGAACGTTGAAGCCGCGCGCGCGCTTGTAGCGCGCAACGACATCGCCCATCGCGTAGTTGCGGACGTGGCCCATGTGAATGCGTCCCGACGGGTAGGGAAACATCTCTAGAACGTAATACTTCTCGCGCGGATCGCTGTTGTCGGTCACGAAAACCTTGTCTTCGTTCCATTTCTGCTGCCAGCGCGGCTCGGCGTCGCGAGGATTGTAACGTTCGATGGCCATTGTTTAGAATTCCGGGTATCGAGGGGAAAAATTTGCGCTGACCTTCACCATGAAACGACCGGGGCGTCAAGTTTGGCGGGGCCTCCGGGCGTTCAATCTTGGCCAGCGTGCCTCAAATGGTGCTAAACCCGCTTGGCATCAAGGCAATCGGCGTCTAGTTAGCGTTCAGAATGTTTCAAATAGAGGTCCTGTGATGGAAATCGAAGCACGTCTTGAGGATGTCAGGCAACGCATAGCGGAGACAGCGGAAAAGTCCAGCCGCAAGGCGACGGATGTTTCTCTCGTGGCCGTCTCGAAGACGTTCGATGCGCAAGAGATCCAGCCGGTGATCGATAGCGGCCAGCGCGTGTTCGGCGAGAACCGCGTACAGGAAGCGCAGGGCAAGTGGCCTGCGCTTAAAGAAAAGACATCGGGTATAGAGCTGCACCTGATCGGGCCGCTGCAATCCAACAAGGCGGCGGATGCCGTTGCGCTGTTCGACGTCGTACAGAGCGTTGATCGGGAAAAGATCGCCCGTGCGCTTTCCGAGGAATGCGTCAAACAGGGCCGCAGCCTTCGTTTTTATGTGCAGGTCAATACCGGGCTGGAGCCGCAGAAGGCCGGCATCGATCCACGCGAGACGGTCGCCTTCGTGGCTTTTTGCCGGGACGAGCTGAAATTGTCGGTCGAGGGCCTGATGTGCATTCCGCCTGCGGATGAAAATCCTGGTCCGCATTTTGCGCTTCTGGCGAAGCTTGCCAGACAATGCGGCCTCGAGAAGCTTTCCATGGGCATGTCGGGGGACTTCGAGACGGCGATAGAATTCGGCGCCACCAGCGTGCGTGTCGGCTCGGCAATCTTCGGTGCCCGCTAGAGCATTTCCGGTAAAAGCGCATAGCCGGTTTACTGGAAATGCCCTGAAGCTCTGAAAACAAAAAACCCGGCACGACGGCCGGGTTTTCATGAACGGAAAGACTTTCGATCAGTAGTGATCGTCCTCGTCTTCGTCCTTCGGAGCCGATTTCAGCGAGCTGAGCTTCTTGAAGACGGCGTCCGCGTCGATCTGCTTTTCTTCTTCGTCGCGCTGGAAGTTGTAATCCAGACCTTCAGTCGCCGTTGCCGGCTGCAGCGTGTTGCCAAGCTCTTCTGCTGTCGGCAGCGGGCGGCCGCGCGATGCGCGTTCAACTTCAAGATCGAGATCGATCTGGCTGCAGAGACCAAGCGTTACCGGGTCCATCGGGGTGAGGTTTGCCGAGTTCCAGTGGGTGCGGTCGCGGATCTGCTCGATGGTGGATTTAGTGGTGCCAACAAGACGCGAAATCTGCGCGTCCTTCAGCTCAGGATGATTGCGGACCAGCCAGAGAATGGCGTTAGGACGATCCTGGCGCTTGGAAACCGGCGTGTAGCGCGGGCCACGGCGCTTGGATTCCGGGACACGAACCTTTGGCTCGGAAAGCTTGAGCTTGTGGTTCGGGTTGCCTTCAGCGCGGGCGATCTCGTCGCGGGAAAGCTGTCCGGTCGCGATCGGGTCGAGACCCTTGATGCCCTGCGCGGCTTCACCGTCGGCGATTGCCTTGACTTCGAGCGGATGCAGTTTGCAGAACGTGGCGATCTGATCGAACGACAGCGCGGTGTTGTCTACCAGCCATACAGCCGTAGCTTTTGGCATGAGCAATTGTTGAGCCATAGATACAGTCCTTCTGTCCGTCCGCGCCGGGGTCGCGGGCGTGGTATCAACCACTGATTTCCGGGATATTGGCGCTCTATAACCGGATTGCATCATAATTGCAATTCTTTGCGAAACAAATGCCTTTGTCTAATTGCCGTGTGCATTTGAACTGCTATGAATTCAACACATGCCTGAGGTGGGAGTCTCAAGGTCGCGCATATCAAGCCATATCTGGTTCCAGGAGGAGTTCATGTCTGCCAAAATCTACCCCGTGCTCAAATCGGCGAAAGCCCGCACGCTCATCGACAATGAGCGATACCAGAAATGGTATCAGGAGAGCGTCGAGGATCCCGAGAAGTTCTGGGACAAGCACGGCCGGCGGATCGACTGGTTCAAGCCCTATACCAAGGTCAAGAACACGTCCTTCAAGGGAAGAGTGCCGATCAAGTGGTTCGAGGACGGCCTGACGAACGTCTCCTACAACTGTATCGACCGGCACCTGAAGACGCATGGCGAACGCACGGCGATCATCTGGGAAGGTGACAATCCCTATATCGACAAGAAGATCACCTACAATCAGCTCTATGACTATGTCTGCCGCCTGGCGAACGTGTTGAAGAAGCATGGTGTCAAGAAGGGCGACCGGGTCACCATCTATATGCCGATGATACCCGAGGCGGCCTATGCCATGCTCGCCTGCGCCCGCATCGGCGCCATTCATTCGGTCGTGTTCGGCGGCTTCTCGCCGGAAGCCCTGGCCGGCCGCATCGTCGATTGCCAGTCCACCTTCGTCATCACCTGCGATGAAGGGGTGCGTGGCGGCAAGCCGATCCCGCTCAAGGAAAATACCGACAAGGCGATCGATATTGCTGCCAAGCAATATGTCATCGTCAACAAGGTTCTGGTCGTGCGCCGCACCGGCGGCAAAACCGGCTGGGCGCCCGGCCGCGACATCTGGTACCATCAGGAAATCGCCACGGTGAAACCGGATTGCCCGCCGGTGAAGATGAGGGCGGAAGATCCGCTGTTCATCCTCTACACGTCAGGCTCCACCGGCAAGCCGAAGGGCGTGCTGCACACCACGGGCGGTTATCTCGTCTATACGTCGATGACGCATGAATATGTCTTCGACTACAAGGACGGGGAGGTCTTCTGGTGTACCGCCGATGTCGGCTGGGTCACCGGCCATTCCTACATCGTCTACGGGCCGCTGGCGAACTGTGCGACGACGCTGATGTTCGAAGGCGTTCCCAACTTCCCGGATCAGGGACGGTTCTGGGAAGTCATCGACAAGCACAAGGTCAACATCTTCTACACCGCACCGACGGCGCTCCGATCCCTGATGGGGGCGGGCGACCAGTTCGTCACGCGTTCGTCGCGCGAAAGCCTGCGGCTTCTCGGCACGGTGGGAGAGCCGATCAATCCCGAAGCGTGGGAGTGGTATTACCATGTGGTCGGCGAGGACAAGAGCCCCATCGTCGATACCTGGTGGCAGACGGAAACGGGCGGCATTCTCATCTCGCCGCTGCCGGGTGCGACGGACCTGAAGCCGGGTTCGGCGACAAGGCCGTTCTTCGGCGTGCAGCCGCAGCTGGTCGATGCCGAAGGCAACGTGCTGGAGGGGCCGGCCGACGGCAATCTCTGCATCATCGACAGCTGGCCGGGCCAGTCGCGATCTGTTTACGGGGATCACCAGCGCTTCGTCGACACCTACTTCTCGACCTATAAGGGCAAGTACTTCACCGGTGACGGCTGCCGGCGCGATGAGGACGGTTATTACTGGATCACTGGCCGCGTCGATGACGTGCTGAACGTCTCCGGCCACCGCCTCGGCACCGCCGAAGTCGAGTCGGCACTTGTTTCGCATCATCAGGTTTCGGAAGCGGCGGTCGTGGGTTACCCGCATGCCATCAAGGGGCAGGGCATTTATTGTTATGTCACGTTGATGGCGGGCCAGAGCGGCGACTATGCGCTGCGCGAGGAGCTGGTAAAGCACGTCCGCAACGAGATCGGGCCGGTTGCGACGCCAGACAAGATCCAGTTCGCGCCGGGCCTGCCGAAGACCCGTTCGGGCAAGATCATGCGGCGTATTCTGCGCAAGATCGCCGAGGATGATTTCGGCGCGCTTGGGGATACATCGACGCTTGCCGATCCCGCGGTGGTCGAAGATCTCATCGCCAACCGGCAAAACCGCACGGCGTCCTGATTTTCTGGAAGAGGCTGCTTGGGCAGCCTTTTTCTTTTCTGTATTCGCATAAACAAAAACACCCGGAGGCTGACCTCCGGGTGTTTTAATTTTATCCAGACAGGATTACTGGCCGCGGATCTTCTTCAGGTCCGCCAGAACGGCGTCAACGACGTCGGCACCGATTTCAGCCTTGTGCTTTTCGTAGACGACCATCGACTTTTCGCGGATACGTGCCTGCTCTTCCGCAGACAGCGAGTTCACTTCAAGTCCTGCAGCCTTGATCTTTTCCAGCGACTTCTGGTTCAGTTCGCGGATGACCTTGCGCTCTTCGTCACGGCCGACGACTGCGCATTCGCGCAGGGCCGTCTGTTCTTCGGGCGTGTAGCTGTCGAAGATCGGCTTGGAGAAGAGGAAGAGGAACGGCGTGTAGGCGTGGTTCGTCTCGGTGATGTACTTCTGCACCTCGTAGAACTTGGAGGTGTCGATCGTCACATAGGGGTTTTCCTGTGCGTCGATCGCGTTGGTTTCAAGTGCCGAGAACACTTCACCGAAAGCCATCGGCGTTGCATTGGCGCCGAGGTTCTGGAAGGTGTCGAGGAAGATGTTGTTCTGCATCACGCGAACCTTCAGGCCGGAAAAGTCTTCCCACTTGTTCACGGCGTGCTTGGAGTTCGAGAGGTTGCGGAAACCGTTTTCCCAGTAGGCCAGGTTTACGAGGCCCTGTTCTTCCAGCTTCTTGTTCATCATGTCGCCGAAGGCGCCGTCCATCACGGCATCGGCTTCCTTGGCGTTGGAAAACAGGAACGGCAGGTCGAAGACGCCGAGCGACGGGATCAGGCCGACGAGCGGTGACGAGGACGTAACAACCGCTTCCTGAACGCCGGAGCGCAGGGCCTGCGTCGCCTGAAGGTCACCGCCGAGAGCGCCGCCCCAGAATGCCGTCAGCTTCAGCTTGCCGCCCGACTTGTCGTCGAGGCAGGCCTGCATGGCCTTGATGCCGTTGCCGACCGGGTGGTCCTGGTTGATGCCGTTCGAAACGCGGATGTTGCGGCTGTTGAATTCAGCCATTGCCGGGGCTGCGGCGCCCACCGCAAAAGCGATGGCCGTGGTGGTCAGAAGAAGCTTTCTCATAATATCCTCCCTTGGATTTTGGTTGAGAAGTGGCGATTAACGAAGGTACTGCAGCGGAACCATCACGATGTCCGGGAAAACCACGAGCAACGCCAGAACGATGGTTTCTGCAACGAGGAAAGGCCAGACACCGATCGTGACCTTGCCGAGCGGGATGCGTCCGACGCCTGAGACGACGTTCAGCACGACACCGACCGGCGGGGTGATCAGGCCGATGGCATTGTTGATGATGAAGAGGACGCCGAAATAGACCGGGTCGATGCCTGCCTGCTTGACGATGGGCATCAGAACGGGCGTCAGGATCAGGATGGTCGGTGTCAGGTCGAGCGCGGTTCCTACGATGAAGACCAGCACCATCATGGCAACCATCAGAAGCATCGGACGATCGATCAGCGGTTCGATATAACCGGCGACTTCGTTTGGAATGTTCGCAGCCGTGATTAGCCATGCGGAGACGAGGGCTGCGCAGACAAGGAACATGATGATCGAGGTGCTCTTGGCAGCGCGCAGAAGAACGTGGAACAGATCCGCCGGCTTCAGTTCGCGGTAGATCACCATGCCGACGAAAAGAGCGTAGCCGGCAGCGACAACGGCGGCTTCCGTCGGCGTCATGATGCCTGCCTTGATGCCGCCCAGAATGATGACCGGCATGCCAAGCGCCCAGCCGGCGCGGACCGTGGCAACCAGACGTTCCTTGCCCGAGGTCTTGGGCAGCGGCTTGATGTTATCCTTTCGGACCACGATCAGCCAGGCGATGATCAGCGAAATGCCCATCAGAATGCCGGGTACGATACCGGCAAGGAAAAGCTGGGTGATCGAAACGTTGGCGGCGACGCCGAAGACGATGAAGGCCATGGAAGGCGGAATGACCGGGGCAATGATGCCGCCTGCAGCGATGAGGCCACCGGAGCGCGGAATGTTGTAACCAGCTTTCGCCATCATCGGGATGAGGATCGCGGCAAGGGCTGCGGTGTCGGCGGCGGCCGAACCGGAGATGCTGGCCATGATGATGGCCGCGACAATCGCCACGATGCCGAGACCGCCCCTGATATGGCCCACAAGCGCAATCGCAAAGTCGATGATGCGGCGGGAAAGACCACCGGAGTTCATCAGTTCGCCAGCCAGAATGAAGAAGGGAATGGCGAGCAGCGTGAAGGTGTCCGCGCCCGAAATCATGTTCTGGGCGATGATCGCGGTGTTGAACATGCCCATGTACCACATGAGCACGACGCCACAGAACATCAGCGAGAAAGCGACGGGAACGCCAATCGCCATGGCTCCGAGAAGAGAGCCGACAAAAACGAAAAGTGTCATGGTATCAGCGCTCCGAAAGCTGTTCGATCGTGAGGTTCTCGCCGGCGAACTGGGCGATTTCATCCTCTGTCACGCGGCCCGTCACATAACGGTAGAGGCGTTCCAGAGCGATGATGAACATCAGGGCGCCGGTGAACATGCCGATGCCGTAGACCCAGATCATCGACAGCTTGGTGACAGGCGCATGCATGCTGGCGTTGATGGCAGACTGCTTCCATGTTCCCCAGAAGAAGATGGCGGAACAGCCCAGAATGATAATGTTCGACAAGACCATGCACACGACACGGGCGCGGCGCGACAGGAACATCACGAGAGTTTCGATGCCCATATGGCTGTTTTCACGGAAGGTCAGTACGGCGCCGATGAAGGTCAGCCATACGAAGAAGTATCGCGACAATTCTTCCGAGATATTGATGCCGGAATTCATCGTGTAACGCATGACAACGTTGACGAAGACCATGATCGACATGCCGGCGAGCAGCAGGACGAGAATGATTTCGAGAATCCGGTAAAAGAGATTGATGGTCTTTTGCATTTTCCCCTCCCGAAGAAATATCTGGAGCATTTTCGACGAAGGATCGCCCTCAATGCTCCACCTATGGGTTTTCGCAATTCTGGGCGCAAAACCGCGATGCAGTTTTGCTGGATTGCCTAGAGCAGCCCGCGTTTCGCCAGGTTGCGCATGAGGGCCGCGGTGCCGAATGTCCATTCCGGGCATTCGTCTGTCGTCGTGACCCAGTTGATCAGCTTGCCGAGCTTGGGCGTGGAGATTTCGACACGGTCGCCCTTGGAGTGGGTGAAGCCGAGACCCGGGCCATGGCGGTCCTTTACCGGCGCGAACATCGTACCAAGGAAAAAGACGGCGCCGTCAGGATACTGATGGTTGCGGTTCAAGAGCTGGGAAGCGAGGTTTTCCGGCGTGCGGCTGATCGCCTGCATTGCGCTTGCACCGGTCATGGTGAAGCCGTCCTCGCCTTCGACCAGAAGCGATATCTGCGCCTTCTTCACGTCTTCGATGGTAAAGCGTCCATCAAACAGGCGGATGAAGGGACCGATTGCGCAGGATGCGTTGTTGTCTTTTGCCTTGCTGAGCAGGAGGGCGGAGCGGCCCTCGAAGTCACGCAGGTTGACGTCGTTGCCAAGCGTCGCGCCAACGATACGGCCGTCGGAGGCAATGGCCAGCACCACTTCCGGCTCCGGGTTGTTCCACTGCGATTTCGGGTGAACGCCTATCAGCGCGCCGCAGCCGACGGAGGCCATGGCCTGCGCCTTGGAGAATATCTCCGCATCCGGACCGATGCCAACTTCCAGATATTGCGACCACAGGCCCATTTCCTGCAGCAGTTTCTTCACTTCGGCTGCTTTTTCCGAACCGGCCTCAAGTCCCTTGAGATTGTCGCCGAGAACCGGCGCCAGCCGTCCGCGTATTTCCTGCGCGCGAAGTGGATCGCCCTTGGCCTGCTCCTCGATCACGCGTTCCAGCATGCTGTCGGCGAAGGTCACGCCTGCAGCCTTAACGGCCTGAATATCGTTGGGGGCGAGAAGTTCACCAGCGGAGCCATCCAGAAAGGCCTCGAGCGCGCCAAGTGCCACGAATGTGTCGGTGTCTGCAAGCAGCTCCACCAGATCCGTCTTTTCCAGAAGTTCCGACATGGTCGGCGAAATAGAGGTGAGGTCGTAAAGCACGCCGCCGTTGAGCAGAACGGGGCAGGGGCCGCCTTCGCTTTTCGACCATACGCGGCCGACGAGCAGGGCGTTTTCAAAGTCTTCAGGCAAAATAGCGGTAGCGTCGATGGACCTTGAGCCGGTCATATATATCCTCCCCTTCAGCCCTCCGACAGCCGCCTCCTGCGGTCATATTGTCTGGATGTCTGACAACCTAATCTCATTCTTCTTAGTATGACTTTTACAGCGAGTCTAGCGGCACCGCAGACAAAATTATCGTCTTTCGCCTCTGGATTGCCGGAAAGCAGCGAAACCTGTCCTATAGCTTTGCCGTTTAAGCTTCTGTTTGCGGCTCAGAAGATATCCAGTTCCAGATTGACCCGGCTTGCTGCCCCGAGCAGATGTTTGCGCATCGCATCCTTGGCCGCAGTCGCATCGGCGCGTTCGACGGCTTCGAAGATTGCCACGTGTTCGGCGATCGTCACCTCGAGGATTTCCCCGAAAATAGCACGGGAGAAGGCGATGTTGATAGCCGAGCTGATGCGTTCTGCGATAAAGCCGAGAAACATCAGGAAATATTCGTTCTGCGTCGCTTCCGCCAGAATACGGTGAAAGTCGAGATCGGCCGCAACGCCCTCCGTCGACCAGTCGTCGGTCGTTCGCATCTTTTCCAGTGCCGCCGCCAGCCGCGCCAGCTGCTGCGGGTTGCGGTGGAGTGCTGCCAGACCCGCCGCCTCGATTTCCATCGGCATGCGAAGCTGGAAGAGATCGCGGAAATTTTCCGGATCGTTCAGACGGGACCGCTCGATGCGAATGGACAGTCTCTGCCGGGGATCGGTGACGAAAGCGCCCACGCCTTGCCGTGTTTCGACAAAACCTTCGTTGCGCAATTGCGCGATCGCTTCACGGATGACCGAGCGGCTGACGCCGAAGGTTTTCGCTAGAACATGTTCCGTCGGCAGCCTGTCGCCCGGCCCGAGTTTCGAATCATTGATTTCGCGGGCGATCTCCGCGGCGATCCGGCCGGGCAGATGATCGTTGCGATGTATCTGACTGAACTCCAGCGTCATGATTGCTCCCGTTCCACAGAAACGATTGGTCCGTTTTTCCCGCGGCAGGCGACTTCCTCCTTCGCCGTCAGCGGGGTTTTCAGAGGCGGCGTATTCCGCCGCCTTTGCTGTTTCTCGATTAGCTATCCGGTTGCAGGGTTATCTGGCAACCGGGATTCATCCGCAAATCGGGGTCAAAGGCATTTTTCAAACCCGTGATCATCCGGCGCTGCACATCAGATAGCCGGCTTTCGAAATCGGGGCGTTTCAGGCGGCCGATGCCGTGCTCGGCGCTGATGCTGCCGACGTAACGGTCAAGGACTTCGTTGACGAGGGTTTTCGATTTGTAGATGAAGGCTTCGCGCTCCTGCGGCGTTGCTCCGTTTGGCGGCAGCACGTTGAGATGGACGTTGCCGTCTCCGACATGGCCATAGGAAACCGCCAGGCATTCCGGCAGTTTTTCCGCCAGTTCAGCCTCTGCTTCGGCCACGAACGCCGCAAGTTTTGACAGCGGCACGGAAATATCGGTGCGCATATGGCTGCCGCGCAGCGCCTGACCCTCGTTCATGCCCTCGCGGAAAAGCCACAGCGATTGCGCCTGTGCTCGCGAGGAGGCGATGACGCCGTCCAGCACCAGACCGTCTTCCATGACGCCCTCGAGGAACCGTCCCATCAGGTCGGCAGTGTCTACTAGCCCCGAGCCGGAAATTTCCATCAGCACATAGGCCGGATAATCTCCGGCGATCGGCATTTTAAGGTCGGGGATTGCTTCGATTGCAAGCGTGAAGGCGACGGGCGGCATGAATTCGAAGGCGGACATCAGGTCGCAGCACTCGCGGCGGGCGCGGCGATAAAGCTTGATGGCGTCATCCAGCGAATTGAGGCCGAGCAGTGCCGTCTCGACATGTTCTGGATTGGGGTAGAGCTTTACGGACACGGCCGTGATGATGCCGAGTGTTCCTTCCGCGCCGATGAAAAGCTGCTTCAGGTCAATGCCACGATTGTCCTTACGCAGCGTCGACAGGCCATTCCAGATGGTGCCATCAGGCAATACCACTTCGAGACCCAGCACCAGTTCACGGGTCATGCCGTAACGCAGAACGTTGATGCCGCCAGCATTGGTGGAGACGTTGCCGCCGATGCGGCAGCTGCCCTGCGCGCCGAGCGACAGCGGAAAGAACATTCCCTTGTCCTGAACCGCATCCTTGAATTCCGACAGAATGCAGCCGGCTTCAACGACAGCCGAAAAATCGTCGCTGTCTATGGTGCGGATGGCGTTCATGCGCTCGAGGCTCAGCACGACCTGACGCTTCGGCTCATCGGGAATGCCGCCGAGCACCAGCCCGGTATTGCCGCCCTGAGGGATGATGGCGAGACCGAGTTCAGCGCAGGCGCGAACCGTATCGGAGACTTCCTTGGTCGAACGGGGGCGGATGACGGCTACCGCCGAACTGGTGACGTCGCCATGCCAGTCGCGGCAATAGCGCAGCATGTCTTCCTGCGATGTCAGCAGCAACGCCTCGCCCAGCCTGTTCTTCAGCGAGAACCGCAATTCCTCGATATCGTGTTCGCTCACGATCGTCATTCCACCCTCTCCGTCCAATCCGCCCTAAAATATCCGGGCAAAGGTCTTTCGCCCTTGCTTTTGCCGGTTTGTGAAAAAATACTATTTTCAATCAAACCATATAAGGTTATCAGACAACCTTACAAGCTAATTTATCGGTTCACGAGCCGATGATGTTTTTTCGGTCTCGGGAGAATGACCGGGCCAAAGAGGAGGAAGATATGCATATCGCAATCATCGGTGCTGCAGGCATGGTTGGCCGTAAGCTGACGCAGCGTCTCGTCAAGGATGGATCGCTTGGCGGCAAGTCGATTGACAGATTCACGCTTATAGACGTGTTTCAGCCTGAAGCGCCCGCCGGCTTCTCCGGTGCGGTTGATGCGCGCGCAGCCGATCTGTCCGCGCCGGGCGAAGCCGAAAAGCTGGTCGAAGCCCGCCCCGATGTGATCTTTCATCTTGCTGCCATCGTATCCGGTGAAGCCGAACTTGATTTCGACAAGGGCTACCGTATCAATCTCGATGGCACGCGTTATCTCTTCGACGCCATCCGCATTGCCAACGGCAAGGACGGTTACAAGCCGCGCGTGGTCTTCACCTCGTCGATCGCCGTATTCGGTGCGCCGCTCCCTTATCCGATTCCGGATGAGTTCCACACCACGCCGCTGACCAGCTACGGCACGCAGAAAGCGATCTGCGAGCTGCTGCTCTCCGACTATAGCCGTCGCGGTTTCTTCGACGGTATCGGCATTCGCCTGCCGACGATCTGCATTCGCCCCGGCAAGCCCAATGCGGCTGCTTCCGGCTTCTTCTCCAATATCCTGCGCGAGCCGCTGGTTGGTCAGGAAGCGGTTCTGCCGGTGCCGGAAAGCATTCGCCATTGGCACGCTTCGCCGCGTTCCGCTGTTGGTTTCCTTCTTCATGGCGCGACGATCGACGTGGAAAAGGTCGGTCCGCGCCGCAACCTGTCTATGCCCGGCCTCAGCGCCACCGTTGGCGAACAGATTGAAGCGCTGCGCAAGGTTGCGGGCGAAAAGGCCGTTGCCCTCATTCGCCGCGAGCCGAATGAGATGATCATGCGCATGTGCGAAGGCTGGGCGCCCGGTTTCGAAGCAAAGCGCGCCCGTGAACTTGGCTTTACGGCTGAAAGCTCCTTCGAAGAGATCATTCAGGTTCATATCGAGGACGAACTGGGAGGTTCACTGAAATGAGTGTCGGCGGGGAGGAGAAGAAGCGGTCGGTTGCCTTTATCGGCACAGGCCTGATGGGCGGGCCGATGGCCCGGCGTCTGCTGGGCGCGGGCTTTTCGGTTGCGGTGTGGAACCGCAGCGTCGAAAAGGCTGAGGCGCTGGTTGCCGATGGCGCGGTTCTCGCGGCATCGCCGGCCGAAGCCGCCAGGGGTGCCGATATCGTCATCACCATGCTGAGCGACGGCAAAGCCGTGGGCGAGGTGCTGTTCGAGGCGGGTGTGGCGGACGCGCTGGAAAAAGGCGCTGTTGTCATCGACAGCAGCTCCATTGCGCCGCCTATTGCGCGCGAACACTCCTCCCGGCTACGGGCAATGGGCATTCATCATGTCGATGCGCCGGTCTCCGGCGGTGTGCCGGGCGCAACGGCGGGTACGCTCGCGATCATGGCCGGTGGCGATGAGGCGCTGATCTCTGGTCTTTCGGATTTCTTCGCGCCGATGGGCAGGCTCACCTATGTCGGCCCCTCCGGTGCGGGCCAGCTTTGCAAACTCGCAAACCAGCAGATCGTCGCCATCACCATCGGCGCGGTTGCCGAGGCGATGATGCTTGTGGAAGCGGGCGGGGCATCCCGCGAAGGGTTCCGTAACGCCATACGTGGCGGTTTTGCCGAAAGCCGGATATTGGAATTGCACGGCGAACGCATGGTGAAGCGCAATTTCGCGCCAGGCGGACCCTCCAAGTTCCAGCTCAAGGATCTGAACGGGGTGCTGGCGACGGCGAAGGATTTGTCCCTGACGTTGCCTTTGACCCAGCAGGTAACGCGGGAGTTCGATGATTTCGTCAGCGATGGTGGAGCCGATATCGACCATAGCGGTATCCTGCTTTACCTCGAAAAACTCAACAACCGGGAACAGGGCTGAGGCGGTCTCATGAGCGACGACAAGACACCCGTGCGGCGGCTGCGATCCCAGGACTGGTTCGACAACCCTGACCATCTCGACATGACGGCGCTCTATCTGGAGCGCTTCATGAATTATGGCGTGACGCCGGAAGAGTTGCGTTCCGGTAAGCCGGTCATCGGCATCGCGCAGAGCGGCAGCGACCTGACGCCCTGCAACCGCGTCCATGTCGAGCTGGTCAAGCGGGTGCGCGATGGTATCCGTGATGCGGGCGGTATCCCCATCGAGTTTCCGACCCATCCGATGTTCGAAAACTGCAAGCGACCGACAGCGGCGCTTGACCGCAATCTTGCCTATCTCAGCCTGGTGGAAGTGCTTTACGGTTATCCGCTCGATGGCGTCGTGTTGACCACGGGCTGCGACAAGACCACGCCTTCGGCGCTGATGGCGGCAAGCACAGTTGATATTCCGGCTATCGTCTTATCCGGCGGGCCGATGCTCGACGGGTACCATGACGGCGATCTGGTTGGTTCCGGCACGGTCATCTGGCGCATGCGCCGCAAATATGGCGCCGGCGAAATCACCCGCGAGGAATTCCTGCAGGCGGCGCTGGAATCCGCTCCTTCGGTCGGTCACTGCAACACCATGGGCACGGCCTCTACCATGAATGCCATTGCCGAAGCGCTCGGCATGTCGCTGACCGGCTGCGGCGCAATCCCGGCCGCTTACCGCGAACGCGGCCAGATGGCCTATCGCACCGGCCGCCGCGCCGTCGAACTGGTTGTCGAGAATATCAAGCCTTCGGATATCATGACGCGCGAGGCGTTTTTGAACGCGATCCGCGTCAATTCGGCGATCGGCGGTTCGACAAATGCCCAGCCGCATCTGGCGGCGATGGCGAAACATGCGGGCGTCGAACTTCGCGAGGAAGATTGGCAGGTTCACGGTTATGACATTCCGCTCATCGCCAATGTCCAGCCCGCCGGAAAATGGCTGGGCGAGAAATATCACCGTGCCGGCGGTACGCCCGCCATCATGTGGGAGCTTCTGAAGGCAGGCAAGCTTGACGGGAGCTGTCCGACCGTGACCGGCAAGACCGTGGCGGAAAATCTGGACGGGCGGGAATCGACCGACCGCGATGTGATACTGCCTTACGATAAGCCGCTCAAGGAACGGGCCGGTTTCCTCGTCCTCAAGGGCAATCTGTTCGATTTCGCCATCATGAAGACGAGCGTGATCTCGGCGGAATTCCGGCAGCGTTATCTGAGCGAGCCGGGTCGTGAGGGGATTTTCGAGGGCAAATGTGTGGTTTTCGATGGTTCGGAAGACTATCACGCCCGTATCAACGATCCTTCTCTCGATATCGATGAGCGCACCATTCTCGTCATTCGCGGGGCCGGACCGCTCGGCTGGCCGGGTTCGGCTGAGGTCGTCAACATGCAGCCGCCGGACGCGCTGTTGAAAAAAGGCATAACCAGCCTGCCGACAATCGGCGACGGCCGGCAATCGGGAACCGCGGACAGCCCGTCGATCCTCAATGCCTCGCCAGAAAGTGCCGCCGGTGGAGGACTGGCATGGCTTCGCACGGGTGATGTGATCCGCATCGATTTCAATCAGGGCAAGTGCGACGCGTTGGTACCGGATGCAGAGCTTGCTGCCCGCAAGGCCGATGGCATTCCTGCGGTGCCTGCGGATGCCACGCCTTGGCAGCGCATCTATCGTCAATCGGTGACCCAGCTTTCGGACGGTGCGGTTCTGGAAGGGGCCGCGGATTTCCGCCGGATTGCCGAGAAGATGCCCCGGCACAACCACTGACCATTCATTTGCAAGCGCATGACGAAAGATCCCCGGCCAAGACCGGGGATTTTTCTTGTCCAGCCGGTTTCACTATTAATTGCGACCTCCTAATGTACACCCAACATCCGCATTACAGGGGCAGTGCATGACAGATATTTCGATGATTGAGGCAGCGCGCCAGCGCATCGGCGAACATGCGGTGCGGACACCGCTTCTGTCGTCGCATTTTCTGGATGAGATTGCCGGGCGAAAGCTGTTCGTGAAGGCCGAGTGCCTGCAAAGAACGGGTTCGTTCAAATTTCGCGGCGGCTGGTCGGCGGTATCCGGTCTGCCGGCCGATGTGCGCGCCCGTGGCGTGATCGCCTTTTCCTCGGGCAACCATGCGCAGGGCGTCGCGCTTGCTGCTCGTCTGCACGGCGTGCCTGCCGTCATCATCATGCCGTCCGATGCACCAAAAATCAAAATCGACAATACCCGCGACTATGGTGCGGAAGTGGTGCTCTACGACCGGGCGAATGACGATCGCGACGCCATTGGCGACCGCCTGTCGAGCGAGCGCGGACTGACCCTGATCAGGCCCTACGACGAACCTCTGGTGATTGCAGGGCAGGGGACTGTCGGGCTGGAAATCGCCGAACAAGGCTTGGAACTCGGTATCGATGCGACCGAGGTTCTGGTGCCCTGCGGCGGCGGCGGCCTTACATCCGGCATCTCCCTTGCCCTTGCGGCGAAAGCGCCGAACTACAAGGTCAGGACGTCAGAACCCGAGCGGTTCGACGATGTGGCGCGCTCACTCGCAGCGGGCAAGATCGAGCGAAATGCAACGACTTCCGGTTCGATCTGCGATGCAATCGTCACGCCTCAGCCCGGTAACATCACCTTCCCGATTATGGTTGGGCTTTGCGGAAAAGGCATTGCCGTGACCGAAGATGAAGCACTGCGGGCCATGGTTCTCGCCTTCAACAGGCTGAAGGTCGTCGTCGAGCCGGGCGGCGCGGTGGCCTTGGCGGCGGCGCTGTTTCACGGCAACGAGCTGGAGAGCGAAACGGTGATTGCGGTTGCCTCCGGCGGCAATGTCGATAAGGAGATCATGGCGAGCGCCCTGTCCCGTTTCGGCTGAGATCAGGTGGGATCAGGCCTCGAGCCGTGCCGCAACCTCGTTGGCCATCGCCAGCGAGGCGGTGAGGCCGGGGCTTTCGATGCCGAAAAGATTGACGAGACCGGCAAGTCCGTGGGTTTCCGGCCCGTCGATGCGAAAATCCATGGCCGGTTCGTCGGGTCCTGAAATCTTCGGCCGGATGCCCGAATAGGCCGGGATCAGCGCGTGTTCCGGTAGGCCCGGCCAATAGCGGCGGATCGCGTCGCCAAAACCCTCCATGCGGCGGGGATCGACGGCATAATCAATGGTGTCGACCCACTCCACATCCGGTCCGAAACGGGCCTGGCCGGCAAGATCCAGCGTCAGGTGCACGCCAAGGCCGTGGGTGTGCGGAGCGGGGTAGATGAGCCGTGAAAAAGGCGACTTGCCGGTCAGCGAAAAATAGCTGCCTTTGGCGAAACGCGCCTCCGGGATCGTGTGCTTCGGCAATCCCTCGATCTGTTTTGCTGCCAGCGGTGCCAGAAGGCCGGCGGAGTTGACGAGCAGCCGGCATGTCAGGCTGAGAGGTTCCTTGCCGCCAACGTGAACGCGGAAACCGTTGCCGGTCGCTTCCGCCCTTTCGAATGGTGCATTCAGGGCGAGGGCTGCGCCATGGTCTTGCGCGTCGCCGAGCAGCGCCAGCATATAACCATGGCTATCAATGATGCCGGTCGAAGGTGAAAGCAGGGCCGCTACGCAGTTGAGCGCAGGCTCGAGCGACAGCGCCTGCGTGGCATCGACCAGTTCGAGGTCGTCGCAGCCATTGGCGTTACCCTTTTCCTTGAGGGTCGCCAAGAGAGCCGTCTCGTCCGCGTTCGCTGCCACGATGAGTTTGCCGCAGCGGCGGTGCGAAACGCCATGGCTCTGGCAGAACGTATAAAGCCGCTCCCTGCCTTCAACGCAAAGGCGTGCCTTGAGGCTGCCTTCAGGATAATAAAGCCCGGCGTGAATAACCTCGCTGTTGCGCGAAGAGGTGGCGGAACCGAATTCCTTTTCGCCTTCGAGGATGATGACGGAAAGACCACGCATCGCCAGCTCGCGGGCCGTCGCCAGTCCGATCACCCCGGCTCCTATGATGATGGCGTCGATATCCGTCATGGTCCTTATCCGAGCCTGCCAATGATTTTGAACGGAAATGCCGTCTGCGACGTTGATCCTGCGCAATGGGTAGATTGATGCTTGTCCGGCGGCAAGTCGCGATCCGTATTTTTCCCAATGCGCCGAACTTATGGAATTTTATCTCTACTGAAACAGTGGGGAATAAAGCTATTCTTTACGGGAAATAAGCAGTGCCCGCTTTGACGGGCCGAGCAGGGAAGGGAGTTGTACAATGTCTTATTCCAAGGCCGGAAAAGCAAAAGACTTTGTCTCGCAGCCCCAGTCGCAGCGAAACTGGAGAGATTCGGTTCACGCGGCTCTTGTCGGCGTTTGCGTGGCTTTTGTCGCGGCGGTCATACTCGGTCTCGTTCCCTGATCCTCCCAGATTTTCTCATCAGGAAACTTGAGAAAAAAAGGCCGGTCGCTCCTCCGACCGGCCTTTTTATATTCATTCACGCCTTCAGATAATCCTCCGCCAGATCGACCCAGAAGGCGGTTCCGATTGGCAGGATATCGTCGTTGAAGTCGAATTTCGGATGGTGCAGCGGCGGGTCGTTTTCGGTGCGCGCGGTGCCGAGGAAGAAGTAGCAGCCGGGCCGTTTTTCAAGCATGTAGGCGAAGTCTTCCGCGCCCATGGACGGGCGCTGCATTTCAACCACCTTTTCCGCCCCGGCGAAACGACGGGCCAGACCGGCGACATAGTCCGTTTCCGCCTTGTGGTTGACTGTCGCATTGTAGCCGCGCTCGTAATCGAGCGTGACACTCATGCCATAGCTGGCCGCCTGGCCTTCGGCTATCGCCCTGATACGCTTTTCCAGTTCGTCGCGCACACCCGCGTCAAAGGAACGGATGGTGAGCAGCATTTCCGCCTTCTCGGGAATGACGTTGCTCGCAACACCAGCATGGAATGCGCCAACAGTGACGACCGCCGACAGTTGCGGATGGATGTTACGGGACACCACCGTCTGCAAGGCCATGATGATACTGGCGCCCGCAACGATGGGGTCGGCCGCATCCTGCGGTTCTGCGCCGTGGCCGCCATATCCGTTGACGGTGATCCTGCATTCATCGACGGCGGCAAGGATCGGGCCGTCGCGCAGGACGAATTGTCCGAAGGGCACGCCGGGATCGTTATGGAGGGCAAAAACCGCATCGCATGGGAAGCGGTCGAACAGTCCGTCCTCGATCATGATGCGGGCGCCGCCGAAATTCTCCTCCGCCGGCTGGAAGATCAGATGCAGGGTCCCATCGAAATTCCTGCGTTCGGCGATGATCTTCGCGGCTCCCAGGAGCATGGCCGTGTGTCCGTCATGGCCGCAGGCATGCATGACGCCATCATTGGCGCTTGCATATTCCGCTCCGGTTTCCTCACGGATCGGCAGGGCATCGATATCGGCGCGAATGCCGAGCGTGCGGGCACTGTCGCCATTGCGGAGCGTGGCGACGATACCGGTTCCGGCAAGTCCGCGCGTTACTTCGTAACCCATTTCCACCAGCTGTCCGGCAATGAAATCCGAGGTCTGGAATTCGGAAAGACCGATTTCGGGATGCCGGTGCAGGTGGCGGCGGATTGCCACCACATCCGGCATATGGTTGGCGAAGGAGGCAATGTTTGCGGTCTGTCTGGTCATTTTCAAAGTCCCTGGTTACGCCGCTTTTTTCCAGCGCTTTTTGCAAATTTCATAGCAGCATATACGCGGGCATGTAAGGGGCGTTCCCGGAGCCGCAATGCCTTGAAATTCATCGCTTGCATCGTATCGCGACAGGTGGCATGGAACTATAGACGTCCTGGGGCATTAGCGTTTCGGATGTGGCGCAGGCCTTCTCGGCCTCGCGTTGCCCTTCAGGTGTCAAAGGGGGACTATCTGACGTTGCGCGAACAATTTTCGCCGTGGGGGAAGGTGCGAAATCCGGTTGGAACGGCATTGCCGGGCCAAAGGGCGAAATTTTCCTGTCGTCGAAAATCCATTCTCCGCAGAGATCCCCGGCTTTGCATGGTCGGAGGGATCGCGCAGCAAAACGCCGTGCTTGCGGATATTCGCCGTTTGACGATGCGTTGCACACAACGTCTGATCCGGTTCACCGAAGGTTCAGGATAAGTCATAAATATAGCGTGGCCCGATTTCGTGCGTATTCCCGCCACGGACGAAACGCCGGTCAAGTCGAACAATTCTCCATAAAGTTCAGAATACGAGCCGATGTCATTTCATATTACCCCGACCGCCGCCGCCCGTGATTCCGAGACGAAGCAGATCGATCACAATGATTCGATCCGCGCGTCCTATATGACGGTCGAGGAACTGCATGATGCCGGTGCCGCGCTTTCGCGCGACGGTGCCGATACCCTTCCCGGCTTCATGGAGTTCGACTTCTTCGAGCGCCACCGTGAGAACGAGAAGGAAATCCTGCGGGTCTACCGCACAACGGCCGTCGACGCGGAAAATGGCGCGACGATAACGCCGGCGGCGGAATGGCTGCTCGACAACCACTACGTCATCGAAGAGGCGATCCAGGAAGTCCGCCGCGATTTTCCGCGCAAGTTCTATCGCCAGCTGCCGACAATGACGGTGGGCGGCGTGACGATCCCGCGGGTCATGGCGCTCGGCTGGCTTTATGTCGCCCATACCCACAGCACGGTCTCGCGCGAGAACATGACGGCGCTGGTGGATGGCTACCAGACGTCGAAGACGCTGCAGATCGGCGAATTGTGGGCGCTGCCCTCCATCATCCGTTTTGTCCTCATCGAAAATCTTCGCCGCATCTCCATTCGCGTGGAACGCTCGCGCCGCATGCGCCAGAAGGCGAATGAAGTCGTCGACGAAATCATTCGCCTGAACGATGCGGAAGCCTCCGCGGCACTTCTCAAGCAGGTCGATTCGCTGGTCGATGACCCGACCTTTGCGACGCAGTTCCTCTATCGCCTCAGAAACGGCTCGCAGACTTCGGGTTTTGCGGTGGCCTGGCTTGAAGAACGCCTGCATGCTGCGGGCACCGACGCTGAAAACGTCATGATGTCGGAACACAACCGGCTGGCCTCCGGCAATGTGACGATGGGCAATATCGTCAAGAGCCTGAGGGAAATCGACGATACCGAATGGTCGGTGTGGTTCGAGGAAGTCAGCCATATCGACAAGGTCCTGCGCGAGGAAACCGATTACGAGATTCTCGATTTCGGTTCGCGCAACACCTATCGCAACACGATCGAGCTTCTGGCGCGTCGCTCCCCCAAGACAGAGGTAGAGGTCGCGCGTGCCGCCGTGGAAATGGCGAGATCCGGCGAGCCTGCCGAGGTGTCTGAAAACCATCGCGTCAATGTCGGCTCCGTACTCGTCGGCGAGCGCCGGTTCGAGCTTGAAAAGGTGCTCGCTTACAGGCCGCTGGTCTCGCAGCATATCGTCCGGTCTATGCGCAAGTTCAACTGGCTCGCAATTGCGGCGCCAGTGTTTCTCATCACCGCGCTCGTCATGCTTGCCGTCGGCTGGTTCCTGGCCGAAGCTGGCATGCCCTGGTATGTGGTGACCGCATTCCTCTTGATGTTTGCATTGCCTGCTTCGGAAGGCGCGACCGGTCTGTTCAACACGCTCGTCACTTTCTTCGTGAAGCCGTTCCGGTTGGTCGGATACGAGTTCAAGAACGGTATTCCACAGGACGCCCGCACGCTTGTTGCCGTGCCCTGCATGTTGACCAGCCGCGACAGCGTCGATGAGATGATGCGCAATATCGAGGTGCATTATCTCGCCAATCCGCATGGCGAGATTTATTTCGCGCTGGTCAGCGACTGGCGCGATGCCCAATATGAGCAGTCCGGCGACGATCTCGAGATTCTCGAATATGCCAAGCGCGAACTGTCGGCGCTGAACAGCCGTTATGCCTTCGATGGCAAGACGCGTTTTTACCTGTTGCACCGCCGCCGCATCTACAACCCGTCCGAAGGCTGCTGGATGGGCTGGGAGCGCAAGCGTGGCAAGCTGCATGAACTGAACATGCTGCTGCGCGGCGACAAGGACACGACATTCCTCGGTGGCGCCAATATCGTGCCGGCCGATGTCAAATACGTCATGACGCTTGATGCCGATACGCGCCTGATGCGCGATGCGGTGACCAAACTCGTCGGCAAGATGCATCACCCGATCAACCGCCCCGTCATCGATCCGGTCTCGGGACGTGTGGTTGAAGGTTATGGCCTGTTGCAGCCGCGCGTTACGCCTTCGCTGACGACGGGCAAGGATGCCTCCGTCTTCCAGCGTGTCTTCTCCATCAATCGCGGTATCGACCCTTACGTCTTCACCGTTTCCGACGTTTATCAGGACCTGACCTCCGAAGGCACCTTCACCGGCAAGGGTCTTTACGACGTGGATGCCTTCGAGGCGGCTCTTAAGGGCCGGATCGAGGAAAACTCCATCCTCAGCCATGATTTGCTCGAAGGATCCTTTGCGCGCTGCGCGCTGGTGACCGATGTGGAACTGGTCGAGGATTTCCCGACCCGCTACGAGGTGGAAGTCTCGCGCCAGCATCGCTGGGCGCGTGGCGACTGGCAGCTGCTTCCCTATATTCTCGACCGCGCCCGTGGTGTTACCGCGATCGGCCGGTGGAAGATGGTCGATAACCTGCGCCGTTCGCTGACGCCGATTGCCTGGTTCTTTGCCTCGATCCTCGGCTGGTATTTCATGGACCCGCTCGGTGCGCTGATCTGGCAGATCCTGCTGATCTTCTCGCTGTTCGTCGCTCCGACGCTCTCGCTGCTTTCCGGCCTCGTGCCGCGCTCCACTGATATCGTGCCTCAGGCGCATTTCCATACCATCTGGTCGGAAATCCGCGCCACCAATGCGCAGGTTGCGCTGCGTATCGTCTTCATTGCCGATTCTGCCTGCATGATGACGGATGCAATTGTCCGTTCGCTCTACCGTCTGCTCGTCAGCCACAAGCTGATGCTGGAATGGCGCACCGCCGCCAGCATGCAGTCTAGCGCCCAGGGCGGCATCACCTATTATTTCCGCCAGATGTGGCATGCGCCTGTTGTGGCCATGCTCGGCCTGTTGTTTGCGGCGCTGCCCGGTGACAATGCCTTCCTGATCGGCATTCCCTTCACACTGCTCTGGGTTCTGTCTCCCGCCGTTGCCTGGTATGTCAGCCAGTCGGCGGAAACCGAAGACCGGCTGTTCGTTTCGGAACACGTCTCTTTCGAGCTTCGCAAGATCGCGCGTCGCACGTGGCGTTATTACGAAGCCTTCGTGACACCGCAGGAAAACCACCTGCCGCCGGACAACTTCCAGGAAACGCCGGAGCCGATTGTTGCCTCGCGTACATCGCCTACCAATATCGGCGTTTACCTGCTTTCCATCATTTCGGCGCGCCAGTTTGGCTGGATCAGCTTTGCCGATACGCTGGAGCGGATCGAGAACACGATCCAGACCGTCGAGAAGATGGAGAAACATCGCGGCCATCTCTACAACTGGTACCATACGGACACGCTGCAGACGCTTGGTCCCCGTTACGTTTCGGCGGTGGACAGCGGTAATCTCGCCGGTCACCTGATTGCGGTTTCGTCTGCCTGCCGCCAGTGGGCGGAAGCGCCTTCCGCGCATCTTCAGGGTAATCTCGACGGTATCGGCGATCTCGCCGGTATTCTGCGCGAAACGCTGAAAGCGCTGCCTGACGACCGCAAGAACCTGCGTCCGCTGCATCGCCGCCTCGAAGAACGCATCATCGGTTTTTCGAACGCTCTTGCCTCGGTCAAGCGCGAGCATGAATTCGCATCGATCCGCGTCATCAATCTTGCGGTACTCGCGCGCGACATCCAGAAGCTCGCTACCAATGTCGATCACGAAGTAAAGTCTGCGCAGAGCGCGGAAGTGACACGCTGGGCACAATTGCTCGTGGATTGCTGCGAGGCGCATATTTCAGACAGCGCCATCGACCTCACCAATATGGAGCCGCTACGCCAGCGTCTTGCATCGCTGCGCGACCGCAGCCGCAACCTCGCTTTCTCGATGGATTTCACGTTCCTTTATCGCAAGGATCGCCGTCTTCTGTCGATCGGCTACCGCGTCGAAAGCAAGGAACTGGACGAGGCCTGCTACGACCTTCTGGCGTCCGAATGCCGCCTGACCAGCCTGTTTGCCATCGCCAAGGGCGATCTGCCGACCGAGCACTGGTACCGTCTCGGCCGCCAGGTTGTGCCGATCGGTGCGCAGGGCGCGTTGGTCTCCTGGTCGGGTTCGATGTTCGAATATCTGATGCCTCCGCTCGTCATGCAGGAGCGTCAGGGTGGCATTCTCAACCAGACCAACAATCTGATCGTCAAGGAACAGATGAACCACGGCCGCCGTCTCGGCACGCCATGGGGCATTTCCGAAGCGGCGTTCAACGCCCGCGATCACAACATGAACTACCAGTACACCAACTTCGGTGTGCCGACGCTTGGCCTCAAGCGCGGTCTCGGCCAGAATGCTGTCATCGCGCCCTATGCGTCGATTCTCGCCAGCCAGTACGATCCTGACGGTGCGCTGGAAAACCTCGACAAGCTGCGCAAGCTTGGCGCGCTTGGACAGTACGGCTTCCATGATGCCGTGGATTTCACGCCGACACGTGTGCCTGACGGCAAGGTCTGCGCGGTGGTCTACAACTATTATGCCCACCACCACGGCATGTCGATCGCGGCTGTCGCCAACGTCGCCTTTGACGGTGTGTTGCGCGAACTCTTCCATTCCGACCCGGTAATCGAGGCGGCCGAACTCCTGTTGCAGGAAAAGGCACCGCGCGAAGTGCCTGTCATGAGCGCCAAATACGAGCCGGAAACCCCAGGCAAGGAACAGGCAGACCTGCTGCGTGCGGAAGTGCGCTCCATCGCCGACCCGGCCGTGCGCGACCGCGAAGTGGTGTTTCTGTCGAACGGCCATTATTCGACGATGCTCACCTCAACCGGTGCTGGATATTCGAAATGGAACGGTCAGGCGATTTCCCGCTGGAAGGCCGACCCGACCGAAGATCGTTGGGGAACCTTCATCTTCCTGCGCGATACCACCAATGGACAATGGTGGAGTGCGACGGCTGAGCCGCGTGTCATCGAAGGCGAAAAGACCAAGACGATCTTCACCGACGACAAGGCCGAATTCCACAAGAATGTCGGCGATCTGCAGAGCGTCGTTGAATGCATCGTCGCCACCGAGCACGATGCCGACGGCCGCCGCGTCACGCTGCTCAATGTCGGTTCCGAGGATCGCTACATTGAAGTGACCTCCTATATGGAGCCGGTCATTGCGTCGGAAGACGACGACAACGCCCATCCGCTGTTCTCGCGCATGTTCGTGCAGACGGAGATCGGCCGGCGCGGCGATGTGATCCGCGCCTGGCGTAACCGCCGCAGCCCGAATGAGCCCGGAACGATCATCGCGCATCTTGCTGCCGATAACGCCGGCCCATCGCGCCCGACGGAGTTCGAGACGGACCGTGCCAAGTTCATCGGCCGCGGCAGATCGCTCGGTGAAGCGGCTGCATTCGATACGGGTGCCACGCTTTCCAACACCGACGGCTTCACGCTCGATCCAATCCTGTCGTTGCGCCGCACTGTGCGCGTACCGGCCGGCAAGAAGGTGAGCGTGATTTTCTGGACGATTGCCGCGCCGAGCCGCGAGGAAGTCGACAAGGCGATCGACCGTTATCGCCATCCTGACGCATTTGCCCACGAACTCGTGCATGCATGGACGCGCACGCAGGTGCAGATGCGCCATGTGGGTGTCACTTCGCAGCAGGCCGCCGCTTTCCAGCATCTTGGCCGTTATCTGACCTATCCGGACATGCATCTGCGCGCGGATTCGGAAACGCTGAAAACGGGCCTCGCTTCGCAGCGGGCGCTTTGGCCGCTTGCCATTTCGGGCGATTTCCCGATCTTCAGCCTGCGTATCAACGACGATATGGACATGGATATTGCCCGTGAGGCGCTCAGCGCCCACGAATATCTGCGTTCGCGTGGCGTGATCTTCGATCTCGTCATCGTCAACGAACGAGCCGCGTCGTATGCACAGGATATGCAGCATGCGCTGGATCATATTTCCGAGGCACAGCGTCGCATCAATCCCGCCGATGGTGGAAGGCCGCACGTGTTCTCCGTTCGGCGCGACTTGATGGACGAAGAGACCTGGAGCGCGCTTCTGGCGGCCTCCCGTGTCGTGCTGCATGTGCGGAATGGCAAGATTGTCGACCAGATCAACCGCGCCGTGTCGCTTTTTGCGGCGCATCGCGGTCCTGACGGGGGGACTGAGGCCGCGCAGGCTCGCCTGCCGGTGCCTGCGTTCCCCGTCGCTGAGGCTGTCGAGGATGCGGGCGATCTCGATTTCTGGAACGGTTTTGGCGGTTTCGCCAAAAGCGGAGAGGAATATGTCGTGCGCCTGCATGGTGGGCAATCCACACCGCATCCTTGGATCAACGTCATCTCGAACGAAAGTTTCGGCTTCCATGTGTCGGCGGAAGGCGCTGGTTTCACCTGGAGCCGCAATTCCCGTGACTATCAGCTGACACCCTGGAGCAACGATCCGGTCATCAACCGGCCGGGCGAGGCCTTCTATGTTGCCGATGTGGAAACAGGAAAGCTCTATACGCCCTGTGCTGCCCTTTCGCGTGATCCGGAAGCCCTGTTCGAAACCCGTCATGGTCTCGGTTACTCCGTAATGACCGGCAAGACGGATAAGCTTGAAGTCGAGGTGACGCAGACGGTAGACCGTGAAAAGCCGGTCAAGTTCTCGCAGCTCATCGTACGCAACAAGGGTTCGAAAAGCCGCCGCCTGAAAGTCTATGCTTATGTGGAATGGGTGCTGGGCAATAATGGCCAGAAATCTGCGCCGTTCATCCTGAGCAGGCACGATGCCGGCAGCAATGCGATTTTTGCTTCCAACCCTTACAGCATCGACTATAGCACCCGCACTGCCTTCCTGACGCTCGACAGCGAGGCAAGCGGCTTCACCACCAGCCGCCGTGAATTCATCGGCCGCTTCGGTTCTGCACAGGCTCCGCAGGGCATTGTGTCTGGTGCGGCACTCAGTGGCAGCACCGAGGTGGACGGCGATCCCTGCGCCGCCTTGATGCAGGAAATCCACCTGAAGCCTGGTGAAGAACGGCATATGACCTTCATTCTCGGCGATGCCGACAATGCGGAGGAGGCGGCAACGCTGGTCGAACAAGTCCGTGCGGCGGATTTCCAGTCGGTGCTGGAGGGCAGCAAGGCGTTCTGGACTGGCTTTACCGGCCAGTTGCAGGTTACCACGCCCGATGCCGGCTTCAACCACATGGTCAATAGCTGGTTGCCCTATCAGGCGCTGGCGTGCCGCATCCTGGCGCGCACGGCCTTCTATCAGTCGAGCGGCGCCTTCGGCTTCCGTGACCAGCTTCAGGACACGCTGGCATTCCTGCTCTACCAGCCGGATCTCGCTCGCAAGCAGATCCTGCGTGCGGCAGGCCGCCAGTTTGCTGAAGGCGATGTCCAGCATTGGTGGCTGCCTTTGACCGGTGCCGGTGTCCGCACGACGATCTCTGATGACGTGGTCTGGCTCGCTTATGCGATCAACCAGTATGTCTCGGCTACGGGTGATGCGGCCATCCTTGATGAAAGCATCCCCTTCATCAAGGGACCGGCATTGATGCCGGGGCAGCACGATGCCTTCTTCCAGCCGGAGACGAGCGACAAATCCGCTAGCCTCTACGAACACGCGGCGCTGGCGCTTGATCTCGCGATCCATCGCACCGGCGAAAACGGTCTGCCGCTGATCCTCGGCGGTGACTGGAACGACGGCATGAACCGTGTCGGCATCGGCGGCAAGGGCACCAGTGTCTGGCTTGGCTGGTTCCTGGCCGGTGCGCTTCGCGACTTCATAGCGATCGCCGAAAAGCGCGGTGATGCAGACCGTGTCGGCAGGTGGTCGGCGCATCGCGAAAAGCTTCGCAATGCTCTCGAAACTGCGGGTTGGGACGGCAGCTACTACCGTCGCGGTTATTTCGATGACGGCACGCCGCTCGGTTCCGCCACCAGCGAGGAATGCCAGATCGATTCACTTGGCCAGAGCTGGAGCGTTCTTTCCGGCGAGGGTGAGGAAGGCCGGTCACGGCAGGCGATGGACGCCGTCATTGAGCATCTGGTCGATGAAAAGGCCGGTATCATCCGTCTGTTCACCCCGCCATTCTCGCGGGCACCGCATGATCCGGGTTATATCAAGGGATATCCGCCGGGTGTGCGCGAAAACGGCGGACAATATACCCATGCGGCGACCTGGGTAGTGCTTGCCCTTGCCAAGCAGGGGCGTGCGCAGGAGGCGTGGAACTGCTTCAAGCTGCTCAACCCCGTCAACCATGCGCTCGACGCGGCATCGTCCGAAACCTATCGGGTCGAACCCTACGTGGTGACCGCCGATGTCTATGGTGAGGGCGCTTATGCAGGTCGCGGCGGCTGGAGCTGGTACACGGGTTCCGCCGGCTGGCTCTATCGCGCCGCGATCGAGGGCATTCTCGGTATCACCCGAACCGAAGGCAAGCTTCACATCGCGCCGTCGCTGCCGGAAGACTGGAGCGGCTTCTCGGTGAAGATCACGCTGGACGGTAAAGCAAAGGACATCGTCGTAAGCCGTAAGGCCGGCACGGCGGAGGTCTCCGTGTCCGTTGACGGCAAGCCCCTGTCGGCTGACGATCGGGTGATCCCGTTCGACTGAGACGATCGGCTCTACGTTTGCTTTTAAAATCAGGCTCCTGCGGTGACGCAGGGGCCTTTATTTTTATTGTGGCTGCCCTGGTATTGTTTGTCTGTACGGAGGCGCGGTAACAGCTTTGTCCTGGCGGGTATCTCCAGCATCATCTCAATTAGAGAAATGACACAGCCTCGCGACGGTCTTGCAAGGGCCAACGAGAATGTGAGCCGTGCTCCTCTCGACGTGGCACGCAGGCAGAGCAGTTTTACAGAGCCATGTTTCTGCGCTGTTGGATCGCTGAATGCTGATGGCCAAGGCCAAGGCCAAGGCCAAGGCCAAGGCTAAGGCTAAGGCTAAGGCTAAGGCTTGGCCCTTTCCTGCATTATCAAGGCACATGTCTGCAGCTTCGCAGACCTTGGAAAACGGACAAAGAAAAAGGGCGGACACCACGGTGCCCGCCCTTATTATATTCCGTAAGCCAGAGTGTCAGGAGGCGATGGCTTTCGGCCGGGGCTGGCCCTCGTCCTCTGTCAGCAGGCCGCTGGTGCGCAGCAGCGAGGTAAAGCGTCCGCCACGCTGGCTGAGCTCGTCGAACGTGCCCTTTTCAATGATACGGCCCTGATCGAGGAACAGCACCTGATCGGCATCGCGCACCGTGGAAAGGCGGTGGGCGATGATGAAGGTCGTGCGGTTCATTCTCAGCGCGTCCACGGCGGCCTTAACCCGTGCTTCCGTTTCCACGTCCAGCGCGCTGGTTGCCTCGTCAAGGACCAGGATGGGAGCGTTCTTCAGGATAGCACGCGCAATGGCGATACGCTGGCGCTCGCCACCGGACAGGCGGTTGCCGCGTTCACCCACCTGGGTCAGGTAGCCGGTGATACGGCTGTCGATGAAATCCGTCGCAGCAGCAGCTGCTGCTGCTTCCACGACCTCCGCATCGGTAGCAGATTCGCGACCAAGGCGGATGTTTTCGCGGATGGAGCGGTTGAGAAGGCCGGCATCCTGGAACACCGTGGCGATGGAGTTTCTGAGCGAGTTCTTCGTCACCGTCGAGATGTCGGTTCCATCGATCAGAATCTGGCCTGAATCTGGATCATAGACACGCTGCAGAAGATTGATGAGCGTGGTCTTGCCCGCACCCGTCGGTCCGACGATGGCAATCGTCTGGCCGGCCTTGGCCGTAAACGAGATGTCGTGGACGCCCTGCTTGGTGTTGGCGAAACCGAAATTGACGTTGCGGAACTCCACGGTGCCGGAGACATTGGACAATTCCCGGGCGTCGCCCGGTTCTTCCCGTTCCTTGACGGAATCCTCGAGCACGAAGAAATCCTCGAGCTTTGCGCGCGCCTCGAAAATCTGGGTCACGAACTGACGCATCTGATCGAGACGGCCGATGAGAAGATTGGCGAAACCGATGAAGGCAATGACGTCACCGACGCGCAATTCGCCGTTCTTTACCAGCACGGTGCCGATGACGAGGATGATCATCATCGAAACGGTGGACGCAGTGCGGTTCAAGGCACTTGCGAAAGCCCACCAGTCGAGCACCGGATATTGGGCGCTCAGCAGTTTTTCGGTGAAGGATTTCAGCGCCTTCGTTTCAGCCTCGATGCGGTTGTAGCTGTGCAGGACGGACACGTTGCTGATGGAATCGCTGACATGGGCAAAAACGCTGTGATAATGCTCCTCGACCGAAGCCTGGCCATCCTTGGTGCGGCCCATCACCCACTTGCCAATGAACCAGTAGACGATGCCAAGACCGATCAGGACGAAGCTGAGGCGCAGGTCCATGGCAATGGCTGTCGGAATAAGCAGTACGAGTGCGACGAAAGTCGCCAGATGCGTGCGCATGAATTCGAGCCACAGGCCGAACAGCGTCTCGCTGGCGCGCAGAAGCGTATGCAGCGCGTTCGAGGTACCGCGCAGATGGTGCCAGGAGAGCGGCATGGAGATGATCCGGCCGAAGGCTTCCGTCAGCAGGGTCGCGCGGCGACCGTGGGCCAGCCGGTCGGCCTCGCGGGCGACAGCGACATAAGCCACGGTGTTGAAGACGCCGAAACCCGCCCACAGGATGAGGATGGACGTGACATCGGAGCCGGAGGAGATGGCGTCGATGATCCGTCCAAACAGCACGGGTTCGGCAATGGTGATCGCTGCAAGAATGATGTTGGCGATGACAACGATCAACACCCGCCATTTATGTACGGTCAGATAGCGCAGGGCGCGTGTGTAAACCTGAAACAAAGTCAAATTTTCAATCCAGTCCAGCGTCTGTTTCGAGCGGTTGATTGTTCGGTCTCAATACAATGCTGTTTTAGCAAGGTTGCATGAGACGGCGAAATTTGTGTAATTATCGCTCTTTCAGTCTGAATGGCGGCTTAACAAACCGAGCACGCGTGCGAACCGAAAAAAAACTGAACCCGATGTTTCTAGGGGACGCCGTCACAAGATTTTGCATGTTCGTTTCAGGGATTGCTAACGACGATATGTTCAGTCTGAACCGACCGGCGCCCGAGTAACATGACGTCCTCGCGGGACCATGTCCTTCATGTCATCCCTTCCAGCCAAGCTCCGGGCATGTGTCTTTATGCATGATATTCTTCACTTCATCTCTGCGTGCTACCAGGCGGGAAACGCTGATCGTGTTCGCTCCGAATTTGTAACACTTATTCGCGAATATGGTTTCGAATATTTCCTCGTCAGCCGGCGGATGACCGGGGAGCTTGCTTCCACCGGCCAGATTCTCGCACAACATCTCCCGGAAGGGTGGATCGAGGTCTACCGCGCCAAGAAATATAATCTCGTCGATCCCGTCCGTAAGGTGATCGGCATGGTGCACAAGCCGTTTCAGTGGAAAGAGGCGCTTGAGGGCCTGCCCCGCGCGATGCATCGAAAAAGGGCGAATGTGTTTTTTCACGATGCCGGCCGTTACGGTCTGCAGGGTGGGTATGCCTTTCCGGTGCACGGGCGCGCGGGATTCATCGGCGCGGTGTTCCTTGGCGGCGAGGACCGGCAATTGCCCTCGTTGCACGTTGAGCTGCTGGATGCGGCCACGCGCGCGGTGTTCTGGCGTCTGCTCGATCTTTCAGGTCAGGTCCATAACCTCAACAACGCGCCGAATGTTTCCGCTCTTGAACTTACAAGGCGGGAAATGGAAGTGCTGACGCTGATGGCTGATGGCATGACCTCAACCGAAATTGGACGCCAGCTATCGATCTCCAATCACACGGTCGACTGGTATATCAATGGAATCCAGCGTCGGTTCAGCGCCAAGAACAGGCAGCATACTGTAGCACTCGCCTTTCGTAACGGCTTGCTGAGCTAGTTACGACAGTACGCTTCTCTCCCGAATTGCCCTTTTCAAGACCGGGTTTTGCTGCTTAATTCCGCAGTGCAGCAGAAATTCTGTTTTGGCGTGTGGGGAGACCGTCTTGAAAATATCGAAAATACTTGTTGCCAACCGATCCGAAATTGCGATCCGAGTTTTCCGGGCAGCGAACGAGCTGGGGATAAAAACCGTCGCCATTTGGGCGGAAGAGGACAAGCTGTCTTTGCACCGCTTCAAGGCGGATGAAAGTTATCAGGTCGGCAGGGGTCCGCATCTCGCCAAGGATATGGGACCGATCGAGAGCTACCTCTCGATTGAGGAGGTCATCCGCGTGGCCAGACTTTCCGGCGCGGACGCGATCCATCCCGGTTACGGCCTTTTGTCCGAAAGCCCCGAATTCGTTGAGGCCTGTAACAAGGCTGGCATCACCTTCATCGGACCGACGGCGGATACGATGCGCCAGCTCGGCAACAAGGTTGCCGCCCGCAATCTGGCGATCTCGGTCAATGTTCCCGTTGTTCCTGCAACCAAGCCGCTGCCGGACGATATGGCCGAGGTGGAGCGGCTGGCCGAAGAGATCGGTTATCCCGTGATGTTGAAGGCCTCCTGGGGCGGCGGCGGTCGCGGCATGCGCGCCATCCGCAAAAAGGAGGATCTGGCACGCGAGGTCACCGAGGCCAAGCGCGAGGCGAAGGCCGCTTTCGGCAAGGACGAGGTCTATCTCGAAAAGCTGCTCGAGCGCGCCCGCCACGTCGAGAGCCAGGTTCTCGGTGATACCCACGGCAATGTCGTGCATCTGTTCGAGCGCGATTGTTCGATCCAGCGCCGCAATCAAAAAGTGGTTGAGCGCGCGCCGGCACCCTATCTCAGCGAAGCGCAGCGTCAGGAACTGGCCGCCTATTCCTTGAAGATCGCGGCTGCGACCAATTATATCGGCGCCGGCACGGTCGAATATCTGATGGATGTCGATACCGGCAAATTCTACTTCATCGAGGTCAATCCGCGCATTCAGGTGGAGCATACCGTCACCGAAGTCGTGACCGGCATCGATATCGTCAAGGCGCAAATCCATATTCTGGAAGGGGCCGCCATCGGCACGCCGGAATCGGGTGTGCCGAAACAGGAGGATATCCGCCTCAACGGCCATGCGCTGCAGTGCCGTATCACCACGGAAGACCCGGAGCACAATTTCATTCCCGACTACGGCCGTATAACGGCGTACCGCTCGGCGTCCGGCTTCGGCATTCGTCTGGATGGCGGGACGTCCTATTCGGGGGCGATCATCACCCGTTATTACGATCCGCTTTTGGTGAAGGTAACGGCCTGGGCGCCGCAGCCGGATGAAGCGATCAGCCGCATGGACCGCGCGCTGCGCGAATTCCGAATTCGCGGTGTTGCGACCAACCTCACCTTCCTCGAGGCCATCATTGGCCATGCGAGTTTCCGCAACAACACCTATACGACCCGCTTCATCGATTCGACGCCGGAGCTGTTTGCACAGGTCAAGCGTCAGGACCGCGCTACGAAGCTGCTCACCTATCTTGCCGATGTGACGGTGAACGGGCATCCGGAAACCAAGGGCCGCGTTAAGCCACCGGCAAATGCGGCACAGCCGGTGGTTCCCTACATCGATGCGCCGACGCCTGATGGCACCAAGCAATTGCTCGACCGGCTGGGGCCGAAGGGCTTTGCCGACTGGATGCGCAACGAAAAGCGGGTGCTGGTAACGGACACGACGATGCGCGACGGCCATCAGTCGCTGCTGGCCACGCGCATGCGTACCCATGACATTGCCGGCGTCGCAAGTGTCTATGCCAAGGCCTTGCCGCAGCTTCTGTCTCTGGAGTGCTGGGGCGGCGCCACTTTCGACGTTTCCATGCGCTTCCTGACGGAAGACCCGTGGGAGCGCCTGGCGCTGATCCGGGAGGGTGCGCCGAACCTGCTGCTGCAAATGCTCCTGCGCGGTGCGAACGGCGTCGGGTACAAGAACTATCCAGACAATGTCGTGAAATATTTCGTCCGTCAGGCTGCGAAGGGCGGTATCGACCTGTTCCGCGTGTTCGACTGCCTGAACTGGGTGGAGAATATGCGCGTATCGATGGATGCGATCGCCGAGGAGAACAAGCTCTGCGAAGCGGCCATCTGCTACACGGGCGATATCCTCAATTCTGCGCGTCCAAAATACGACCTGAAATATTATACCAACCTCGCCGCCGAGCTGGAGCGTGCAGGCGCGCACATCATCGCCGTCAAGGATATGGCGGGACTTCTGAAGCCTGCCGCTGCCAAGGTGCTGTTCAAGGCGCTGAGGGAGGCGACCAGCCTGCCTATCCATTTCCACACGCATGATACATCCGGTATTGCGGCTGCGACCGTGCTTGCCGCCGTCGATGCGGGCGTGGATGCGGTGGATGCCGCCATGGATGCGCTTTCGGGCAACACGTCCCAGCCCTGCCTCGGTTCCATCGTGGAAGCGCTGGCCGGATCGGAACGCGATACGGGTCTCGATACGGAATGGATCCGCCGCATCTCGTTCTACTGGGAGTCGGCGCGCAACCAGTATGCGGCTTTCGAAAGCGATCTGAAGGGCCCTGCCTCGGAAGTCTATCTGCATGAAATGCCCGGTGGGCAATTCACCAATCTCAAGGAGCAGGCGCGCTCGCTCGGTCTTGAGAGCCGCTGGCACGAGGTCGCGCAGGCTTACGCCGACGCCAACCGGATGTTCGGCGATATCGTCAAGGTCACGCCGTCCTCCAAGGTTGTCGGCGATATGGCGCTGATGATGGTGAGCCAGGATCTGACGGTCGCCGACGTGGAAAATCCTGATCGCGAAGTGTCCTTCCCGGACTCGGTGGTTTCGATGCTGAAGGGCGATCTTGGGCAGTCGCCAGGCGGCTGGCCGGAAGCCCTGCAGAAAAAGGCGCTGAAGGGTGACGCGCCCTATACGGTTCGTCCAGGCTCTTTGCTGCCGGATGCCGATCTCGATGCGGAGAGAAAGGCGATCGAGACCAAACTCGAGCGTTCCGTGAACGACTTCGAATTCGCATCCTATCTGATGTATCCGAAGGTGTTTACCGATTTCGCGCTGACATCCGAGACCTACGGTCCGGTTTCCGTGCTTCCCACCCATGCGTATTTCTACGGCATGGAGGACGGTGAAGAGCTGTTTGCCGATATCGAGCGCGGCAAAACGCTGGTCATCGTCAATCAAGCCTCTTCCGGCACTGACGATAAGGGCATGGTGACGGTGTTCTTCGAGATCAACGGCCAGCCGCGCCGCATCAAGGTGCCGGATCGCGCTCATGGCGCATCCGGCTCTGCGGTGCGCCGCAAAGCGGAACTCGGCAATGGCACACATATTGGTGCGCCGATGCCGGGTGTCATCAGCCGCGTCTTCATCAATCAGGGTCAGGAGGTCAAGGCCGGCGACGTGCTGCTCTCCATCGAGGCCATGAAGATGGAAACCGCGCTTCACGCCGAACGCGATGGCAAGGTCGCCGAGGTTCTCGTGCGCCCGGGTGACCAGATCGACGCAAAGGATCTGCTGATCGCTTACGCGGAATGATGCCCACACGGCATCGCTAGCCGCGATATTTTGTCTTTCATTATAAACGCCCGCCCTCCCGGCGGGCGTTTTGCTGTTGCACCTTCGCTGAAACTCAAATATGCATGTTCGTGCACGTTTGTTCCTGTTTATGCATGAGTCCCGATGAGCGATCATTTTGTCAGCGAGCGGCAGGCGCTCATCCTTGCACAGTTGCGGCAAAGCGGCCGAGTGCTTGCGCAGGATCTGGCCCAGAATTTCGGCGTTTCGGAAGATACGGTCCGCCGGGATCTGCGGGATATGGCGGCGCGCGGGGAGTGTCTGCGCGTCTATGGCGGGGCGTTGCTTTCCGATAACAAGACGGTGCCGCTGAAGACACGGATCGCCGAGGATGCCGATCGCAAGGCTTCGTTGGCGCGCGCAGCAATTCCGCTTTTTGAGCCGGGAATGGTCGTCTTCATCGATGCTGGCTCCACCAATCTGGCCATTGCAAGGGCTATCCCCGCCGATCTCAAATTAACGGTGGTAACGAATACGCCTGCTATTGCCGCTGAACTAACGGGGCGGGCCGATATCGATTTGATCATGATCGGCGGCAAGGTCGATCCGGCCGTCGGTGCGGCCATCGACGCCATGGCGTTGCGGCAACTTGAGCTGATGCGGCCCGAGCTGTGTATTCTTGGCGTTTGCGGTGTTGCGGCGGAGACCGGCCTGTCGGCGGATATTTTCGAGGATGCCGTGTTCAAGCGGCTTGCCTGCAGCGCCAGCCAGCGGATTGTTGCCGCCATCACCACGGAAAAGCTGGGCCACAAGGCGGCGTTTCACGTGCACGACTTTTCTCCGCCTCTTTCCCTGGTGCTGGAACATGACGCCGACCGCACATTGGTCGAGGCGCTATCGGCTAAAGGCGTACAAGTTCATTTCGGCGGCGATGACGCCGTCCAACTCTCTCACGGTCAAGTCTGAAGGATATTACCGATGAACGGCCCCACGACATTTTCGCCGACGGTCAAGCGCTCGTCCTATCTGACGCGGCACAGGCTCGGTGTATCCCTGCTGTTTTTGATGAACGGTTTCATGATGGGATCGTGGGCGCCCAAAATACCGGAATTTGCGGCGCGCTTATCCCTCAGTGAAAGTGCGCTTGGCCTGATCATTCTGGTTTTCGGCGTCGGCTCGCTGGTTTTCATGCCGATCGCCGGTTCCCAGATCGCCCGTTTCGGATCGCGAACGGTCAGCCTTGCGAGTGCGGCTATTTTCTTGCCGACACTGCTTTTCATCTCCTGGGCAGACACGATCTGGGCAGGTGTGATTGCGGTTTTCCTGTTCGGTGGGCTGACAGGGGCGATGGATGTCGCCATGAACGCCAATGCGGTGGCGGTCGAGCGTGACATGCGCCGCGCCATCATGTCGTCGTGCCATGCTTTTTGGAGCCTGGGCGGCCTGATCGGCGCCGGTCTTGGCGGCTATCTCATCACGGCCATTGGCGTGCAGGGGCATGCGATCGCGTTGACGGTCATCGCCCTTGTTTTGCTCGTCGTCGCTTGGCCGCGCGTTCTTGCGGATCGCCCGCATGCCGAGGAGGAGCGTCCGAAAGGTCGCTTGCCGCTGACGCCCTTGCCGTGGATTATCGGTCTGATGGCGCTGTTTTCGATGATTCCGGAAGGCGCGATCCTCGATTGGGGTGCCCTTTATCTGCGCAATGAACTCGGCGCTTCCGTGTCCCAGTCCGGTTTCGCATTCGCGGCCTTTTCCATGACCATGGCGGCCATGCGTTTTGCCGGCGATCTGGTGCGCGACCGGTTCGGCGCGGTCAATACCCTGCGGTTCTGCTCGGTCATGTCGATTGCGGGCCTTCTGATTGCGGGTCTTGCGGGAAATTCCACGTTTGTGATCATCGGCTTCGCGATTGCCGGCATCGGTATTTCCAACATGGTGCCGATCGCCTTTTCGGCGGCGGGGAACATGCCGGGACTGGCACCCGGCATCGGCCTGTCGGTCGTCACCACCATGGGTTATTCCGGGATTCTGGTAGCACCCTCGGCCATCGGCTTCATTGCCGAACATACCGGCCTTGCCAGCGTATTTCTCGCTCTGCCGTTGTTGCATGTGGTGGTTTTGCTGCTTTCGCGGCTCGCCCGGCATGCGGATGGTGCGGGCAAGGAATAGGCGTCTCGAATTTTGCCATGATTGCGGTAAAGTAGAAGCTCTTATGCGTTGGGTGTTGACAAGCAGGCCCCCTTGTTTCACCTCAATTGCCAGACCTTGCCGCAAGCTCCAGAGACCGCCATGACGTCACACGCCGATTACGATCCAAAGCCCCGCCGTGCATCCGTTGCCGTCGACGTAGGGGGCGTCATCGTGGGTGGCGGTGCGCCTGTCGTCGTACAATCCATGACCAATACCGACACGGCGGATATCGACGCCACCGTGCAGCAGGTGGCGGCACTTTTCCAGGCTGGTTCTGAAATGGTGCGCATCACCGTCGATCGCGATGAGAGCGCTGCCGCTGTGCCGAAAATCCGCGAGCGGCTGCTGCGCCTTGGCATGGACGTGCCGCTGATTGGCGATTTCCACTATATCGGCCACAAGCTTCTGGCCGATCATCCGGCCTGCGCCGAAGCACTGGCGAAATACCGCATCAATCCCGGCAATGTCGGCTTCAAGGACAAGAAGGACAAGCAGTTCGGCGAAATCGTCGAAATGGCGATCCGTTATGACAAGCCGGTTCGCATCGGTGTAAACTGGGGGTCGCTCGATCAGGAATTGCTGACGACGCTGATGGACAAGAACAAGGAGCAGGGTTTTCCGCTCTCTGCCCGTCAGGTCACCCGCGAAGCCATCGTCCAGTCGGCACTCATTTCCGCAGAGCTTGCCGAAGAAATCGGCCTGCCGCGCAACCGCATCATACTGTCTGCCAAGGTCAGCCAGGTACAGGACCTGATTGCCGTTTATTCGATGCTGTCGGAACGCTCCAACCATGCACTGCATCTCGGTCTTACCGAAGCCGGCATGGGTTCCAAGGGCATCGTCGCCTCGTCTGCCGCCATGGGTTATGTGCTGCAGCACGGTATTGGCGACACGATCCGCGTCTCGCTGACGCCGGAGCCGAACGGCGACCGCACCCGCGAGGTGCAGGTGGCGCAGGAATTGCTGCAGGTCATGGGTTTCCGCCAGTTCATTCCGGTGGTTGCGGCATGTCCCGGCTGCGGGCGCACCACCTCTACCGTCTTTCAGGAACTTGCCCAGAATATCCAGAATGACATTCGCAAGAACATGCCGATCTGGCGTGAAAAGTATCCCGGTGTGGAAGCGCTCAATGTTGCTGTCATGGGCTGCATCGTTAATGGCCCCGGCGAAAGCAAACATGCCGATATCGGCATTTCACTGCCCGGAACCGGCGAAAGCCCCGCTGCACCGATCTTCATCGATGGCGAGAAGGCGCTCACCCTGCGCGGTCCCAACATCGCCGCGGATTTTGAAGCGCTTGTGATCGATTACATCGAAAAGCGTTTTGGCCGGAAAGATGCGGCGGAGTAAAAACTACCGTGAAAATGCCGAAATTCCACTGTCATACCGCCTGAACCCTTCGGAGCATCAAAACACATGATCAAAAAAATCGCGATCGTTGCCCTTTGCGGGACCTATCTTTCCGCGTGCACCACCACCGATCCCTATACGGGTGAGCAGAAGATGTCGAACACGGCGGGCGGCGCTGGTATCGGCGCTGTCGTCGGTGCTCTCGGTGGTCTGGCTGTCGGCGGTTCGCCGGTCGGTCGCCGCAACGCGGCCCTAATCGGCGCCGGCATCGGTGCACTCGCCGGTGGCGCAATCGGCAATTACATGGATGGTCAGGAATCCGAGCTTCGCGCCCAGCTTCAGGGCACTGGCGTTTCCGTTAGCCGCCGTGGCGACAGCATCGTTCTCAACATGCCGTCGAACATCACCTTCGCGACGGATCAGGATCAGGTCATCCCGCCCTTCTATCAGACACTCGATTCCGTCGCCATCGTGCTGAACAAGTTCAACCGCACGCTCATCGACATCAACGGCCATACCGACTCCACCGGCAGCCAGCAGCACAACCAGGCGCTTTCCGAGCGTCGTGCGGCGTCTGTTGCAAACTATCTCGGCGCACGCGGCGTCGACCAGCGCCGTATTTCGACGCTCGGCTTCGGCCCCTCGCAGCCGATCGCTTCGAACGCAACGCCGGATGGCCGCGCCCAGAACCGTCGTGTCGAAGTGCTGATTTCGCCGCTCAAGGGCTGATTGGCTGAAAAACGGTGAGCCGGGAAACCGGCTCAGCTTTTCCGTTCGGCGATGAATCTGGCGGCCGCGATGAGTATCGCGGCATTTTCGCCGTAGGGGGCCAGAAGTTCGGAGGCTTCCGCCACCTGTTCCTGAAGCTTGAGGCGCGCCCAGTCTTCACCGCGTAGTGCCACCAGCGTTCCCTTGCCGCGTGCGGCATCCTTGCCGGTTGCCTTGCCCATGGTGGCGGCATCGGCGGTCAGATCCAGGAGATCGTCGGCAAGCTGGAAGGCAAGGCCGATCTTTTCACCGAAGAGGCGCAGTCTTTGTCTTTCGGAAACATCGCTGCCGGCGATGATCGCGCCTGCCTCGCAGGCGAAGCGCAGCAGTGCACCGGTTTTCATAGCCTGCAATGTAATAATGCCGGCCTCATCAGGTGCGTTCTTTTCCGCAGCCAGATCGAGCGCCTGACCGCCCGCCATGCCGCCGACGCCTGCGGCGCGGGCGAGCGAGAGCACGAGAGCCGCCTTGCGGTCTGCCTCAAGAGGATTTTCGTCCGATGCGATAATATCGAAGGCGAGTGTCAGCAGGCTGTCGCCTGCGAGAATGGCGGTCGCCTCGTCGAATTTGCGGTGCACTGTCGGCTGGCCGCGGCGCAGGTCGTCGTCATCCATCGCTGGCAGATCGTCGTGCACCAGCGAGTAACAATGCAGGCATTCCAGCGCGGCGCCGACATAATGGGCTGCTTCGGCATTTCCGCCGAGCAAGGCCGTGCTTTCTATGACGAGGAAGGGCCGCAGGCGTTTGCCGCCGTTCAGCACACCATGACGCATGGCGTCGAGCAGGTTTTGCGGGCGCGTAATCTCATCCGCACACGCCTCTGCGGAAAGCAGGCGACCAAGCAGGGATTCGGTCTGTGCCGCGTTATCGCGCAGCTTCGTTTCGAAATTCGTCATCTGAGCGTCCATGCCGCGCTCTTTGGCATGGCGCGCGGGGCCAGGCAACCTTTTCGTGATTCCTGAGGTCAACTGTTTGACCGGACTCGCCTTGAAGGCGGCAATGGAATATGAAAGGCTTCGATTGGTGCGGGGCTTTGACGAATATTGAGCAGTACGCCTGAAAGCGACGCAGATTACGCCGTGCTGGCGGAAGACCGGAGCAGTCCGAAGGTGGATTTTCGCACGTTGGCAAAGCGTATCATCATGACCTTGCTGGCGTTGCTGATCCTGCCTTATCTGCTGATCCCGGTTTATGCCCTGCCTTTCATGCGGCCGGTCTCGACGCTGATGCTTGCCGATCTGGTGACACTTCAGGGTTATGACCGGCGCTGGGTGCCGCTCGAGGATATTTCGCCGCGCCTTGTGCAATCCGTAATGATGTCCGAGGACGGACAATTCTGTTTCCACGGCGGCGTTGACTGGAACCAGATGCAGTCCGTCGTCAACAATGCGCTCGAAGGCGCGTCCACCCGTGGCGCCAGCACCATTCCCATGCAGACGGCCAAGAACCTGTTCCTCTGGAACGGCCGCTCGTTTTTGCGCAAGGGGCTGGAGTTGCCGCTGGCGATTGCTGCCGATTTCGTCTGGTCCAAAAAACGGATGATGGAGATTTATCTCAACGTTGCCGAATGGGGACCCGGCATTTACGGCATCGAGGCCGCAGCACAGCACCATTTCAAGGTACCGGCGGCAAAGCTCAGCTCCCGCCAAGCGGCACTGCTTGCCGTTTCCCTACCCAATCCCATCGATCGCGTTGCCAGCAAGCCGGGGCGTGGTTTGCAACGGCTTGCCGGCCTTATCGAACGGCGTGCCCGAGCATCGGGCGGTTATGTGGGATGCGTGCTGGACTGAGCCCAGCCCGCCGCCTCAACCCTTCTTGAAAATATAGTCGGTTTCCTGACGCAGGGTCTCGCCGGGACGCAGGATCGCGTAGGGGAAATCGGGATGATTGACGGCATCCGGCCATATCTGCGTTTCCAGGCAAAAACCTGCAAAGGGGCCATAGTGGCGGCCATCGAGGCCCGGAACGGGAACATTCAGCTTGAAGGCTGAATAAAATTGCACGCCGGGTTCGGTGGTGTGAACCTCAAGGGCAATGTCGGAGGCGGGCGAATAGGCGCGGGCAACCTTGCGCTTGGCGCGACGCTCGGGCGAAAGGCAGAAATTATGGTCGTAGAGCACCTGCTCGCCATCCTCCGTTCGCCGCATCGGCGTCGGGTGGCGCAGGTCGAAGACGGTGCCTTCGACGGAGCGGATTTCGCCTGTCGGGATCTGTTTGTCGTTGGTTGGCAGATAAAAGTCAGCGGCGATGCTGATCTCATGTCCAAGTGCGGTATCAGCACCGTCGAGGTTGAAATAGGAATGCTGGCAGATATTGGCGATGGTCGGTTGGTCGGTCACCGTTTCATAGACCACCGAAAGCACGCCGCCGTCGCGGATCGTATAGGTCGCGGTCACCGTGCAATTGCCGGGATAACCGGCGCGGCCGTCGGGATCGATGATCTGCAGAACTGCATGGCATTCGCCGTGTTCCATCAACATCCAGTTACGTTTGCCCATCCCGTCGCTGCCGCCATGCAGGTGGCTGACGCCTTTTTCGTTCAGTTCCAGCTGGTATTCGTGCCCGTCGATCGAGAATTTTCCGTCACCGATACGGTTGGCGTTGCGGCCGGGTGTCGCGCCGAAATAGGATGAATATTTGTAGTCCTCGAATGTATCGAAGCCGAGAACGAGCGGCGGCTGGTGCCCATCGAGGCGCAGGTCCTGAATGACGGCGCCCCAGGTGATAACCTTGGCCGTCAGCCCGCCCTTCGAGATGGTGACGCGCTCAACCTTTTCGCCGGTTGCCGTGAAACCGAAATTCTCCCGTGCCGCCGCGTCGCTCATTGCGTCATTCTCCCGATATCTTTGAATTGCCGGCGGACGTTGCGTCATTTTCCGGCAATTCGCAATCCCGCAATTTACGCCGCTAGTTTGCCGATTGCTTCGAGGTCATAAGGCGTCGTCTGATATATCTCGTTGATCCAGTTGCCGAAAAACAGATGGGCATGGCTGCGCCAGCGGTTGAGCGGGGCAAGCTCCGGATCATTGTGCGGAAAATAATCATGCGGCAGCTTGATTGGGACGCCCGAGTTCACATCGCGGAAATATTCATCCGAAAGCGAGGTTGAATCATATTCGACGTGGTTGAACATATAGAGGCGGTTGCCCTCTTTTTCATGCACCAGACATACGCCCATTTCCTCTGACTCCATCAGGATTTCGAGTTCCGGGTGTTTTTCGATGTCGGCGCGGCGCACTTCCGTCCAGCGTGAGACCGGAACCTGAAAGTCGTCGGAAAAACCGTTGAGATATATCGACGAGGGGCAGAGATTGCGGTGACGATAGACACCGAAAGCCTTTTCCTTCAGTTCGTATTTCGGCACACCATGGAAATGGTAGATGGCGGCCATCGCGCCCCAGCAGACGTTCAGCGTCGAATGGACGTTGGTTTGCGTCCAGTCGAAAATCTTTTGCATCTCGTTCCAGTAGGTCACGTCTTCATAGTCAAGCATCTCGATGGGCGCGCCTGTGATGATGAAACCGTCGAACTTGCGGTGGCGCACTTCCTCCCATGTCTCATAGAAGGACAGAAGGTGCTCTTCCGGCGTATTCTTGGCACGATGGCCGCCAATGCGGATCAGCGAAAACTCCACCTGCAGCGGCGATGCGCCGACGAGGCGCGCCATCTGCACTTCCGTCTTGATCTTGTTCGGCATGAGATTGAGAAGCCCGATCTGGAGCGGGCGGATATCCTGCCGGATGGCCGCCGTTTCTGTCATGACCCGCACGCCCTCATGAACGAGGGTGTCGAAGGCGGGAAGCGTATCGGGAATCTTGATCGGCATGTCGAACTCTCTTTTCGGATGACGTAAAGAACGTTGCGAAAACAAAAAAACCGGCAGCGAAATCGCAGCCGGTCCCAGGAAATTACCCTTTTCCTCGACCCTTTAGCGACTTCTTTAAAGTGGCTGCAAGCCGGTCGGCAAATCACCACTGAGGCGTTTCATAATCCCGAAGCCGACGAAAATCAATATCGGCTGATTTCATCGGGTTTCTGCCTTTCCATTTTTGCCTGAGGTGCGATAAGGCAGGGCATGGATAGAGAACGCTTCACCATTCTGCTTGGCGGCGATGTCACCGTTACCGACCGCCTCAAAGCGGCGGTTGAGGGTAGCCGTGTGATTGCGGCCGATGGCGGCATGCGCCATGCCGCACCGCTCGGGCTCACACCCGAGCTCTGGGTGGGGGATTTCGATTCCACCGACAAGGACCTGCTGGACGCCTGGCCCGATGTGGTGCGACAGCCCTATCCCGCTGCAAAGGCTGTGACCGATGGTGAAATTGCGGTGTCGGAGGCCCTTGCCCGCGGCGCGCGTTCTCTGGTGCTTGCCGGTGCGCTTGGTGGAGCGAGAAGCGACCACGCACTTCAGCACCTCCTTTACGCGGTGGCGCTTACTGAGCGTGGTCTCAACGTTACGCTGACCTCCGGCGAAGAGGAGGCCCGCCCGCTGCTGGCAGGTTCGTTCGATCTTGATCTGCCACCCGGTGCGCTGTTTTCCGTTGCCGGGTTTACCGACCTTGTGGGGCTCGATATCGGCAATGTGCGTTATCCTCTCAAGGATTTCCCGCTTGCTTTCGGCTCTTCCCGCACTATTTCCAATGTCGCGAATGGCGGCCCTGTGCATTTCTCGCTGAAAAGCGGAAAAGCCATCGTGCTCGCCCGCCCTTATGATCTGACCGGAGCCTGACGCCTTGGCACCCCCAATTTTGAAACTCGATGACATCAAACTGACCTTCGGCGTGACCCCGCTGCTCGACGGCGCCAATCTTCAGGTGGAGCCGGGCGACCGCATCTGCCTTGTCGGACGCAACGGTTCGGGCAAGTCGACCCTGATGAAGATCGCCGCCGGTCTGGTCGAGGCGCAGTCGGGCGAGGTTTTCCGTCACCCCTCCGCCACCATCCGTTATCTGGAACAGGCGCCGGATTTTGCCGGTTACGACACCGTGCAGGCCTATGCCGAGGCGGGACTGGGACCTGGCGACGATCCCTATCGCGTTACCTATATTCTCGAGCATCTGGGCCTGACGGGACAGGAACATCCGGATAGCCTGTCCGGCGGCGAAGCGCGGCGTGCGGCCCTTGCCCGCGTCATGGCCCCTGAACCCGATATTCTGATGCTGGACGAGCCGACCAACCATCTGGACTTGCCCACCATCGAATGGCTTGAAGGCGAGTTGCAGCAGACGCGTAGCGCGCTGGTGCTGATCTCGCACGACAGGCGTTTTCTGGAGAAGGTTTCGACCTCGACCGTGTGGCTGGATCGCGGCCAGTCCCGTCGTCTCAATCGCGGTTTTGCGCATTTCGAGGAATGGCGCGACAAGGTGCTGGAAGAGGAAGAGCTGGAGCAGCACAAGCTCGGCAAGGCCATCGAGCGTGAAGAACACTGGATGCGTTACGGCGTGACCGCGAGACGAAAGCGCAACATGCGCCGCGTGGGCGAGCTTCAGGCAATGCGTGCGGACTATCGCGGCCACAAGGGACCGCCGGGCAGCGTGCAGGCGACGGCTGCGGAGGTGCGGGAATCCGGCAAACTGGTCATCGAGGCAGACGCAATCACCAAGTCTTACGGCGAGCGCGTGATCATCGCGCCGTTTTCGCTGCGGGTGCATCGCGGTGATTGCATCGGTCTCGTCGGGCCGAACGGTGCCGGCAAGACAACGCTTTTGAAGATGCTGACCGGCCAGCTTCAGCCCGATAGCGGCACGGTAAAGCTCGGCACCAATCTGGAAATCGCGACACTTGACCAGAAGCGTGAAGATCTCAATCCAAACGATACGCTCGCTCATTACCTCACCGACGGTCGCGGCGACAATTTGCTGGTCAATGGCGAGTTGAAACATGTGACGGGTTACATGAAGGACTTCCTGTTCCAGCCGGAACAGGCCCGCACGCCCATCCGCAACCTCTCCGGTGGTGAGCGCGCCCGTCTTATTCTTGCGCGCATTCTGGCGCGGCCTACCAACCTGCTGATCCTTGACGAGCCGACCAACGATCTCGATATCGAAACGCTCGATCTGTTGCAGGAGATCGTTGCGGGCTTTTCCGGCACGGTCATTCTCGTCAGCCACGACCGCGATTTCCTCGACCGTACCGTCACCTCCACAATCGCGCCCGCCAATCCGGACCAGCCGGACGGACGCTGGATCGAATATGCCGGCGGCTATTCGGACATGATGGCGCAACGCAAGGGTGCTGCGGAAGAAAAGCGCAAGGCGGAGAAGCAGGAAAAGGCAAAGACCGCCCCTTCCGCCTCCGCGTCGCAGGAGCCTTCAAAGGCCAAGGGCAAGCTTTCCTTCAAGCAAAAATTTGCGCTCGAAAACCTTCCAAAGGAGATGGAGAAGGCGCAGGGCGAAATCGCCAAGCGTGAGCAGCGCATGGCCGATCCCAATCTGTTCACCAAGGACCCGGCTACCTTCAATACGCTGGCGCAGGAAATGACGAAGCTGCGCGAAAAGCTCGAAGCCATGGAAGAGGAATGGCTGGAGCTGGAGATGCTGCGCGAGGAAATTGAAGGGTGACTTGGTTGCGATTTCTTGACTGAGGTCTCATCCACCTTTGACAGGGAGGCGGAATTGCCGTTTCCTGTGCGGGTTCGGAGGAGTTCAGAAAATGCGCATGATCTTCGTCAATCTGCCGGTCAAGAATATCGAGACATCGAGAAGCTTCTTCACGGCTCTCGGTTTCACCTTCAATCCGGAATATTCGGATGACCGCACGCTCTGCATGATCGTTGAGGAGAACATTTTCGTGATGCTTCTTCAGGAGGAGCGTTTTCGCGATTTCATCAATGGCGATATCGCCGACGCCAAACGCAGCACCGAGGTCCTGACCTGTCTCACAGCGGGAAGCCGTGAGGAAATCGACCGGATGATCGAAACGGCGCTCGCCTCGGGTGGCAGCAGCTGGAAACCGGTTCAGGATCACGGTTTCATGTATGCCGGTAGTTTTCAGGATCCCGACGGCCATGTCTGGGAACTGGTGCACATGGTGCAGCAGGCCTGACGGCAGCCATCTTGCCAATCAGAGACAGCGGGACTACATCATCATCTTGATCTAACGGGGTGTCTTTTGTGCTTGCGTGCAAAAGGCTGAGAGGCTTGCCAACCCGAAGAACCTGATCCGGTTCATACCGGCGGAGGGATTAGACGGCTTAAGGCAAGCGGCTATTTCCCTTTTCGTTTTTTGAGGAGATACCCGTGCGCCGTCGTCTTTTCCTGAATTCCCTCGTTGCCGTTTCGTTGTTTCTGCCCGGTATTGCCACTGCTCAGGACAGACAGGAACTGACCGTCTATACCTATGAAAGCTTCGTTTCCGAATGGGGTCCCGGCCCCAAGGTGAAAGAGGCCTTCGAGAAGGTGTGCAATTGCACGGTCAATTTCGTCGGTGTGGCGGATGGCGTGGCGCTGCTTAACCGCCTGAAGCTTGAAGGGGCGGCGTCGAAGGCGGATGTCGTTGTTGGTCTCGACACCAATCTGGTCGCGGAAGCGAAACAGACCGGCCTCTTCGATATCAGCGGTATCGATGCATCGGCGGCCAAGGTGCCTGGCGGTTACAAGGACGATATTTTCGTCCCTTACGACTACGGTCATTTCGCCGTTGTCTATGACACGCAGACGATAAAAAATCCGCCGACGAGCCTGAAAGATCTGGTGGACGGCGATCCTTCACAGAAAATCGCCATTCAGGACCCGCGCACCTCCACGCCGGGGCTTGGCCTGCTGCTCTGGGTGAAGTCCGTTTACGGCGACAAGGCACCGGAAGCCTGGGCGAAGCTCCGGAAGCGCATTCTCACCGTCACGCCGGGCTGGTCGGAATCCTATGGCCTTTTCACCAAGGGTGAGGTGCCGATGGTGCTCTCCTACACCACGTCGCCTGCCTATCACATGGTCTCGGAAAAGACGGATCGCTATCAGGCCGCGGGTTTTTCCGAGGGGCACTACATCCAGATCGAGGTTTCCGGCCTTCTCAAAAACGCGCCGCACAAGGAACTGGCGAAGCAGTTCCTCGCTTTCACGCTCACATCAGGATTTCAGGATGCCATTCCGGAAAACAACTGGATGATGCCGGTCGCGGCAACGTCCACGCCCCTGCCCGAGGCATTTTCCAAACTCGTCGTACCGCAGAAGACCTTCCTGATGGACCCGGAAGAGGTGGCGAAGAACCGCAAGGCCTGGATCGACGAATGGCTTGCGGCCATGAGCATGAACTGAGCAAGAGGCACGCCCGCGCATGATGCTGCGTCGCGACTACAGATGGTCGATCATTGGCGGAACGGCGGCGTTTGCCGCCGTTTTCCTGTTCATGGCGCTTGCTGTCTCAGCACTACTGTCGTTCGATGCCGGTACATCCGCCGCCGGAATCGTGGATGCCTACACGCTGCGAATCCTGCGCTTCACGCTCTATCAGGCAACGTTGTCCACTGTTCTTTCTATTGTTCTCGGCCTGCCGGTGGCGCTTGCGCTCTCCCGCAGACAGGATTTTCCCGGGCGGATTTGGATTATCAGGTTGATGGCTGTGCCGATGGGGCTGCCGGTCATCGTTGGTGCCTTCGGCATCATCACGATCTGGGGCAGGCAGGGTGTTTTGAATACTGCCCTTGTTTTTGCCGGTGCGGAGCAGCCCTTCAGTATTTACGGCCTCTCCGGCATTCTCATCGCCCATGTGTTTTTCAATCTGCCGCTTGCGGTGCGGCTGATGCTGGCCGGGCTGGAGCGGATTCCGGGCGAATATTGGCGGATGGCGGCAAGTCTTGGCATGGGGCCGGTTTCGGTTTTCCGCTTCATCGAGTGGCCGGCCGTCTCGCGGCTTGTTCCCGGTATTGCCGGGCTTGTCTTCATGCTGTGCGCCACCAGCTTCACGCTAGTGCTTCTGCTGGGCGGTGGACCGGCGGCGACGACACTTGAGGTCGCAATCTATCAGGCGCTGCGGTTTGATTTCGATCCGCAACGGGCAATCGCGCTTTCGGTTTTGCAGATTGCAGTCACAGCAGTTCTGCTCGGCCTTCTTGCCTTTTTGCCATCGCCCGAGGCGGAAATTGCTTCACTTGGCCGCCCTGTTCGCCGTTTCGACGGCAAGCGTGTTGGCGTGCGCCTGTGGGACGGAGCGGCAATCATTTTTGCGGTTCTGCTGGTCGGCCTGCCGCTTGTTGCCATAACCGTCTCGGGTTTGGGGGCCGATCTGCCGCGTCTTTTGTCAGCGCCGATCTTCCTGCGTGCGGCGGCGACCAGCCTTGCAATCGCTGCGCTCTCCGCAACTCTCGTCGTGCTCTGCTGCTTTGCGATCATCTGTGCGCGACGGGCCGTGGGTTCCAAACGGCACGCGGCTCAACCCTTGCGCCTTTTGTCCGCCACGCTCGGGGCGGGGTCATCGCTGGTGCTGCTGGTGCCGCCCGTCGTGCTGGGAAGCGGGTGGTTCCTGTTGCTGCGGCCCTTTGGAGATGTCAGTTTTTATGCTCCCGTTCTCGTGGCACTCATCAACATGCTGATGGCGTTGCCGCTTGCCATGCGGGTGCTGGAGCCAGCCTTCACCAGCCATTTTTTACGCACGTCCCGGCTCTCCGCCAGCCTTGGGCTTCAGGGATTGACGCGGCTGCGGTTCGCCGATCTGCCGGTTCTGCGGCGGCCGCTGCTGATGGCATTTTCCTTTGCCATGGCCCTGTCGCTCGGTGATCTTGGGGCGGTTGCCCTGTTCGGATCGGAAAATTTCATCACCTTGCCATGGCTGGTCTATAGCAATATGGGCAGCTACCGCACCAATGATGCCGCCGGATACGCGTTCATCCTTGGCGTCGTCTGCCTGCTGCTTGCCGCGGGCGGCGTTTCACGGCAATCCCAATCAGCAAGGGCGAGCATATGACGGGTGACGAATTTGCCGTGGGGCTGGACAAGGTCAGGCTGCGGCTCGGAACGCAGGATTTCGATCTCGATTGTACATTCCCGCAAGGCCAGATGACCGCCGTTGTCGGTGCATCCGGTTCTGGCAAGTCGACGCTCCTCAATCTCATCGCCGGTTTTGAATTGCCCGATTCCGGGCGCGTCCTGATCGGCGGGCGGGACATGAAGGCGCTCGATCCCTCCGAACGACCGGTCTCCTCGATCTTCCAGGATAATAATCTTTTCGCCCATCTCGATATCTTCACCAATGTCGCGCTCGGCATCAGCCCCGGGCTGAAGCTGGGGGAGGAAGACAGGCAGAGGATCGACGTGGCGCTCACACGCGTTGGTCTTGCGGGTTTTGACAAACGTTTGCCGGGCACGCTTTCCGGCGGGGAAAGGCAAAGGGCGGCGCTGGCGCGTGCGCTGGTCCGGAAAAAACCGGTCATGCTGCTGGACGAGCCTTTCGCGGCCCTAGATCCGGGGCTGCGGGCGGGAATGACCTCCCTGCTTCTCGACTTGCATGCCGAAACAAAAAATACGGCGATTATTGTTACGCACCATCCAGACGACATAAAAAAGCTGGCGCAGCGGGTGGTTTTTCTTGATCGTGGCCGCGTTGTCTATGCGGGCTCGACCATAGATTTCTTCGCCACACAAAATGTGAAGGCGGTCGACAGTTTTCTGAACGGCTGATCGCCTTATTTTCGACGCGTGCCGCTGGCAATCGCTTTAGATAACTTCAATGGCGTTAATTTGCACTTGCCAGTTTCAAGTCGTTGCCCGAGAAAAGACGAGAATTATTGCGTTCTTCAGGAATATTCCGGACTTGATGGATCGTTTTTACCGTTTCGACATTTCATGGCTCGTTGGGGCGAATCTGTTATTCTGGTCTGCAATTAACGGATGATCAGGAACGTTAGGGGCAGGCATAGAGAATGAGAAATAGCATGACTGCGCAGTGGAGACTTTTCTCCCGTTCAGGCCTTCGCCGTTCGGGCAGGATGGCTGCCGTGTGTTCCGTGCTGACGGCGTCTGCCGTATTCCTGTCATCGTGTCAGTCTCTTTTCAGCCCGGCCTACCAGTCCACCTTGCGGCCCTCGGACAATCCGCAGACCGTGGAAGAGGTGCAGAAGAACGATCCCCGTGCGCAGATGGGCGCGCGCGAACATCCGCGTATTGTGGCGAGTTATGGTGGCGAATATCGTGATGCCAAGACGGAGCGGCTTGTCGCCCGTATCGCCGGCGCGCTGACGGCTGTTTCGGAAAATCCGCAGCAATCCTATCGCATCACCATCCTCAACTCGCCTGCTATCAACGCTTTTGCGCTGCCGGGTGGGTATCTTTACGTGACGCGCGGGCTTCTGGCTCTCGCCAACGATGCCTCGGAAGTGGCCGCCGTGCTTTCGCATGAGATGGGCCACGTTACCGCAAACCACGGCATCGAGCGCCAGCGCCGGGAAGAGGCGGAGGTGATTGCAAGCCGTGTGGTCGCCGAGGTTCTGTCGAGCGATCTCGCCGGCAAGCAGGCGCTTGCGCGCGGCAAGCTGCGGCTTGCGGCTTTTTCGCGCCAGCAGGAGTTGCAAGCGGACGTGATTGGCGTGCGCATGTTGGGTGAGGCCGACTACGACCCCTTCGCATCGCCGAGGTTTCTGGATTCCATGGCAGCCTATGCGCGTTTCTCCTCGGCTGATCCCGAAAATGACCAGAGCCTCGACTTTCTTTCCAGCCACCCCAACACGCCGCAGCGCATCGAGCTTGCACGCCGGCATGCCCGCGCCTTCGGCCAGGACGGTCAGGTCGGGGATCGGGGTCGCGACTGGTTTCTGGATGGCATAGACGGCCTGCTTTACGGCGACAGCCCGCAGGAGGGTTATGTCCGGGGCCAGACCTTCCTGCACGGAACGCTCGGTATCCGTTTCGATGTGCCGGAAGGTTTCGTCATCGACAACAAGGTCGAGGCCGTTCTTGCGACGGGTCCGGGCGATGTGGCGATCCGTTTCGACGGCGTGGCCGATCCGAAACAGACCACTCTTGCCAATTACCTGACCAGCGGCTGGGTTGCCGGCCTGATGCCGGAAACCGTGAAGGAAACGCAGATCAACGGTCTGGAGGCTGCGACAGCCCGTGCGACGGCGGACAAATGGGACTTTGACGTTACCGTCATCCGTGTCGGTCAGCAGATATTCCGCTTCCTGACGGCCGTGCCGAAGGGTAACACGCAGCTCGATTCCATCGCCAACGTGTTGCGCACGAGTTTCCGCAAGATGACGCCGCAGGAGATCGCATCGTTAAAACCTCTGCGCGTGCGCGTGGTGACGGTCAAGCCCGGTGAAACCGTGGCAACGATTGCCGCACGGATGATGGGGACCGACCGCAAGCTCGACATGTTCCGCATGATGAATGCGATGAGCGCCACCGCCACGCTTCAGCCCGGCCAGCGGGTGAAGATCATTGCGGAATGAGATGCTAACAAAAAACCCCGGATTGTGATCCGGGGTTTTTTGTTTCAGACGTTATCGATAATTACCGCCACTCGCGAACATCGACGAAATGGCCGGCGATGGCCGCCGCCGCTGCCATGGCGGGGGAGACGAGGTGGGTGCGGCTCTTGTAGCCCTGGCGGCCCTCGAAGTTGCGGTTCGAGGTGGAGGCGCAACGTTCGCCAGGCTTCAGGCGGTCGTCATTCATGGCAAGGCACATGGAGCAGCCCGGTTCGCGCCATTCGAAACCGGCTTCGAGGAAAATCTTGTCCAGACCTTCCTTTTCCGCCTGCTCTTTCACGAGACCGGAGCCGGGCACGATCATGGCCGAGACGGTGGGCGCGACCTTGCGGCCGTCGACGATCTTTGCCGCTGCGCGCAAATCCTCGATACGGCCATTGGTGCAGGAGCCGATGAAAACGCGGTCGATGGCGATATCGGTGATGCGCGTACCGGGTTTCAAGCCCATATAATCCAGCGCACGCCACTTGGAAGTACGCTTGTTTTCTTCCTCGATATCATCCGGATTGGGAACGATGCCCTCGACGGACGTCACGTCCTCAGGCGATGAGCCCCAGGAGACGATCGGCGGCAGATTGGCGGCGTCCAGCACCACGATCTTGTCGTAATGGGCGCCCTCATCGGATTTCAGCGTTTTCCAGTAGGCGATGGCCTGTTCCAACGTCACGCCCTTTGGTGCGCGCGGCTTGTCCTTGATGTAGTCAAAGGTGGTCTCATCAGGCGCGATCAGACCTGCACGGGCGCCGCCCTCGATGGTCATGTTGCAAACCGTCATGCGGCCTTCCATGGAGAGCGAGCGGATTGCCTCACCGGCAAATTCAATCACATGGCCGGTGCCGCCCGCTGTGCCAATCACGCCGATAATGGCGAGGATGATGTCCTTGGCGGTGACGCCTTCCGGAACCTTGCCATCGACACGCACCAGCATGTTCTTGGCCTTTTTCTGGATCAGCGTTTGGGTCGCCAGCACATGCTCCACTTCCGACGTGCCGATGCCGTGCGCCAGCGCGCCGAAAGCACCATGGGTGGAGGTGTGGCTGTCGCCGCAAACAATCGTCATGCCCGGCAGGGTGAAGCCCTGTTCCGGGCCAACGATGTGGACGATGCCCTGACGCTTGTCGCGCTCGGAATAATATTCGACACCGAAATCCTTGGCATTCTGCGCAAGCGCTTCCACCTGGATACGGCTTTCCTCGTTCTTGATGCCTTCCAGCCGGTCGGCTGTGGTTGGCACGTTATGATCGACGACGGCAAGCGTGCGGGTGGGCGAATGGACCGGACGGCCGGCGATGCGCAGGCCTTCAAAGGCCTGCGGGCTCGTCACCTCATGGACCAGGTGACGGTCGATATAGAGAAGACAGGTTCCGTCCGGGTCACGATTGACGACGTGGTCGTCCCAGATCTTGTCGTATAAGGTGCGGGGTGCGCTCATGGCTCTATGCCTTGTCATGGAAAGGTAAAATCAGGGTTCAGTAAGGCGGTGGACAGCGGATGCTGTCAGGCGAGCCTAAGTCGGCTGTTGAGCGCCCCGGAAATGCGCGCAAAAAACCGTGCCGGCAGACGCTTGTGGTCCTGCAGCACATAAACATTCTGCGCGAGACATCCGAATTTAGATCCCATGGCGGTCTTCATAGCAGATTGCCGGTTTCGCGGCAATATGAATGCACGCAGACCGTAAAACGGTGACCTGGCGGCTTTGATGTGCGCCGCATCATGCACTCAGGGCTCTAAAATGCCGGTTTCGCAGCCCTTTCGGCATTGGTTATGATGCAATGCAACTTGCGTATCTTGCGGCGCACATATAGATGGGTCCCCTTATCATTTGCATTTCGACGAGCAATCGAAGGGAGGGAAAAGCACATGGTATCGGAAAAATCCCTAATCTCGAAGATCACCTGGCGGCTGATGCCGTTTCTTGGCCTTCTCTATCTCATCGCCTATATCGACCGGCAGAATGTCAGCTATGCCAAGCTGCAGATGGTCGATGCGCTGAGCCTCAGCGAATATGCCTACGGACTTGGCGCTTCGCTGTTCTTCATCGGCTATTTCCTCTTTGAGGTTCCGAGCAACCTTTTCCTCAACCGTTTCGGCGCCAGCAAATGGTTCGCCCGCATTCTGGTGTCCTGGGGTGCCGTCACCATCGCGCTTGCCTACACGCAGAATGCGACGATGTTCTACATCCTGCGCTTCCTGCTCGGGCTTTGCGAGGCCGGTTTCTTCCCGGGCGTGCTGTTCCTTATGACGCTGTGGTTCCCGCGCGATTATCGCGGCCGCATGATCGGCTTGTTCATGATCTTCAGTGCGCTTGCCAATGCCATCGGCGCACCGCTTGGCGGCATGTTGCTCGATCTCGATGGTTTCCTCGGTTATGCCGGCTGGGAATGGGTGTTCCTGGCGACGGGTATTCCCGCCGTGATCGCCGGTATCGTTACCTTCTTCTATCTGGACGATACGCCGGAAAAGGCGAAGTTCCTGACGCAGGCCGAGAAGGACTGGTTGAAGAACCGCCTGGCCGAAGAAAACAAGGGCATGGAAGAGCATGCGGAGGACGGCTTCAAGGCGCTGATCAATCCGCGCGTGCTGTTCATGGCGCTTTGCTATGTCGGCTTTCCGCTGGCGGCCTATGGTCTCAGCTACTGGCTGCCGACGATCGTAAAGAGCTTCGGCGTTTCAAACACCGCCAACGGCTTCATCAACATCATCCCCTGGGTGATCGTGGCCGTCGCTCTCTTCGTCGTGCCCCTGGCGGCTGACAAGGCAAAAAACAAAACGCCTTATATCGTCGGACCTGCCTTCGTCGGCGCGTTTTGCCTGCTGATGTCGGCGCTGCTCAGCGATCCGGTATTGCAGTTCGCCTTCCTTTGCATCGCCGCTGCGGGCATTTTTGCCGGCCAGCCGGTGTTCTGGAGCCTGCCCGGCCGCTTCCTCAAGGGAGCCGGTGCTGCTGCCGGCATCGCCGCCATCAATTCCGTCGGCAATCTCGGTGGTTTCGTGGCGCAGAACGTGGTGCCCTGGATCAAGGACCAGACCGGCAGTACGATTGCGCCGATGTTCTTCCTTGCCTTCTGCCTGGCGCTTGCCGGGGTCCTCGTCATCATCGCGGCGCGAAAAATGGGCAATCAGGCCGAGGCCGCCTGATCTGCAAGATTGCGGCAGCTGGCATAATTTCCGAACCGCCGCATATGTAAAAAATCATGGCCCGGATATGTCCGGGCCATGATCCATTTAAACGGTAACCGATGAAATTATCTTCGAGAGAAATTACGCCGTGAACCAATCGCTGCCGGTCAGGTGAACGCCGGAGAGAATGATCTTCTCACCCTTGTGCTCGCCAGTAACGTTGTAGCTGAGGACGGTATCGTTATCAAAGGTCGAAACCGCCCAGTTATCGATCACTGTACCGACCAGCTTGAGCTTGTCCATGGAGGCGTTGAAGCCTTCGATGGTATCTGTGGCAAAGCTCTTCGCCATGTCACCCAGATTGAAGACGAAGGTATCGGCGCCACCGCTTGCGATGATGTGGTCGATGCCCTTGCCACCGGTGACCAGCGACGAAGCGAGCTTTACACCGCTCAGGTCGATAGAGTCGTTACCCGCACCGGCATCGATTTTGACGGAGGTGTAGCTGCCGTCGGTGACACCAGCACCACCATTCACAGCGCCGGTATTGGCGGCAAGACCGCCCGTGCCCGCAGCCGACGTGTCATTGAAGGCAGCGCCTGCCTTGACGGTGATCGTGTCGTTGCCTGCGCCGGTGTCGATGTTGAAATTGTTGACCCAGGTCTTTTCGTTCGAAACGACAGATACGGTAACCGTGTCGTTGCCTGCGCCGGTCGTGATGTTACCGCGCTTGGCATTGAGAACTTCAACGGTGGACGAACCAGTGCCGCCGAGGTGAACGTCTACCTGTACGAAATCCTTGAACTTAAGGTTTTCAGAGGTGTCAGACTGGGCGAGAGCGTTTTTCACCGAATTCCATGCCGAGGAAACGTCAAATGTGAAGCCGTTTGCGTTGGGGTCGTAGCCGACATCGACAGTGCCACCAGCACCGGTACCGGCAACCGCCACAGCGCCAACGCTGACAGCGCCCGAATCGAGCGTAGAGCCGTTTTTGACCTGTGCTGTGGATTCCGTGAGGAGCTTATATGCTTCCTGATCGATCAGGCTGGTGAGCGACGAAACCGATGCCGCGCCGCCATTACCAAAAGTTACTTTTAACGCCATTTTACTCTCCTATAAATTTTTGAGAATTCGATGTATCGAAATTAAATTTAATAAATATTGCGGGTGATAATTAGTACATTATAAATGGCAAGACAATATGAGAAATTGTTTTTTTTGGAAAAATTCTCGCTCTTGGTGTATTTGCGAATCGTTTCTAAGAAAACATGTAATGAAAGTCTTTTATTCCTGCAGGAACGTCTTTCTAAGCCTGTCCTGGAACGGTTTGACAAAATAGGAAAGAACGCTTCTTTCGCTTGTCTGTATGAAGACTTCGGCCGGCATGCCCGGATACAACCGTCCACCTGGTATATGGTCCATTCCAGTTTTGCTCGGCTTGATGCGCAGTGCGTAAAATGACGCCCCGCTTCGGGAATCTGTCTGCAAGTCCGGGGCGACGACTGCGACTTCAGCGCTTACATCCGGCGTCGTGCTCTGATTGAAAGCCGTGAACCGAATGGTCACTGGCTGCCCGACATAGATCTGGTCTATGTCGTTTGGAAGAACATTGGCGTCGATTGCAAGATCTTCCTTTGCCGGCACCACCAGCATAAGCACTTCGCCCGGCTGGATGACGCCGTTTATGTTGTGTACCGACAGCTGGTAGATACGCCCCGCAATCGGCGAGCGAATATCGAGGCGGTCGAGCTGGTCGCGTGTTGCCGCAAGCCGTTCCTCGTATTCCGCAACGGTGGCTTCGATAGCCGTCAGATCTTTAGTGACCTCGGACTTGCGGTCCTCGTCAAGCTGAAGCGACTGCAAGTCCATTTCGCTCAGCTTGCCTACCGTCTGCGCACGCGCGGCCATATACTGGCCCTGCTGACCTTCGAGATTGGAAAGCTGCCGCTTGAGAAGGTTGAGGCGCTGAAGCGTTACCAGCCCCTTGGCATATAGCTCCCGTGTCTTTGAGACGTCTTCCCTTACGATAGCAAGTTCATTGTTGGTTGCCTCAATTTGCACGTCCATGCCCCGCGCTTCATCGGCTAGCTGATCCTTGCGCGTTACCAATTGCTTCTTCATGCCGATCAGTGCACTGCGACGGCTGTTGAAAAGGTTCTGCTCACTGTCGATGAATGTTTTGGCAGCTTTCGAATTGGTCAAGACGGCCAGATCTTCCGGCGTTGTGAAAGAGGTGGCGTCGGAGATTTCGGCACGCAGACGCGCACGGCGTGCATAAAGCTGCGCGAGCGTATTTTCGACAATGGACAGGTTTGCCTGAACGATCGTGCCACTCAGCCGCAGCAAAACCTGACCGGCCTCCACCGTGTCACCTTCCGCAACATTGATCTGGCTGACGATACCGCCGGAAAGGTGCTGAATTTTCTTGGAGTTGCCTTCGACAACGACCCGGCCCGTGGCGACGACCGCCCCCGAAAGCTTCGCGAGAGCCGCCCAGCCACCCAGGCCGAAAAGAAGGCCGGCAGCAAGAACGACTACGGCGGTTGAGTGTTTGACGATAGATGTTTTTGTCACGCCGGTTTTTTCTCCCTCAACCATTTTCACCCACCCGGCTTTCCAGCTTACGTACTTCTTCTTCTGTTTCCGGCACCTGGCGAATATTTTGACGCAGGATTTGCGCAAGCACCTCTTCCTTGGTGCCGAAGCGAAGCATGCGGCCATTGCTCATCACCATCACAAGATTGACGCTTTCGATGGCGCTCGGACGATGGGCAATGACGACCACGATGCCGCCTCGCGCCCTTATGTCGCCAATGGCGTTGCGCAAGGCTGCCTCGCCTTCGCTGTCCAGATTGGAGTTCGGCTCATCGAGGATGACAAAGAATGGCTCCCCGAAAAGCGCCCGCGCCAGGCCGATGCGCTGTTTTTGCCCGCCTGACAATGCCTCTCCACGGTCGCCGATATAGGTGTCGTAACCGTTGGGCAGGTTCAGGATGAGATCATGAACCTGAGCGGCCTTGGCTGCCGAAACGATGGCTTCCGCCGTTGCGTCACGGTCGAAGCGCGCGATATTTTGCGCGACCGTGCCTGGCATCAGCTCCACCTGCTGGGGCATGTAACCGATGGATTTACCGAGAACCTCGAAATCCCACTGGTTCAGTGCGGCCCCATCGAAGCGCACGGAGCCGCGCTCATAGGGCCAGATACCGGTTATCAAACGCGCCAGCGTGGATTTACCGGAAGCGCTCGGCCCAATGATGCCAAGGCCATCGCCCGCGTTCAACGTGAAGGAAATATCGGCCACGGTATCTCGCGCGCCATTGGGCGGACCGCCGGTCACGCGCTCGATGGCAACGGTGTATTTCGGTGGCGGCAGGGAAAGCGGCTGTGCGGGTTCCGGTACGAGTTCGAGAAACTCGTTGATGCGTTTCCAGCCCTGTCTCCCAGTCATGAAGCTGCGCCAGTTTGCAATTGCGTGTTCGACAGGGCCCAGCGCTTTGGCCGAGAGGATGGAGCCTGCGATGATGCTACCCGCTGACGCATGCCCCTCGATAACCAGCAGGGCGCCGATTGCCATCACACCCGACTGTAACAAAAGACGGAATGTTCGGGAAATCGCGGCGAGCATGCCCGCCGTGTCCGACGTCGAGAGTGTGACGGCGCGGTAATTGGAGTGCAAATCGTCCCACATCGACGTCACCGCATTCATCATGCCCATGGTTCTTATGGACTCGATGTTGCGCTGGCTGCTGCCGACGAGTGCATTTCTCTGTCCGCGCACGGTGTAGGCCTGTTTGGTCGCCCTTTCGGTCAGCCAGTTGGTTATGAGCGTCAGCACGACAAGGACCAGGGCGCCGCCAAGCACGGCAAAACCGATCCAGGGATGCAAGGCAAAACAGATCAGCAGATAGATGGGCAGCCAGGGAATATCAAAGAAAGCTGCTGGTCCCGGCCCGGACAGGAATTGACGTATCTGATCGAGATCGCCGACGATCTGCAGCCCGTCTACCTTGCCGTAGGCGGCAAGTGGTGCGCTGATTGATGCCCTGAAGAGCTTTTGATTGAGATCGTCGTCCATATTGTCCGAGATGCGAGCCAATATCCGGCCGCGCAGAGCATCGAACCCCACAAGAAAGGCATAGAGAATAACCAGCAGAACAACGAGAGCGACCAGAGAAGGAATACTCTTGCTCGGCAGAATCCGGTCATAAACCTCCAGCATGAAGAGGGAGCCGGAAAGGTTGAGAATATTCATGAGTGCGCTGGCAAGGCCGACAGCGAAGAAAGCGCGCTTATTTTTTGTTAAAAAAGAATTAAAAAAAAACATATCAACACCTAAAACTGCGCGAAAATTGCACAATAAGTGAAACTAGGCAATGCTATTAGAGAATGTTCTAAATAAATTAGGCAAAGAGATAAGTAGCAATACGACTTTGATCTTGATCTGTCGATACGGAGATGGGGTCGAAGGCTGGACGTGACGCTATGTCGCCCACCAGAGTGTTATGGCGCATCGATGCAACAAAAAAGGCGGTCCAAAGACCGCCTTCTCCGTAAATCCATCAAAATGGAAATCTTATTCCGCTGCAGTTTCCGCAGCCTTTGCTGCTTCTTCTGCTGCCTTGGCTTCTGCTGCTTCGGCTGCCGCCTTTTCGGCGGCGAGAGCCTGTGCTGCTGCTACCTTTTCAGCTTCCAGACGTGCCTTTTCTTCGGCGACTGCCTGGCGCTCGGATTCGTTCAGCTTGCGGGCGCGCGTACCGGTGTTTTCAACGATACGGGCAGCCTTGCCGCGACGATCGCGCAGGTAGTAGAGCTTCGCGCGGCGAACCTTACCGCGGCGAACGATTTCAACGCCTTCGACCAGCGGGGAGTAGATCGGGAATACGCGCTCGACGCCTTCGCCGTAGGAGATCTTGCGAACGGTGAAGCTCTCGGAAAGGCCGCCGCCGGAACGGGCGATGCAAACGCCTTCGTAAGCCTGAACGCGGGTACGGTTACCTTCGGTAACGCGCACGTTGACGCGCAGCGTGTCGCCCGGAGAAAACTCAGGCAGGGTGCGCTTTGCTTCGATCTTGGCAGCCTGTTCGGCTTCCAGCTGCTGAATGATATTGGTCATGTTAACCTCTGATTTCTTCTGAAACAGCCAGAGCGCTCAACGTTTCGTCTGTCGGTCAATGCCTTCAGACCATGCCGTGCGGCAGGAGCGGGTTCGCCATTCTTTGCTTGCGGTTAAAGGGGAAAACCCCAATTCCACGCGGGCACATACACGAGGCAGCGCCATTTGTCATCCCTTCATGACAATATTTTATCAATTGTGGGCGACGTACGGGCTGTTGCGAAGGTGCGTTTCCCCGGTTATGGCATGAAAACCTTGGGAGGGGCCATGTCCGTACTTATTATCATGATGCTGTTTGCGACCGGCTTTCTATCTGGCGTGGTCAATGCGATCGCCGGTGGCGGCACCTTTTTGACCTTCGGGGCGATGACGCTTGCAGGCCTGCCGCCGATTGTCGCCAATGCCACGTCGGCGATCGTGCAGTTTCCCGGTTACATCACCTCCGTGATCGCCTACGGGCCTGAAATCCGCGCCCACTGGCGCGAGGCGATCCTCCTGTCGGCCGTCTCCATCGTCGGCGGGCTGGCGGGGTCGCTTTTGCTCCTGTCGCTCGACAACCCCTCCTTCCGCCAGCTTGTGCCGTGGTTGCTTCTGGCCGCAACCGTTGTTTTCGCCGCTGGCCCGTGGCTGCGACCGAAGGCCAGTGCCGAGCGTTCACCCGGTAATGTGCCGAGCCTCTTCTTTCAGGGGCTCGCCTCCATCTATGGTGGTTTTTTCGGGGCGGGCATGGGCATCATGATGCTGGCCATCCTCGGAATGACCTCGGGTGGCAGCTATCATCATCTGAATGCCCTGAAGAACCTGCTCTCGGTGGTGATCGCGATCATCGCCATTACGATCTTCGTCAGCGGCGGCGTGGTTTCCTGGTGGGCCGCCCTCATCATGTTCCCGGCGGCCGCGCTTGGCGGATATGTGGGGGTGCACACGGCAAGGCGGGTGCCGCAGTGGATCATCCGCTGGCTGGTCATTGCCGTCGGGCTGGTGCTGACGGCCTATTATTTCGTCTCGGTTTAAACCTTGGCCTTTTCCAGCAGGTCGGGCCGTCTTTCCTTCGTCAACGCCAGCGCCTGCTCGTGCCGCCATTTGTCGATGACGGCGTGATTGCCAGAGGTGAGAACGGCTGGGATGTCGCGGCCTTCCCAGACCTGCGGACGGGTGTAGTGCGGATGCTCCAGAAGCCCACCCTCGAAGCTCTCATGCACGCCTGAGAGATCGTTGCCCATGACGCCCGGCAGAATGCGGACAATGGCGTCCAGAAGCGTCAGGGCGGCCGGCTCGCCGCCGGAGAGAATGTAATCGCCGATCGACACTTCCTCCAACCCGCGCGCCTCTATGACCCGCTGGTCGACGCCTTCGAAGCGGCCACACACGATAATCGCGCCGTCGCCTGCCGCCAGTTCGCGCACTCGGTCCTGCGACAGTGGCTTGCCGCGCGGGCTCATCAGCAGACGCGGTCGCGTATCTCCATCTGAAACATGGTCGATGGCTGCGGCCAGAATGTCGGGTTTCAGCACCATGCCGGCGCCGCCGCCTGCCGGGGTGTCGTCCACGCTTCTGTGCCTGTCGGTGGCGAATTCACGGATCTGCACGGCCTCAAGTGACCATTGCTCGCGCTCCAGCGCCTTGCCCGCCAGCGAATATCCGAGATGCCCGGGAAACATTTCCGGGTAGAGCGTCAGAACTGTAGCCTTGAACGTCATGGCCTTATTTCTTGCCGAAAGGCGATGCGCCGGTTTCGTCTTTGTCGTCCGGATTGTCGATCAGGCCGGCAGCCATGGGATCGATGAGAATGCGTCTCGCCTCCAGATCGATTTCAAGCACGGCTGCTTCCGAAAAAGGGATGAGGGCGGGACGGCGGCCCGCACCTTTCAGCTCCAGGAGGTCGCCTGCGCCGAAATCGTAAACGGCGCTGACGGCGCCATAGCTTTTGCCTTCGGCATCGACGGCTTCCAGCCCTTCGAGGTCGGCATAATAAAATTCGTCGTCGTCCAGCTCGTCATCCGGCAGATTGTCGCGTTCGATGAAAAGTTCGAGCCCGTTCAGGCTTTCCGCCGCATTGCGGTCGTTGATACCCCTGAAGCGGACGACAACCACATTCTTGCCCTCGCGGACTTCCAGAATTTCGAAGACGCGGCCATCGGCGCTCACCAGATTGCCGTAATCGCCGAGCGCCATCGGTTCGTCCGTATAGGTGCTGACGCGGACTTCGCCGCGCAATCCCTGTGCGCCGCCGATCTTTGCCATGAGTATCGGGTTTTCCAGCTTTGCCATCGGGCCGTCCGTCTTCTGGTGTTGGTTGCGTCTGGTTTACAGCATCAGCGTGAAAATCGGAATCGATTTTCACAGGGCACGATGCGCAGATCCAACGCGTTAGAGCATAGTTCCTGACGCTCTAAAGTTTGTTGATACCAAAATAAACAAAAAACGGGCGGCATGGAAAACCACGCCACCCGTTCTCTAAAATTCTATTGCAGATTATTCTGCAGCAGAAGCTTCTGCTGCGGCAGCAGCTGCGTCTTCAGCCTTCTGCTTCTTTTCTGCAACGCGTTCCAGAGCGCGCTTGCCCGGCAGTGCCTTTTCCGGGTTGCTGCGAGCGGCGCGATCGGCAAGGCCTGCCTCTGCGAGGAAGCGCAGAACGCGGTCGGTCGGCTGTGCGCCCTTGGCGATCCATTCCTTGATGAGGTCAGCCTTCAGCTCGATGCGCTGCGGGTTGTCCTTGGCGAGCATCGGGTTCCAGGAACCGACCTTCTCGAGGAAACGGCCGTCGCGGGGCGAACGGGCGTCAGCAACGACGATCTGGTAGTACGGGCGCTTCTTGGAACCACCGCGTGCGAGACGAATTTTAAGTGCCATGTTATTTACTCCTTGAGATAGCTTGTCCGCCGGTTAGGCGGTCTTTTCATTACCGCCATGTTCGGCGGCTATTGCTTCATGATGCCGGATGACTTCCTTGATGACGAAGTTTAGAAACTTCTCGGCGAAATCCGGATCCAGATTGGCATCCTTTGCCAGACGGCGAAGGCGTTCGATCTGGTATTCCTCGCGCGCCGGGTCCGCCGGCGGCAAATTGTATTTTGCCTTCAGCACGCCCACCGCCTTGGTACAGCGGAAACGTTCGGCAAGAATGTGAACCAGTGCGGCATCGATATTGTCGATCGACTGGCGGTATTCGGAAAGCTGGGCTTTCACTTCTGCGTTGTTCACTGGCGTCGCCCTCACTTCTTTTTCGGGAAGCCGGGCAGGCCCGGCATGCCGCCAAGACCCGGCAGCTTTGTCCCGCCCAGACCGGGTAGCCCGCCGGGCAGACCACCGAGACCGGGCATTGCGCCCGGCTTGCCAAGACCGGCAGCTTCAGCCTGTTTTTGAAGCGCTTCGAGCTGCTTCGGGTCGATGTTCGACAGATCAGGCATGCCGCCGCCCATCATGCCACCAAGCCCCATCTTGCCCGCAAGGCCGCCCATCATCTGCTTCATGATGCCGCCCTTGCCCTTGCCGCCCATGGCTTTCATCATGTCGGCCATTCCACGGTGCATCTTCAAGAGCTTGTTGATTTCGGCGGCATCGGTGCCGGAACCGGCGGCGATGCGCTTTTTGCGGCTGTGTTTGAGGATATCGGGATTGGCGCGTTCGGCCTTGGTCATCGACGAGATGATGGCGATCTGGCGGTCGAACATCTTGTCGTTGAGGCCTGCGGAAGCCATCTTGTCCTTCATGCCGGCCATGCCGGGCATCAGCCCCATGATACCGCCCATGCCACCCATCTTCTTCATCTGCGCAAGCTGGTCGGAGAGATCGTTGAGGTCGAACTTGCCCTTGGCCATCTTCTCGGCCATGGCACGGGCTTTTTCCGCATCGATGTTTTCGGCAGCCTTCTCGACCAGCGAGACGATGTCGCCCATGCCGAGAATACGGTCGGCGATACGGCGCGGATGGAACTCGTCGAGTTCATTCATGCGCTCGCCGATACCGATCAGCTTGATCGGCTTGCCGGTGACGGCGCGCATGGAGAGGGCCGCACCACCGCGCCCGTCGCCATCCATACGGGTGAGCACGAGACCGGTGATGCCGACGCGCTCATCGAAATTGCGCGCCAGATTGACGGCGTCCTGACCGGTCAGCGAATCCGCGACCAGCAGGATTTCATGCGGGTTGGACTTTTTCTTGATGTCGGCCATTTCCAGCATCAAGGGTTCGTCGATATGGGTGCGGCCGGCGGTGTCGAGAATGACGACGTCATGGCCGCCGAGCTTGGCGGCCTGCACGGCGCGTGCGGCGATATCTGTCGGGGACTGGCCGGCGATGACCGGCAGCGTATCGACACCGGTCTGCACGCCCAGTTGGCGAAGCTGTTCCTGTGCGGCCGGACGGCGCGTGTCGAGAGATGCCATCAGCACCTTCTTCTTGTCGCGGTCGGTCAGGCGCTTGGCGATCTTGCCTGTGGTCGTGGTCTTGCCCGAACCCTGCAGACCCACCATCATTATGACGACGGGGGCGGCCGCATGCAGGTCGATCGAGACGCCTTCGGTGCCGAGCATCTCGACAAGTTCGTCATGCACGATCTTGACGACCATCTGGCCGGGCTTGATGGATTTCAGAACGGCTGCGCCGACAGCCTTTTCACGCACCTTGTCGGTGAAGGAACGCACGACTTCCAGCGCAACGTCCGCTTCCAGAAGCGCACGGCGAACCTCGCGCAGGGCGGCGGCAACATCGGCTTCCGTCAGCGCGCCACGGCCGGTCAGTCCATTCAGAATGGAACCAAGGCGGTCCTGGAGGTTTTCAAACATCGTTTCTTCCTTCTTCGTTCCGGGATCTCCGAAACGTCGGTGCTTTCGCTGCCAAAAACAAGACGCAAAGCCAAAAAGCACCCGAGGGCGCATCGCGCTGTCGGGTGTTGACCTCCGGGATCTCTTTATACCTTTGCGGGTCCCGGTCGGCGGCTTGGAGTCGTGAAACTGCCAGCTGATTGGCCGCGATAAACAGGAAAGTGCCGTGAAAGTCAAGACAGTGCCGGTTTTCATGCGGCAAAGCATGCCTTGTCATCTTTACGTGATCAGACGAAAGCTGCGATGGCGGTGCTTGAACGGCGTCGCCTGGCTTCTTATACCTTTCCCATGAAACGTCGAAACTTCTTTCGTTTTTCCGCACTTGGTCTGCTTGCTCTTGCGGGCGGCGGCCTGTTTGCGCGCCGCTCTAACGCCAGCGCCTATTATAGTGGGCCGGTCTCCGATCATTTCGACGGGGTGCGTTTCTTCAATCCCGGCGGTTCGCCGCCCGGCAATTTCATGGGCCTCCTGAAATGGCGCTTCAACGGCGAGCGCGCCACGTGGCCGGAAAACTACCCCAGCCCGTTTCCGTTCGCAAAGCCGGAGCCCCGCATCGACGGCAAGGACATTCGCGTCACCTTCGTCGGTCACGCCTCCTTTCTCATCCAGACGGCAGGGCTGAATATTCTCATCGATCCGGTGTGGTCGCAGCGTACCAGCCCGTTCAGCTTCGCCGGTCCCAAACGCGTCAACCCGCCTGGCATCCGTTTTGAGGATTTGCCGCCGATCGATCTGGTGCTGGTGACGCATAATCACTACGACCATCTGGATATGGAAACGCTGAAGCGCCTGCATGTCGCGCACAAGCCGCTTTTCATCACGCCGCTTGGCAATGACTCCATCATCCGCACCGGCGTCGAGGCAGCGCGCATCAAGGTGGGGGACTGGGGCGATGTCCTTGAGATTGGTTCGGTCAAAATTCATTTCGAGCCGTGCCACCATTGGTCGGCGCGTGGGCTGAACGACCGGCGCATGGCGCTGTGGGCGGCCTTCGTCATCGAAACGCCTTATGGCAAGATTTATCATATCGGCGATACCGGCTTTCACGACGGCCTCAATTATCACGCCGCGCGCAAGAAACACGGTGAGTTCCGTCTCGCCAACCTGCCTTTCGGCGCCTATGAGCCGCGCTGGTTCATGAAGGGCCAGCACCAGAACCCGGCGGAAGCCGTGGAAGGCATGAAGATCTGCGGTGCGGCACATGTCTGCGGCCACCATTGGGGCACTGTGCAACTGACCGATGAAGCGGTCGAAGCTCCTCTTGTCGCGCTGAAGTCAGCGCTTGCTGAGCAGGGGATAGACGAGAGCCGCTTCCAGCCCATGCGGCCCGGCGAAGTCTTCGACGTACCTTCCGCCTGAGCGGCTCAGCGGTTTGCGCCGCAACAGTCTGGTAATTTGCCGCCCTTTCCGCCATATAGAGCGAAAGTGCGGGCAAAGCCCGTCTTTATTCCGGTTTCAGGTAGTTTTCAGGTTCAGTACGATGGCGGATACGGTCGAATTTGCGAAGATGAACGGGCTTGGCAACAAGATCCTCGTTGTCGACATGCGCGGCCGCAGGGATATGGTGACGCCTGCGGCGGCCATCGCGCTCAATGCCGATCCCGCCACGCAGTTCGATCAGATCATGGCGATCCACGATCCGCGTGTCGGCGGCACCGATGCATTCATCGATATCCTCAATTGCGACGGCACGAAGGCGCAGGCCTGCGGCAACGGCACGCGCTGCGTGGTGCAGGCGCTGTCTTCTGAAACCGGCAAGACCAGCTTCACCTTCCAGACGGTGGCGGGCATCCTGAACGCCGTTGAGCATGAAGACGGCATGATTTCCGTTGATATGGGCCTGCCGCGTTTTCGCTGGAGCGACATTCCGCTTTCCGAAGAGTTCCACGATACGAGCCGCATCGAGTTGCAGATCGGGCCGATCGACGCGCCAATCCTGCATTCGCCCGCCGTCATGTCCATGGGAAACCCGCACGCCATTTTCTGGGTGGATCGCGATCCGATGGAGTTCGATCTGGAGCGCTTCGGCCCGCTTCTGGAAAACCACCCGATGTTCCCTGAAAAGGCCAATATCACCCTGGCGCAGGTTATTTCCGACAGTGCGCTTCGCACCCGCACCTGGGAGCGCGGCGCCGGGCTGACGCTCGCCTGCGGTTCTGCCGCATGTGCCGCTGCCGTTTCCGCTGCGCGCACCGGCCGCACGGGCAGGAAGGTCACTATCGATGTCGCCTCCAGCCCTGTGCGTGTGCCGCTGACAATTGAATGGCGCGAGGACAACCACGTCATCATGACGGGGCCGGCCGAATGGGAATGGTCCGGCATGGTCGATCCCATCAGCGGCGCCTGGTCGCGCGATGCCGTGGCTGAGCAGGGGGCCATATGAGCGGCGTCGAGGTCATAACCTTCGGCTGCCGTCTCAATACCTATGAATCGGAAGTGATGCGGGCGGAGGCCGAAAAGGCCGGGCTCAACAATGCCGTCTTGGTCAATACCTGCGCGGTGACCGGCGAGGCGGTGCGCCAGGCGCGCCAGGCCATCCGTCGCGCAAGGCGCGACAATCCGCATGCGCGCATCATCGTGACCGGCTGTGCTGCCCAGACTGAAAAACAGACCTTTGCCGAGATGCCCGAAGTGGATGCGGTGCTGGGCAATGAGGAAAAGCTGAAAAGCGCCTCCTATCGCGCACTGCCGGATTTCGGCGTTTCGGCGGAAGAAAAGCTGCGCGTCAACGACATCATGAGCATCAAGGCGACGGCGCCGCAGATGGTCAAGCACATTGACGGGCATGTCCGTGCCTTCATTCAGGTGCAGAACGGCTGCGATCATCGCTGTACCTTCTGCATCATTCCCTATGGGCGTGGCAATTCCCGCTCCGTGCCGATGGGCGCTGTGGTCGAGCAGGCGCGCAGGCTGGTGGAAAGCGGTTATTGCGAAATCGTGCTGACCGGGGTGGATGCTACCAGCTACGGTGCCGACCTGCCGGGCGAACCTTCGCTAGGGCTTCTTGCCAAAACATTGCTGAAGCAGGTGCCGGAAATCTTGAGACTTCGGCTATCCTCGATCGACAGCATCGAGGCCGACCACCATCTGATGGATCTGATTGCAGGTGAGGCGCGTTTCATGCCGCATCTTCACCTGTCCCTCCAGCATGGCGACGACATGATCCTGAAACGCATGAAACGCCGTCATTTGCGGGCCGATGCCATCCGTTTCTGTCACGAGGTGCGGTCGCTCCGGCCGGATATCGCATTCGGTGCTGATATGATCGCCGGTTTTCCAACAGAGAGCGAAGAGATGTTCGAAAACGCCGCCACGCTTGCGGAAGAATGCGGCATTTCCAGCCTCCACGTATTTCCCTACAGCCCGCGTGCCGGCACGCCGGCGGCGCGTATGCCGCAGCTCGACCGTGCGCTGGTGAAGGAGCGGGCGGCGAGGCTTCGCGAACGTGGCGAGGCACTCAGGCTCGTGCATCTGCAAAATATGGTTGGTTCGACGCAAACGATCCTCGTTGAAAACACCGGTTTTGCGCATACCGACAATTTCACGCTGGTGGCGGCGCCCGATCTTCTCCCGCGCACTCTTGCGCAGGTTGAGATTACCGGCCACAACGGCAAACATCTGAACATGAAGCTTCTCGCAGCGGACGCGGCCTGAAGCGGCACAGGAAAAGACACGGGAACGACCATGGCCCTCGGCTTCATCAAAAAAGTCTTTTCTTTCGGCAAGGACAAGGCCGGGACGGACGGCAAGCCGCAAGAGGATTCCGCGCTTGAGCGCGCCAGAGAAAATGTCTCTTTCGATGAGGCACTGAGCGAAGCCGAAGCACATCCCATTGTCGAGAAAGACCCGGTTTCCGAACTGGAGATCGAGACGGCCGGTGGGCCTGCTCCGGATGCCGATGCGGCCCTTTCCGACGACCAGGAGGAAGAGGACGCGCCGCTTCTGCCCGGCGCCGAGCAGGCCGGAGACATCGGCGTTGTTCCGCTGTCGCTGTTGCAGGCCGAAGCTGCTGCCGAAGAACAGGCCGAGGTTTTGCCCGAAGCTGCCGATGCCGTGCTCGATGCGGATGCGATGGATGCGCTGCTCGATGAGGCGGAGGCTGCCGGTGCCGTCGAGCCCTCTGCCGTTTCGCCGATTTTGCCGAAAGGTTTTGCGGCGGCAAGCGAGCGCGAAGAGCCTGTCGCCGAAGCGCCGCAGCCGAAGCTCAGCTGGTTCCAGCGCCTGCGGGCCGGGCTTGCGCGCACCTCCTCGCAACTTACCACCCAGATTTCGGCGCTGTTCACCAAGCGCAAGCTGGATGAGGATACGCTCGACGAACTGGAAGACCTTCTCATCCAGTCGGATCTGGGTGTCGAGACCGCCATGCGCATCACCGGCGCCCTGTCTTCGGAACGTTACGGCAAGGATGTCAGCGGCGAGGACGTGGCGCGCATCATGGCAGGTGAGATCACCAAGGTCCTGAAACCAGTCGCCAAGCCGCTGGAACTCGATCTTTCACACAAGCCGCATGTCATTCTCGTCGTCGGCGTGAACGGTACGGGCAAAACCACGACCATCGGCAAGCTCGCCTCCAAGCTCTCGGGCTCTGGCCTCAAGGTTATGCTCGCGGCCGGCGATACGTTCCGTGCGGCGGCAATCGAGCAGCTCAAGATCTGGGCGGATCGCACCGGCTCGCAATTCATTGGCACCAAACTCGGTGCGGATGCCTCGGGTCTCGCTTACGACGCCTATGAGCAGGCGCGTGCGCAAAAAAGCGATGTGCTCATCATTGATACTGCCGGCCGTTTGCAGAACAAGACGGAGCTGATGGCGGAGCTGGAAAAGATCGTACGCGTGCTCGGCAAGCTCGATCCCGATGCGCCGCATACCGTGCTTCAGACACTGGACGCCACGACCGGGCAGAACGCCTTGAACCAGGTGGAGATATTCCGCAATGTTGCGGGTGTTTCGGGCCTGATTATGACAAAATTGGATGGCACGGCGCGGGGCGGTATCCTCGTGGCCATTGCCGCCAAACACAAGCTGCCGGTGTATTTTATCGGTGTGGGTGAAGGCGTGGACGATCTGGAGCCCTTCGAGGCGGAAGATTTCGCCAAGGCCATTGCGGGAGTTTGAGTATGGATATTGAAAGCAATTCCAAGGAAAGCGAAAAGATGGTGGCGGAAATCAGCCCGCTCCTGAAATTCGTGCTCGAGCTTGGCCCGCTTATGGTGTTCTTTTTCGCCAATTCCCGCGGCGAATGGCTGGCCTCCACTTTTCCGGTACTGACGGAGTTCGGCGGGCCGATCTTCATCGCCACCGGCCTGTTCATGATCGCAACCGCAATTGCGCTTTCCGTCTCATGGATGCTGACGCGCAAGCTGCCGATCATGCCGCTGATATCAGGCATTGTGGTTCTCGTGTTCGGTGCGCTGACGCTGTGGCTGCAGAACGATACCTTCATCAAGATGAAGCCAACCATCGTCAATGCGCTGTTCGGCGTCATTTTGCTGGGAGGCCTGTTTTTCGGCCAGTCGCTGCTTGGCTATGTCTTCAATTCGGCCTTCAGGCTAAACGATGAGGGCTGGCGCAAGCTGACGCTGCGCTGGGGCGTGTTCTTCCTCTTTCTCGCCGTGCTGAACGAGGTGGTCTGGCGCATGTTCTCAACCGACGCATGGGTTGCGTTCAAGGTGTGGGGCACGATGCCGATCACGATCATCTTCACCATGGCGCAAATGCCGCTCGTCATGCGTCATTCGCTCGAACCGCTGAACAAGGACGAAAAATGACAGTTGCAGAGATGCCGGCTTCCCGTCCGCGCTCGTTCAAATGGTTCGGTGTCGCCGGCGGACTTCTTCTCCTACAGATCGTCATCCTCTATGCCATGGGCCGCATTCCCATTTGCGAATGCGGTTATGTGAAGCTGTTCGAACCCGGTGTGAACACGCCGGGCAATTCCCAGCATCTTGCCGACTGGTACACGCCCTCACACATTATCCACGGCTTCTTGTTTTACGGGCTCGCCTGGCTGCTGTTTCGCAAGAAACCCCTTTCCATGCGGCTTTCTTTTGCGGTTTTGATAGAGGCAGCGTGGGAAATTCTCGAAAACTCGCCGCTCATCATCGATCGTTACCGCACGGCGACCATGGCGCTGGGTTATACCGGCGACAGCATCCTGAACTCCGCGATGGACACCGTTTTCATGGCGCTGGGTTTCCTCCTCGCCGCCCGCGTGCCGGTGTGGCTGACGGTTGTGATCGCCATCTTCTTTGAAATCTTCACCGGCTGGCTGATCCGCGATAATCTGACGCTGAACGTAGTGATGCTTGTCTGGCCCGTCGAAGCGATCAAGCAATGGCAGAACGCGCTCCCGCCAATGTGAAGATATCTGCCCGTACGTGCGTCGGAAAGGCACGAAAACCCTGCGTTATATGCAAGTTTTCTTAAGGGCATTGCGGTAGTGTCCGGGCTCAAAGGCTCGTCTTTCCGTCCGGCAGAACACTGTGCAAGATAATTTCGCCTACCTTCTCCCCTTCATCATGCTGACATTCGGTGTGGTATTCCTGTTCCTGCAGAGGACCGGCCACGCTTCGGCGCGATATTGGGGTTTCGGATATCTTTCGGCGGCGTTTGGTTTTGCCGCACCTCTGGTGCTTGGCGGCTTGCCCTTCGAAGTACAGGCGATCGTCTCGAACCTGTTGTTTTTCTCTGCCTTTTTTCTCTACGGCCATGCGCTGCTTACCCATTTCGGACGGCCGCTTTATACGACGGCGCGACTGTCGATCGTTGCTGCGGCGGTTTTGCTGGTCTCGTTCCATGTCTTCGTCACACCGGATCTGAAACGTGAGCTGGTCATCGGTGATCTTGTCTGCGCCCTGCTGCTCGCCATCCCGGTCTGGATCGTGCGGAAGCGGCCCCTGGCGCTTGCAGACAGGCTGATGGTGGCGATTGCGTCACTCGTGGTGCTCGAAACGCTGGTGCGCATCGGCATGTTGCTGGTGATGACGCCGAACGGTTCGATGATCGAACTCAGTGAATTCTTCGAATCCGATTATGCTTTCTACATGCAGCTTGCCGCGAGCATATTCGGCTTTCTGCTTGCGCTATCCGTACTCGCGAGCCAGATTTCCGTGACTGTCAACCGGCACCTGCAAGCGGCTGAGCACGATCCGCTGACGGATGTGCTGAACCGCCGTGGGTTCGACCGGCGCGTTCCCGATTTTCGCAGCGGGACACCAATAGGCGCAGTAATTGCGTGCGACATAGACCATTTTAAGCGTATCAACGATGACTATGGCCACGCCGCCGGCGATATCGTTCTCATCGGCCTTTCAGACCTTCTCAGGAAAAGCGCGCGTAGCGACGCTCTGGTGGCGCGTTTCGGTGGCGAGGAATTCGTGGTTTTCCTGCCCGGCCACACCGCCGCCGCGGCCGGTCACCTTGCCAATGCCATGCGTTTGAACCTTCTGTCGCTGGATTGGCGTAGCCGTGGCGTGGCCACCAAGGTCACGGCAAGCTTCGGCGTTTCAGCTGTCGCGAGGGGAGATCATTCAATTCACGATGCGATCAAACGCGCTGACGACAGCCTGTATGCGGCAAAGCGTGGTGGCCGCAATCAGGTCGTGCTTGAAGGAATGGGTTTGCAGGCGACAGCCGAAGGGCCGTCGCTAAGGGTGATTTCCAAGGTATAATACCGTTCGGCGCGCGGGCTACTTTCCGGCCGCAGCGGTGATCGCCGGCAATAAATCCCGCTCGACGCTGCGGGCATCGAAGGGGCCGACCTTTTTGTAGAGGATCGTGCCGTCGGCGCCGACCAGATAGCTTTCAGGGATACCATAGACACCCCAGTCGATCGCGGCCTTGCCGTTCGGGTCGACGCCTATCGCGGCAAAGGGATTGCCGAGTTCGCCGAGAAAACGAAGCGCGTTGTCCGGTTTGTCCTTATAGTTGATGCCGACGACGGTGATGCGTTTGTCTTTCGCCAATTCCTGAAGGATGGGATGCTCCTGACGGCACGGAATGCACCAGGAGGCGAAGACGTTGACCAGCGTCAGCTTACCCTTGACGGCGGCATCGTTGAGGGCCGGCAGGTTTGAGCCTTCCAGCGGCGGCAGCGACAGTGCGGGCGCCTTGGTTCCGATGAGCGCCGATGGAATGGCGCTGATATCCAGCCCGTTGACGTCCTGATCGTAGAGCATCTTGCCGGCGATAATGGCAAAACCGCCGAAAAGCAGAAGCGGCAGAAGCGCCAGGGCATATCGTGTGCGCCCCGTGCTTTTGGCTTTGGTGTTCTGGTCCTGGCTGGCCTGCGTCATCGGGTTTCACCCGCAGAAGCGGCTTTTGCCCTGCGGCGCACGCCGGATGCTTCCAGTTCTTTCAGTTCCCGTTTGCGCGCCTGACCATCCAGAATGACCCAGGCGATGAGACAGAGGACGACAAGGCCGGTCGCCGCATAGGACATGCCGATATAAAAGGCGTGTGTCATGGCCTCATGCCTCCCGGTTTGCCATGCGGGCGGCAAGCCGCCGTTGGGCTGCCACGCGCCGGCGCCAGATTTCGTTACGCATTGCGGCGATGTGCAACGTGAAGAACAGTAGCGTGAAGCCGATCGCCATGGTCAGAAGCGGCCAGAGAAACTCCGAATCGATTGCCGAGCCGCCCATGCGGATGACGCTTGCCGGCTGGTGAAGCGTGTTCCACCATTCAACTGAAAACTTGATGATGGGAATATTCACAAAACCAACGAGGATGAGCACGGCGCTGACACGGGCGGCTCTGGAAGGGTCGTCCATGGCGCGGTTGAGCGCTATCAGGCCAAGATACATCAGAAAAAGCACGAAGACGGACGTCAGCCGCGCGTCCCATACCCACCAGGTTCCCCACATGGGTTTACCCCAGAGCGAGCCGGTAACAAGCGCAATCAGCGTGAAGGCAGCGCCTATGGGTGCGGCCGCCTTGTGGCTGACATCCGCAACCGGATGACGCCAGACGAGCGTGCCGATCGCTGAGACCGCCATGACGGTATAACACATCATCGAAAGCCAGGCGGAGGGGACATGCACATACATGATGCGCACGGTATAACCCTGCTGGTAGTCGCCCTCTGTCGTGAAAGACAGATAGAGACCGGCGGCCAGCACCAGTGCCGTCAGGACCGCAAGCCAGGGCAGAATGCGTGCCGAGAGCGCCAGAAACCGCGTGGGATTGGCGAGATCACTGAATTTGGTGATGGTGAAAGTCTGCTCGTTCATGCCGTTTGTGTAACCCGAGAATGGCTGCCCCGCAATTGATCGCCGTCAATCGTAGATCGGCAATTGCGGTTTCATCAATCCATAACATTGCGCAATGCCAAAGCGGCAAAGAAAGGACCGGTCACGGCTGAAAATAACGTGATCGCGCAGAGAATGAGGAAGGGCGGCAGAAAGGGTGCCGGATCCTGCACCGCCGCATAGGACGCGCTGACGCCGAAGATCAGTACCGGAATGGCCAATGGCAGCACAAGGATGGAGACCAGAAGGCCGCCGCGCGGCAAGGCAACGGCGACAGCGGCACCCACCGCGCCGATGAAGGTAATGGCGGGCGATCCGACAAGGAGTGTGAGCATCACCGCGCCGATCGCCACTTCGTCCATGTTCATGAACAGGCCGATGAGCGGCGAGGCGATGACCAGTGGCAGACCCGTTCCCACCCAATGTGCCAGGCATTTGACGAGCACGGTCAGCACAAGCGGGTTTTCCTGCATGAGTATGAGGTCTAGCGAGCCGTCATCCCGCTCTGCCTGAAACAGCCTGTCGAGGCCGAGGAGGGTGGAGAGCAGCGCGCCGATCCAGACGATGGCCGGGCCAATGCGCGCAAGCAGATTGAGATCAGGCCCGACACCGAAGGGGATGACGGCGACAACGGTCATGAAGAACAAGACGCCGATCAGCGCGCCACCGCCGGCGCGGATGGAGAGTTTCAGGTCGCGGAGGAAGAGGGCGGTCATTGGAGGCGCCTCGGTAGGCGGGCATACCCCGCACACGCACCCATCACGCCCAAGCCTCCACACCTGCAAAGCCCGTCATCTGCAATTCCCGCGCATTTTCGAGCCCAAGCGGCTGATGGGTCGCAGCCATGACGATGCCGCCTCTCCTCAGGTGGCTCTTGACCAGATCCGTAAACATGCCGTCCGCTGCTTTGTCGAGCGCCGCTGTCGGCTCGTCGAGAATCCACACCGGCCGCCACGCGACCAAAAGCTTTGCCATGGCAAAACGTCGCTGCTGACCCGCGGACAGGTAACCGAAGGGCAGGTGGGTGATGCCCGCAAGGCCGACGATGTCTGCCGCCTCATCAATATCGACACCGGCGCCGCCGGCGAAGTCACCGAGAAAGTCTTTCCAGAACCACAGATTCTCCGAAACCGTCAGTTCCGTTTTCATTGCGTTGCGATGGCCGAGATAATGGCAGGCCTCCGATGGGCGCATGTCCGTTTCTATTCCTTTGCCGGCTATCTTTACCCAGCCCTGCTCGGGGCGCAGCAGGCCGGCCACAGTGCGCAGAAGCGTGGATTTTCCCGAGCCGTTGCGGCCGGTCAGCACCAGCGCTTCGCCGTCACTTAACTTGAAGGAAATGTTCATGAATATGAAATCTTCGCCGCGCCGCACGCCAAGATTTTCCGCCGTCAAATCCATGCTGCGTTTCCGTATAAGATTTTCATCGTCTCACATAAAAAAATCGATTTGATTTCCTGAATGGTCTGGCACGTTTCTGAGAAATTATCTATATGGGTGTCAACCACGCCAGCGGCCGGCGTGAACATCATCTTGCGCCGGACTTGACGATTGCGAGGAGCAATTTTCACGTGCGGACAGCGGAAATGGTCGTACCCGCATCCTGATGTGCATGAGTGCATAGGTGTCCGCACGCACGTGTTGGCTATCAGAGTAAGCGGGGTTTTTTATCCATGCCCAAATCACTCGACAGTTTTCATTGTCGTTCCGTCCTTACCGTTGATGGTAAGGACTACGTCTATTTCAGCCTTCCCAAGGCTGAGGCAAACGGCCTGAAGGGCGTTTCCAAGCTCCCCTATTCCATGAAAGTTCTTCTGGAAAACCTGCTTCGTTTCGAGGACGGCCAGTCCGTCACCAAGGAGCATATTCTGGCCGTTGCAGAGTGGCTGAACAATAAGGGCCTGACCGAAAACGAAATCGCTTATCGTCCCGCCCGCGTTCTCATGCAGGACTTCACCGGCGTTCCGGCTGTGGTCGATCTCGCCGCTATGCGCGATGCCATGGTGTCGCTCGGTGGCGACCCGGAAAAGATCAATCCGCTCGTTCCCGTCGACCTCGTGATCGACCACTCTGTTATCGTTGACGAATTCGGCACGCCGACTGCGTTTGCCCGAAACGTCGAGCTTGAATATGAGCGCAATGGCGAGCGTTACCGCTTCCTGAAGTGGGGCCAGCAGGCATTCAAGAACTTCCGCGTGGTTCCGCCCGGTACCGGCATCTGTCACCAGGTAAACCTCGAATATCTCGGCCAGACCGTCTGGACCAAGGAAGAGGACGGCGAAACGATCGCTTACCCGGATACCTGCGTCGGCACCGACAGCCACACCACCATGATCAATGGTCTTGGCGTTCTCGGCTGGGGCGTTGGCGGTATCGAGGCTGAAGCAGCGATGCTCGGCCAGCCTGTCTCCATGCTCCTGCCTGAGGTCATCGGCTTCAAGCTGACCGGCAAGGTGAAGGAAGGCGTGACTGCGACCGACCTCGTGCTGACCGTCGTGCAGATGCTGCGCAAGAAGGGCGTGGTTTCCAAATTCGTCGAATTCTTCGGCCCCGGCCTCGATTCGATGACGCTGGCCGACCGTGCCACCATCGGCAATATGGGTCCGGAATATGGCGCTACCTGCGGCTTCTTCCCGGTTGACGGCGAGACCATCAACTATCTGACCATGTCCGGTCGCACCAAGGACCGTATCGCGCTTGTCGAAGCCTATTCGAAGGCGCAGGACATGTGGCGGACCGGCGACGGTTCCGACCTCGTCTTCACCGACACCCTTGAACTCGACCTCGGCGACGTCGTGCCATCCATGGCCGGTCCGAAGCGTCCGGAAGGCCGTCTGCCGCTCGAAACCATTGCACCGAATTTCGCGACGGCTCTCGAGAACGACTACAAGAAGCCCGGTCAGCTCCACAGCCGCTATGCGGTTGAGGGCGAGGAGTTCGATCTCGGCCATGGCGATGTGGCGATTGCTGCCATCACCTCCTGCACCAACACGTCTAACCCCTCCGTTCTCATCGCTGCCGGCCTTCTCGCCCGCAACGCGGTTGCCAAGGGTCTGAAGTCCCAGCCGTGGGTGAAGACCTCGCTGGCGCCGGGGTCGCAGGTCGTTGCCGAATATCTCGACAAGTCGGGTCTGCAGAAGGATCTCGATGCGATTGGCTTCAACCTCGTCGGTTTCGGCTGCACCACCTGCATCGGCAACTCCGGCCCGCTGCCCGCACCGATCTCCAAGACGATCAACGACAAGGGCCTGATCACGGCCGGCGTTCTTTCCGGCAACCGCAACTTCGAAGGTCGTATCTCGCCCGATGTTCAGGCGAACTATCTGGCCTCGCCGCCGCTCGTCGTGGCCTACGCGCTTGCCGGTACGGTCCAGAAGGACCTGACGAAGGAGCCGATCGGCGACGACCAGAACGGCAATCCGGTCTATCTCAAGGATATCTGGCCGACCTCGCAGGAAATCCAGGAATTCATCCTGAAATACGTCACTCGCGAACTTTACGAATCGAAGTACGCTGATGTCTTCAAGGGTGACGCGAACTGGCAGGCCGTTCAGGTTCCCCCGGGCCAGACCTATGCCTGGGACGACAAGTCGACCTATGTTCAGAACCCGCCTTACTTCGTGGGCATGGGTAAGACCGGTACAGGCCTTACGAACATCAAGGGCGCCCGCGTTCTCGGTCTCTTCGGCGACAAGATCACAACCGACCACATTTCCCCGGCCGGTTCGATCAAGGCTGCTTCGCCCGCCGGCGCCTATCTGACGGAGCACGGCGTGGGCGTTGCCGACTTCAACCAGTACGGTACGCGTCGCGGCAACCATGAAGTCATGATGCGCGGCACCTTCGCCAATATCCGCATCCGCAACCACATGCTAGGCCCGAACGGCAAGGAAGGTGGCTACACCATCCACTATCCGTCGAAGGAAGAGATGTCGATCTACGACGCTGCCATGAAGTACAAGGCGGAGGGCGTTCCGCTCGTCATCTTCGCCGGTGTCGAATATGGCAACGGGTCTTCCCGCGACTGGGCGGCGAAGGGCACCAACCTGCTCGGCGTCAAGGCGGTCATCGCACAGTCCTTCGAGCGTATCCACCGCTCCAATCTCGTCGGCATGGGCGTCGTTCCGTTCGTCTTCGAGGAAGGCACGACCTGGGCAAGCCTTGATCTCAAGGGTGATGAAGTCGTCGAGATCGATGGTCTCGAAGGTGAAATCAAGCCGCGTGAAAAGAAGATCGCCAAGATCACCTACAGCGACGGTTCGGTGAAGGAAGTTCCGCTTCTATGCCGCATCGATACGCTGGATGAAGTGATCTACATGAACAATGGCGGCATTCTGCAGACGGTTCTTCGCGATCTGGTTGCCTGACAAAGCTCAGACCAACAAAGGACGCCGGGATTTTTCCCGGCGTCTTTGCGTTTCATCATCTCTTTTTTTGTGATTGCCACTCACCCCTTCGTGACTTTCTATTGAAGTGGAATAGACGCTATTTTCCGGTTTGCATCCGGTTGGGTTGATCGCATCAATTCGTCTGGATATCTGCTCCGGACAAAGGTTCTTGTAATGCCGCTGAAATTGCCCCTGTCGATATGTCTTCTCGGCACGTTCCTCGTCACATCCGCGCATGCGCAGGAGGCTGTGAAGGGCGTTGTCGAGTTGTTTACATCGCAGGGATGCGCGTCCTGCCCGCCGGCGGACGAAGCGTTGCGCAAGATGATCCAGAAGGGTGATGTGGTCGGCCTCTCCTACCATGTCGACTACTGGAATTATCTTGGCTGGACAGATTCCCTGGCATCGAAGGAAAATACAGAGCGGCAATATGGCTACATGCGCGCTCTCGGCCGCAACGGTGTCTATACGCCGCAGGCCATCCTGAACGGTCGCGACCACGTCAAGGGTGCGGATGTCCGCGGGATTTACGACAGGCTGGATGCTTTCAAGCGCGAGGGCCAGGGGCTGAACGTGCCGGTCGCATCTAAATTTGCCGGTGATGAGGTGGAGATCGATATTGGCGCCGGTAGCGGCAAGGCCGATGTCGTGGTCGCCTATTTCACGCGCGAACAGACGGTGGATGTGCAGAAAGGCGAAAACCAGGGGAAGAAAATGTCCTACTGGCACAGCGTCTATGACGTGCAGACCGTCGGCATGTGGGATGGTTCACCGATGACGGTGAAGCTTCCGGCAAGCGTGGTGGCAAAGGTGAAAAAGGGCGGCTGCGCCGTGCTGTTGCAAACAGCAAATGCCAGCGGCGATCCGGCGGCAATCGTCGGTGCAAGTATTTTACTGGGGAATGAAACACCCTGATCGCCTGTCTGGCGATGGAAGATCCGATCCGGGCATTGGGGGCTGGGGGTAAAGGGTCAATGCACCGGATCGGGTCATCTTGGTGCCTAGGCATCAATTGACAATAGGACTATTCCATTCAATTCGGGCCATGGTTTGACCGAAATACGGCAGGCCATGCTAAAATGGCTGCCTAAATGGTTACCTTTTTTACCCCTGCTTTTTTCTAAGGCAGCGTCCTTATGGGCATCGGAGGGCGTCTTTCTGCGTCCCAGACGCCGGGTTTCGCTGCCGTCCTAACACCGTAAAACCCTCCTCCAAAGTTGCGATCTCATGTTCAATGGCTGTTCGAGACTTGCAATTTTGTCTTCTCCGGCTCACATTAATCGGACGACTTGGGTGGAATCGGAGGTATTGGATGACCGATCAACCGGATGTGCAGCAGGTTCAGACCGCTTCACGCGACAGTTCCACCGTTGTCGATCTCCGCGAGTACAAAAAAGACAAAGACCCTCTGCCAATTACATTCCACCGGCGTGAGCTGGATGCGATCCTGCGCATCTATGGCCGCATGGTGGGAGAGGGCGAGTGGCGTGACTATGCCATCGACCACTTGAGGGAAAAGGCGGTATTTTCAGTGTTTAAACGCTCGGGTGAAATGCCGCTCTACAGGATCGAGAAGAACCCCAAGCTGGCGGCGAAACAGGGGGCCTATTGCGTTGTGAATACGGATGGCCGCATTCTCAAACGTGGCCACGAGCTGCCGCAGGTTCTCAAGGTTTTCGACAAGGTCCTGAAGCTCATCGAGTGAGATGAGACGGGACGAGCTACCCTGCCGCAGCTTCATGCGGGCACGCGGGGAGAGGCGATCAAGTCTCGAATTTCGGAAAATAAAAAGGCGGCCGAATGGCCGCCTTTTGCATGTTTGCCAGTTGGGTTCCTGCCCTTACTTGTCACGGTTGCCCATGAACTGCAGGAGGAACATGAACAGGTTGATGAAGTCGAGATAGAGCGTCAGCGCACCCATGATCGCCTTGCGGCCAGCCACGGCAACTTCGTCGCCATCGAAATACATTTCCTTGATCTTCTGCGTGTCATAGGCGGTGAGGCCAGCGAAGATCAGCACACCAATCGCGGAGATCGCGAACTGCAGCGCGGAAGAGGCGAGGAAAATGTTGACGATGGACGCGATGATCAGGCCGAACAGACCCATGATCAGGAACGAACCCATGCCCGAAAGGTCTTTCTTCGTGGTGTAACCGTAAAGCGAGAGCGCGCCAAACGAGGCAGCGGTCACGAAGAACGTCTGTACGACGCTCTGGCCGGTATAGACCAGGAAGATCGAAGACAGGGACACGCCCATCAGCGCCGCATAGACCCAGAAGGTCATCTGGGCGGCAGAAACGCTCATGTTCTGGATACGGAAGCTAAGAAAGAACACCAGTCCGAGCGGTGCGAGCATCACAACCCAGCGCAACGGCGATGCATAGAGCAACTGGGCGAAAGCCGGATTGGTGGTCGCGAGCGTGAAGGTAGCGAACGCCGCAACACCGGTGATGACCAGAGCCAGTGCCATAAGGTTGTAAACCTTGAGCATGTAGGCACGAAGACCTTCATCGATCATCGCACCAGTCTGTGCACGGGTCTGGGCCATGCGGTTCTGGTAGTTATTGAAGTCAGCCATTGTTTCCTCTTTTGAGCTCCGTAATTGCTACGGTGTCGGGATACCTCCCGGGCGCCGCTGCGGAGCTTCAGCAAGCCTGCCCAAGAATATGATGGCAGAACGTGTCCGATACAAGGCCTTTCACAGTCGAAAAGACACCATATGCGCGAAAAGCGCTCACGTTTCAGCGATCATTACAAAGAATTAATCGTTAAAGTTAAGCAGCGCACAACCGAAGATTATTCACCCGCCTGCCGCAAAACCGGAGCGGCCTTCTGCCCGAGAATTCGCCATGTGCCCATGAGGCCGATGCCTACCGTCATGACGAGGGCGACGACGACCGTGCCGATCGCCACATCCGGCAGGAAGCTGGAGGGCAGCTTCATGATGCGGGAAATGACGAACCAGGCGGAGACGCCGCCGGCGAAAAGCGCAAAAACGGCGGTGGCGAGACCGAGCATCATATATTCATAGGAGAAGGCGCGGATCAGCAGGCTGCGTGTACCGCCCAGTGTTTTCAGGATGACCGCATCATGGGTGCGGGCACGGTTTCCGGCGGCAAGAGCGCCGGCGAGGACGAGGACGGAGGCTATGAGCGCAACGGCCGCTGCGGCGCGAATTGCGGTGGCAAGCTGGCCGACCAGCCGGTTGACCACATCGAGCGCGTCCTTCACGCGTACGCTTGTTATCGTCGGGTAGGCATTGGTAACGGCGCGCAATATCTGGCCCTCCTCGCTTGCGGATGCGGAGGGGTCGGCGAGTGTGGCAAGCCAGGCATGTGGTGCGCCACGGAAGGTATTGGGTGAAAACACCATGACGAAATTGATCGACAGCGATTCCCATTCGACATTGCGCAGATTGGCGATCTTTGCCGTGATGCTGCGGCCGAGCACGTTGACGGTAACGGTGTCGCCGATCTTGAGGCCCAGTTCCTGCGCCTCTTTCGCCGCAAAAGAGACCAGCGGCTCGCCGCTATAATCCGGTCCCCACCATGTTCCTTCGGTCAGCTTGGCGTTTTCGGGAGCATCCTGCGAATAGGTTATGCCCCGATCACCGCGCAGCAGCCAGCGCCCGGATGGCGGCACGTCTATCTTCGTCACGTCCTCGCCATTAAGAGCAAGAATGCGGCCGCGCAGCATCGGCACCTCGGTCAGCGTGCCCTGAGGCGCTTCTTGCCTGAGAAGATCGCGGAAGCCCTGCAACTCGGTGCCCTGAATATCCACGAAGAAGAAATTCGGCGCTCGTTCCGGCAGGCTGTCGGTCAGTTCGCGGCGCAGATTGCCGTCGATAAGCGTCAGGGTCACCAGCAACGTCAGCCCGAGGCCGAGGGAGAGAACGACGGAGGGGGTGAGCGCACCCGGCCGGTGAATATTGCCGATCGCCAGGCGAAGGGCGGCGGAATGAACGCGCGGGCTGCGTTTGGCGATGGCCTTGACGCCTGACGCCACCAGTCGCAGCACCACAAACGCGAAGGCGATGGCAGCAAGGAAAACCGAGGCGATGAAACGTTCTTCTGCCGAAAAAATGGCAAGTATGGCCAGCGCAGCCAACAACAAGCCCGTCACTGCGAGATAAGGCCAGGACGGCCAGCTGCCCTCCTCGAACCCCTGCTCTCGAAAAAGGGCGGTCGCGGGAACTTCGCGCGCCTGGCCGAGTGGTACGATGGCGAAGGCAAGTGTCGTCAAGATGCCGAACAGGGCGGCAAGACCAAGTGCTGCCGGATAGAAGGCAAGCTCTTTCGGCACCGGAAGCACACCCTCCAGAAACCGCATGGCGATCAGCGGGGCGATGGCGCCCACAGCGAGGCCGATGATGATGCCAACGGCGGCAATGAACACGATCTGGAAGAGATAGGTCATGGTGACCACGGAAGCCGGCGCGCCGAGGCATTTCAGCGAGGCGATCGTGGTGCGCTTGGAATCGAGGAACGCGCGAACGGCGTTCGCAACGCCGACGCCGCCAACGATGAGGGCGGTCAGGCCCACCAGCGTCAGGAATTGCGAGAAGCGGTTGACGTTTTCGGTAAGCGATGGCGCTGCCCGGTCACTCGTGCGGATGGACCAGCCGGCATCGGGAAACGTCTTGTTGGCCGCATCGGTCATCTTTGCCCGCGCTGCAGGATCGTTCAGCATGATCTTGTAGGCGTGTTCGACCAGACTTCCGTTCTGAACGAGGCCTGAGGCGAAAAGCGCATCGCGGCTGACCATCAGCCTTGGGGCAAAACCGAAGCCGTCGGACAGGGCATCCGGCTCGTCGACAACCGTGCCGGTCAGTTTCAGCTTCACATTACCGAGAAGGATGTCGTCGCCGACCTTGATGCCCAGCCGCTCCAGGAGAAGCGGCGCGGCCACGGCGCCATAGGTATCGCCGTTCGCAGCCAGAAGCTCGCTCAGAGGCCGGTTTGGATCTGCCACGAACGCGCCATAGAGCGGATAGGCGCCGTCTACGGCCTTGACTTCCGTCAGCGTCTGTTCGGAACCATCTGCAAGGCGCGCCATGGAGCGCAGCCCGGTGGAAACCGCAATTTTGCCGAGGCCATCGAGGTAGGCCCGTTCCTCTGCGGTTGCCTCCCTGTTGCGCAGCTCGAAGCGCACATCGCCAGCCAGTATCGATTGGCCTTCCGTCGCAATCGCGCTGGTGACGGCGCGTGACACGGAGTTGACAGCGGCAATGGCGCCGGTTCCGAGCGCGATGCAGGCGAGGAAAATATAGAAGCCACGAAGGCCGCCGCGAATTTCGCGCCGCGCGAGCCTGAATGCGTTTTTGATGTTGGCAACAGACGGGAGAATGGAGCCGATCATGCCGATACCGCCCGGGCCATATGGGCAGTGGCGCTGTCACCCTCTATCTCGCCGGAGCGCACCTTGATCTGCCTTGAGCAACGGGCGGCCAGTGACGGATCATGGGTGACAAGGATCATCGTCATGCCGCGTTCGGCCTGTTTTGAGAAAAGAAGATCGGCGATCTGCTGGCCCGTATCCGCATCCAGATTGCCGGTCGGTTCGTCTGCGATCAACACGGCGGGGGAGGGTGCAAGCGCGCGGGCGATCGCAACACGCTGCTGTTCGCCACCGGAGAGCTGGCCGGGATAATGGTTGAGGCGTTCGCCGAGACCGACAGCAACGAGTTCCCGTTTGGCGATCTCGAAGGGGTTCGGCACGTTGGCCAGTTCCAGCGGAACGGCTACGTTTTCCAGCGCCGTCATATTGGCGATGAGGTGGAAAGACTGGAAAACGATGCCGATATTCTTGCCGCGGAAATCCGCGAGAACATCCTCGCCGAGCTTATGCAATTCCGTGCCCGCTATGACAATCTCGCCGCTATCCAGCCTTTCGAGACCGGCAAGCACCATCAGAAGGGTCGATTTTCCCGAACCGGAAGGGCCGACGATGCCCACCGCCTCGCTTTCGCCAATGGCAAGATCGATGCTCTTGAGAACGTGAACGGAGGCGGCGGCGTTGCCGAGCGTGAGGTCGGCCTTCTTAAGCTCTATGATGCTTTTCGTCACAATTCTCGTTCCTATATATGATGAAAACAGTCTGGCGGTGTCGATGCGGACGGTATTTCAGACAATGCAAACCAAGTTAGGAAAGCCGTGATGAGATTTAAAGCTGCCCTGTTTCACTTCATCGTCATTTTCACCGCCGCCTTTTCCGCCTCGGCGGCCATGGCGCAGGAGCGGACATTGCAACTGGTTGGCCTGGGCGACAGTCTCATGGCGGGTTACCAGTTACCCCCCACCGATGGCTATACGGCACAGCTTGAAGCTGCATTAAAGGCCAAGGGCATCAATGTTACCGTCACCAATGCCGGTGTGTCCGGCGATACCTCTTCAGGCGGTCTGGCTCGGGCGGAGTGGTCGGTTCCCGATGGCTCGGACGGGGTCATTCTGGAACTCGGCGCCAATGATGCGTTGCGCGGTATTGCGCCGGAACAGACGGAAAAGAACCTCGACGCCATCATTTCCGGCTTTCAGAAACGCAACATAGCGGTGCTGCTGGTCGGCATTATGGCACCGCCGAACATGGGTGACGATTACGCCAAGCGCTTCAATCCGATCTATCCGAAGCTTGCAGAAAAATACAACCTGCCGCTTTATCCGTTTTTTCTGGATGGCGTGGTGACGGATGATAAGTTGAAGCTGGAGGACAAGATGCATCCCAATACGCAGGGTGTGGCGATGATGGTGGAGAAATCTTTGCCGGCTGTTGAAAGCTTCATCAAGACAATCGGTGCGCAAAAAAAATAAGCACTTGCGCCCGCCTGCATTGCATGATTCGCTATGCTTGTTCTGCCAAGAGATTCGGGGAGCTCGCCATGCCGAGACTGTTTATCGCCCTCGAAATTCCGCGCAATGCGGCTATGAGCCTGTCATTGTTGCGCGGTGGTCTGCCGGGAGCCCGGTGGATCGATGTGGAGAATTATCACATAACCCTGCGTTTTATCGGCGATATCGACGGGAGAACCGCCGATGAGGTCGTTGACAGGCTGGACCGGATCGACAGGCCGGAATTCCAGCTCAGTCTTAACGGGATGGGTTCCTTCGGCTCCAAGAAACCGCATTCGATCTGGGCGGGGGTTTCCCCCTCGCCGGAAATGAATGCGCTTCAGGCGGAGGTCGAGAGGATCTGTCAGAGGATCGGCCTGCCGCCGGATCCGCGCAAGTTCATGCCGCATGTGACGCTGGCGCGGTTGCGCTCTTCACGGCTGGACGATGTGGTGCAGTATCTTTCCGGACGCGGCAATTTTCGCACATCCGCCTTCACGGTCGGTCGTTTCGTGCTGATGTCGTCCAAGGAATCGGTGGGTGGCGGACCCTACATCGTGGAAGAGGTGTTCCCGCTTCACGAAGCGCGGTCCAGCGCCATCTTCTCGAGCAACGAGCTGCATCCTGCAAAAAGCATGTTGTAGACGGCCAGAAATCCGTCGTCGCCACCGAAGTAGGGATCGGGGACGTTTTCGTGGCGTCTCGAAGCGTAGTCCAGGAACAGGTGGATTTTGTGCTTCCGGTTTTCGGGCGCCTTTCGGAGCAGTTTCGCGAGATTTCCTCCGTCCATGGCAAGGATGAGATCGAAGGTCTCGAAATCGGCCTGGCTGACCTGCCGTGCACGCTGCAGGGAAATATCGATGCCGTGCTTGCGGGCGATTGCGATGGATCTGCGATCCGGGGCGGTACCGGTGTGCCAACCGCCGGTGCCGGCGGAATCGACAGTGAGTTGGCGAGACAGGCCTCCGGTTTCGGCAAGGTTTGTCAAAATGCCTTCGGCAAGCGGTGAGCGGCAGATATTGCCCATGCAGACAAAAAGAACGGCTGTATGTTTCATTGAATATGCGTCGATCCGGTCGTTGAGGCGTTAATGTTTGTCCGAAACAGCGGATCGCATGTCAAGCGGAGGCAAGATGCATGAAATATCCCAGACTTGAGCCGGAAGCCATCCGGCAGGCGCTTTTAAAACTCGAAGGCTGGTCCTTGCGCGAGGACGGGGCGGCAATCGTCCGGTCGTTCAAGTTTGCGAGTTTTGCGGAGGCTTTTGGTTTCATGGCGGAGTCCGCACTCGTGGCAGAAAAGCTCAATCATCATCCAGAATGGTCCAACGTCTATTCGCGCGTCAGGGTCTGCCTCACCACACACGATTCGCAAGGCGTTACCGAGCGGGATTTCCTGCTCGCGGAGGCCATGCAGAAGGCGGCAACGGGCCGTGGGAATTGAACGGCGGGCTTTAACTCCCATATAATAACCGTGACCGGAGGACCGTCGATCATGGATGATGTGAAAATCGGTGAAATTCTTTTGCCCGGGGAAACGGGCAGCGATGGCGAACGCGAACGCGTCGTGCGCGCCAAATTCTGGCCGAAGCTGAAGCGTGTGATGACCAAGGTGCCCTTCGCGCGCGATGCGGCAGCAGCCTATTACTGCGCGATCGACCGGGATACTCCGCTGCGTGCCAAGGGCATTATTCTGGCCGCGCTTGCCTATTTCATCATGCCGTTTGATGCCATACCGGACATGCTGGCGGTCGTTGGTTTTACCGACGACATCGCGGTCATTACGGCCGCGCTTGCGATGATCCGCGCCCACATCAAGATGGAGCACTACGATGCAGCGGATGCCATGCTGAAACGGCAGCAGGAGGCCGAATAACACGTCTGTGATGACGAGGCTCCTCGGAGCCGGGCAGGTGACAAATTGTTGCCTGAATTTGTGTGTCATAGACATGACGGGGAGGGCGTGCCACGCCTTTCTTCTCAGGGTGCGGGCGTAGCCGATCTGTAACACTTCAAGACGTTTTCGGCATTTTATACGTGTTGTTGACGGTTTGGTAACCGCTTCCTGACCACAATGAGAAAAGACGATCCGCACCTGAACGTGGCCGATCCATAAACATGGAGCCCGCCGCTGCTTCGGGCCAATGGAAGACAATAACCCGGCAGGAAATTCTATGTTTGTAAGAAGTGTAGCAACCGCAGTGGCCATTTTGCTGACCAGCGTCGGCGTAGCATCTGCACAGTCGCCCACGCGCATCCAGCAGTTCAATGCATGGGGCGCCTATTCGTACAAATCGGGCAACAGCACCGTCTGCTACGTTCTTTCCATCCCCACTTCCAAGGAACCGGCGAGCGTCGATCACGGCGATATCTTCTTCATCGTGTCGCAGCGTCCGGGCCAGAATATTTCCTACGAGCCGCAGGCCATGGTGGGTTATCCGCTGAAGCAGGGCTCCAAGGTCAATGTCACGATCGACAACAAGAACTTCGTGATGTTCACCAAGGACAAGGCTGCCTGGGTTGAAAATGCTGCCGAAGAACCCGCTCTCGTTGCCGCTATGAAGGGCGGCAAGTCGATGACGGTGAAGGCGGTGTCCGGCCGCGGCACTGCGACTTCCTATTCCTATTCGCTTTCTGGCATTTCGGCTGCTTTCAAGCAGATCGAAAGCTGCAAGTAATCCTGACGCTTCGTCAGCTTTGTGATTGGCCGGTCATCGACCGGCCATTTGCGTTTTTGCTTGTTTGATGCTAAAGGCGCGGCAACATTGACAGGCGGATGCGCGAAAAGTGCTCCGCCTTTGATTTTCTCGACATGCAGACGATTTTCCGCCTTTCCTAAAGGCCGGTCGTGCGATGCATTGGATGATGGGATAGCGTGATGTCCGTATTGCATGCCCCTGCCGGTCTGGCAGTCAAAACTCCCCTGATCGCCAATAGCGATCTCATGTCCGGCAAGCCGTCGCTGATCGGCATGACGCGGGAGGAAATGGGCGAGGCGCTGGCCGAGATCGGCGTGCCGCAGAAGCAGGTGAAGATGCGTGTCAGCCAGTTGTGGAACTGGCTGTATGTGCGCGGCGTCTCGGATTTCGACAACATGACCAATGTTGCCAAGGAACTCAGGGAAAAGCTAAAAGCAGCCTTCACCATTGCCCGCCCGGAAATCGTCGAGGAGCAGATTTCCAACGACGGCACCCGCAAATGGCTGATGCGTTTTCCGCCGCGCGGTGCGGGACGTCCTGTCGAGATCGAGACGGTCTATATTCCCGAAGAAGGACGCGGCACGCTTTGCATTTCGAGCCAGGTGGGCTGTTCGCTGACGTGTTCCTTCTGTCACACCGGCACGCAGCGTCTGGTGCGGAACCTGACGGCCGAGGAAATTCTCTCCCAGCTTCTGCTCGCCCGCGACCGGCTCGGCGATTTTCCTGACGGTTCGACGCCGGTCGGCGCCTATGTGCCGAGCGAAGGCCGCAAGGTCTCCAACATCGTGATGATGGGCATGGGCGAACCGCTCTACAATTTCGAGCATGTGAAGACCGCACTTCTGATCGCCACCGATGGTGACGGCCTGTCGCTCTCCAAGCGTCGCGTGACCCTTTCCACCTCGGGCGTCGTGCCGGAAATCTTCCGCACGGGCGATGAGATCGGCGTCATGCTGGCGATTTCACTGCATGCGGTGCGCGACGATCTGCGCGACATGCTGGTGCCGATCAACAAGAAGTACCCGCTGAAGGAGCTGATCGAGGCTTGCCGCAATTATCCGGGTGTCTCCAACGCCCGCCGCATTACCTTCGAATATGTGATGCTGAAGGATGTGAACGACAGTCTGGAAGACGCCAAGATGCTGGTGCAGCTTCTGAGGGGCGTTCCAGCCAAGATCAATCTCATTCCTTTCAATCCGTGGCCAGGCACGAATTACCAGTGCTCCGAATGGGCGCAGATCGAGAAGTTCGCGGATTTCATCAATCAGGCGGGTTACGCTTCGCCGATCCGCACGCCGCGCGGCCGCGATATTCTCGCTGCCTGCGGCCAGCTGAAATCGGAATCCGAGCGCATGCGCAAAACCGAAAGGCTGGCTTTCGAGGCGATGATGATTGCCAACCACGGTGCGGACGACTGAATCGACGCCAATCGCGGCAGAAAGCTTGGTTCGTTACGGTTCTTTGATTGATTTCGGGCGGTCTTGTTTCTAATAAGACGGCAATAAGAAACCAACTGGAGGATACCTATGCGTGCATTCATTCTGGCGCTCGCAGCCGCGAGCGCCCTCGTTCTGCCGGCCAAGGCTGAAAACGTCACCGTTGCCGTCACCGCCATTGTCGAACATCCGGCGCTTGACGCCGCACGTGACGGCGTCAAGGCGGCGCTTGCCGAAGCCGGTTACAAGGAAGGCGAGAACCTCAAGTTCCTCTACGAGTCCGCGCAGGGCAATCCAGGCACCGCAGCGCAGATTGCGCGTCAGTTCGTGGGCGAAGCCCCCAATGTCATCGTGCCGATCTCCACACCGTCCGCTCAAGCTGTCGTTGCGGCGACGCGCGACATTCCGGTTGTCTTCACGGCTGTTTCCGATCCGGTTGGCGCACAGCTCGTCAAGGACATGCAAAAGCCCGGCCGCAACGTGACCGGACTTTCCGACATGCTGCCGGTTGCCGAGCATCTGGCGCTGATCAAGGAAATTTCACCCAACGCCAAGTCCATCGGCTTTATCTACAACTCCGCCGAGGCCAACTCCGTCTCGACGCTTGCAGCGCTGAAGGCTGAGGCCGAAAAGGCCGGCCTGAAGGTCGTTGAATCTGTCGCCACAAAATCCGCCGAAGTGCAGGGCGCGACGCGCGCACTGGTCGGCAAGGCCGACGTGATCTACGTGCCGACCGACAATACCATCGTTTCCGCTTTCGAGGCGGCAGCTGGCGTTGCGAGTGAGGCGAAAATTCCGCTTTATGCCGCCGATACGGATTCCGTTGCGCGCGGTGCGGTTGCGGCTCTCGGCTTCAATTATTTCGACGTTGGCAAGCAGACCGGCGCTGTCGTTGTTCGCATTCTTAAGGGTGAGAAGCCCGGCGACATTCCGGCAACCGTTGCCGTCGGCACCGATCTGGTGATCAACAAGAAGGCTGCTGAAAAAGCTGGCGTCACCTTCCCCGAAAGCGTGACGAAGCGCGCCACCAAGGTCATCGACTAAACCGGACTTCGGGCGGCGGTCACTCGCCGCCCGCTTTGCGCGGCACGCAACGGTGCCCGTATCCGCCGACGCGGCGGCAATAACAAGGACATTACCGTGAGCCAAATCGCTTTCTGGGGTGCCGTGGAACTGGGACTGGTCTTCGCCTTCGTGGCGATCGGCGTCTATCTCGCTTTCCGGGTACTTGATTTTCCTGATCTGACCGTTGACGGTTCCTTTCCGCTCGGCGCAGCCGTTGCGGCCGTGATGATCATCGCCGGCCTCAATGCGTGGGTCGCGACGGCGATTGCGATGGTTGCCGGCGCCGGTGCTGGCATCGTTACGGCCACGCTCAACGTTCGGTTCAAGATACTCAACCTGCTTGCGTCAATCCTGACGATGATCGCGCTGTTTTCGGTGAACCTTCGGGTGATGGGAAAACCGAATGTGGCGCTGCTCAATCAGGATACGATGATCTCGCCGTTCTACGGTCTCGGTCTTTCCGAATATCTCGTGCGGCCACTCTTTATCGGCGTTCTGGTATTGCTCGCTGTCATTCTCGTCTGGCGTTTCCTTGAGAGCGACGCGGGCCTTGCCATGCGGGCGACGGGCGCGAATGCGCGGATGGCGCGCGCCCAAGGGGTGAAGACCGGCAACCAGATCTATCTTGGCATGGCGCTTTCGAATGCACTGGTCGCGCTCGGCGGCGCGCTTTTTGCGCAGACCAATGGCTTTGCCGATGTGACTGCCGGTGTCGGCACCATCGTCGTCGGGCTTGCGGCCGTCATCATCGGCGAAACGCTGTTCGGCTCGCGGGGCATTCTGATTGCGCTCATCGGCTGTGTTTTCGGCTCCATCGCCTACCGCCTTGCCATCCAGCTCGCTTTGTCGAGCGATGTGCTGGGTCTCAAGGCCTCCGATCTCAATTTCGTTACGGCGGTACTGGTAGCCATTGCATTGATCCTGCCTCGACTGCGCCGCGGGGGAGCAACATCGTGATTTCCCTTTCCGACATTCAGGTCATCTTCGGGCGTGGCACACCGCTGCAAAAGCAGGCGCTGGCCAAGATCGATCTTACCATCGAGGATGGTTCCTTCGTTACCGTGATCGGCTCCAACGGTGCCGGCAAATCCACGCTTCTCGGCGTTCTCGCGGGCGATGTCCTGCCGACGGCCGGAAAGGTGATGGTTGGTGGCGCCGATGTCACACGCAAAACGACCGCCAGCCGGGCTGGGCGGGTGGCGCGCGTGTTTCAGGACCCATTGGCTGGCAGCTGTGGCGCGCTCACAATTGAGGAGAACCTTGCGCTTGCGGCGTCTCGCGGAGAGCGTCGCGGCTTGTTGCCGGCGCTTGGGCGCGGCAGGCGGGATTTCTTCCGGGAGCGTATCGCTTCGCTCAATCTCGGTCTGGAAAATCGTTTGAAGGACCGCATGGATCTGTTGTCCGGCGGGCAAAGGCAGGCGGTCTCGCTTGTCATGGCAACGCTTTCCGGTTCGGACGTGTTGCTGCTTGACGAACATACGGCAGCACTCGATCCCGGCATGGCGGAGTTCGTGATGGAGCTGACCCGCAAGGTGGTTTCCGAGCGCAAGCTGACGACGCTGATGGTTACCCATTCCATGCGTCAGGCGCTGGACTATGGCGACCGCACGATCATGCTGCACGCCGGTGAAATCGTGCTCGATGTGTCCGGCGAAAGCCGCAAGGGTCTTCAGGTCGAAGATCTTATCGACATGTTCCGCAAGATACGAGGCCAGACGCTTGATGACGATGAGCTATTGATTGGCTGATGAGTTATCCGAAAGGCGCCTGCGGGCGCCTTTTCTATTTGTGCGTCATCGCGTCTGGGTGAGGAAAATCTTGACGGCGAAAAGCGAAAATACACCGGCGATCGTATAATCCAGCCCGCGCAGAACCTTCTTGTTGCGCTGGAGCCAGGCCGACAGCACATCGGCGGCAACGACGATGCCGATGCCGATCGGCAGCGCCACGATGATTGACCAGAGCCCAAGGAAAATAAGCTTGCCGGTGACATACGGATCGGATGCGCTGACGAATTGCGGCAGGAAGGTCATGAAAAAGATGATGACCTTTGGATTGAGCAGATTGACCCAAATACCGTTCAGCAAGGCGGATTTCAGTGAAGATTGCTGTTTTTCGCCCGTGGTCTTGACCATCACGAAATCCGAGCCCTTGCGGATCGCCTGAATGGCGAGCCAGACAAGATAGGCGGCCCCGCCGGTCTTCAGGATGAGGAAGGCTGTCGGCGATGCGACGATGAGGGCCGCGACGCCGAAGGCAACCAGCATCGTATGCACGGTAATACCGAGATTGGTGCCCACAAGGGTCATGAAACCCGCTGCCCGGCCCTCGCGTATTGACCGGCTGATCCATAGCGTCATGTCAGGACCGGGCGTTACCGCCAGCAGCAGGATGGCGACGGTGAAGGCGGCAAGTGTTGGCAGGCTCGGAACGAAATCCATCGCGGCACCCGTAAAGCTGGAGACTGCCGTTGCTTAACGCGAATTCGCGTTTCTGCCAATGTTTTTGCGCGCCGGGACATTGATACGAAAACCGGGGATGATCAAAAGTGGATAGCCGCCGCAACTTTCAAAGTGCGGCGGCGTCGGGCGATCAGTTTTTGAGGAAGCTGGTGAAGGCGGCGGAATATTCGGTGTGCCAGCGCGACAGTGGCGGACGATTTTGGACGATGTCTTGAGCTGCCCACAGAATGCGTTTCTCGTCCGTCGGGCGATCCACTTCGCCATCCGGGCAGAGAATGTAGAAATCGCCCCTGGCGATGCTCTCGATCATGAAATCAACGGTTTGCTCGCCGGTCCAGGCTCCTGCTGGTTTTTCCGTCCTGCCATTTGCCGTGAGGCCGGTAAAGACGAAACCGGGGATCAGGAGATGGGCGGAAACCGCGCTGTTCGGAATATTGCGCAGCTCGTGCTGTAGCGCTTCCGTGAAGGCTTTGACGCCGGCCTTCGAGACATTATAGGCCGGATCGCCCGGCGGGGTGGTGATGCCCTGTTTCGAACCGGTATTGATGATGAGCGCGGCCTCGCCATGGGCGACCATGCCCTGCCCAAACACCCGGCTGCCGTTCACGACACCCATCAGGTTGACGTTGATGACTTTTTCCCAGTTGGCCTGAGCGCCGAAGATGGCGCTGCCCGGCTGGATGCCGGCATTGTTCATCAACACATGAACCCGCCCGAAACGCTGGATGACAGCGCGTTCCAGCGCCTCAAGCTCATCGAGTTTCGACACGTCGGTCGGTATTGCGACGATCTGTGCTTCGCCGTCCTTTGCGATGGTCAGAATATCAGCATGCGCTGCGGCAAGCCTGTCACCGTCGAGATCGACGAGGACGACGCTCATGCCGAAACCGGCAAATTTCCGGGCCGCGGCAAGTCCGATACCGGAGGCCGCGCCGGTGATGACGGCGACATTATCTTCCTTGAATGCGGGGTGGATGGTCGTCATAGGTTTTCCTTTCGCGTCGTTTTGTGCTGTTTCCAGCCGTTTGCAACGTTGCCTGAACCCTGAGTGGCTTCATTCACGGTCTTCAAGTTGATCGCGCCGCTTCATGTTAAAGCGCGAAATCGCATAATGCATGTGACAATTCGTTCGTTCCAGTCATGACGCGCTGTTGCGGGGATCTGACCTTTCGCAAATGCCTATTGCCCTTTCGTCCTATTCGTTGTTTTGTCGGGCATCTTTTCCGAAAATCGCTTCACAGTTTTCGGGTTGCACTGTAAAAGTGCCGAAATCCCAAGGAAATGGCGGTACCCCGATGCCGTCATCATGCAGATGGACATCATAATGGCACTCCCGAAAGACGTTAAGAAAGTCGTTCTCGCCTATTCCGGCGGCCTCGACACCTCGATCATCCTGAAGTGGCTTCAGACGGAACTCGGCGCTGAGGTCGTGACCTTTACCGCCGATCTCGGCCAGGGCGAAGAGCTTGAGCCGGCGCGCAAGAAGGCCGAGTTGCTGGGCATCAAGGAAATCTTCGTCGAGGACGTCCGCGAAGAGTTCGTGCGTGATTTCGTTTTTCCGATGTTCCGTGCCAACGCCGTTTATGAAGGTGTCTATCTGCTCGGTACCTCCATCGCCCGCCCGCTGATTTCCAAGCACCTGATCGAGATCGCCAAGAAGACCGGTGCCGATGCCATTGCGCATGGCGCCACCGGCAAGGGCAACGACCAGGTCCGTTTCGAGCTTTCGGCCTATGCGCTGAACCCGGATATCAAGATCATCGCCCCATGGCGCGATTGGACTTTCAAGAGCCGGACCGACCTTCTGGAATTTGCCGAAAAGAACCAGATTCCCGTGGCCAAGGACAAGAAGGGCGAAGCTCCGTTCTCCGTCGACGCCAACCTGCTGCACTCCTCGTCCGAGGGCAAGGTTCTGGAAGACCCGGCTAAGGAAGCCCCAGAATATGTGCACATGCGCACCATTTCCCCGGAAGCGGCGCCTGACAAGGCAACCGTTATCAAGGTCGGTTTCCGCAAGGGTGATGCCTGCTCCATCAACGGTGTGGAAATGTCGCCTGCCACGCTTCTGGCGACGCTCAACAATTATGGTCGCGAAAACGGCATCGGCCGTCTCGATCTGGTCGAGAACCGCTTCGTCGGCATGAAGTCGCGTGGCGTCTACGAAACGCCCGGTGGCACCATCCTGCTGGCTGCGCATCGCGCGATCGAATCCATCACGCTCGACCGGGGTGCCGCGCATCTGAAGGACGATCTGATGCCGCGTTACGCCGAACTCATCTATTACGGCTTCTGGTTCTCGCCCGAGCGCGAGATGCTGCAGGCCCTGATCGACAAGAGCCAGGAGCATGTGGAAGGTGAAGTGACGCTGAAGCTCTACAAGGGCAATGTCATGGTGACCGGCCGCGAGAGCGCGAAGTCGCTCTATTCCGACGCGCTGGTGACGTTCGAGGACGACCACGGTGCTTATGACCAGAAGGACGCAGCTGGCTTCATCAAGCTCAATGCCCTGCGCCTGCGCACCCTGGCGAAGCGTAATCTCGGCAAGTAATTCTGCTTAAGTATGAATTGGAAAAACCCGCAGGTGGCAACGCCTGCGGGTTTTTCATGTCTCTCTTCTGGAAACGGCGCGAAAGCCGATGTAGCTGGCAACGGCCACGAATTCCATAACCGGAATGATGATGCCGAAGCTGGTCAGCGGGGAACCGATGAGCGAGGCCATTGCCCCACCCGCAAAACCAGATCCCATCTGGATGAAACCCATCATGGCTGATGCCGAGCCGGCGATATGCGGGAAGGGGGCGAGGGCCGCCGTGACCATCGAAGGCGTCAACAGCGCGATCCCGACGGTCGCCACTGCGACGGGCCCCATGATGGAGAGGAAGGATGGCGGCACGAGGAAAACCGACAGCATGATGAGAAGACCGCCCGTGCCGGAAAAACAAAGGCCAAGCACGACGGAACGCCGGTCGCCCAGTCTCGGCGCGATGTAACGCAACGCAATCGACCCGAAGAAATAGGCGCCTGTTTGCATCAGCATGCCGACACCGAAGGCCGTGGGGGACATGCCGACTTCGTTGATGAGGATGAAGGTCAGCATGGTGGCTTGCGCATAAAGCGCGCCGATGGAGCCGCCGAGCACGAGGGCGGCCAGAAGAAAACGCGGCTGCTTCAGCAATGTGGCATAGGCCGACAGAAGGTGTCGGGGTCGGATCCTGGTTTTGTCAGGCAACGTCGTTTCACGCAGAAAAAGCACCACCGAAAGGATGGCGATAGCTCCGAGACCGGCCATGAGGAAAAACACCGATTGCCAGCCAAAAGCCGCAAGTGACAGACCACCTATCGTCGGCCCCATCGCAGGGCCGATCGCCAGCATGATGCCGATGAGGTTCATGATGCTGGAGGCTTCCGGGCCGGTGAACTGATCGCGCACCACGGCGCGCGCAACAGTCATGCCAACGGAAGCGCCGATGCCCTGAACGAGGCGCGCGAACAGCAGCACTTCGATGGTTGGGGCCAAGAGGGCGAGCACACCACCGCCCAGAAAGATCGACAGGAAGACGAGGCTCGCCTTGCGCCGCCCGAAGGCATCGGATGCCGGCCCGGCAAGCAATTGGGCTAAGGCAAAACCGGCAAAATAGAGCGACAGGCTGAGTTTTATGGCGGACTCGGTGGTTGCGAAAACCCGTGTCAGTTCCGGCATGGCCGGCGTGTAAATCGACATGGAAATGGGCGCCAGCGCTGTCAGCAATGCTCCGAGCAAAGCCGTGCGCTTTCTGGACATGATCGTTTTCGACATTGCGATCAGCCGTTCTGGCCCTGCTGTTCCGGTTGCAGATTGTTGCGAAGCGTCTGCAGGAAGCTACGGAAAAGCGCGACTTCCTCTTCGTTCAGTCCCTGTGTGGCCTGAAGAACGAGCTGGTCGATTTCATGACCGACAGCTTCCAGCATGTCGGCGGAGGTTTTCGTCAGGACGATACGTTTGGAACGCCTGTCCTGCGGGTCCTGCTGGCGTTCTATCAGATTGAGTGACTGCAACTTGTCGAGATAGGCGCAGATCGTCATGGGTTCGATGCCGAGACGGGCGGCGATGTCAGCCTGCTTGCTGCCATCGATAACCGCAACTGTCAGCAATGCTCTTGCTTCGCCGGGGGTAAGGCCCAGTCCGGCTTCCGAGATACGGCGCTCAAATGCACTGTTCAGCAGGCGTGCGCCGCTGTTCAGCAAAAATGCCAATGAATCTTTTTCGCGTGTGCCCATGCTTCGCCTTTTGGTAAGTCAGCCTTACTAAGTTTCGGGCGATAAGCAATGGCGCATAAATCATATTATCGAAAATTGCCTAAAGTATTCGTCAGTTTGATTGCGGGACGTCCAACAACATTGCCTGTCATCGTCACGTCGAAGCAAAAAAAGACAATACACCCTGCATTTTTTCCACTTCATCCGTCGTGCCAATGGAACGGGCAATCTCGATCCGGTCAGAAAAATACGTCACAAAGTCGAAATCCGTGTCGTCGGTCACGTCGGCAATGTCAATCACCTCGCCATTGGCATTCAGCGTCTGTGCCGGAAGTTCGGACGAAAGCTCAAGCCAGGTATCGTGGCTGATTTTTCCGGTAAAGTAATATTCCTGCGCGATTTCCCGCAATTGCCGGGGGCTAACACGGGTGAAATCGATGCGGTCTATCGTTTCTTCAAAGCCGGTGGCCGCGTCGGATGGGGCTGCCTTGCCGAAATCGGGGCTTCCCACGGGTCTGCTGTTTTTGGGATTGTCCCTGAAAAGGAAACTATTGGCAGACCTTAAAGAATAAATCTCCATAATACATATCTCCATCATGGGATATTATTGCGAGAAATCAAAACATGCCGTCGCCATGCCGGTCAATACTTGGCGGTGTTGACGATCATGTCTTCCACACCAAATTCCGGCATATTGAATTGGCGGTGGAGGCATGCCCATATGGGCGTAAACCGGAATTGTACAAGGAAGATGAAATGCCATCCACGACCGCGCCCTATCCCGCACTCGTTACCTGGAACGGTCAGAACGGTCTGCCGAAATTCGATGCGGTCAAGGATGAGGATTTTGCTCCGGCCTTTGAAGCCGCCCTTTTGTCCCATGAACAGGAAATCGATGCGATTGCCGGCAATCCGCAGGCGCCGACCTTCGAAAACACCGTGACCGCGCTTGAAATCGCAGGCGACGAACTCTCGCGCATTTCGGCGCTGTTCTGGAACAAGGCGGGTGCCCACACCAACAGCGTCATTCAGGCACTGGAGCGGGAAATCGCGCCGAAAATGTCACGGCACTATTCCAAGATCGGCATGAACGAGGCGCTGTTCAGACGCATCGACACGCTATGGGAAACGCGCGATTCGCTTTCCCTGACCGGCGAGGAAAAACGCGTTCTCGAACGGCACTGGAAGGGTTTCGTGCGCTCCGGCGCAAAGTTGCAGAAGGACCGTCAGGAGCGTCTGGCGGCCATCAATGAAGAGCTTGCCGGTCTCGGTGCCAAATTCGGGCAGAATGTTCTGGCGGATGAAAAGAGCTGGAAACTTCTGCTTTCTACCGACGACGAGCTTTCCGGCATTCCCGGTTTTCTGCGTGATGCCATGGCAGGCGCCGCGCGCGAACATGGCGAAGAAGGCAAATTTGCCGTTACCCTTTCCCGCTCCATCATCGAGCCATTCCTGACCTTCTCCGAACGCCGCGACTTGCGCGAGCAAGCCTTCAAGGCCTGGGTGGCTCGCGGCGAAAATGGTGGCGATACCGACAACCGCGCAACCGTCCGCCGTACGCTGGAACTGCGTGAGGAAAAGGCACAGCTTCTCGGCTACAAGAATTTTGCTGCCTACAAGCTGGACGACACGATGGCAAAAACGCCGGATGCCGTGAACGGTCTTCTGGGCCAGGTCTGGGAAAAGGCCGTGCTGCGCGCGGGTGAGGAGGAGGCTGAACTTGCCGCCATCATCGCCGCGGAGGGCAAGAACCACGAGGTGATGCCCTGGGACTGGCGCCATTACGCCGAAAAGCTGCGGGCACAGAAATTCAGCTTCTCCGAGACTGAATTGAAGCCGTATCTGCAATTGGAAAAGATCATCGATGCGTGTTTCGATGTGGCCAACCGGCTCTTTGCAATTCGTGCCGTCGAGATCAAGGGTGTCGCCGCCTATCATCCCGATGTGCGGGTTTTTGAAATCCGCGACGACAAGGGCGACCTGAAGGCCATGTTCCTCGGCGATTATTTCGCCCGCCCGTCCAAGCGTTCCGGCGCGTGGATGAGTTCGTTCCAGTCGCAGCACAAGCTGCCTTTGAAGAACGGCACTGTCGGTGAAATACCGATCATCTACAATGTCTGCAATTTTGCAAAACCGGCAGAGGGGAAGCCTGCGCTGCTTTCGCTCGATGATGCGCGCACGCTGTTTCACGAATTCGGCCACGCCCTGCACGGCATGTTATCTGATGTCACTTATCCTTCCGTTTCCGGAACGGGTGTGTCGCGCGATTTCGTTGAGTTGCCGTCGCAGCTTTACGAACACTGGCTGACCGTGCCGGAAATTCTGGAGAAATATGCCCTGCATTATGAAACCGGGGCACCGATGCCAAAGGCGCTGCTGGACAAGGTTCTGGCAGCACAGACCTTCAATGCCGGTTTCAGCACGGTGGAATTCACTTCTTCGGCTATCGTCGATATGGCGTTCCATACCCGTGACAGCGTCGGCGATCCCATGGTCGTGCAAGGTGAGGTGCTTTCCGCCCTGAACATGCCCAAGTCCATTGTCATGCGGCATGCGACGCCACATTTCCAGCATGTGTTTTCCGGTGATGGTTATTCGGCCGGTTATTATTCCTACATGTGGTCGGAGGTGCTGGACGCCGACGCGTTTTCTGCCTTCGAGGAAACCGGCAATGCCTTCGATGGTGAAATGGCGCGCAAGCTGAAAGAGAATATCTATTCAGTCGGTGGCTCGATCGATCCGGAGGAGGCCTATCTCGCTTTTCGTGGCAAGATGCCAAGTCCCGATGCCATGCTTTTGAAGCGCGGTCTCGTATAAAAGACTGTCATATTCTTGAGCTAGAACCTGAGCGCAGGGGGCATATGACAATGCCCCCCTTTCGCATTTGCAAAAAAAAGGTTATGAGCGCGCCAAACTAAATTGGCGCATCTCACGACGGTAGCGCCCAACCTCAGAGATTTTGAACAATGGCAATTCGCAACATCGCGATTATCGCGCACGTTGACCATGGAAAAACGACGCTCGTTGACGAGCTTCTGAAGCAGTCCGGCTCGTTCCGCGACAACCAGCGCGTTGCGGAACGCGTGATGGATAGCAACGATCTCGAAAAGGAACGCGGCATCACCATTCTTGCCAAGGCGACTTCGGTGGAGTGGAAGGGTGTTCGCATCAACATCGTCGACACCCCCGGCCACGCCGATTTCGGCGGCGAAGTTGAGCGTATCCTGTCGATGGTGGATGGCGCGATCGTTCTGGTCGATAGTTCCGAAGGCCCGATGCCGCAGACGAAATTCGTCGTCAGCAAGGCGCTGAAGGTTGGTCTTCGTCCGATCGTCGCGATCAACAAGATCGACCGTCCGGATGGCCGCCATGAAGAAGTCATCAACGAAGTTTTCGACCTTTTCGCAAATCTCGATGCTACCGACGAGCAGCTCGACTTCCCGATCCTTTACGGTTCCGGCCGTGACGGCTGGATGAACGTCAACCCAGAAGGTCCGAAGGATCAGGGTCTTGCACCGTTGCTCGATCTGGTTCTCGAGCATGTTCCGGAGCCTACGGTTGAAGAAGGTCCGTTCCGTCTGATCGGTACCATCCTCGAAGCCAACCCCTTCCTCGGCCGTATCATCACCGGCCGTATCGCTTCCGGTTCGATCAAGCCGAACCAGGCCGTGAAGGTACTTGGCCAGGACGGCAAGACGATCGAAACCGGTCGTATTTCCAAGATCCTCGCATTCCGCGGCATTGAGCGCACGTCCATCGATGAAGCCCATGCGGGTGACATCGTCGCCATCGCTGGTCTTTCCAAGGGCACTGTTGCCGATACCTTCTGTGACCCTTCCGTCACCGAGGCGATGACCGCACAGCCGATCGATCCGCCGACCGTTACCATGTCCTTCATCGTCAACGACAGCCCGCTTGCCGGCACCGAAGGCGACAAGGTCACGAGCCGCGTCATCCGCGACCGCCTGTTCAAGGAAGCCGAAGGCAACGTCGCGCTGAAGATTGAAGAGGCTGAAGGCAAGGACTCGTTCTTCGTTTCCGGGCGTGGCGAATTGCAGCTGGCAGTTCTCATCGAAACGATGCGTCGCGAAGGCTTCGAGCTTGCAGTTTCGCGTCCGCGCGTTGTCATGCACAAGGATGAGAACGGCGCCATGATGGAGCCGATCGAAGAAGTCGTGATCGACGTCGATGAAGAGCATTCCGGCGTCGTCGTTCAGAAGATGTCCGAGCGCAAGGCTGAAATGGCTGAGCTCCGTCCATCCGGCGGTAATCGCGTTCGTCTGAAGTTCTACGCTCCGACCCGCGGCCTGATCGGCTACCAGTCGGAACTTTTGACCGACACGCGCGGCACGGCGATCATGAACCGTCTGTTCCACGACTATCAGCCGTACAAGGGTGCGATTGCTGGTCGCGTTAACGGCGTTCTTTTGTCGAACGGTTCGGGCGAAGCTGTCGCCTACGCCATGTTCAACTTGGAAGATCGTGGCCCGATGATCATCGAGCCGGGTGAGAAGGTTTATGCCGGCATGATTATCGGCATTCACTCGCGCGATAACGATCTCGAAGTGAACGTGCTGAAGGGCAAGCAGCTGACCAACATCCGCGCCGCCGGCAAGGATGAAGCCGTAAAGCTGACGCCGCCGATCCGCATGACGCTCGACCGCGCGCTTTCCTGGATCCAGGACGACGAGCTGATGGAAGTGACGCCGAAGTCCATCCGTCTGCGCAAGATGTTCCTCGACGCCAACGATCGCAAGCGTTTCGAAAAGGCGAAGCTCGCAGTTTGATTGCGGCTTCCCGTAAAGAATTTGAAAAAACCCGGCCGCGAGCCGGGTTTTTTTATGCGCATGTTTTATTTGTGCATGAGTCGAAAGACCCTTGTGTCAAAGGTTAAGGATGCGTTAATTTTTCTCGGTCGTCCACATGAATAGGCTGTGGGTAAGCTTGCTGTCGTTAACCTTTATGGCTGGCAAGTTTTCATGGTCGGGGCCAGAATCGCGTTATGAAAACGTTATCCATAGATGTTCGCCGAGCCGAACCGCAAGATGCGCGCGCAATAGCCGAAGCGCACCGTCTGTCATGGCAACAGGCCTATGCCGGGCTGATCCCGCACCGACCGCTGACGCAGATGCTGGAGCGCCGCGGCGAAATCTGGTGGAAGAAGGCGACCCGGGGTTCCGCAACCATGCTGGTGGTGGAAGTGAAGGGCGTGGTTGCCGGATATGCCACGCTGGGCTTAAGCCGTGCGCGTGGGCTGCCGCATGACGGCGAGATCTACGAGCTTTATCTGCGGCCGGAATATCAGGGCATCGGGCTTGGCTCGCTGCTGTTCACGGAAGCTCGCCGGCTGCTGACCTCGCTCGGCTGCAACGGTGTTGTGGTCTGGTGCCTCGAAGATAGCGAGGTCGCCAATCGGTTTTTCCGTTCGCATGGCGGCCGGGACATCGCCGAGGGCATGGAAGATTTCGGCGGCAGGTCGCTGCGCAAGATCGGTTTCGTCTGGAACTAAGTACGCAGCCGGGTGATTTCACGCCGGTTTCATTTTTTCCGGTCGGCCATTCACAATCCCGATGCCCTCAAATTCGGCATTCTGCCTTATCCGCCTAAAGCCATGTTGCAATACGGCGACTTTCCCAGTATCGAAAACCAAATCCAACCCCGTCGAATGAGGGAAGCGAATGCGTATCGATGCAATTTCCATTGGCAAGAATCCGCCGGAAGACGTGAATGTTATTGTCGAGGTGCCGGTTGGCGGCCAGCCGATCAAGTACGAGATGGACAAGGACGCCGGTGCGCTGATCGTCGATCGCTTCCTCTACACGCCGATGACCTATCCGGGTAACTATGGCTTCGTGCCGCACACGCTTTCCGACGATGGCGACCCGATCGACGTTCTTATCTGCAATACCCGCCCGCTGGTTCCTGGCTGCGTGATCAATGTGCGCCCCATCGGCGTCATGATCATGGAAGACGACGGCGGCAAGGACGAGAAGATCCTCGCCGTTCCGGTTCCGAAGCTGACGCGCCGTTACGACAAGGTCCACAACTACACCGACCTGCCGGAAATCACGCTGAAGCAGATCGAGCACTTCTTCGAGCACTACAAGGATCTGGAGCCCGGCAAGTGGGTGAAGATGGGCGGTTGGCAGGATGTCGACGTTGCCAAGAAGCTGATCGTCGAAGCCATCGAGCGCTACAAGACGCAGGGCTGATTTCAGCCCGTTGCCTTAGACTTCCAGCTTTCTAAAAAGCGTTTCGAAATCCTCCGGGTCGGTATCGATCCGGAGGATTTTTTTACGCGCTGTTTCACCTGAAATGAAGGTGATGGACGATTTGGGCAGGCCGAATTTTTTCGCCAGCAAAATAACCAGGGCCTTGTTCGCCTTGCCGCCCTCAGGCACTGCACTGACGCGGGCCTTCAGATGGGCATTTCCGTCAGCATCCTGCTCCACGCCGTCAATGGCATCGCGTCCCCCGTTCGGGGTGAGGCGAACGGACAGGCGTATGTGATCGCCGTGTTTTTGCCAGAGGTCGCTCAAGCGACCATGGGATAGAGCGTATTCCACATGAAGGAGCGGATGAAGAAGATGATCAGCAGCAGGATGATCGGCGAAATATCGATGCCGCCGAGATTAGGCAGAATGCTACGGATTGGGCGCAGAACCGGCTCGGTGACGTTGACCAGAAAGCTGCCGATGGCATTCACGAATTGGTTGCGGGAGTTGATGACGTTGAAGGCGTAAAGCCAGGAAAAAATGGCGCTGGCGATCAGCACCCACGTATAGAGGTTCAAAGCCAGATCGATGGTCTGAAACAGGGCAAGCATCAATATCTCCGTATCTTGATTGCAAGACATTTAGACATTCGCTCGTGAACCGGCAAGTGTTGCGCCTATAGGGCTGGCGATTCTTGTCGTATCGCTCTATTGCAGACTTCTCATATTGTCTCGAGAGCACCCAGCCGATGTCCCTGCCTTCTGCCGAAAACCGCTTCGGTGCATTCCGGCATAGTTCCTATCGCCGTTTTTTCAGCGCCCGGTTTTTTTCGGCCTTCGCAATCCAGATCGTCAGCGTTTCCGTGGGCTGGCAGATGTATGAGGTTACCGGCAATGCCTTTTATCTCGGCTTGATCGGTCTTTTCCAGTTTTTGCCATCGCTGCTTTTGATCCTTGTCACTGGAACGGTGGCGGACAGGCACAATCGCAGGCGCATTATGGCCGTATGCCTTCTGATCGCGGCCGGTTGCGCGGCGGCTCTGCTTGGCCTGACGCTGGCACACAGCTTTTCTCCCTGGCCGGTCTTTGCCATTCTCGTCGTGTTCGGCATAGAGCGGGCTTTCATGGGGCCGGCGGTGCAATCGCTGGCTCCCAATCTTGTGCCTGTCGAGGATTTGCCGAACGCCATCGCCTGGAACTCCTCTTCATGGCAGATGGCGTCCATTCTTGGCCCTGTCGCCGGTGGCCTGCTTTATGGTCTCGGCGCTTCCGTGGCCTATAGCGTGGCGCTCGTGCTGTTCATCGTGTCCGCTGTGCTGGCGGTGACGATCCGCAAACCGGAGCAACGGGGTCCGGCGAAAGCGATCAGCCTCGAGACCATGCTGGCCGGGTTCAAATTCATCTCGCAGGAAAAAGTGGTTCTCGGCGCCATCTCGCTCGATCTTTTTGCCGTGTTGCTCGGCGGCGCTGTCGCCCTGATGCCGATTTTCGCCAAGGAAGTGCTGACACTCGGGCCTTGGGGGCTTGGGCTTCTGCGCGCGGCACCCGGTATCGGCGCCATAACCGTCGCGGTCATTCTGGCGTTCAGGCCCATCCGCCACCATGCCGGCCTGCTGATGTTCGTCGGTGTCGGGTTTTTCGGCATTTCCACCGTGGTGTTCGGACTTTCTCAAACCGCATGGGTGTCCATTGCCGCATTGGTGGTCATGGGCGCATCGGACATGGTGTCGGTTTATGTGCGGGAAACGTTGATTGCGCTCTGGACGCCGGATGAGGTGCGCGGGCGCGTGAATGCGGTGAACATGGTGTTTGTCGGGGCGTCCAACGAGCTGGGTGAGTTCCGCGCCGGCACCATGGCCCATGTCGTCGGGGCCGTGCCAGCCGTCGTCATCGGCGGGGCGGGCACGCTTGCGGTTGCGGTCATCTGGGCACTCGGCTTTTCGAAGCTGCGCAGGATCGATAATCTCGACGCACCACGCTGAAGCTGACGCGCCTCAGCGTTGCGGTTTGCCTTCGAAAACCAGATCAAGGAAATTGCCAAGCCAGGACCGGAGCGGTGTGTCGAACAACATGCGCCCCTCCAGATGCTGGCTGCCGACCTGTGCATTGGGCATGCCGAAACGCTGTGCGCCACGCACCACCCAGCTGTGCATCATCGCGCGGGTCAGTTCTGCGTGAAACTGAAGGCCCCAGGCGTTTTTTCCGTATCGGTAAGCCTGGTTGGGATAGGTTTCGCCCGATGCCAGAAGCTCCGCTCCCCGCGGCAAATCGAACCCTTCGCGGTGGAAATGATAAACCATCTTCGGCCAATGCGGCATCAGCAATCGCCCGTGTTCGGTCGCATGAAGCGGATACCAGCCGATTTCCACCTTGCCTTCACGGTCGGCCTCTACCTTACCACCCAGATGTTTGGACAGCATTTGTGCGCCGAGGCAGATACCGAGAAAGGGTTTGTTTTCCTTCAGCGGCACTTTCAGCCAGTCAATTTCGGCTTTGATATAGTCATGCGGGTCGTTGGCGCTCATCGGGCCGCCGAAGATAATGGCGCCCGCATGTTTCTCCAGCGTTTGCGGCAGATCGTCTCCAAGCGCGGGGCGCCTTATATCCAGCCGATAGCCTTTTTCCACCAGCATCTGGCCGACGCGGCCGGGCGTGGAACGTTCCTGATGCAGGATGACGAGCAGCGAAGGTTGTTTTCTCTGTTGCCTGGAGGGGTCAAACAGCATCGTCTTCGTTTTCGCTTTCTTCAGCGGGTCCGGACCTGGTGGCGGCCTGCTGACGTTGCAGAACCCTGTCGCGCACGGAAACACCGAGTAGATCGGCCACGCGCCAGATCACATGATCTTCCATCTCGCTTCGTTCGCCGTCAGCGTAAACAATATCCCAGAGGATGCCAATAAGCTCCACGCGCTGCTCTTCATCGAGATGGCGGCGGATATCGGTGGTGAAGCGATAATAGTCTACCGCTTCCTTGCCTGCCTCCTGGCCGGCGGCAAGAAGCGCGTCCAGCTTGCCGGCATCGAGATGATAATAGTCGTGGAGGATCTCACGAAGGCGATCACGCTCGCTTTTGGAGACCGTGCCGTCCGCTTCCATCACCTGAAAACAGAGGGCGGCCACCGCGACCCTCAGATCATCGGGGCTGAATTCATCCGCATGCTGGCCAACGAGGTTTTGAATAAACGACTGGATCTGGTTGAACATCGATAGCCTGTCAGAAGAGTTTTAGCCGGGTTTTGGGTTCGGCTTCCACGCCGGGTTTCTTGACGCCGGGATCATCCGGTGCACCACCGAAAAATGGCACTGGTTCTGTCTTCGCATCCGCTGGCCTGGCTTCCACCGGAACTTCATTTGTTGCCGGCTTTTTCTCCTTCGGGGCAGATACGTCCTGCTTGACCTCGATGGGTGCGGGTTTCGTCACAACAATGGGCTGAGGTGCCACTTCAACAACGATCGGGGTCGGAGCCTGTTCGGTCCTTGCCGGTGCTGCTGCAATCGCATTTTCGATTGTCAGGTCTTCGACAGGTCCTTCAAGCTGGCCAAAAGGCGCCTTCCACTCGAAGGCGTCGAGACGGCCTGTCACGGGCGAAACCGGAAGCCATTTTTCCGAAGTGACACCATCTGCCACCCAGACGGGATCACGCGGTGCGCGCAGAGCCTGCGCCATCCAGTAACGCACCCGCCCCTGATCGCCGGTTTCGGCTTCCTCGATGTCGGCCATCAGCAGGAAGATGCTTTCGCGCGGCTCGATCCGGGCGGCGGCTTCCGCTTTGGCACGCGCCTTGGCAAATTCCTTGGCGTCGAGAGCTGCCTGCGCCACGGCAAACAGGGATTCGATGTTGTTGGGTTTCAGGCTCTCAAGCCGTTCGGCACGTTTAAGGCGATCAATGGCCGTATCGCCGCTGCGCGCCCGAACATAGAGATCGGCAATCTGCGAGTGGGGATCGTTCTTCCATACCGGTTCCAGAACCGCTGCGGCCTTGCGTAGATTGTCTTCGCGCAGATAGGATTTTGCTGCGATCAATGCTGCGGGCACAAGGCTTTTTGCAAGCTTCAGGGCTTGTTTTGCGTCTTCGCGTGCACCCACTGGGTCGCTCTCCAGTTTTTCACCGGCCTTTGCGGTAAGAAGCACAGCTTTCAGCCGCTCAGCCTCGCCGCGTTGGATGACGCCTGCTGCTTTTTGCTGGTCGAGCAGGCGGATCGCGTCATCCCACTCGCCGTTGCGGCAGCGGGTTTCTAGCGTCGCCTGTGCTGCCCAGGGCAGGTAAGGGGCTTTTTCGGCTGCGTCCTCGGCATATTGCTGGGCTGCTTCATGGGCTCCCTGTCGGCGCGCCTCGATGTAAAGGCCGCGAAGGCCAAGTTCGCGGGTTTCAGGATCGCGGGCCATCGCCTCGAATTTGCGCCGCGCCTCGTCATATTTGCCTTCGATGAGGTCGGCCTGCGCATCAAGCAGGTGGATCAGCGGCTCCTGATCAGCACTGAGAAGCCCCTGCGTGCGGGCCGTCATCTTGCGGGCCAGAATGGCGTTGCCGGCGCCGGCGGCGATGAGGCCGGTGGAGAGCGCCTGATAACCACGGTCGCGCTTGCGGGCGCGAAAATAGCGTCGTGCCGCGTTCGGCGATGTCCATATGGCATTGACGACCCACCAGACCAGCATGACGGCCGCAACGAATGCAGCAACGATGGAGGCGGCGACCATCAGGCTCATTTCGATCAGCTGGCCCTGCCAGACGATTGAGAGGACACCGGGCCTGTCCGCCAGCCAGGAGAAACCGAAACCGAGCGCCAGAACGATGAGGACGAAAGTCAGAATTCTGGTCATGCCTTACCCCTGCTTGCCGGTGCTGGTGATGGCGCGGTTTAACGTGCCTCCCACCAGGTTTTCGACCTCGATGCGCGCATCCAGAGATTTTTTATAGTCGGCGGATGCTGTCTTGGCGGCCTCCGGAAGCCCATTCCATTCAAGTGCCGCACCCTGCAGATCTCCGTTGCGCAACTTGTTTTCCATGCGCGCGATCATGGCGTCGGGGGTCTCGCCTTCGATGTTTCCGACGGGGCGGACCTTAACCAGCGAAAAGGCGCTTTCCGTCAGACGTTCCATGATGCCCTGATTGGGGTCGGGCCGATTGATCGCCGAAAGCATCGCATTCGCAACGTCGGGGAATTTCTGCATCAGCTCCGAGCGCGATGGCACGCCGGTTGCGGCGAAAGACTGCAAGGATGCGATTGCCGGATCGTCCGGGGTTACCTTGGACAATGTGTCGAGTTCAGTGAGGAACGGCCCACCGCGATCGATCGCGGCTTTCAGTGCGGCCGAGGCAATGGCGCGGGCGACTTCTATATCGTCGCGCGGTTCATTGATCTTGGTTTCCGCGTCAGTCAGGCGGCGTGTCAGCTCCGCCGTTGCCGAGGCCTGCGCGGAACGCTCTGACGTGAGCGCCGATTCCAGCGCGGTTATTTTTTCCGAAAGTGCGTCCACCTGCGGGGCTTCGCCCTTTGCGCCCTCAAGAGCGGCGATGCGCTGTTCCAGCGCCGAGGTATCCCCTCCTGCCGCGGGAACATTGGCGAGCTGCTGACGCAGGCTCCCTAGCTCGGTTCTCAATGCGGCAATCTCATCGCTTCCGGTCTTGCTCACATTAAACGAGGGCAGAATGCCGGCATATTGCATGCTGCCGGCAGCTGCGAGCGCCACAAGGCCACCCACGATACCCGCCGCGATCACACCGGAGGTTGCCGCCTGTTTGCGCTCGGGTTGCTGTGGCGTGGATGGCTTGGCAGGTCCGGAGGATGACGCGCCTGTCGATTGCTTTGCACCAGTAGTCGCGCTTCCGGATGCTGCGGACGACGATGTGGAAGCAAAAGTCGCAGGCTTTGCGCCCGCCGCGGAAGCGGAAGCAGCGCTTGCGTCAGTCGCGCTGGTCACCGGTTTCGCTTCGGGTTTCGGCGAAGCTGTCTCGGGCTGGTTGCCGGCAGGTTTTTCCACCTGGGGCTTGCCGGTTGCCGGTTCCGCCTTGTGAACGTTCGGTGCAGGCTCCATGGGTGTTTTATGCGTCTGTTCCCAGACGGGAGCAGGGCTGGACGTTTCGGCTGCTTCTGGCTTGGGAGGAACGTTTGGCTGAGCTGCTGCCGGTGTCGTCTCGCCGGTCTTGTCATCAGTCTTTGCAGCATCCACGTCGGCGGAAATTGCTTTCACGTCTTTTGCGTCCAGGTCGATGGTGACCGGTTCGGCGTTTGACTTGGAGTGGCGTGGCGGCTTTCCCGATACCATGACAACCTCATTTCTGCCTGCAATAGTCTAAACCTAGTCAGTGACGGCGGCAAAGGAAAGAGGCGAGCCTGAATTAGGTTCCAGACTTTCGGTGGAGAAGTTCAAACATGGCTGCCTCGTTTGCCCCTTCGGCGGCTGCGGCGTTCGCGCGGAAGATTTCCGGAACCAGTGAAAGCACATTGCGGCTGATGCAGACGAATTGTGTGGTGGTCAGCGCCGCCACATATTTTTCCGACGATGCGTGGCGGAAAAAGGCCCGTGCGGCTTCCGACGAATAGAGCAGGACTACATCGGCAGCTGTCTTCACAAGTGCTGTTTCGAGCATATCGTCTGAAAGATCTGACGGCTGCATTTCGTAACAATCGACGGTCCGGAAGGAAATTCCCGCAGCGGCAATTCCGTCCTCGAACACGGCGCCTCGCGGCGTGCCGGCAAGATAGAGCAATGGATCTGTGCTCTCCGTTAGGGGGCGATGCTCCGTGACAAGCCCGGCGAGAGCCACCGCATCGCCAGATCCGGTGAGGACGTTTTGGAAGCCAACTTCCCTCGCCGCTTCCGCCGTCGCCTCGCCGACGGCGAAAAGCGGTTTCGAAAGATGGGGCGCAAGTCGGTGGCGGAAGTCTCTAAGCGCCCGCAAGGCCTCGGCGCTGGTCACGGCGATGGCCGACAGCGGCTCCGATAGCGCTAGTATGGCGCGCTGGCCCTGGTGGACGGGATGAAACAGCGGAAGAAGCACCGGCTCGTGACCGAGGGCTTCAAGCTTTGCGGCCGTCTTTTCGCCCGAACGAAGCGGCCGGGTGACGACGATCCGCATCGGCTCAGCTCCAGCCGTCGAAGAAGTTGCTGCCTGCCCTGGCGCGCACGTCTTCACCGGCCTTTCGACCCAAGTCCTCGGCATCCTTGCGAGCACCGGAAATCTCGACGCTGTGGCTCGTCTGCCCATCCGGTGTGAGGATCAGGCCGGAGAAATGAAGTTCCTCGCCGTGGCAGGTAGCAAAGCCTGCAATCGGGGTGCGACAGGAACCATCGAGGGCGGCCAGAAAGGCGCGCTCGCAGGTAACGGCATCGTAGGTGGGTATGTCGTTGATAGGTGAAAGCAACTCGTCCATGCGTGTGTCGCCAATACGGCTCTCGACGCAGATCGCGCCCTGCGCGGGGGCTGGTGGAAATTCCTTCGGGTCGAGAATGTCCGTCGGGACATTCTCCATGCCCAGCCGTTTCAGGCCGGCAAAGGCGAGAAGCGTAGCATCCGCCTGGCCTTCCTCCAGTTTGCGCAGGCGGGTTTCGACCTGGCCGCGAAAGATGATGACGCTCAGGTCGGGACGCAGGCGGCGGATCAGCGCTTGGCGGCGCAAGGATGCGGAGCCGACAACGGCGCCCTGCGGTAGTTCCAGAAGCTTCGGTGCGGTGCGACCAATGAAGGCGTCGCGCATATCCTCGCGCGGCAGGAAAGCGGAAAGATAAAGGCCCTTCGGCAAAACGGTCGGCATGTCCTTGGAGGAATGCACGGCAATATCGAGCTCGCCGGAAAGAAGCTGGCTCTCCAGTTCTTCCGTGAACAGGCCCTTGCCGCCGATCTCCGACAAAGCGCGGTCGGTTATCCGGTCACCCTTGGTGGAAAGCACGACGATTTCGAACATATCTTCCGGCAGACCGTGTGCCGACATCAGCCGGTTACGGGTCTCGTAAGCCTGTGCGAGCGCCAGAGGGCTGCCGCGCGTGCCGATTCGGAAAGGTTTTGTTTGCATCCGCGTCTATCCATTGTTACCGGAGTTGTCTTAGACCAACTCAGCGCATGATCGCAATGAACGAACAGAATTGATGACCCCCTTTCTTCGTATCCTCGGCATAGAGACAAGCTGTGACGAAACCGCTGCATCCATTGTGGTTCGGCATGCGGACGGACGTGGCGAGATCGTGTCCGACGTCGTTTTGTCGCAGCTTGAGGAACACAGCGCCTATGGCGGCGTGGTGCCCGAAATTGCTGCCCGCGCCCATGTCGAGGCGCTGGACACGCTGGTGGAAGAAGCGCTGGAACAGGCGGGTGTCACCCTTGCCGATGTCGATGCCATCGCGGCCACATCCGGCCCCGGCCTCATTGGCGGTCTGCTGGTGGGCCTGATGACCGGCAAGGCGATTGCGAAGGCTGCAGACAAGCCGCTTTACGCCATCAACCATCTCGAAGGCCATGCGCTGACGGCGCGTCTGACCGACGGTCTTTCCTTCCCCTATCTGATGCTGCTGGTCTCCGGCGGCCACACCCAGCTCGTGCTGGTTCGCGGTGTGGGTGAATACGAGCGCTGGGGTACGACCATTGATGACGCGCTTGGGGAAGCCTTCGACAAGACTGCGAAGCTTCTGGGGTTGCCCTATCCCGGCGGGCCTGCGGTTGAAAAGGCAGCAGCGAAAGGCAACCCTGACCGTTTTGCACTGCCGCGCCCGATGGTCGGCGAGACGAGACTCGATTTTTCCTTCTCCGGTCTGAAGACAGCGGTGCGGCAGGCGGCAACCGCGATCGCTCCGCTTTCGGATCAGGATATTGCCGATATCTGCGCCTCCTTCCAGAAGGCGGTGTCACGCACGCTCAAGGACCGTATCGGTCGTGGCCTTGCCCGCTTTAAGGAAGAGTTTCCGCATCTCGAGACGGAGCCCGCTTTGGTCGTGGCCGGCGGCGTTGCCGCCAATACGGAAATCCGCCAGACCCTCCAGGCGCTTTGTGATGTCCACGGGTTCCGCTTTGTCGCACCGCCGCACCGGCTCTGCACCGACAATGCCGCGATGATTGCCTGGGCCGGGCTGGAGCGGATGGCATGCGGCCGAGAACCCGATGCGCTGGAGATCGCGCCGCGCTCGCGCTGGCCGCTTGATGGCAGCGCGGAGACATTGATCGGTTTCGGCAAAAGGGGAGCCAAGGCCTGATGCAGCGGGAGAAAATCGTCGTCATCGGCGCTGGCGCCTTCGGAACCGCGCTCGCCGTCGTCATCGCGCTGGAGAACCGGCATGACGTGACCCTGCTCGGCCGTGATGCGTCCCTGATGGCCGATCTTAGGGCTGATCGTATTCACGAGGCTGTCCTGCCGGGTGTAGACCTGCCGGATGCGCTGGAATTTTCCGTTGAGCCGGATGTGCTGGCCGATGCAGGCATCGTGTTGTTTGCCATGCCCTCTCAGGCCCATGCCGATGCGGCGCGCCATTACGGTCCTTATCTGGCTAATGATTGTGTCATCGTTACCTGCGCCAAGGGCATCGACCGGGTGTCCGGCCGGCTGCTGACGGAACTTCTGGAAGCGGAACTGCCGCATCATCCAATCGCCGCTCTCTCCGGTCCGGGGTTTGCGGCCGATATCGCGCGCGGACTGCCGACGGCGATGGCGATAGCGGCGGAAGACGCTGTCATCGCCGAGCGGCTGGCGACCACGATTTCCGGCAGAACGTTCAGGCTTTATGCCTCGACCGACCGCACGGGCGTGCAGCTTGGCGGCGCACTGAAGAATGTGCTCGCCATTGCCGCCGGCATCGTTGAAGGTGCGGGCCTCGGCGATTCCGCACGGGCGGCGTTGATTTCGCGGGGGCTTGCCGAGATGTCGCGTCTGGTCGTTGCCATGGGCGGCAAGGCCGATACCGTGCGCGGTCTTTCCGGCCTTGGCGATCTCGTGCTGACCGCCACAAGCCACCAGTCGCGAAACCTGCGTTTCGGCATCGCGCTTGGCCGGGGCGAAGGCAAGGACATGTCCGGCGGGCTGGTGGAGGGCGCCTTTGCGGCAGCCGTTGCTGCCCGGCTCGGCGAACATCACGCTGTCGACATGCCGGTGACCGAGGCGGTTGCGGCCATCATCGACGGCAATCTGGACGTGGCGAGCGCCATGCAACAATTGATGACAAGGCCCATCACCACTGAATGAGTGTGGCCTTCGAATAGTTTTTACGCATGTCTTGGTCCCAAAACCGCTTACACTTTTGGGAGACATGCGCCAGCGAGGAGACGAAAATGCTGTTTGCCTTTATCTGCAAGGACAAGCCCGGCCATCTGAACGTGCGCATGGACACGCGCCCGGCTCATCTGGAGCACCTGAACAAATTGAACGCCGAAGGCACGCTGAAGATTGCCGGACCGTTTCTGGATGCCGAAGGCAAGCCGAATGGCAGCCTTGTCATCGTGGAAGCTGCCGACATCGATGCGGCCAAGGCCCTTGCCGATGCCGATCCCTATGCAAAGGCCGGCCTGTTCGAAAGCGTGGATGTGAAGCCCTATAACTGGGTCTTCAACAATCCGGGGGCGTGACCGGCCATGGCGAATTACTGGCTTTACAAGTCTGAGCCGTTCAAATGGTCCTGGGAAATGCAGAAGGCCAAGGGCGAGGCCGGCGAAGAATGGACCGGCGTGCGCAATTATCAGGCCCGCAACAACATGCGCGCCATGAAAATCGGCGACAAGGGTTTTTTCTACCACTCGAATGAAGGGCTTGATGTCGTCGGCATCGTGGAAGTCTGCGCCCTTTCACACCCGGATTCGACCGCAGAGGGCGATCTGAAGTGGGATTGCGTGGATATCCGCGCCGTTTGCGACATGCCGAAACCTGTTTCGCTGAAGGATGTGAAGGCCAATCCGAAACTCGAAAAGATGTCGCTGGTCACCTCCATGCGGCTTTCGGTGCAGCCGGTGACGGAAGAGGAATATCTCGAAGTCTGCCGCATGGGTGGCCTTTCCAATCCACCGAAATCTCCGGACTGAGCTTTCGGTGAGGACCGATCCCGAACGCTTCATTCTCGACAATACCGGCATCATGCATCCACCACATGTGCCGGAATTGCGCCTTCATCTTGCGACCGAAGCGCATGAGCTGTGGCTGAAGACGGAGGAGGAGTTGGAGGAGATCGGCCTGCCGCCGCCATTCTGGGCTTTCGCCTGGGCTGGTGGACAGGGACTTGCCCGCTACGTTCTCGATCATCCTGAAAGTGTCTCCGGCAAGCGTGTGCTGGATTTCGCCAGCGGTTCCGGACTGGTCGCCATTGCCGCCGTAAAGGCGGGCGCCGCGGCTGTTGTCGCCGCCGATATCGATCCGTGGACGGAAACGGCCATTCGGCTGAATGCGGCTCTCAATGGTGTGGCCATCGATTTTACCGGCCGCAATCTGGTTGGGACGCCGGTTGAGGCGGATGTTCTGCTGGCCGGCGACGTGTTTTATGATCGCGCCTTTGCCGATCTCCTCGTGCCTTGGTTTCTGGAACTGGCGGATAGAGGCGTGACCGTGCTCGTCGGCGATCCGGGGCGGGCCTACCTGCCCAAACAGCGCCTTTACGCCGAGGCAACCTATCAGGTGCCGGTGACGCGGGCTCTGGAAGACAGTGAAGTCAAAAAAACCACCGTCTGGCGTTTTGTCTGATTATATCAGGGCCTGATGATGCAGACGCCGTGCTGGTAATCGCAGGCGTCGCCTGTCGTTTCGGCGCGGACGTTGATGATTTTCGCCTTCGGTGCCAGCTGCGCGCCCATATTGACGGTTGCGCCTTGTCGCGAAAGCCCACCATTGATCGCGAAATAATTGCCGTTCCCACGGACTCTCAAGGCGGATATTCCACCCACATAAGTGCCGCCGGAAAGCGTGGAGGGCAGTCCGTCCGTGGAGAAGCTCAATTGTGACTGACGATGCTGATAATGGTGGCGACTATAAAAATCACCTGCCGCAGCAGGAGGCAGTGCCGTGAAAATAATCCCTGCAGTCATCACCGCCAGAGCTGCGATTCGACGCTGTAACATGAGCCTCATTCTCCGGATTTTTTTGGTTAACGAATAGTAAATTACATGATTTCGAAATTACGTAAAGGTAAATATTTTGAAGGCGTAAATCTTGGAAATGCTCGTTTTTTTATTTTCGAGCAAAAAAATTCCAAAAAAAATTCGTGAACCAATCGATTAAATTGGAATCGGTCATGAAATGTGCTTGTCGTGATGCTCCCATGTGATTAAACGTCGCGGTTGGTGCAATGCACATTCTTTCGTCATGTGCTGTTGCTTGGGGGCGCCCGATCTGACGGGTGCACGGGAAAACGCCGCGAGGTTCTGATGGCGAACGTGACAAATAACCGGCCTCTGTCGCCGCATCTTCAAATTTACAAGCCGATTCCGACGATGGTCGCATCCATCGTGCACCGCATCACGGGTGCGGCGCTTTATTTCGGAACGCTTCTTGTCGCCTGGTGGCTTATTGCACTTGCTTCCGGCCCTGCCTATTACGACTGGGTCAGCTGGGCAATGGGTACGATCATCGGCAAGCTTATCCTGATCGGATATACCTGGGCTCTCGTTCACCACATGCTGGGCGGCCTTCGCCACTTCATGTGGGATCTCGGCCATGGCTTCGAGAAGAATTTCAACACGAAACTCGCCAAGGCGACCTTTGTAGCGTCGATCTGTCTGACCGCGCTGATCTGGGTCATCGCCCTGATCGTGCGCTAAGGAGATAGCCTGTCATGGATATGCGTACACCTCTCGGAAAGGTTCGTGGCCTCGGCTCCGCCAAGGAAGGCACCGACCATTTCTGGCGCCAGCGCCTTACGGCCGTCGCCAACGTGCCCTTGCTGATCTTCTTCGTGGTCTTTCTCATCAAATATGCCGGCGCTCCCTATCCGGAAGTTGCGGCGGCGCTTTCCAACCCTCTCGTTGCGGTCATCATGGGTCTGGTGCTGGTTTCCGGCCTCATTCACATGAAGCTCGGCATGCAGGTCATCATCGAAGACTACGTTCACGGCGAGGTTTCGAAGCTCGTTCTTCTGATGCTCAATACGTTTTTCGCGGTTCTCATTGGCGGTCTTTGCATCTTCGCCATTCTGAAAATCGCATTCGCAGGATAAATCGGCCATGGCATCGATCAGTTCACCTTCCCAGAATGGCAAGGCTTACACCTACGTCGATCACTCCTATGACGTGATCGTGGTGGGCGCCGGCGGCGCGGGTCTGCGCGCAACGCTCGGCATGGCGGAACAGGGGTTCCGCACGGCCTGCATCACCAAGGTTTTCCCGACGCGCTCCCACACGGTCGCGGCGCAGGGCGGTATCGCCGCTTCTCTCACCAACATGACGCCCGACTGTTGGCAGTGGCACCTTTACGACACCGTAAAAGGCTCCGACTGGCTGGGCGACGTCGACGCGATGCAATATCTCGCCATGGAAGCGCCAAAGGCGGTCTATGAGCTGGAGCATTACGGCGTGCCCTTCTCGCGTAATGCCGAAGGCAAGATCTACCAGCGCCCGTTTGGCGGCCATATGCAGAACTATGGCGAAGGCCCGCCGGTGCAGCGCACCTGTGCCGCTGCCGACCGTACCGGCCACGCCATTCTGCACACGCTTTACGGCCAGTCGCTGCGCAACAATGCGGAATTCTTCATCGAATATTTCGCGCTCGACCTCATTATGGCGCCCGATGGTCGCTGCACGGGCGTCGTGGCGTGGAACCTCGATGACGGCACGATCCATCGCTTCTCCGCCAAGATGGTGGTGCTGGCGACCGGTGGTTACGGCCGCGCCTATTTCTCGGCAACGTCTGCCCATACCTGCACCGGCGACGGCGGCGGTATGATTGCACGTGCCGGCCTGCCGCTTCAGGATATGGAATTCGTTCAGTTCCACCCGACCGGCATTTACGGCGCGGGCTGCCTGATCACCGAAGGCGCGCGCGGCGAGGGCGGTTATCTCGTCAACTCCGAAGGCGAGCGCTTCATGGAGCGTTATGCTCCTTCGGCGAAGGACCTTGCTTCGCGTGACGTGGTGTCTCGCTGCATGACCATGGAAATCCGCGAGGGTCGTGGCGTCGGCAAGAACAAGGACCACATCTTCCTGCATCTCGATCACCTTGATCCGGCGATCCTGCACGAGCGTCTTCCGGGCATTTCCGAAAGCGCCAAGATTTTCGCCGGCGTTGACGTGACGCGCGAGCCGATCCCGGTCCTGCCGACCGTTCACTACAATATGGGCGGCATTCCGACCAACTATTGGGGCGAAGTGCTGAACGCCAACGCCGAGAACCCGGAACGCATCGCTCCCGGCCTGATGGCCGTTGGCGAAGCCGGTTGCGCCTCGGTTCACGGCGCGAACCGTCTCGGCTCCAACTCGCTGATCGACCTTGTGGTCTTCGGCCGCGCTGCCGCCATCCGTGCAGCCCAGGTCATCGACCGCGATGCGCCGGTTCCGGCTCTCGACACGGCTGCCTGCGACAAGATCATGGATCGCTTCGACAGCCTGCGTTATGCCAACGGCTCGACGCCGACGGCGGTGCTGCGTGACAAGATGCAGCGCGCCATGCAGGACGATGCCGCCGTATTCCGCACACAGGAATCGCTGGAAAGCGGTTGCCAGCGCATTTCCGCCATCTGGAAGGAACTGCCTGACGTCAAGGTTACCGACCGGTCGATGGTCTGGAACTCCGATCTGGTGGAAACGCTCGAGCTGCACAATCTGATGGCCAACGCGATCACCACGGTCTATGGCGCGGAAGCGCGCAAGGAAAGCCGCGGTTCGCATGCCCGCGAGGATTTCGTCGATGGTCCGTTCGGCGGTCGCGACGACGTGAACTGGCGCAAGCACACGCTTGCCTGGGTCAGCCCTGAAGGTGATGTCAAGCTCGACTACCGCCCTGTTCACACCGACCTGATCGCCGACGGCATCGATCCGAAAAAGATCGAGCCGAAGGCTCGCGTCTACTGATTTGAGGAACTGGATATGGTTGAACTCGCTCTCCCCAAGAATTCCCAGATCAGCGAAGGCAAAGTCTGGCCGAAGCCGGATGGTGCCAAGAACGTTCGCGAATACCGGATCTATCGCTGGAACCCGGATGATGGCCAGAACCCGCGCATCGATACCTATTATATCGATATCGACGATTGCGGGCCGATGGTTCTCGATGCGCTGCTGTACATCAAGAACAATATCGACCCGACGCTGACGCTGCGCCGCTCCTGCCGTGAAGGCATTTGCGGTTCCTGCGCTATGAACATCGACGGCACCAACACGCTCGCCTGCACCAAGGGCATGGAAGAGATCAAGGGAACGGTGAAGGTCTATCCGCTGCCGCATATGCCAGTGGTGAAGGATCTCGTTCCGGACCTGTCGAACTTCTACGCGCAGCACCGCTCCATCGAGCCGTGGCTGAAGACGGTTTCGCCGACGCCTGCCAAGGAATGGAAGCAGAGCCATGAGGACCGCCTGAAGCTCGACGGTCTCTACGAGTGCATTCTGTGCGCCTGCTGCTCCACTTCCTGTCCCAGCTACTGGTGGAACGGCGACCGTTACCTCGGCCCCGCCGTTCTGCTGCAAGCCTATCGCTGGCTGATCGACAGCCGCGACGAAGCGACCGGCGAACGTCTTGATGATCTCGAAGATCCGTTCCGTCTTTATCGCTGCCACACCATCATGAACTGCGCGCAGGCTTGCCCGAAGGGTCTCAACCCGGCCAAGGCGATCGCGGAAATCAAGAAGATGATGGTCGAGCGTCGCGTCTGAAGACGATTCGTTTGGACAGAAAATCTATCGGGCCGCGGTTTGGACCGCGGCCCTTTTTTACAACCGGGCGCGGGAAATTTCGGTAAAAATCGACCGAAATGGTAATTATCCCAGCCATCGCTTGCGCAAGATAAGGCTTTGGTAATAATTCAGCCTTCTTGTTTGATCATGGTCTTTCCGGAAGCGAGAGAATCGGGAGCTTGATATGCAATTCAGATATGTGGTGACGGGTCTTGCGGTTGTAATGAGCCTGGCCGGTTGCCAACGTACCTCCTACGATTACAACAACAACACCAGCAACAATCCCGGTTATACGCCGCCGTTGCAGGCACAGCCGGTTCCCTCCGTTCAGTCTGGCGCCCTGCCGCCACCCGGTGGTGCTTCCGGCAGTCAGTTCCCGTCAGCACCCGCTTCTGCGACGCCTGGCGGCACTGATATGGCGTCTGCCGCTCCGCCGACAACGGCGCTTGATGTCACCAAGGAATCCATGGTTGGCAACTGGCGCGTTTCCAATGGCGGCGCCAATTGCGACATGTTCCTGACGCTTACCAATCTCGGCAGCGGTTCTCGTGGCGGCACGCGTGGCTGCTCCGGCGAACTCACGGCGATGGGGTCATGGGAAGTGTCCGGCAAGATGGTCCTCTTCAAGAACCGTTCCGGCGATACGATCGGCCGCGTCTACAAGAGCGCCGATGCGCGTTTTGACGGCACGACGAATAGCGGCCAGCCGCTGAGCCTCAGCCGATAGAGCATCTCCGGTGCATCCGGATCGCCTCGCCTGTTTCAAGCCATTCCATTCGTCGCGGGCGTCCGTCCGCGACCGGGGCGCTTTTCCATGAAGCCATTGCCTGACTACAACCATAGTGTCGTTGAACAACTCAACGCATTGACGGCAGCTGGCACCTTGCAGGCGGATGCCGCACAACGCGGCGTTGCGGCCCACCTCGACCGTATCCTTGCCGATTTGAAAGCGCGCAAACCCGCCAGGAAAAAAAGCGCACTCGGCTGGATGTTTGCTCGCAAGGCTGGCCCGGCCGCCTTCGTCAAGGGACTGTATGTCCATGGCAGCGTTGGCCGCGGCAAGACGATGCTGATGGACATGTTCTACGAGATGGCGCCCGTCTCTTCCAAACGGCGCTGCCATTTTCACGAATTCATGGCTGATGTCCATAATCGCGTGCACGCGCATCGGCAGAAGCTCAAGAATGGCGAAACCAAGCAGGCCGATCCCATTCCTCCAGTGGCAGCCCAGCTTCTGGCGGAAGCGGAGCTTCTTTGCTTCGATGAGTTCACCGTCACAGATATTGCCGATGCGATGATCCTCGCCCGGCTGTTCAGCGAGCTTTTTGCCAATGGCTGCACATTGGTAACAACGTCCAATGTTGTGCCCGACAATCTTTACAAGGACGGTCTTAATCGCGGCCTGTTTCTGCCCTTCATCGATTTGCTGAAGAAGCATGTGGAAGTGGTGACGCTGGACAGTCCCACCGATTACCGCATGGAAAAGCTGGAAAGCCTGCCGGTCTATGTCACGCCACTCGATGGTGCGGCGGATCAGGCGATGGATATGGCCTGGCGGCACATGACCGGCGGCCATCTTGTCGCGCCGACTGAAATACCGATGAAGGGCCGCTCCATTCTGGTGCCGCGCGCCAGCGGCCGTGTGGCCCGCTTTTCCTTCTCCGACCTTTGCGAAAAGCCGCTCGGCGCTTCTGATTTTCTCGCGATAGCCAATCGTTTCGATACAGTCTTCATCGACCACATCCCGTTTCTCAATGCCGACAAACGGAACGAAACCAAGCGTTTTATCATTCTCATAGACGCGCTGTACGATCACAGCGTCCGCCTCTTCGCCTCCGCTGCGGCCATGCCCGAAGACCTGCTCGGCAAGCGCAAGGGCACCGAAGGTTTCGAGTTCGATCGCACCGCCTCGCGCCTGTTTGAGATGCGCAGTGCAGATTATCTGGTGCTCCACCATGAAAAACGGCAGAAAGTTTGACACTTTCGTGACGCATTCTCTTACGTTTACGTAAGAAAATAATGATCTAAACGATTGAAAATATTCATGCCAAAAGAATCTGTTGCCAATTTTGGTCAATGGGGCTAATCGAAGTGCGACAATTTGGCTGCCGGTGGCGTGGTGAAATTGAATTGAAGCTCTAGAGGAAGCATTCGATGGCTCGCAAAAAGATTGCACTTATTGGTTCTGGCATGATCGGCGGCACGCTGGCGCATCTCGCCAGCCTGAAGGAACTGGGCGATATCGTCCTCTTCGATATTGCCGACGGCATCCCGCAGGGCAAAGGTCTGGATATTGCCCAGTCCGGACCGGTTGAAGGTTTCAATGCCAAGCTCACTGGCGCGTCCGACTACGCTGCCATCGAAGGCGCTGATGTCTGCATCGTCACCGCAGGCGTCGCCCGCAAGCCCGGCATGAGCCGCGACGATCTTCTCGGCATCAATCTCAAGGTCATGGAGCAGGTCGGCGCCGGCATCAAGAAATATGCCCCGAACGCTTTCGTCATCTGCATCACCAACCCGCTGGACGCCATGGTCTGGGCGCTTCAGAAGTTCTCCGGTCTTCCGAAGAACAAGGTCGTCGGCATGGCCGGCGTTCTCGACAGCGCTCGCTTCCGCCTGTTCCTCGCCGAAGAGTTCAACGTTTCGGTTCAGGACGTAACGGCATTCGTTCTCGGCGGCCACGGCGATACGATGGTGCCTTTGGCGCGTTACTCCACCGTTGGCGGCATTCCGCTGACCGATCTCGTCAAGATGGGCTGGCTCACCGCCGAGCGTCTCGAAGAGATCATCCAGCGCACCCGCGACGGCGGTGCGGAAATCGTCGGCCTGCTGAAGACCGGCTCGGCCTATTACGCGCCCGCCGCTTCGGCGATCGAAATGGCTGAATCCTACCTCAAGGACAAGAAGCGCGTTCTGCCCGCCGCTGCCCATCTGTCGGGCCAGTACGGCGTGGACGATATGTATGTCGGCGTGCCCACCATCATCGGCGCCGGTGGTATCGAGCGCATCATCGAGATCGAGCTGAACAAGGATGAAGAAGCCGCCTTCCAGAAGTCCGTCGGCGCTGTTGCCGGTCTTTGCGAAGCCTGCATCAACATCGCTCCGTCGCTGAAGTAATAGCCTGACGCATCGGCGCAAAACCGGATTGGATTTTTGCAAGGCACGATGCGTAGATTCAACAGCTTGAAGCGCCCTGCGTCAGATAAGGATGCAGGGCGCTTCAAGCGGCTCCAAACAGGGATTATTCCATGAATATTCACGAATATCAGGCCAAGGCTCTTCTGAAGGGCTATGGTGCGCCGGTCGCTGAAGGCGTCGCCATCCTCAAGGTCGAAGAAGCCGAAGCTGCCGCAAAGCAGCTTCCCGGCCCGCTCTACGTCGTCAAGAGCCAGATTCACGCTGGCGGCCGCGGCAAGGGCAAGTTCAAGGAACTCGGCCCCGACGCCAAGGGTGGCGTTCGTCTCGCAAAGACGATCGAAGAAGTCGTTTCCCACTCGAAGGATATGCTGGGCAACACGCTGGTAACGGCGCAGACGGGCGATGCCGGCAAGCAGGTCAACCGCCTTTACATCGAAGACGGTGCGGATATCGCTCGCGAGCTTTACTGCTCGCTGCTGGTCGATCGCTCGGTCGGTCGCGTTGCTTTCGTGGTTTCCACCGAAGGCGGCATGGATATCGAAGCTGTTGCCCACGACACGCCAGAGAAGATCCACACCATCGCCATCGACCCGGAAAAGGGTGTGAGCGACGCTGACGTTGCTGCGATCTCCAAGGCGCTCGAGCTTGAGGGTGTTGCTGCGGAAGACGCCAAGGCGCTGTTCCCGATCCTCTACAAGGCCTTCAACGAGAAGGACATGGCTCTCCTCGAGGTTAACCCGCTGATCGTCATGGAAAACGGTCATCTGCGCGTTCTCGACGCCAAGATGTCCTTCGACGGCAACGCGCTGTTCCGCCATGACGACGTCAAGGCGCTGCGCGATGAGACCGAAGAAGACGCCAAGGAAATCGAAGCCTCCAAGTGGGACCTCGCTTACGTTGCGCTCGATGGCAACATCGGCTGCATGGTCAATGGTGCCGGTCTCGCCATGGCGACGATGGACATCATCAAGCTTTACGGCAAGGAGCCGGCAAACTTCTGTGACGTCGGCGGCGGCGCCGGCAAGGAGAAGGTTGCTGCAGCTTTCAAGATCATCACTGCTGACCCGAAGGTCGAGGGTATCCTCGTCAACATCTTCGGCGGCATCATGAAGTGCGACGTCATCGCCGAAGGTGTTATCGCCGCGGTGAAGGAAGTCGGTTTGCAGGTTCCGCTCGTTGTTCGCCTCGAAGGCACCAACGTCGAACTTGGCAAGAAGCTCCTGAACGAATCGGGCCTTGCGATTACGGCTGCTGACGACCTGGACGACGCAGCCAAGAAGATCGTCGCGGCGATCAACGGCTAATTGAGGGACCGGAAATAATGTCTATTCTTGTTAATAAAGACACCAAGATCCTCGTTCAGGGTCTGACCGGCAAGACCGGTACCTTCCACACCGAACAGGCGCTTGCTTATTACGGCACGCAGATGGTCGGTGGTATTCACCCGAAGAAGGGTGGCGAAACCTGGACCGGCTCCAAGGGCGAAAGCCTGCCGATCTTCGCAACGGTCGCCGAAGCCAAGGAAAAGACCGGTGCAGACGCATCCGTGATCTATGTTCCGCCGGCAGGTGCAGCCGACGCCATCATCGAAGCCATCGAGGCTGAGATCCCCTTCATCACCTGCATCACCGAAGGTATTCCGGTGATGGACATGGTGCGCGTCAAGGCTCGCCTCGACCGTTCTAACTCGCGCCTGCTCGGCCCCAACTGCCCGGGCATCATGACGCCTGAAGAATGCAAGATCGGCATCATGCCGGGCTCGATTTTCCGCAAGGGTTCGGTCGGTATCGTTTCGCGCTCCGGCACGCTGACCTATGAAGCCGTATTCCAGACATCCAACGAAGGCCTCGGCCAGACGACGGCTGTCGGCATCGGCGGCGACCCGGTCAAGGGCACCGAGTTCATCGACGTGCTGGAAATGTTCCTGGCCGACGAAGACACGCAGTCGATCATCATGATCGGCGAAATCGGCGGTTCGGCTGAAGAAGATGCGGCACAGTTCCTGATCGACGAAGCCAAGAAGGGCCGCAAGAAGCCGATGGCTGGCTTTATCGCGGGCCGTACGGCTCCGAAGGGCCGCACCATGGGCCACGCCGGCGCTGTCGTTTCCGGCGGCAAGGGCGATGCGGAATCGAAGATCGCGGCAATGGAAGCTGCAGGCATCAAGGTATCGCCTTCCCCGGCGCGCCTCGGCAAGACGCTGGTTGAAGTCCTCAAGGGCTGAGACCACATGAGACCGGTAACGGGCGGTGCGGCTTTAACGCCACGCTGCCCGAAGCCGCAAAGAACGACAGACAGACGGCATACCGCTCCGGCGGCAGACAGCAATAATCAAGCGGCAGGCCGATAAACGGCCCTAACGGCATCGAGGAGGCGGACGGACAAGTCCGCAAGAACACAATGGCAAGGCAAGAAGCGAACGAGCAGTTTCAGATCACGTCGTTTCTGGACGGCGCGAATGCAGCCTATATCGAGCAGCTCTATGCCCGGTACGAAGAGGATCCCTCTTCCGTGTCGCCGGAGTGGCAGAGCTTCTTCAAGGCGTTGTCCGACAATCCGGAAGACGTGAAGAAGGCAGCCAAGGGCGCCTCCTGGAAGCGCGCCAACTGGCCGATCCCGGCAAACGGCGACCTGGTATCCGCGCTTGATGGCAACTGGGCTACGGTCGAGAAGGCCATCGAGAAGAAGGTTCAGGCGAAGGCCGAGGCCAAGAGCGCCGATACCGGCAAGGCCGTCAGCCCAGCCGAAGTGCTTCAGGCGACCCGTGACAGCGTCCGCGCCATCATGATGATCCGCGCCTACCGCATGCGTGGCCATCTGCACGCCAAGCTCGACCCGCTCGGCATCGCCAGCGCCGTTGAGGACTATAACGAGCTTTCGCCGAAGTCCTATGGCTTCGAGGAAAGCGACTACGACCGCAAGATTTTCATCGATAACGTCCTCGGTCTCGAATACGCGACCGTGCGCGAAATGGTCGATATTCTCGAGCGCACCTATTGCTCGACGCTCGGCGTCGAATTCATGCATATGTCCAACCCGGAAGAAAAGGGCTGGATCCAGGAACGCATCGAAGGTCCGGACAAGGGTGTGGACTTCACGCCGGAAGGCAAGAAGGCCATTCTGTCCAAGCTCGTCGAAGCCGAAGGCTACGAGCAGTTCCTCGACGTGCGTTTCAAGGGCACCAAGCGTTTCGGCCTCGATGGTGGTGAATCGCTGATCCCGGCACTTGAGCAGATCATCAAGCGCGGCGGCCAGGACGGTCTGGAAGAAGTCGTGCTCGGCATGGCTCACCGCGGCCGCCTGAACGTTCTGACCAACGTGATGGGCAAGCCGCACCGCGCCGTGTTCCACGAGTTCAAGGGCGGTTCGTTCAAGCCTGATGACGTCGAAGGTTCCGGTGACGTGAAGTACCATCTCGGTGCCTCCTCAGACCGCGAATTCGACGGCAACAAGGTTCACCTCTCGCTGACGGCAAACCCGTCGCACCTTGAAATCGTCAACCCTGTCGTCATGGGCAAGGCCCGCGCCAAGCAGGACCAGCTTGCCAAGACATGGGACGGCGACATCATTCCGCTGTCGGAACGCGCCAAGGTGCTGCCGCTCCTGTTGCACGGCGATGCCGCTTTTGCGGGTCAGGGCGTGGTTGCCGAAATTCTCGGCCTCTCCGGCCTGCGCGGTCACCGCGTTGCCGGTACCATGCACTTCATCATCAACAACCAGATCGGCTTCACGACGAACCCGGCCTTCTCGCGCTCGTCGCCCTATCCGTCCGACGTTGCCAAGATGATCGAGGCGCCGATCTTCCACGTTAACGGTGATGATCCGGAAGCGGTGGTTTATGCGGCAAAGGTTGCAACCGAATACCGCATGAAGTTCCATAAGCCTGTCGTCATCGACATGTTCTGTTACCGTCGCTTCGGCCATAACGAAGGCGACGAGCCTGCGTTCACGCAGCCGAAGATGTATAAGGTCATCCGTGGCCACAAGACTGTCGCCCGCATCTATGCTGACCGCCTGATTGCGGAAGGCCTGATCACCGAAGGCGATTTCGAGAAGATCAAGGCCGATTGGCGCGCCCATCTCGAGCAGGAGTTCGAGGCAGGCCAGTCCTACAAGCCGAACAAGGCCGACTGGCTGGATGGTCAGTGGTCCGGCCTGCGCGCCGCCGACAATGCCGATGAGCAGCGTCGTGGCAAGACCGGCGTGCCGATGAAGCAGCTGAAGGAAATCGGCAAGAAGCTGTCGACCATTCCGGAAGGCTTCAGCGCACACCGCACGATCCAGCGCTTCATGGAAAACCGTGCTCAGATGGTCGAGACCGGCGAGGGGCTGGACTGGGCGATGGCTGAGGCTCTGGCCTTCGGTTCGCTGGTCGTAGACGGCCACAAGATCCGTCTGTCCGGTCAGGATTGCGAACGCGGCACCTTCTCGCAGCGCCACTCGGTTCTCTATGATCAGGAGACAGAAGAGCGTTACATCCCGCTTGCCAATCTTTCGCCGACGCAGGCCCGTTACGAAGTCATCAACTCGATGCTTTCGGAAGAAGCGGTTCTCGGTTTCGAATATGGCTATTCGCTTGCCCGCCCGAACGCACTGACGCTCTGGGAAGCCCAGTTCGGCGACTTCGCCAACGGCGCCCAGGTGGTGTTCGACCAGTTCATCTCTTCGGGTGAACGCAAGTGGCTGCGCATGTCCGGTCTCGTCTGCCTCCTGCCGCATGGTTATGAAGGTCAGGGTCCGGAACATTCGTCAGCCCGTCTGGAACGGTGGTTGCAGATGTGCGCCGAAGACAACATGCAGGTTGCCAACGTCACGACGCCGGCTAACTACTTCCATATCCTGCGCCGCCAGATGAAGCGTGACTTCCGCAAGCCGCTCATCCTGATGACGCCGAAGTCCCTGCTGCGTCACAAGCGCGCCACCTCGTCGCTTGCGGAGCTTGCAGGAGAGTCCTCCTTCCACCGTCTCCTGTGGGACGATGCGGAGGTCATCAAGGATGGTCCGATCAAGCTGCAGAAGGATTCGAAGATCCGCCGCGTCGTCATGTGCACAGGCAAGGTCTATTACGATCTGCTCGAGGAGCGTGAAAAGCGCGGTATCGACGACATCTACCTGCTGCGTGTCGAACAGCTCTATCCGTTCCCGGCCAAGGCGCTCATCAACGAGCTTTCCCGTTTCCGTAACGCGGAAATGGTCTGGTGCCAGGAAGAGCCGAAGAACATGGGTGCGTGGTCGTTCATCGATCCTTACCTTGAATGGGTTCTGGCGCATATCGACGCCAAGTACCAGAAGGTCCGTTACACGGGCCGTCCGGCTGCCGCCTCTCCGGCGACCGGCCTGATGTCCAAGCATCTGGCGCAGCTTGCTGCGTTCCTGGAAGACGCGCTGGGAGAGTGAGAACTCTCCCGCATCGCCCCGCAAAAAAGACACCCGAATAACGGAACTAGATCATGGCCACTGAAATCCGCGTACCAACCCTCGGCGAATCCGTCAGCGAAGCGACCGTCGGCACCTGGTTCAAGAAGGTCGGCGATACCGTCAAGGCCGACGAACCTCTCGTTGAACTCGAAACCGACAAGGTTACCGTCGAAGTTCCGGCGCCCGCCTCCGGCGTGCTGACCGAAATCGTCGTGCAGAACGGCGAAACCGTCGGTCTCGACGCCCTTCTCGGCCAGATCGCCGAAGGTGCTGCCGGCGCTGCAACTTCTGCACCCGCAGCAAAGCCTGCTGCGCCTGCTGCTGCACCGGCACCTGCCGCAGCCGTGGCCGCCGCTCCGGCTGGCAGCGCCATGCCGCCGGCACCTGCCGCCGGCAAGCTGCTCGCTGAAAACAACCTTTCCGCCGATCAGGTCGACGGTTCGGGCAAGCGTGGCCAGGTTCTGAAGGGCGACGTTCTCGCCGCTGTTGCCAAGGGTGTTTCGGCACCTGCCGCCGCTCCGGTCGCTGCTGCTGCTCCCCGTCCGGTTTCGGCCGAGCAGGATCAGGTTCGCGAAGAGCGCGTCAAGATGACCCGCCTGCGCCAGACGATCGCACGTCGCCTCAAGGATGCACAGAACACGGCCGCCATGCTGACCACCTATAACGAGGTGGACATGAGCGCCGTCATGGATCTGCGCAACCGCTACAAGGACGTTTTCGAGAAGAAGCACGGCGTCAAACTCGGCTTTATGGGCTTCTTCACCAAGGCCGTGACCCACGCGCTGAAGGAACTGCCCGCCGTCAACGCTGAAATCGACGGCACGGACATCATCTACAAGAACTATTGTCACGTCGGCATGGCTGTCGGCACCGACAAGGGTCTCGTCGTTCCGGTCATTCGCGATGCCGACCAGCTCTCCATCGCTGGTGTCGAAAAGGAACTCGGCCGTCTCGCCAAGGCAGCGCGCGACGGTTCGCTCGGCATGGCCGACATGCAGGGCGGCACCTTCACCATCACCAATGGCGGCGTCTACGGCTCGCTGATGTCCTCGCCGATCCTCAATGCGCCGCAGTCGGGCATCCTCGGCATGCACAAGATCCAGGAGCGTCCGGTCGCCATCGGCGGTCAGGTTGTCATCCGTCCGATGATGTATCTTGCGCTCTCCTACGATCACCGTATCGTTGACGGCAAGGAAGCCGTGACCTTCCTCGTTCGCGTCAAGGAAAGCCTCGAAGATCCGGAACGTCTGGTTCTCGATCTCTGATCGGTCTTGCTTTTCGTTTCAGCGGGGTTTCAAGTCGATCCCGCTGAAATGCCATCAGGAGAGCGAAAGTGCAGCCGACATTTCTTGCCGCGTCACCCTTTTTGCCGCTGATCGGGCTCAGCGTCCTGCTGCTGGCCGCCCACATTGCGCTGCAGGGAATGACGGCAACGCGTGAATTCGGGCTGGACTGGAATGCCGGTCCGCGGGATGCTGAAAAGAAGCCGGAGGGCAGGGTTGCCGGACGCGCCGCGCGTGCCTCGGCGAATTTTCGCGAGACCTATCCCGCTTTCATCGCGCTCGCCTTCGGTGTCATCATGGCTGGCGATCCGTCCGGGCTGGCCTTCACCGGCGCTTTGATCTGGCTGATCTGCCGGGTGGTCTATATTCCACTTTATCTCGCTGGTGTGCCCTATATCCGCTCGCTGGTCTGGCTCGGTTCGATGCTCGGTCTTGGGCTGATGCTTTTCGTGTTGATGTTTTAGAGGTTGATTTTCCCATGCATCAGTATCTGATCGAACTTGCATCCCTGATGGCGATCTTCTTTTTCGCGATCGTTTCTCCCGGCGCCGATCTGGCGATGGTCATGCGTCAGGCCATGGTGCATGGGCGCAAGCAGGCCATCATCACCAGCTTCGGTGTTGGCACATCCCTGATGTTCCACGTCACCTATACGATCCTTGGACTTGGTCTCATCATTTCCCAGTCGATCTATCTCTTCAACATCGTCAAGTGGTTGGGTGTTGCCTATCTGATCTATATCGGCATCAGGGCGCTGCGCGCAGGCAAGACCGAATTGCCGGCTGCGGAAGGCGAAGATGGTGTTCGGGCAAGAAGCGGCCAGACTGCATTGAAGGCGTTCACGCTCGGTTTTGCCGCCAACGCGCTCAACCCCAAACCGGTGTTTTTCTTCCTGTCGATCTTTTCGACGGTGGTTCACGCGCATACGCCTGTTGGCATCAAGTTCGGATATGGGCTCGTCATGGCAAGCTGCCTTATCCTGTGGTTCGTCGGCGTCAGCCTGTTCATGACGACGCCTCGCATGCGCGCAGCTTTTCAGCGCGCCAGCCAATGGATCGACCGCACCAGTGGCGTGGTCTTCATCGCTCTCGGTATAAAACTCGCAACGGAAAAAGCGGCCTGAGTTTCAGGTCAAACGGAAGCAGGGCGGTTAAAAATCCTGCCCGCAATCAATCAGGAACAGAAACATGGCATATGATGTAGTGGTAATCGGTACGGGTCCCGGCGGTTATGTTTGCGCGGTCAAGGCGGCACAGCTTGGCTTGAAGGTCGCAGTGATCGAAAAGCGCGCGACCTATGGCGGCACCTGCCTCAATGTCGGCTGCATTCCTTCCAAGGCATTGCTGCACGCTTCCGAAACCTTCGCGCATGTGGCCCATGGCGTTGATACGCTTGGTATCGAAGTCGCCGCTCCGAAGCTGAACCTCGAGAAGATGATGGGGCACAAGGACAGCGTGGTGAAAGCCAATGTCGACGGCGTTGCCTTCCTGTTCAAGAAGAACAAGATCGATGCCTTCCAGGGCACGGGCAAGGTTGTATCCGCCGGCAAGGTCTCCGTCACCAACGACAAGGGCGAGAGCCAGGAAATCGAAGCCAAGAACATCGTCATCGCCACCGGTTCTGATGTTGCTGGTATTCCCGGCGTCCAGGTGGATATCGATGAAAGCGTCATCGTTTCCTCCACCGGCGCGATTGCGCTCTCCAAGGTTCCGGAAAAGCTCATCGTGGTGGGCGGCGGTGTCATCGGCCTCGAGCTTGGTTCGGTCTGGTCGCGTCTTGGCGCGAAGGTCACCGTCGTCGAATATCTCGACACCATTCTCGGCGGCATGGATAGCGAAGTCTCCAAGCAGGCTCAGCGTCTGCTCGCCAAGCAGGGTCTCGATTTCAAGCTCGGTGCCAAGGTGACGGGCGTTGAAAAGACGGGAACCGGCGCAAAGGTGGTGTTCGAGCCGGTCAAGGGTGGCGCGGCTGAAACGCTGGAAGCCAACGTTGTGCTGATCTCCACCGGTCGCAAGCCCTACACCGAGGGTCTCGGTCTTGCGGAAGCCGGTGTCGTGCTGGACAGCCGCGGCCGTGTCGAAATCGACGGCCACTTCAAGACCAATGTGGATGGCATCTACGCCATCGGCGACGTGGTGAAGGGCCCGATGCTGGCACATAAGGCGGAAGACGAGGGCGTCGCTCTTGCGGAAATTCTCGCCGGCCAGCGCGGCCATGTGAACTACGATGTCATTCCGGCCGTGGTCTATACGCAGCCGGAAGTCGCTTCCGTCGGCAAGACGGAAGAAGAACTGAAGGCCGCTGGTGTCGCCTACAAGGTCGGCAAGTTCCCCTTCACCGCCAATGGTCGCGCCCGCGCCATGCAGGTGACTGATGGGTTCGTGAAGATCCTCGCTGACAAGGAAACCGACCGGGTTCTCGGCGGCCATATCGTTGGTTTCGGCGCTGGCGAAATGATCCACGAGATCACCGTGCTAATGGAATTCGGTGGTTCCTCGGAAGATCTCGGCCGTACCTGCCATGCGCATCCGACCATGTCGGAAGCGGTGAAGGAAGCGGCGCTGGCAACTTTCTTCAAGCCGATCCATATGTGATTTTAGCCAATATTAAATTTCAGCCATAAAGCGAACCCCGGCTTGCAATGCAGGCCGGGGTTCAGCATATTTGCGCCATAGCCTGTCTAACCTTTTGATAAAAGGCAATAAAATGGCGTCCTCCACTCAATTTTCCTTCTCCGTTCCGCAGCGTATCCTTCACTGGACGATGGCGCTTCTGATCTTTTTCAACCTTCTGTTTCCAGATGGCATGGCCCATGCGTATCGGTTGATGCGGCGGGGTGAAACGCTGACGCCGGAACAGATCTCCTCGGCCAATATTCACGCGTATGTCGGCTTTGCCGTCCTGTCCCTTGCGGTTCTGCGCCTCTGTCTGCGGTTTTTCCAGGGGGTGCCGCCGCATCCCGCCAATGAACCGCGCGCTTCTCAAATCGCCGCGAAGGTCGCGCATTTCACCTTTTACGCGCTGTTTTTTGCCCTGCCATTGTCGGGCATTGCGGCCTATTATTTCGGCGCGCGAGTAGCAGGAGAATTGCATTCCGGGCCGTTCAAGGGGCTGATGTGGGTGTTGATCGCCGGCCACGTCGCCGCAGTTCTGGTTCACCAGTTCTATTGGCGCACCAATGTTTTGAAGCGTATGACGCACGGCTAAAGCACTACGCTTTTCCAAAAGCGAAAACGCTCTATCTCTCTGTCTCTTCGTATTTTCTGAAGCTAAACCCGCTCGAATTGCCATTAGCGGCGGTTTGTCACGTTCCCGGATGATCGGAAATAGTGATGATGAGCCTCGCCACACAAGGCGGCAATGAGGTTATGGGATGCGGGATAGCGAAGACATATTGCCGGGCGCGGACTGGCGGGATTGCTTTGAAGGAGAGATGGTGACGGCCGCATCGAGTTCACTCGACGTGAGCAGACTTCTCCTCGATCATCCTCCGGCATGGATCAGCGGCCTTATGGCGCTTCGAAACCGTCTCGTATCGCTTTTTGGTCTCAGAACGGTCGAGCTGGCGGCGGGTACTTCGGCGGGCGGATTTCCCGTGCTGTCGTCTACTTCGGACCGGACCGTGCTCGGCTTTGACGACAACCATCTCGATTTCCGTATCGTCGTCGATGTGGAACAGGAGCTTGGTCGGCAGATCGTGAAGGTCACGACTATCGTCCGGCGCAAGAACCTGTTCGGGCGTCTCTATCTTTTCGTCGTCGGGCCGTTTCATCGTCGCATCGTGCCGGCGACGATGCGGCCGTTTTGCGCCAATGTCCGCCCCGTCAAGACCGGAGACGAGTTTATCAGTCGACCCGTGTGAGGGTAAAGCCCTGCGCACGCAGGAGTTCAATTACGCCTTCTTCGCCCGGCAGGTGCAAAGCGCCGACGGCCATGAAGACATTGCCTTTGGCAAGCTCAGGGGCCGATCGCTCCGCCATGACGTGGTTGCGATCGGTGATGATGCGTTGCTCGAAGGCGGCGTAGCCCTGGTCATTTTCAGACGCTTTCTTGGGATCGATGCTCTTCAGCATGGGCATGGTCATGCCGATATCACCGCTGACATAAAGATCGGTCATGGTCGTCATAATGTCGTCCATGCGGTCGCCCAATTCGAGCGTTTCGATCAGCGCCTGCAGATGAAATTCCATTGGCAGCTCAGACATGGCCGCAAGCTGCTCCACCATGGTCTCCAGCCCGACAAGATGCTTTCCGTCCGCGACTGCATCTTCAGCGAGCTTCTTATCCAGGAAAGACAGGCCAGTGGCCTTGCGGGCAAATTCGCAGGCGGGAAGGGCGACGAAACTCGACAGCATCCATGGCTTCATGCGCGAAACGGCACTCAGCGGAATGCCGCGCTCCTTAAGACCCTTTTCAAGGCGTGCGACATTTTCGGGTGACAGGATGTCGGTGATCGACTTGCCGTCCATAAACATGGTGAGGTCGGGTCTTGTCAGCAGCGATGCCGCAATTTTCTTGTCATCGACGATTTCGTCCGATTCCACGATGACCGTCGCGGCTTTTTCAAACGCGGGTGTTGCGGCGGCTGGCATGCCAAGAACGCGTGGATCGGTGACGTGCATGGTGCCGAGAAGAAAGGACGGCGCCGTTCCAGCTTTTTCGATGCGCCAGAAGTTGCCCTTGCCGTTCGGGATAGCTGCCGCTTCCTGTTCGATCTTCGCGAAGCCCTGCGGGTCGCTCTTGCGCATCTCCACGAGAATATCGCTGCCCGTGCAGCTTATCTCCTGTTCGGCGGCTTGCGCCTCACCCAACGATAGCAACGTTGCGAAGAGGATTGCGACAGCAGTGACGTGCAGCGCGGCGAGCAACCAGAGCAGGGTGTCGCCGGTCTTGCCCATCAGGGTGGCGGTGAGATTTTGTGGCTTTATCAGGCTTTGCATAGGTACTATCCGGTTCTAGTCCACTTATAGAACGGCGGCTTGGACGTCTGATTAATGACTATGGTTAAGCATTTCCTGCTTCATGCGCGCGGGTGGGCATTATCGTAGATTTCCAGCAATCTTGCGGTATCGACGCCGGTATAGATCTGCGTGGTGGAGAGGCTGGCATGGCCGAGCAGTTCCTGAATGGTGCGCAGGTCGCCGCCGCCGGCCAGTAGATGGGTGGCGAAGGAGTGGCGCAGCGCATGCGGTGTGGCGTTTTCCGGCAGGCCGAAAGCGCCACGCAACTTCTGCATCTCGCGCTGGATGATGGCAGGTTGCAGCTTGCCGCCGCGCGCGCCGAGGAATAGCGGCTGGTCGGCAGCCAGATGATAGGGGCAGAGCTTTTTGTAGGCCTCAACCGCTTCCGTTACCACCGCCAGCAAAGGCACCACCCGGGTCTTGTTGCCTTTGCCGGTGATGCGAAGGCTGCGGGCGTCGGGCGTGAAATCGGCCGGAGCCAGCCCGAGCGCCTCGGAGATGCGAAGACCGCAGCCATAAAGAAGCGAGAGAACCGCAGCGTTACGGGCGGCAATCCACGGCTCTTCATTCAATTGCGCCTCGGTGGTGGTTATTTTCAGCGCCTGCCGGTCCGTCAGCGGTTTCGGCAGAGATTTCGGCTGTTTCGGCGAGCGCATGGCGGTGGCCCCGGCCGCATTCACCAGACCTTTCTTTTGCAGATAGTGGAGAAAGGAACGCAGGCCCGCCAGATGCCGCCCCAGCGAGCGTGCGCCGGCGCCTTCCCTGCGACGACTGGCCAGAAAGGCGCGAAGATCGACCGGGCGCAGATCGGCGATATCGGCGATTGAAGCTGACTTGCCGATGTAACCGGTGAGGAATGTCAAAAACTGGCGAGTGTCGCGCTCGTAGGCCTCGACGGTATTGTCCGCAAGGCGGCGTTCACCGGCAATCGCGGCAAGCCAGGATTGGCGCTCGTTCAAGAGATCGGGTGTGGCAAAAGTCAGAATTTCGGTCACGGGGCGCTCCATTCCTCTCCCAACGCTATGCCCTTATGGTCAGTATTTGGTTAAGGCTTGCGCCTGGGCTTCGCATCTGGCGTGGACTTTACCGGGGTCAGCCATTACATCCGGGCGGTTTCCTTTTTCATTCCGCCGGGGCATGTTCGCCACATCATGGCAAAAGATTCGTCCGATCTGTTTGGGGCTCTGTTCGACCCGCCGTCGCTCACGCGCACGGTGCCCGTTCTCGTGCCGATGCCGGCGCCGGGACCCTACAGTTATGCCGTGCCTGACGATATGGTGGTGGAGACCGGCTCCATCGTTCAGGTGCCGCTTGGACCACGGCAGGTCTTCGGCGTGGTGTGGGACGATGCAGGAGAGAAGAGCGTCGATCCGAAAAAGCTGCGGCCCATCACCAAGAGTTTCGAGTGCCCGCCGCTGAAAGCGGAAATGCGGCGCTTCATCGACTGGGTTGCCGCCTACACGCTTTCTCCGCCCGGCCTTGTGGCGCGCATGGCCCTACGCGCGCCCGCCGCCTTCGATCCCGAGCCTATGATCGAGGGGCTGCGGCTGACCGAAGGCAGGCCGGAGCGGCTTACTCCCGCCCGCGAGAGAGTGATGGAACTGGCGGCCGAGGGCCATGGCTGGACGAAGAGTGGCCTTGCCCATGCCGCCGGCGTTTCTACCAGCGTTGTCGATGGTCTGGTCAAGCAGGGCGTATTCGAGACGGTTTTTCTGCCCGCGCCGCCCGTTGTGGCCGAGCCTGATCCCGACTATGCCGAGCCGCGACTGGAAGGCCCGCAGAAACAGGCGGCATCGGAAATTCTCGAGGATGTGCGCAAGGGTGGTTTCCATGTTTCACTGATTGATGGTGTGACCGGCTCCGGCAAAACCGAGGTCTATTTCGAGGCGGTGGCGGAAACGCTGCGACAAGGCAAGCAGGTCCTCATCCTGTTGCCGGAAATCGCGCTGACGGCGGCCTTCCTGGATCGCTTTCACGACCGCTTCGGCGCCAAGCCGGCGGAATGGCATTCTGACCTGTCGCCGCGCATGCGCGAAAAGGTCTGGCGACAGGCGGTGACGGGTGAGGTGAAGGTGGTGGCCGGCGCGCGCTCGGCGCTGTTCCTTCCCTTCGACAATCTCGGCCTCATTATCGTCGATGAGGAGCATGACCCGGCCTACAAGCAGGAAGACCGCGTCTTTTACAATGCCCGCGACATGGCGGTCGTCAGAGCCCGGATCGGGGATTTCCCGGTGGTGCTGGTCTCCGCCACGCCGTCAGTGGAAAGCCAGGTCAACGGCAGTTCTGGCCGCTATAACACCATCCATCTGCATACGCGCTTCGGCGATGCGGCGATGCCCGATCTGCATCTGATCGATATGCGTCGCCATCCGCCGGAAAGGGGAGGGTTTCTTTCGCCGGTTCTCCTGCGCGGCATCGGCAAAACCATCGAAAAGGGCGAGCAGTCCCTGCTCTTTCTCAATCGTCGCGGTTACGCGCCGCTGACGCTCTGCCGGGTCTGCGGTCACCGTTTCCAGTGCCCGCAATGTTCGAGCTGGCTGGTGGAGCACCGGTTCCGCAATCAACTGCAATGCCACCAGTGCGGTCACAACGAGCCGACGCCGGACCATTGCCCGGAATGCGGCACCTTCGATCATCTGGTGGCCTGCGGGCCGGGGGTAGAGCGGATCGCCGAGGAGGTGGAGAAACATTTTCCCGAGGCCCGCACCATCGTGCTCTCCTCTGACCTGATGGGCGTCAAGCGGCTGCGTCTGGAGCTGGAGGCGATCGTCAAGGGAGAGGCGGACATCGTCATCGGCACGCAGCTGGTTGCCAAGGGGCACAACTTCCCCCTTATGACGCTTGTCGGTATTGTCGACGCCGATCTCGGGCTTGCCAATGGCGATCCGCGCGCAGCGGAGCGAACGTTCCAACTGCTCTCGCAGGTGACCGGTCGCGCCGGGCGAACCGGGCTGAAAAGCCACGGCCTGTTGCAAACCTACCAGCCGCAACACCCTGTCATGCAGGCAATCGTGTCCGGCGATGCATCTGCCTTTTACGAAAGGGAGATCGTGGAGCGGGAAAAAGCCGTTCTTCCGCCTTTCGGACGGCTTGCCTCAATCATCGTTTCCGCCGATACGCGTGCGGAGGCCGAAACCCATGCGCGGGGTTTAAGGGCGGCAGCACCGCAGGTTACGGGCATCATGCTGCTCGGCCCGGCGGAAGCGCCGCTGGCGCTTATCCGTGGCCGGCATCGTTTTCGCCTGCTGGTGCATGGGCGGCGCAATTCCGACATGCAATCCTTCCTTCGAACGCTTCTGGCCAATGGCCCGAAGGAACGGGGCAGCGTGCATGTGCAGCTCGATATCGATCCGCAAAGTTTCCTTTGAACTTTATCAATGGGGACGTTTTCCCGCTGTCATGACCGTGTCATAACGCAGCAGGCAAAAATGATTTGGGGAACGAGATGGAGTTTTATTTTCCCGCCGAATTCGGCGAGCAGCTGGCCTTCGGCGCTGCGGTGGTGTCGGTCGTGATCGGCCTCTTTTTCATGTTTGCACCAGGCGCTACTCTGCGTGCCTTCGGTCTGCAGGCGATCGGCGAGCGCCGGGATGGTTACGCGCTTGTGCGCTCGTCGCTTGCCGGTTTTTATCTCGGCCTCGGTGCTTCCGCCCTGCTTCTGGCGCAGCCCATGGTCTATCTCGCCTTCGGTGCGGCTTTCGGTCTAAGCGTGTTCGGCGGCATTCTCTCCATTCTCTCGGATGGAGGCGCAACAGTGCGGAATTTCATACTTCTGGTTGTACACCTTCTGTTGTCTGCACTGTCGTTGAGCTACGTGTTCGGACTGGTCTGAGACGGGCTTTTTGGCTTTTGTGCCGCACCTGCGGCGCATCCTGGGCGGAATCGGAAAATTTAAACGCATTCCCCCTTGCCCAAACGGCGCTTTCCGCTATTACGCGTGTTGCGAGTCCCGGCGTCCTATGCTAGACGGACCGCGAAATTGGGAAAAGGCAGGGGGGAATTCCGGTCTTTTTCGGGGAAATTGAAACGATTTCAAGAATTTGATGCGGAGGATCCCCCTCGCTGATGTTCTTGGACGATTAGCAGGGAAAAAGTGCCCGTGGCAGATACCTCCCATGGAACATCCGGTGTAGCCGAAAGGTATGCATCGTCGCTTTTCGAGCTTGCTTTGGAAGCGGGTGCGGTCGAGGCAGTTGGAGCCGATCTGGACAGGTTCGGCGCACTTCTCGATGGAAGTGACGATTTGAAGCGTCTGGTTGCGAGCCCGGTGTTTTCCGCCGAGGATCAGTTCAAGGCAATCACCGCAATCTGCGAGAAGGCCGGTCTTGCCGGTCTTGCTGTCAATTTCCTCAAGGTCGTTGCGAATAACCGCCGTCTGTTTGCCGTTCCCGGCATGATCCGCGCCTATCGCTCCATTGCTGCTGCCCATCGCGGCGAAATTACCGCCGAGGTCACCTCGGCACATGCGCTCGACGAAGCGCAAGAAACTGAACTGAAGGCGGCGCTGAAGAGCGTTACCGGCAAGGATGTGACGGTTTCCGTTACCGTTGATCCTTCGATCCTCGGTGGCCTGATCGTCAAGGTTGGTTCTCGCCAGATCGATACGTCTCTTCGCACCAAACTTTCCACCCTTAAGCTTGCACTGAAAGAGGTTGGCTGATGGATATCCGCGCCGCGGAAATTTCCGCAATTCTGAAAGATCAAATCAAAAATTTCGGCAACGAGGCGGAAGTCTCGGAAGTCGGTCAGGTGCTTTCCGTCGGTGACGGTATCGCCCGCGTCTATGGTCTCGACAATGTTCAGGCCGGCGAAATGGTCGAGTTTCCTGGCGGCGTTCGCGGCATGGCGCTCAACCTCGAAGCCGACAACGTCGGTGTGGTTATCTTCGGTTCCGACCGTGCCATCAAGGAAGGCGACACCGTAAAGCGGACTGGCGCTATCGTTGACGTTCCGGTTGGCCCGGAGCTGCTCGGCCGCGTCGTTGACGCCCTTGGCAACCCGATCGACGGGAAAGGCCCGATCAACGCCGCCAAGCGTTCGCGCGTTGACGTCAAGGCTCCCGGCATCATTCCGCGTAAGTCGGTTCATGAGCCGATGTCGACCGGCCTCAAGGCTATCGACGCCCTCATCCCGGTTGGCCGCGGCCAGCGCGAGCTCGTCATCGGCGACCGCCAGACCGGCAAGACCGCGATCATTCTCGACGCGATCCTGAACCAGAAGGCCATTCACGACAATGGTCCGGAAGGCGACAAGCTTTATTGCGTCTACGTCGCTATCGGTCAGAAGCGTTCGACCGTTGCCCAGTTCGTAAAGGTTCTGGAAGAGCGCGGCGCCCTGCAGTATTCGATCATCATTGCTGCCACGGCTTCCGACCCGGCTCCGATGCAGTATCTGGCACCGTTTGCCGGTTGCGCCATGGGCGAATACTTCCGTGATAACGGCAAGCACGCCCTCATCGGTTATGACGACCTTTCCAAGCAGGCCGTTGCTTACCGTCAGATGTCGCTTCTGCTGCGCCGTCCTCCGGGCCGCGAAGCTTATCCGGGCGACGTGTTCTACCTTCACTCCCGTCTTCTGGAGCGCGCTGCAAAGCTCTCCGACGAAATGGGTGCTGGCTCTTTGACGGCTCTGCCTGTCATCGAAACCCAGGGCAACGACGTTTCGGCCTTCATTCCGACCAACGTGATCTCGATCACCGACGGCCAGATCTTCCTTGAAACCGACCTGTTCTACCAGGGTATCCGTCCGGCCGTTAACGTCGGCCTGTCGGTTTCGCGCGTTGGCTCTGCCGCCCAGATCAAGGCGATGAAGCAGGTCGCCGGTTCGATCAAGGGTGAACTTGCCCAGTATCGCGAAATGGCCGCCTTCGCCCAGTTCGGCTCGGACCTTGACGCTTCCACGCAGCGCCTGCTTAACCGCGGTGCCCGCCTGACCGAGCTTCTGAAGCAGCCGCAGTTCTCTCCGCTCAAGACGGAAGAGCAGGTCGCGGTGATCTTCGCCGGTGTCAACGGTTATCTCGACAAGATCCCGGTCGCGCAGGTCGGCAAGTTCGAGCAGGGTCTGCTCTCCTACCTCCGCTCGGAAGGCAAGGCGATCCTCGACACCATCCGCACGGAAAAGGCAATCAGCGACGATACCAAGAGCAAGCTCAAGGGCGCTCTCGATAGCTTCGCGAAGTCTTTCTCGTAATTAGGGCTCTTTTACTCGGACGGATAACGGATGCCTTCACTAAAGGATCTGAAAAACCGCATTGCCTCCGTAAAGGCGACGCAGAAGATTACCAAGGCGATGAAAATGGTCGCCGCGGCGAAGCTTCGGCGCGCCCAGGAAGCTGCGGAGGCCGCCCGGCCTTATTCTCAGCGCATGGGCGCCGTTCTTGCCAACATCGCCAAGGCGGTAGAGGCGGACGTCGCTCCGGCGCTGATGACCGGCACCGGCAAGGACAACGTGCATCTGCTCGTTGTCTGCACGGCTGAACGTGGTCTTTGCGGCGGTTTCAACTCGCAGATTTCCCGTTTTGCCCGCGATCAAGCCCGCAAGCTGATTTCCGAAGGCAAAACGGTCAAGATCATCACGGTCGGCAAGAAGGGTTACGACAGCCTTCGTCGCGAATTCGCAGCTAATATCATCGAGCGCATCGAACTGCGCGAAGTGAAGAAGGTCGGTTTCGAAAACGCCGACCAGATCGCCAAGAAGGTGATCTCCCTGTTCAATGCGGGTGAATTTGACGTCTGCACGCTGATCTACTCGGAATTCAAGTCCGTCATCAGCCAGATCCCGACCGGTCTGCAGCTTATTCCTGCCGCAGTCCCTGTTGTGGAAGAGGTTGAGGCAACGCAGAGCGCCGTCTACGAATATGAGCCTGATGCGGCTTCTATTCTGGAAGACCTTATTCCGCGCAACATTTCGGTTCAGGTTTTCCGGGCTCTGCTCGAAAACGTTGCCGGTGAAATGGGCGCCAAGATGAGCGCGATGGACAACGCAACGCGCAATGCCGGTGATATGATCAACAAGCTGACGCTTTCCTACAACCGTCAGCGTCAGGCTCAGATCACCAAGGAACTCATTGAAATCATTTCGGGCGCGGAAGCGCTCTGAGGTAAGGAAAGAGGGTAAGGATAATGGCTAAGGCAGCTACCCCCAAGAAAACCGCAGCGGTGAACGGCGCGGGCAAGGTTACCCAGGTTATCGGCGCTGTTGTCGACGTGGCGTTCGAAGGCGAACTGCCTCCGATCCTCAACGCGCTCGAAACCGATAACAACGGCAACCGCCTCGTTCTGGAAGTCGCTCAGCATCTCGGCGAAAACGTCGTACGCACGATCGCCATGGACTCGACCGAAGGTCTCGTCCGCGGTCAGGTCGTCGCTGATACGGGCGCCCCGATCGAGGTTCCTGTCGGTCTGGAAACGCTCGGCCGCATCATGAACGTCATCGGTGAGCCGGTTGACGAAGCGGGTCCGATCGTAACGGCCAAGAAGCGCGCCATCCACCAAGACGCACCGTCTTACGTCGAGCAGTCGACTGAAGGCCAGATCCTCGTTACCGGCATCAAGGTCGTTGACCTTCTGGCTCCTTACGCCAAGGGCGGCAAGATCGGCCTGTTCGGCGGCGCTGGCGTTGGCAAGACGGTTCTCATCATGGAACTGATCAACAACGTCGCCAAGGCGCACGGTGGTTACTCGGTATTCGCCGGCGTGGGTGAGCGTACCCGCGAAGGTAACGACCTCTATCACGAAATGATCGAGTCGAACGTCAACAAGCTTGGCGGCGGCGAAGGTTCCAAGGCAGCTCTCGTTTACGGCCAGATGAATGAACCGCCGGGCGCCCGCGCTCGCGTCGCTCTGACCGGTCTGACGATCGCTGAAAACTTCCGCGACGAAGGCCAGGACGTTCTGTTCTTCGTGGACAACATCTTCCGCTTCACGCAGGCTGGTTCGGAAGTGTCGGCTCTTCTCGGCCGTATTCCTTCGGCTGTGGGCTATCAGCCAACGCTCGCAACCGACATGGGCCAGATGCAGGAACGCATCACCACCACGAACAAGGGTTCGATCACCTCTGTTCAGGCGATTTACGTTCCCGCCGACGACTTGACCGACCCTGCGCCGGCCACTTCGTTCGCGCACCTTGACGCAACGACGGTTCTGTCGCGTTCGATCGCAGAAAAGGGTATTTACCCGGCTGTTGACCCGCTCGACTCCACCTCGCGCATGCTCGACCCGATGATCGTCGGTGAAGAACACTACGAGGTTGCCCGTAAGGTTCAGTCGACCCTGCAGCGCTACAAGTCCCTTCAGGACATCATCGCCATCCTCGGCATGGACGAACTGTCGGAAGAAGACAAGCTGACGGTTGCCCGCGCCCGTAAGATCGAGCGCTTCCTGTCGCAGCCGTTCTTCGTCGCCGAAGTCTTCACCGGTTCTCCGGGCAAGCTCGTCGCACTCGAAGACACGATCAAGGGCTTCAAGGGCCTGGTCAACGGCGAATACGACAGCCTGCCGGAAGCAGCTTTCTACATGGTCGGTTCGATGGAAGAAGCCATCGAAAAGGCAAAGAAGCTGACTGCTGAAGCTGCCTGATTATGAATTGGCGGGCGCGTGGTTCGACCACGCGCCTCGCCGACGATGACGGTGAAACCGGAACGGCTTTGCCGGCGTTTTAATAAACAAGTCCGTGACGCCCGCGTAATTGAAAAGAAGTGAATAGCCATGGCTGACAGTTTCAAATTCGATCTCGTTTCCCCGGAACGTCTGCTGGTTTCCGAAACGGTTACGGAAGTCGTCATTCCGGCTACGCTGGGTGAGATGACGGTTCTGGCCAATCACGCGCCCACCATGACGACGATCAAGCCGGGCCTGGTGACGGTGAAATTCGCCTCTGGCGAAACCCATAAATACGTCGTTTTCGGTGGTTTTGCCGATATTCTTCCGACAGGTTGCACGCTTCTCGCCGAATCCGCTGTTTCGGCTGACGATATGTCCCCTGACACGCTGCAGAAGCGCATCGATTTGGCCAAGGCCGAAATCCAGGAAGGCAATCATCACCACGAACATCTGACCAAGCTTGAAAAGCATCTCTACGAACTGACGAACCTGCATGAGGTTCTCGTCGCCGCTTGAAAGCACCGGGCGGGTTCGAAAGAATGACTGTCCACACAATACCGAAAACAAAAAAGCGGCCGTTTCGGTCGCTTTTTTGTTTTCGGCCACTGCCTGTTTTCTTAAGCAGGCAGAAAAATCTGAGTTCTCGTTCCAGTAAAAGCGTCTCGGTCCGCTCATTACGTTTGCGGAAATCGATTCCGATTTTCAGGGCGATAGGCTAGACATGAGGGTGAAAAGTAACATCGCTGTTGTCGATCGAGAGCAGACGAGAAGTCATGTTTCTTGTCATGGAGGGATGATCGCCGTGTCGATAGAAGCCAGTTATCGAAGGGTCGCAAGATCCGCGCTGCGACAGGGCGCCCTCAGCACGGGGGAGCGCGCCGTGCCGGAGGAGGTGCCGGTTGCCTTTTCTTACGGCGGCAGCACCCATGCCGTGATGATGGCTAGTCCCGCTGATCTTGTCGATTTCGCCGTCGGCTTCAGCCTGACGGAGGGCATCATATCGGCACGCACCGAAATCCGGGCGATAGAGGTCATTGAAGCCGGGCAGGGCTATGATGTCCAGGTGGATCTGATGGATGCCGAGGCTGATGCCCTGCGGGCGAGACGGCGGCATATGGCGGGTCCGGTTGGTTGCGGTCTGTGCGGGATCGAATCCATAGAACAGGCGGTTCGCGTGGTCCCCGATCTCAGCGGCGCGAGAATGTCGATCCACGGTGATGATATCGTTGCCGCGGTGAAAGCACTGAGCGACGCACAAAGCCTCAACCGCGAAACGAGAGCCGTTCACGGTGCGGGTTTTTATAGTCCTCAAGATGGTTTGCTTGCGGTGCGCGAAGATGTCGGTCGCCACAATGCGCTGGACAAGTTGGCCGGTGCTGTCGTGAATGCCGGTATTTCCGCCAAGACAGGCATTGTTGCCGTCACCAGTCGCCTGTCGGTGGAGATGGTTCAGAAGACAGCGATCCTTGGTAGTCCGGTTATGGCAGCAATTTCGGCTCCTACCGCGCTTGCCATCGAAACCGCCGAGAGTGCGGGCATCACGCTTGTTGCGCTGGTGCGGGGTGAAGACTTCGAAATCTTCACCCGTGCGGACCGCGTCATTTTATAATGCCAGTTGCCGGCCGGCATTGGCATCCGGGCTTCGAAGCATACTAAAACTCCGCCCATTCGGGCGCAGCATTTCCGTGAGACCTTGCCGTTGTGTATCGCGGCTGTGGTGCTGTCAGCCTCGTTATTGCAGCGGGTCTTTTATTGATCGGCTGGGCGGATGATACCTGTCCTTCGCGCGATATTCTGAACTGCCGCAGCAATTCGTGCAGGTTGTCCGCTTCATTGGCGAGGCCGTGGCTGGCGGCAGTGGTTTCTTCCACCATGGCGGCGTTTTTCTGGGTCGCCTGATCCATAACGTTGACGGCCTGGTTGATTTCTCTCAGACCGTTGGCCTGTTCGCGCGAGGCCTCGACGATGGCCGAGACGTTGGCATCGATTTCGCCCATTTGCGATTGAATATCCCGCAGCGCACCGCCGGTTCTGCCAACCAGATCGACGCCATTGGCGACCTGTTCGCGGGAGGTGTTGATGAGGGACTTGATTTCCTTGGCAGCAACTGCGGATCGTTGCGCGAGTTCCCGTACCTCTTGGGCGACCACCGCGAAACCCTTGCCCGCTTCACCGGCACGGGCAGCTTCGACGCCCGCATTCAGCGCCAGTAGATTGGTCTGGAATGCGATGTCGTCAATGACGCCGATGATGTTGGTGATTTCACCGGAGGAGCGCGAAATCGCGTCCATGGCGGAAATTGCCTGCTGAACGACTTCACCGGAATGTTCGGCATGTTCTCTCGTGCGCAACACCAGTTTCCCGGCCTCGCCGGCGCGCTGGCTGGCATCGGTCACGGTAGTGGTGATTTGCTCCAGCGCCGCTGCGGTTTCTTCCAGCGAGGCCGCCTGCTGTTCGGTTCGCTGCGACAGCTGATCGGCGGCTATGCGGATTTCACCCGAGCCGGATGCGATTGTCGAAGCATTGTGAGCGATCGTCTGCATGGTGGACTGAAGCTTGCCGACCACGTCGTTGAAGTCCTGGCGCAATTTCTCCATGCTGGGCACGAAGCTGCTATCGAGGCGCTGCACCAGGTCACCCTCGGCCAGTGCCTGCAAGGCATCGGCGAGAAGGGTGATGGCGCTCATACGCGGCGTCACGTCGGTTGCGAATTTCACAACCTTCACCACCTTGCCTGTCTCATCCAATACCGGGTTGTAAGCGGCCTGGATCCATATCTCCTTGCCGTTCTTTCCATAACGAACAAATTCGTCCGAGATGAATTCTCCGGATGCCAGCCGCGGCCAGAAATTGGCATAGGCTGGCGATGCTGCATAGGCCGGATCGCAGAACATACGGTGGTGCCGGCCTTCGATTTCCTTGAGGTCGTAGTTTACAGTGGCGCAGAAATTCGGATTGGCGGTAATGATCGTGCCATCCGGCAAAAATTCGATGGTGGCCTGGGAGCGTGAAAGCGCTTCGAGTTTGCCAGCATCTTCTACAGCCTTGATCTTCTTGGCTGTGATGTCGGTCGCTATCTTGACAACCTTATAGGGTTTGCCTGACCTGAAGACGGGGTTGTAGGAGGCCTCGATCCATATGGTCGATCCATCCTTGCGTATGCGGCGATATTCCTTGCCCTGAAATTCGCCGCGCGCAAGAGATTCCCAGAATTCTTGGTATGCGTGCGATGCGACAAATTCCCGGTCGCAGAAGATACGATGATGCTTGCCGACGATCTCTGCGAGATCATAGCCCAGCGTCACACAGAAATTGCTGTTTGCCGTAAGAATATTGCCTTTAAGATCGAATTCTATGACTGCCTGCGATCTGGATATCGCATCGAGCATATTTCGATTGTCTGCGCTTTTCCCTAACCCCAGCATTAGCGTCCCCCAAATAGCGGCCTCGGCGCGCGCTGCCGCACAGGAGGTGTGGTCGGCGCCGTATCATGTTGAACAACGAACAGGTTCTGCCGCCAAAGGCAGCAATGCAGGCACTTGCGATTTGTCAGCCTCGGTCAGGTATCGGACCCCGCGTGATGTGATGTAGGCGCGATACTGTTCGTCGGCTTTTAATATTAGACATCTATAATATTAAAATGTTCTTATTTAATAAAAGAGGCGGTCATGAAAACAAAAACCGCCGGGCAGGTGCTCCGGCGGTTTGGTTCAATGGTCAATAGTCTCGTATTTGAGCCTTTGTTCTTAGGTTGCCTAAGAACGCGAACCGGCCGTCATGCAAAGGAATTGCAACGATCAGGCGGCGAGATCTTCCGCTTCGGTTCCCTTGAACATCTTTGCAAGGTTCAGGAAGCAGATCATGCCATGTTCGTTGGCAATGATGCCTTCGGAGTAGGACTTGTCGAAAGAGGCCGAGATTTCCGGAACCGGCTGGACCTGATTTGCCGGGATCGTCAGAATGTCCGAAACGCGATCGACGAGCATGCCGATGACCATGTTGTGCACTTCGGCCACCACGATGGCGCTTCTTTCATTTGCGACGGTGCTTTTCATTCCGAGTTTGTGTGCGAGATCGATGATCGGAATAACCGAACCGCGCAGGTTCATGACGCCGATGACGTCTTTCGGCGCGTGGGGAATGGGCGTTGAAGGCGCCCAGCCGCGAATTTCGCGGATAGTCGTCGTCTTCACGCAGAATTCCTGATCATGCAGGCGGAATGCGATGATTTCGAGCGTCTCGCCGCCAAAGTTGGTAGAGTTTATCATTGCCATCAGAATTCTTCCCAATGCTCGCTGTGGAGGCCAGCGCAAGTGCACCGACACTTGCATATGCGAATTTGGCGTTCTGCCTGGTGCCTGAACAGCCGGAAACAATATTTTCCGCCTTCAATGGAAGATTCGTAGCATGAGATGGTTTCGCAAACCTAAATGCGAAGACTTCAATATTCTTTCTCGTAAAATATACCGGCTGCACCTTCGCCATTACCGCCCGCTTCACCGCGCAGCTTCACGCCGCGCCCGACATCGAGGTTGATGATGGCCTTTGCGCCGGAATCGCCGCTTTGCTGCAGTTCGAGATAGGTTCGCTCGTTGAGATATTTGCCGGCGGAAACGCGGGCCTGGCCTTCCGAATCCGTCGAGATGTCGAGATCGTCGACACCGAGATTGCTTCGCAGCTTGTCGAACAACGAGGTGGAGCGCCCACCGGCAAGCTGGGCTGCCGCATCCGCCAGCCGCGCGATCTGCAAGGCCGAGAGCTTGGACATGGATTGGCCGAAGATCAGCTGTGCCATAACCTCATCCTGCGGCAGAGCCGGGGTTGAGGAGAAGGCGAATGTCGGGTCGTTGGCATTGCCGGAAACCGCAACGGTGATGGTGGCGGAACCAGCGGTGGACTGCGCCTCCATATCCAGAACCGGCACGAGGCCGCCGCCGAAGGTTATCTTGCCCGTATTGAAATCGAGACGGCGGGTGAGAATTTCGAGCCGTCCACGGCGCATTTCAAAACCGCCGGAGATGACGGGAACAGCTGCCGTACCGCGAATGGTCAGATTGCCGGTCAGTTCTGCGTCGACGCCCCGCCCACGCACGAAAATGCCGCTCGGTGCGCTCACCTGCAGATCGAGATTGATGGTCGATGAACTACCACTGCCGCCCTGATCGTTGCCGAGTGCCTTTACCTGCGCCCGCACCTGCGGCGGGGCGTTCTTGTGCTTGACGTCGATTTCCGTCAGCGAGGCTGGAAGTTTCTCCGGGATGGTGATGGCGCTTCTGTCCAGCGTCAGCTTGCCGCCAAGCACGGGCGAATTCAGAAGCGGACCCTTCAGCGTCAGCGTGCCGCTCACGATGGTCGTCACCAGCGTGCCATCATTGTAACCGGCGCGGTCCAACGTGATCGTGATGTCGGCTGGAAAGCCCGAACCGCCCGTTATACCGACGCTACCCGTTCCCGAGATCGTTCCACCGCCGGCAAGCTTTCCCGTCAGCCGGGAGATGACGGCGCGATCACGATCGAAGGTGACCGTTGCTGCCAGCCCGTTGACCGTGAGGTTACGGCGCACGTCGGTCAGTCGTGTACCATCGGTGGTGATGCTGCCGGTAACGACAGGCGCGGAAGCGCTGCCGGAAATCTTCACATCGATGGCGGCGGTGCCGTCCACATCGAGGCCCTGTGCTGCGGTTTGTGCGGCAACGGCGGAGAAGGGCAACCTCCCGGAAAAGGCCATGGAAAGTGGACGGTTACCGGCAATGCCGAGGGAACCGCCGCCCGAAAGCGACATACCGCCCTGACCGGTTACATTCGTATCGATCTGCAGGGTGCCGCCGGCGAAACGGCCGTTTGCCTTGATGCCGAGCGCTGCAAGCCCTGCCGCACGCGTCTGGGCAACCTCGGCATTCGTCCAGTTCAGATTATAATCGACCGCTGGGTCTGAAGCCGTGCCCTTGGCGCTGACTGTCCCGGATATACTCCCCGCCGCATCCAGCCCGGTGGCGAAGGCATTTGCGAGGTTCGCGGGAAGCGAGCGGATATTGGCGTTGATGTCGAGTGTCGAACCCGCCGTGCCGTTTACCTCGACGCGGCCGTCGCCGGTGATGATAGTCAGACCGGAGATGCGGGCCGTGCCGTTCTCGATCGCAATTGTACTCGGCTCTTCGAGCCGTACGGCAATGCCCTTGGGGGCGGCCGAGAAGGCATCGAGCCGCACCGTCATAGGCGATCCGGCGGTATTGGCACTGCCCTTTACCACGAGCGGCGCATTGTCGTAGCGTCCGTTGACATCGAAGTTGGTGGTCGTGCCGGAATGGCCAATGGTCGCATTCAGCGCCGAAATCGCCGCGGTGCCAGCATTGACGCTGTCGGCGCTGACCTTGCCGTTGATGGCGAGCGCCTGAAGGTCGTCGATGGAGATATCGGCAGCGAGCTTCGAAATAACCGTTGTGCCCTGGCGGATACTGCCGCCATTCGCCTTTATCGTCGCGGCAATCCGGCCGTTATAGTTACTGAGTACGATGTCGCCGGCAATATCGCCATCTGCCTGTTGCGCGGCAAGTGCCGCCAGCAGGGCCAAGTCCGGGAAATTGAACGACAGATTGCCAGATGGCAGGAACTGTTGCGAGAATTGCAGCTTGCCGTTCAAGATGTTGCGACCCACTGCCACATGAAGCTCGGGTATTGCCGTGCCGTTTTCTGTCTGCACCACATTGGCGTTGGCGTCGATCTTCTGCCGGTCGAGGCTGCCGCTGGCGGTCAGTTTTGCCTGCGGTGCGGCCGGATCGGCCTTGCCTGCGGCATTGACCTTCAGGGCTTCAAGCTTCCGTCCGGCAAGAGTGGCACTTTCGGAGCTTAAGGTGACATTGAAGTCGGGCGCGGCAAGCGCGCCGCTGGCTTCAATTGCAAAATCGGCAACGCCCTTTGCCTGTGGCGTCAGTTTTTCGAGAGCGGGAAACTTGCCCGTCAGATTGGCGCTCAACGCGTCGTCTTCGAGACTGACATCACCTGTCGCTTCAATTGTTCCGGATTTGACCACGAGGTTCTGAACGCTTGTGCGCCCGCCAATGATCAGGTCGATATCGCCCTGCAAAGCTATGGTGGTATCGAATTTTTTCGCCAGCGCTGGCGGCAGGGTGGCGGGCAACGCGAAGAGCTGCACGCTGGATGTCAGGCGATTGTTGGCGAGGTCGAAACTGCCGTTCAGCGTTCCGCCGACACTGGCGCTCTCCAGCGTCGCGCCGTCAAAGCCGATGGTCGACGAGGTGAGGCTGACCGGCGCCTTGATGGTGACCGGCGCACGCACCAGCCGGTCGATATCCGGGCTGACGAAGGACGATTGTGCCACGGAGAGAATGGTGTCGATGGTGCCGCTGCGATCGGCAATGTTGAGATTGCCGCTCCTGGCCGTCAGCTTGACATCATCAAGCCTACCCTGTGGCAGGGAAAGGCTGCGCAACGATGCCGTGGTGTTGAGATGAGCGGCATCAGCGTTGCCCTTCAGGGAAAGATCAATGCCATTGATGAGGGCCTGGATCTCGCCATTGTTTAGCGGCCAGCGGAAATCCACTGGCCCGGCGGTGCCGATGAGGTTGGCACTAAGATCGTTCTGGCCGTTCCGATCCACGGTGCCCGAGGCCGTCAGCAGCAATGTACCGGTTTCCAGCGTGCTGCTGCCGATTTCGATGCGCCCCTGTGGTGAGAGCGTGGCGTTTGCATCAAGTTTCGTCTCGCCGGCAAAAAGCTGCCGGAAAGCGGGGGGCAGAAGCAGATCGGGCTGGCCGCCGCCTGCGACCTCGATACGCCGCGTGCCGTCGTCTCCAAGTAGATGGTGGCCGGTGACGTTGAGCACGGGGTTGCCGGCGACGTTGCCGCGCAGAGTGCCGGTCCAGTCAGAAAGCGGACCTTCACCGTTCACATCGATCGCCACGGCGGGTGTGCCCGGAAGCGAGAGCAGCGTGGCCAGAAGCCCGCCCTCGGGCTCCTTCATCTCCGCTTTCAACTTCAAGACATTTTCATTCGGCAGAAACGCGATGTCCGCATTGATGGCAGCGTCCGGCGTGCTCTGCCGGTGGGCGGTGAGCGATAGCCTGATATCGTCCTGCGCGGCCTTGAGATTGCCCTCGGCGGTCAGCTCGAAGTCGCGGCCAAGAAGGGATTGTCCGAGGCTAATATCGGGGAAATCGAAACTGTCGATGTCGATTTCAATCGGCAGGGACGAACTGCCGGAGCTTTTGGTCGATGTTTGCTCAGCGGGAAGCGGTTTGCGATCGACATCAATCGATCCGGCCGACACCCGGTCGGCGTGGAAGGTTCCGGCAAGAAGCGAGAGCGGCGACCAGTCAACGGCGATCTGGTTCACGCGGGCGTAAGGTCCCTGCCGATCCGAAAGGGTGACATTGTCGAGCCGCAGGCGACCGGTCAAAAGACCGCTGGGTGGAGAGATTTCGATTGTCTGGTCGGGCGTGGAAACGAGCGATGAAATCTGCTTTGCGGCAATTCTTGCACCCATCGGGGTAAGACCGACGAACAGAACCGCAAGCAACACCAGCACCACGCCGCAAAGAGCAGCGTAGCCCAGCCATTTCAGCAATCGAATCAACGTTGTCATCAAGCGTAATCTACACTTTGTTGCTAGGGTGTTCGATGGCGGCGTTTAAAAAGACTGGCCGATGCCAGCATAAATGCCGAAATTGTTGCCACCATCATATTTTTCAAGCGGCATGGCGACATCAAGACGCAAAGGCCCAAAGGGCGTTGCGTAACGCAAACCAATACCGGCGCCAGCCCGGATATCGGAGAAATCAGGGGTCACGCTGTCGGATACCACACCCGCATCGATGAAGGGCACGATTCCGATCGTATCGGTGACCTTGATACGGGCTTCGATGGAGCCAACCACGTAAGAGCGGCCGCCAGTTGCATCACCGGCTGCATTATAGGGCGATATTTCCTGGTAGCTATAGCCGCGGACGGATCCACCGCCGCCGGCATAAAAGCGCCTTGTGGTCGGTATGTCCTGCAGATTGCTGCCGCCGACGAGCACGCCGCCGGAAAGCTTTCCGGCCATGATCAAGCGATCTTCGGCGCCGAGTCCCTTATAACCCGAAATAGAGCCTTCAAAGGAGGAAAAGAAAGTGCCGTTCAGCGCTTCGTAGCTGGGCTTGGCGGCCACCGATGCACGAAAGCCTTCAGTGGGGTTGAGCTTGTCGTCGCGCGTATCGCGAACGAATTCCAGCGGTATGGAGGTGGTCAGATATTTGTTCTTGCCGAATGCGTCTTCGGTATCTGCCCACTGCACCTCGAGACCGGCGGCTGCGGTATCGGTGTCGTTCAGCTCATAACTGAAACCGGCGGCTCCAGTTATGGTCTTGGCCTCATAGGTATCGGGATGTTCGGTCTTGGCGATCAGGCTGGTCTTGAATGTGGTGCGCGGGTTGAACATGCCGGGCTTTGTGAAGGTGATGCCCGCCGAATAGTCCATGCCTTCAACGCTCGATGCTTCGGCGATGCGTGAAACCGAACCCTCGATCCGCAGCGATTCCGCCTGCCCGAACAGGTTCCTGTGGCCCCAATACCCCTGGAGGCCAATGCCTTCCGTGGTGGAATATTGTGCGCCGACGCCGAAATAACGGTGCTTGCCCTCTGACACCTCGATGGTGAGCGGAATGGAGCCATCGCGCGACAGCGTTCCTGCTTCCTTGATTGTCAGGCTGGAAAAGACGCCGAGCTGGCGTAGCCGGTCTGCGGCCTTGCGCAGTTTTTCCGGCGAGTAGGGTTCGCCGCCATTGAGGCGCGAATAACGGCGGATGAAGTCGCCGTCGACGGTTTTTTCGCCGGTGACGGTAACCGCGCCGAGGGGTGCCACGGGGCCACCTTCGGCAGCCATGGTAATATCGACCGTGTTCGTCGCGTGGTTTGCAACGGCCTCGCGTTTCGTCAGCTTCGCAAGCGGGCGGCCTTCGGCTTTCAGATCATCGATCAGCTTGTTGCCGGCGCGGATGATTGCCAGAGATCCGGCATCGCCGCCGGTGACGAGACCGTATTCTTCAAGGTTGCGGCCCGTCACATCGCCCTCGAGCCTGATATTGCCGAGCGTGAAGACCGGGCCGGGGGTGACGGTTATGACAACGGGCACCGGAGCGGAGTGATCGAACACCGGATTGGGTGGCAGATCGTCCACATCCTTGCCGGCGACCGTGACCTTGACGATGCCGCCATATCGGGCGTTTTCGTAAAGCGCTGCGATCAGCCTGTCCCTGTCATCACGCGCCTTGATCAGAAGGCCGAGATCGCCGGAGGCCGGTTTGTCCTTGTCGGCCAGAAGAAGCGAGCTGTTTTCCAGGCTGCCTTTGAGAGATTTGTCTGCATCGGCAGCATTCAGCGTCACGGCATATTTGACCGGATTTATAACTTCGATCTCCGGTTCTTCCGAACCCCAGAGACGCACGCCGAACAGCTTGAAAGCAAAAGCATCGCGAGTAAACGCCGGGTACAGGGCGAACGTAACGGCAACCGCAAGAGCGGTGCCAGCTTTCCGATACGCAATACCTGTCTTCGGGTTAGTCCGTGTTCTTCGCATAAGCTGCTTTATGGTTGAGCATTTATTATGGCTCTGACCCGTTTCCTGTCCGTTAACAGTGCAGTTTAATCATAAATAAACGGCGTTGAGGACCCTTCGGACTGTGTTTTGCCCGCCTTAACGCAAAAAGCCCCGGATGACCGGGGCTTCTGTGCAACGGTATCTCGTGCAGCTATTAACGGCAACGCGCCGTGTAACGCTGACCGTACTGGTCGCGATAATAGCAATAGCCCGGTTCGGATGCATTGCCGATCAACGCGCCGCCAACGCCACCGATCGCCGCGCCCACTGCCGCGCCACGAACGTTGCCCGTGATAGCGCCGCCCAGGACCGCACCGGAAACGGCACCGATCGAAGCACCCTTTTCAGTCTGCGTGCAGCTTGCAAGCGACAGGCCGACCAGCGCAAATATGATTGCCTTTTTCATGAAACTCTCTCCAACGTTACAATGAGCTCTTCGGCTCGGTAGGCGTCCCATATTTATCTGCGGCGACTGCTACCTCCGACCGCCACAGATAACTAACAATTCGATACCGTTTAGGGAAGCCTCCTCTTTCAGGCGTTCTTCCGCGCGTAAATCGATTGCGTCCCAAACAACGGCGCCGTTTGAAAAAGGTTCCAAATTTCCGGGTTTTTTGATGTGAATCAATTTTGTACTTTTCATCGGCGTCTATAAACGGTTTATTGGAATGGTTCAAAACAACGGCGAATTGACGCAGACGTGGTTAAAGCAGCTCGCAAGGGTTGACGGTCCCGGTGTCGAGGCAGAAAACGATCTGGTCAATTCTGGAGCATGGCATGGACTTCGAGGCATTTTTTACGACGGAACTGCAGAGCCTGCATTCTGAGGGACGCTATCGCGTTTTTGCGGATATCGAACGCCAGCAGGGGAATTTTCCCCGCGCGACACGGTACAACGCCAATGGCGAGCGCAAGGACGTAACCGTCTGGTGTTCCAACGATTATCTGGGCATGGGCCAGAACCCCAAAGTCATCGAAGCCATGAAAGCCGCCATCGATCACTGTGGCGCGGGTGCGGGAGGCACCCGCAACATTTCTGGGACCAACCATCATCACGTCCTGCTGGAACAGGAACTTGCCGATCTGCACGGCAAGGAATCGGCGCTGATCTTCACGTCGGGTTACGTTTCCAACTGGGCGACACTCGGCACACTTGGCCAGAAAATTCCGGGCCTCGTCATTTTCTCCGATGCGCTCAACCATGCCTCGATGATCGAAGGCATCCGTTACGGCCGTTGCGAGCGGGTGATCTGGAAACATAATGATCTCGAAGATCTCGAGGCAAAGCTTAAGGCAGCCGATCCAAGCGCGCCGAAGCTCATCGCCTTTGAATCCGTCTATTCGATGGATGGCGATATCGCCCCGATCAAGGAAATCTGCGATCTTGCCGATCGTTATGGCGCCATGACCTATCTCGACGAAGTCCATGCCGTTGGCATGTACGGACCGCGCGGCGGCGGCATTGCCGAGCGCGAAGGCCTGATGGATCGCCTGACGATCATCGAGGGAACGCTCGGCAAGGCTTTCGGCGTGATGGGCGGTTATATTGCCGGGTCCACGGCGGTCTGTGATTTTATCCGTTCTTTCGCCTCCGGTTTCATCTTCACGACGGCCCTGCCGCCGTCGCTCGCTGCCGGCGCAATCGCCTCGATCCAGCATCTGAAGGCAAGCCCCTTTGAGCGCGCCCGCCATCAGGACCGGGTGCGCAAGCTGCGGGGGCTTCTGGATGCACGCGGCATTCCGCATATGGACAATCCCAGCCATATCGTACCGGTCATGGTGGGCGATGCCGCCAAGTGCAAATGGATTTCGGATATCCTGCTCGACAATCACGGCGTCTATGTCCAGCCGATCAACTATCCGACCGTGCCGCGCAAGACCGAGCGTCTGCGTATCACGCCGACACCGCTGCACACCGATGCCGACATCGAACAGTTGGTCGGCGCGTTGCACCAGCTCTGGTCGCATTGTGCGCTGGCGCGGGCGGTGGCTTAAGGCCTCAGTTCAAACAAGAGAAAATCGGGCCGCGTTTACGCGGCCTTTTCTTTGCTGGCGATCAGTTCCCGCGCATGATTGCGGGCTTCCCCGTCCGCCGAAAATACGTCTTCAATGCTGTTGGCTGATCGGCCGTCATGCATGCGGTCCATGACCGTTTCGACGATTTCGGCCATATCGAGAAAACCGATGCCGCCTTCGACGAAGGCGTGAAAGGCGGTTTCTTCGGCGGCATTCAGGGCCGCGCCCTGCAAGCCTCCGCGCTCCAGCGCCGTGCGCGCCAGTCGGAGTGCTGGAAACCGGGTTTCATCAGGCGCTTCGAAATCGAGCCGCGCCAGCTTGGCAAAATCCAGGCGCTCGACATTGAGATTGCCGCGCTCAGGATAGGTGAGGGCATAAGAGATGGCGGTGCGCATATCGGGCGAGCCGAGCTGGGCGATATAGGAGCCATCCGTATAACCCACCATCGAATGTATGATCGACTGCGGATGAACGATCACCTCCACCTGCTCGGGCCTGAGATCGAAGAGATATTTCGCCTCGATCATTTCCAGCCCCTTATTGAACATCGAGGCGCTGCCGATCGATACCTTCAACCCCATCGACCAGTTGGGATGTGCGCGGGCGATATCTGCCGTGACATTGGCCATCTGCTCACGCGACCAGGTGCGGAACGGTCCGCCGGACGCGGTGAGTACGATGCGCTCCACGGCCTGTTTGTGATCGCCCGTCAGGCACTGGAAGATCGCGCTGTGTTCGCTATCGACCGGGATCAACCTGCCGCCGCCCTGTTTGACCGTGCGCAGGAAAACATCGCCTGCGGAAACGAGGCATTCCTTGTTGGCAAGCGCTATGTCTGCGCCGCGCCGTGCGGCTGTCAATGTCGGGGCAAGACCAGGTGTTCCGGCAATCGCTGCCATTACCCAGCCGGCCTCCATCGAGGCCGCTTCTTCGAGGCCGGATTTGCCCGCCGCAACCTCAATGCCGGTGCCGGCAAGGGCCGCTTTCAGCGCTTCGTATTTGCCATCCTCGGCGGTTACCGCAAGCTGCGCGCCGAATTCACGCGCCTGTTGCGCCAGAAGATCGATGTTTCCGGCGCCGGTGAGCGCCGTAATCTCGAATTGTCTGCGACCACCCAGCTGACGGACGACATCCAGTGTGTTCGTACCGATCGAACCCGTCGAACCCAATATCGTCAGCCTGCGTGGCATTTCACTGGTATCTGTCATCTTCCGTCCGTCGGTCGTTTCCGGTTGCCCGAAACCGATGCATAGTTTCTGGCGACATGCACTAGCCTCTACTCGTGAAAACCCGTCATAACAAGGACACAGCCGGGCTATTGTTTTTGCGGATGGCAAAGCCATATGCAAGAAAAACGATGAGAGAATATTGATGCGACGTTTTCTGGTTTCCAGCGGTTGGATTTTTGCGGCAAGCCTTGTGCTGGTTCTGGTCTTTATTCCTTTCGACCCACGCCTTTCGGAACATGCTCAAGCCCTGCCGGGAAGGATAGTTTCCTTCAATCGCTCCATTACCGATTTCGGTACTTTCAGCTGGATGCTTTATTCCACCGGCGCTCTTGCCATCCTCGCCTATGTCGGCGCGCGGGTCCTGCAGGCGCGGACCTACGCCGGGCGGCTGAGAACGGCATGGCGGCTTCTCGCTTACTTCTTCCTGACGATCGGAACGGCGAGCATATTGGTCCACACGCTGAAATTCCTGATCGGGCGGGCGCGGCCGGAGCTTTTTCTGGAAATGGGTGCCTATAGCCTCACGCCTTTTACCGGTGACAATCTTTATGAGAGCTTCCCGTCAGGCCATTCGACGGCTGCCGGAGCGTTTTTCGGTGTTTTCGCCATGCTGATGCCGCGCTTCCGCTGGGCGTTCCTGCTGCTTGCGCTTGTCATTGGTGTTTCACGCGTCATCGTCGGCGCGCATTATCCAAGCGATGTGGCCGCCGGGCTGTTGCTTGGCATGTGGACGGCCATGGCCTTCGCCTTTATCTTTGCCCGGTCCGAAATGCTTTTCCGTTTCGATGCAAATGGTTGGCCACAGCCGAAAAATGCAAACCTGCCGCCGGCGGATGCACGATAGAGACGTTTAACGGACAGGGGGGGCGGTGATGGAAGAAGCGAAAGTCGTGCCGAAGAATGACGGCAGGGCCGTTCAGCACATCCGCACGTCCGTTGTCGTGGCCGGTGGCGGGCCGGCCGGCCTGATGCTTGGCCTTTTGCTTGCCCGCAGCGGTATAGACGTAACGGTTGTCGAGAAACATGGAGATTTTCTGCGCGATTTTCGCGGCGACACCATTCACCCCTCCACGCTTGAACTGATGGAGCAGCTGGGTTTCGCCGAGGAGTTCCTGAGCTTCCCGCATACGCGTGCGCCACGGCTGAACGCAGTCATCGGCGGCGAGCGTATCACGATCGCAGATTTTTCGCGGCTGCCGGTCCATCATCGTTTTATTGCCTTCATGCCGCAATGGGATTTTCTCAATTTTATCGTCGGCAAGGCCGGGCAATATGAGAATTTCCGGCTGCTGATGAATGCGCCGGTAACCGGCCTGATCGAGAGCGACGGGCGTGTTGGTGGCCTCATGGTCAATACGCCGGAAGGCCCAATCGAGATCGCCGCTGATCTGGTGGTGGGCGCGGATGGCCGCAACTCCATCGTCCGCGAGGCGGCGGGACTTGAAGTACAGCACTTCGGCATCCCGACCGAGGTGCTTTGGATGCGCCTTTCGAGACAGCCGGGTGATCCGGCCGACACCATGGGCCATGCGGGTTCGCGGCAGGGTTTCGTGATGATCAACCGCGGTGACTACTGGCAATGCGGGTACGTGGTGCGCAAGGGCTTTTTCGCTGACATGAAGATTGAGGGACTTGAAGCCTTCAGGAACCGGGTTGCGGAAATCTGCCCTTTCCCGCGCGAGAGGCTCGACGAAATTACGAGCTGGGATGACGTGCATCTGCTCACCGTCCGTATCGATCGGTTGAAGCGCTGGTGGAAGCCCGGCCTGATCTGCATCGGCGATGCGGCCCATGCCATGTCGCCCGTCGGCGGTGTCGGCATCAATCTTGCCATTCAGGATGCGGTTGCTGCGGCCAATGTTCTGGTGCCGGTATTCACATCCGGCCGGACCATTGCCGATGATGACCTCGCCGCCATAGAGAAACGGCGATCCTTTCCAACCAAGGCCACGCAATTCTTGCAGCGGATGATGCGTGTCGGTCGCAAGAAAGAGCAGACGGAAACGGCGGAAAAGCCGAAAGGCCCACCCGCCATCGTGCGGGCGATCATGCGGTTTCCACTTTTTGCCCATCTGACCGGCAGGCTGGTGGGGTTGGGCTTTCGTCGGGAAAAGATCGAGACGGTGTGACGCGGCTTAAACCGCGTTCACGATTTCCTTCGCATATTTCAGCCCGATAACGGCGGAACCAATCAGCCCCGGCTCGATCCGGCAAATGGCAGGCACGACGAGCGGCCTGTCGAAGCGCCTGAGAATGCGGCCCCTGACGGCTTCGTCCAGAGCTGTCACGAGTTCCCTTGAATTCGAAAGCCCGCCGCCGACGGGCACGATGGTTGCGCCGGTGACATTGATCACCATCGCCAGCGGCGAGGCGAGAATATCAATGAGTACATCGATGGTTCTTGCGGCTTGCGCATCGCCTGCCTGCCAGGCGGCAATAATATCCTCACTGGTCATATCCTGCCCGTGAAGATGCAGATGCAGCTTTTCCATGCCGCGCGCGCTGCCGATCGCGTCGACACAGCCGGTAAGGCCGCAACCGCATTCGAATCGCGGCAGCGATACCGGTGGATTGCCGGCCAATGTCGCGGCCACTGGCCCATGTCCCCACTCGCCAGCGAAGCCGCCGTCGCTGTTGATGAGCTTGCCGTCAATCACCAGCCCGCCGCCGACACCTGTTCCAAGGATAACGCCGAAGACGACGCGATGTCCTTGTCCGGAGCCAATTTCCGATTCGGCGATCACGAAACAATCCGCATCGTTCGAAACGATAACGGGAAGGTTCAGGGCTTTTTCCAGATCGTCTTTTAACGTTCTGCGGTGAATGCTGGGAATATTGGCGACTGTCGCCTTTCCCGTATCAAGATCGATGACGCCTGCGATCGACAGTGATACGCAGTCGGGTGTGCCGCCGCTGTTGTCGATGACGGATTTCAAGCCGGCAGCGAAGTCTTCGAAGCTGGTTTTGGGCGTTGGTATACGCGGTACGGGGCGAATATCGTCCGGGGCATGGGCAATCGCGCCCTTGATGGTCGTTCCGCCGATATCGAAACAAACGATCATGGTTCAGACTCCGGAACGTGTGGCATCGTAGATTTTTTCTCCGCCAATCCATGTTGAATGCATCTGGAGGTCTGGTGTCAGCATCACGAAATCAGCATCGAAACCGGCCAGGAGTTTTCCCTTGCCGGAGGCGCCGATTGCCTGCGCCGGATAGGCGGATGCCATTCGCAAAGCTTCTTCCAGCGGCATTTCCATCTTCTCACGCATGAAGCGGATGCAGGAGAGCATATCTATATCCGCTCCCGCCAGCGTGCCGTCGGCCAATGTTAGCCGTCCACCGTTGCGATAGACGCGCCGGCCGTTCAGTTCGAAACCGTCATCATCCGTGCCGATGGTGGACATGGCGTCGGTGACAAGGAAGATGCGGGCCGGGCCATTCTTGGCGCGCAGCGCAATGCCGATTGCGGCCGGATCGACATGGAATCCGTCGGCTATAAGCCCGCAATGCAACTTGCCGTTCGAAAGTGCGGCCCCGACCAGCCCCGGCTCGCGGTGGCCAAGCGGGCTCATGGCATTGAAGAGATGCGTTACCATGGATGCGCCTGCATCAGCATAGGCCGTCGCAACATCGAGACCGGTGTCGGTATGGCCGAGGCTGACGACGATGCCGGCGTCGCTGAGTGCTGCAACCTGCTCGACAGTAACATTTTCCGGGGCAATAGTTGTCAGCACGAATGGGAGTTCCGCCTTGCAGCCGGTCAGGACCGCGAGGTCGTCCGTCTCCATCTTGCGGATCAACGCCGGATCATGCGTGCCCTTGCGCGCGACAGAAAGATGCGGCCCCTCGAAATGCAGGCCGAGGAAACCGGGCACATGCTCCTTGCCCGCGGCAATCCCCGCCTGCGCCGCCCTGAAAGTCACGTCCGACCGGTCGGTGATGAGCGTCACCATCAAAGCCGTCGTGCCGAACTGGGCGTGGGCGGAGCAGATGCGGGCAATGCCAGCCACATCCGGCTGGTTGTTGAACATGACGCCGCCACCGCCATTGATCTGAAGGTCGATGAAGCCCGGCGCGATCAACAGCCCATCTGTATCGATCACTTCGGCGTCGGCAGGCACGCTGTCCAGGACAGCGGCAACGCGCCCTTCGCGGATCAGGAGCACCTTGTCATCATGCCATTCGGCGCCATCGAAAATGCGGGCGCCGACAAATGCCTTTATGCCGCTCATTGGGTTTCAGTCACCTTCTTCAATGCCACGGGAGCATCCGGGTTGAAGCCTCTTGCGCGCGACAATTGCTCGATGAAGCCGTAAAACGGTGCGATAAGCAGCAATGCATCGGTCAGGGGATGGTTGGTTTCCACGAAGGGCAAGGGCTTGGCCGGGCTACCCTTGGCGGATGTGACGAAAACATTGGCGCCTTTGTGGGCAAGGCTTGCGGCAATATCCGTAACGGAGGTCTCGGCGCGGTCGCGCGCGGCAAAGGCGATTACCGGAAATTTCGGTGCGACCAGCGAAACCGGGCCGTGCATGACTTCTGCCGACGAATAGGCTTCCGCGTGCAGCTCGCAGGTTTCCTTGCATTTCAGCGCGGCTTCCGCGGCAATCGCAAGGGCGGGGCCGCGGCCCAGCATATAAAGTGAATCCTCACCCTTCACAGCCTCGCCAATATGGCTCCAGTCAAGCGCGATCGCCTTGGCGAAATTCTGCGGCAGGGTGCTGACGGCCTTCGCGAGCAGGCTGTCTTCCGTCCATTCGGCAAGGATGGCCAGACCGGCGACAATGGAGTTGACGAAGGACTTGGTTGCGGCAACTGCCTTTTCCGGTCCCGCCTGGATGTCGATGGCGTGATTGGCTGCGTCTCCAAGGGGGGAGGGCAGGGTGTTCACGAGGGAGAAGGTAAGCGCTCCGCCCTTGCGGGCACTTTCCGCCAAAGCGACGATGTCAGGGCTTTTGCCCGATTGCGATACGGCGAAGGCTGCCGCCCGTTCCAGCCGCAGTTTCGTCTGGTAGATCGAGGCGAGCGAAGGGCCGAGCGAGGCGACTGGAAGCCCTGTCTGTAACTCGATCGCATATTTCAGGAAATGCGCGGCGTGATCGGACGATCCGCGGGCAATGGTGACGATAACGGCCGGGTCACGGGCTTTCAGCTTGTCTCCGGCCTGCCGGAAGTCGGCACTGGTATTGTCCAGCAGACGGGCGACGGCATCGGGAATCTCGTTGATTTCCTGGCGCATCAGGGTTGTCATCGTTTTCTGTCCTTGGTCGATGTGTTTCAGTCGGAGGTCATCGTCAGTTCGGCGACGAGGTCGTAGGCGTCGCTGCGATAAAGGGCGCGCGATATTTCCATGAGGCGGCCGCTTTCGAGATAGGCCATGCGCTGGACGGAAAGTGCAGCAGACCCGGGGGGAACTCCAAGCAGCATCGTTTCCTCATCCGTAAGGTTGCGCGCAGAGATGCGCTGGATGGCGCGGACGGGGCGAATATCGCTTTTCGCAAGCTCCTGATAAAGCGAGTTTTCCACCAGCTGTGGGTCCGGCAGAATATCGCCCGGCAGGCTCGTGACTTCTAGCGCGATCGGCTGGTCGTTGGCAAGGCGCAGTCGCGTCAACCGGGCAACCATGGCGGATTGGGAAAGGCCGAGAGCCATCATCTCGTCACCGGTCGGGTAAAACAGGCCTCTTTCAAGCCAGCGCGTGCTCGCCACCATTCCCCGGCGGCGCATATCCTCTGTAAACGAGGTAAGCTTGGTCAACGGCTGCTGCATACGGGTGATGGGTTTGACGACAAAGGTGCCCGACCCATGCCTGCGGACGAGAAGTCCGTCGCGAACGAGATCGTCCACAGCCTTGCGCACCGTGACGCGGCTGACGCAGGCGCTTTCGGCAATGTCGCGCTCGGGCGGCAGGGCATCGCCATGTTTGAGGCGGCCGCCATTGATGGCGTCTTCAATCGTCTGACGCAGTTTCAGGTAAAGCGGGCCGCCGCCTCCCGATTGCAGGTCGTCCAGATTAAGCACTGCCCCGTTCATCCATAACCTCTGTCACAATCGATGTGGCGAATTCCGGCTATACCATATGCGTCACAATCGGCAATACCAAAATAGAACCATTAGTGGATTTGTACGATTAATCGGTGGTTTTTTCGATCATTTGCCGAATAATAAGGCCTCTTGCTTGAAATTTCCGCATTAACCAAAAAAAATTTCCGGCAATTGGAATTGCTATAGACGATTGGCATTTTTTTGGTATTGTTTTTGTATCAGTGGCTGACGGCGCTCTATCTTGCGCCTGTCTCCGCTGGGGAAATCGGTCTCCGGTCCTCACTAGGATTTGCGAGATCGAATTTAACTTGACCGTTATGAAAATTAATTTCATCGTGGCGGAAAATTATCGCAGATATCAGGATAACCAGCAAAGAAATGGTTGCTTCTGCGAAAATGAATTACGAATGAACAGGGAACAAAGTTCATGAAGGTGGGAATTATCGGACTCGGATTCCGTCTCGGTTATCTGGGCTACGTTTTTCACGAGATCGACAAGGATTTCGAGATCGTCGGTTATGTCGATCCTGCCCCGGCCGGTCTGCCGGGTCTTGAGGAAAAGGGCATTTCGGCTGGCAAGGCCTATGACAGCCCCGAGGCGCTGATTGCCGGCGAGACATTCGACCTTTTGATGATCGGCTCACCGAACCATATGCATCTGGAGCATATCCGCATCGGGCTTGAAGCCGGTTGCACCATTTTCTCGGAAAAACCCATCGTCGTCAGCATCGAGGAAAGCCTCGAACTCGCCCGGTTGCTCAACAAGCATGGACATGAGCGGCTGCTGGTCGGTCTGGTCCTGCGTTACTCGCCGCTTTACCGCGATCTGCGCGCCGCGCAGGCCGAAGGCAAGCTGGGTGACGTCGTCTCCATCGAGGCTTCGGAACATATCCCGCCCTATCATGGCGCGTTCTTCATGCGCGACTGGCGGCGTTACGAGAACTATTCCGGCTCCTTCATGCTGGAAAAATGCTGCCACGACCTCGATCTCTATAACGGCGTGGTGGGTGCCCGGCCGCGTTTCGTGTCGAGCTTTGGCGGGCGCAAGAGCTTTACGCCTGCAAATGCTCCGCAAAATGACGGCATCAACGACATGGAAGTCTACCATCGCAAGCCGAGCGGCTGGATGGGTTCCGACAAGGTTTTCGACAGCGACGGCGATATCATCGACTACCAGACCGCGATCGTCGAATATGAAAATGGCGCATCGCTCGCCTTCCATACCAATCTGAACGTTCCCGACGATTTCCGCCGTTTCTGCGTCATCGGCGCCAAGGGCATGGCCGAGGGCGATTTCGTGCGCGGCTTCCTGAACGTGCACAATGCCCGCACCAACGAAAAGACCGTTGCCAAGACCTATTCGGCGGCAACCGTGCTCTCCCAGCATTATGGCGCTGATGAGCAGATGGCCGAGGACGTGATCAACCATGTCGTCAAGGGGACGCCCCTGCCGGTTTCCGCGCTCGATGCGATCGAGGCCGGTATTCTGGCGCTCGCCATGGACGAGGCGCGCCATGGCCGCAAGGTGGTCGATCTCAAGCCGGTGTGGGAGGAATATGATCTGGCACTCCACGGGCAGTTGAAGTCGCCCGCCGTGAAATCGGCTTAAGGGGGCGCTGCGATGGATGCGAAACGCAGCGCGGTCATCTTTGCCTGGCTTCTTCTTTTGCCGGCGCTTTTATACATCACTGTTATTGTTGCTTATCCGCTCGTCGATACCTTCATCCTGTCCTTCACGGACGCGTCGTTGAAAAAGACGACGAACTGGGTGGGTTTCATCAATTACGAGAAGATCTTCAACGAGACTTTCGCCGGGGTCATCACGCGGACCTTTATCTGGACGTTCTTTTCCGTCTCGATAAAGATGATCATCGGCACCTTCGGTGCGGTGTTGCTGAATTCGGCCGTTCCCGGTCGGGCCCTGTTTCGCATCCTGACGATGCCGCCATGGATCGTGCCGATGGCTATCGGCATCTTCATGTGGGGCTGGATGTATAACGGCCAGTTCGGCATGATTTCCGGTGTTCTCCAGAACCTTGGCCTGGTGGACGGTCCAGTCGCCTTCCTCGCCTATGGCAGCACGGCTTTCTGGGCGACCATCATCACCGACGTATGGATCGGCGTGCCGATGGTGACGCTTTATCTGCTGGCGGCAATTCAGGCCATTCCGCAGGATCTTTACGAGGCAGCCTGGACCGACGGCGCCAGCCGCACTTACCGCTTCCGCCGCATCACGTTGCCGCTGATGCTGCCGGCCATGATTACCATGTCGATGATCTCGCTGATTTCGACCTTCAATTCCTTCGACATCATCTGGATCCTGACACAGGGCGGACCGACGGGCCAGACGACGACCATGATCATCGACACCTACAAGACGGCGATCGGTTCCTACAAATACGGTGAGGGCGCAGCGCGTGCAGTGCTGATCTGCATCTTCCTGTCCATATTCACCTACTTCTACTTCCGCATCACCAGCCGTATCTCGCAGGAGACCAGCCGATGACCGACAAAAATGCGATGATCAACCGTTACAGATGGTATGAGATCGTCGGGATTTATTGCGGCATCGCCGTATTCCTGACCTTCGTGCTGGCGCCGTTTGTCGAAGGGTTTCTGGTTTCGCTGAAACCGCTCAGCCTGCTTTTTTCGTCACCGTATAAGTTTTGGCCGGAAAACGGCTCCTTCGAAGCTTACCGGACCATGTGGGTCAGCGTTCCCGGCTTTGCCCGCTACGTCTTCAACTCCTTCTTCATCTCGACGATATCGACGATCATCGTTCTGCTTCTGGTGGTGCCGGCGTCCTATGCTTTCGCGCGGTTCCAGTTTCGCGGTCGCGGGCAATTGCTCGGCGCGTTTCTGGCGATCAACATGTTCTCCGGTGCGGTGCTTCTGATCCCGCTTTACCGGCTGATGCGCAATATGGGCGTCCTGAACACCTATCTGGCGATGATCATTCCCGGCGCCGCCTTTTTGATCCCCACTGCCATCTGGCTTTTGCGAACCTACATGCTGCGTATTCCGCGCGAACTGGAAGAGGCGGCCTATGTGGACGGCGCGAGCTATTTCTATACCTTCCGCCGGGTGATCCTGCCGCTTGCGATGCCTGGCATCGCCGTCGTGTCCATCACCACCTTCATCGGTGCTTATGCGCAGCAGTTCATCTTCGCGCTCACCTTCAATTCCAAGACCGAATATATGCCGCTGCCCATCGGCCTGTTTGCCTATTTCGGTCGTCAGGAAGTCGTCTGGAATGAGTTGATGGCGGCCAGCTTCGTCGGCATTGCGCCGGCCATGGTCGTCATCTTCTTCATGCAACGCTATCTCGTCAGCGGGCTTACCGCCGGCGCGGTGAAATAATCAACAATAGGAACGACCACCAGAAAACGGGAGACTATCTATGGCACTGAAACATTACGGATTGGCGCTTTGCGCCTTCGCATTTGCCGGTTCCACTGCCCTTGGCACGGTGGCGGCACACGCCGCCGACAAGGAGATCAGCTGGATCTATTGCGGCGACAAGATGGACCCCATCCATGAAAAATACATCAAGGAATGGGAAGGCAAGAATGCCGGCTGGAAGGTCGTTCCTGAAGTCGTCGGCTGGGCGCAGTGCCAGGACAAGGCAACCACGCTCGCAGCCGCCGGCACTCCGGTCGCCATGGCCTATGTCGGTTCGCGCACGCTGAAGCAGTTCGCACAGAACGACCTCATCGTTCCGGTGCCGATGACCGAAGACGAAAAGAAGACCTATTATCCTAACATCGTCGACACGGTTACCTTCGAGGATACGCAGTGGGGCGTGCCCGTCGCCTTCTCGACCAAGGCGCTCTATTGGAACAAGGACCTCTTCAAGCAGGCCGGTCTCGATCCGGAAGTGCCGCCGAAGACCTGGGCTGAAGAGATCGCCTTTGCCAAGCAGATCAAGGAAAAGACCGGCGTCGCCGGTTATGGTCTGCCCGCCAAGACCTTCGACAACACCATGCACCAGTTCATGCACTGGGTTTACACCAATAACGGCAAGGTCATCGACGGCGACAAGATCACCGTCGACAGCCCGCAGGTTCTTGCAGCTCTGAAGGCCTACAAGGACATCACGCCTTACTCCGTCGAGGGTCCGACGGCCTACGAGCAGAACGAAATCCGCGCCATCTTCCTCGATGGCAAGGTTGGCATGATCCAGGCGGGATCGGGTGCTGCAACCCGCCTGCAGGAAACCAAGATCAACTGGGGTATCGCAACCCTGCCGCTCGGCCCTGAAGCCAAGGGTCCCGGCACGCTGCTCATCACCGACAGCCTCGCAATCTTCAAGGGAACCGGTGTCGAAGAAAAGGCGACCGAATTCGCCAAGTTCATCACCTCTCCCGGCCCGCAGGGCGAATACGAACTGCAGGGCGGCGCTGGCCTGACCCCGCTTCGTCCGTCGCCGAAGGTTGATGAGTTCATCGCCAAGGACCCCTTCTGGAAGCCGCTGATCGACGGTATCGCCTATGGCGGTCCCGAGCCGCTCTTCACTGACTACAAGGGCTTCCAGGACACGATGATTGAGATGGTGCAGTCTGTCGTTACCGGCAAGGCGACACCGGAAGATGCCGCAAAGAAGGCCTCTGCCGCTCTCGAGCAGTACAAGTAATCCACATTTATACGGTTGCGGGCGCAGGTCGCCCGCAACCTCATAATTCGTTGCGAGAATACCCGCCGCTATGACGGCAGGAGCTTCTCGTGTGTTTTAACGGTTCCGATAAGGCGCGATTTTTCCGTGTCGCGGAACGTCTCTGAACGCAGCCTGATGTCGGCTGGTGACGGGAGAGGCAAGTTTTGGGTCAGCTTTATCTCAACAACGTCCGCAAGAACTATGGACATTTCGAAGTCATCAAGGGCGTTCAGCTCGACATCAGGGATGGCGAGTTCGTCGTTTTTGTCGGTCCCTCGGGATGCGGTAAATCCACATTGCTGCGCATGATCGCCGGCCTTGAGGATATTTCCGCCGGCGACATCGTCATCAACGGCGTGAAGGTCAATGACTTGCCGCCGGTTAGACGCGGCATCGCCATGGTGTTCCAGTCCTATGCGCTCTATCCGCATATGACAGTTTTTGAAAACATCGCTTTTCCCCTCCGTGTCGAAAAGATGGAAGAGGGCAAGATCAAGGAAAAGGTCGAGGCCGTCGCGAAGATCCTGCAACTCGACCAGCGCCTGCAGCAGCGTCCCGGCATGTTGTCCGGCGGCCAGCGCCAGCGTGTAGCGATCGGCCGCGCCATCGTTCGCGAGCCGAAGATATTCCTGTTCGACGAGCCGCTTTCCAACCTTGACGCCGCACTTCGCGCCGACATGCGTATCGAGCTCACCAATCTGCATCGGACGCTGAAGGCGACGATGATCTACGTGACGCATGACCAGGTGGAAGCCATGACCATGGCCGACCGCATCGTGGTGCTGAATGCGGGCGAAATCTCCCAGGTCGGCGCGCCGCTGGAACTTTACCACAAGCCCGCAAACCTGTTCGTCGCCGGTTTCATCGGCAATCCGAAAATGAATTTCCTGAAGGTCACCTGCAAATCCGTCAGCGCCGATGGTGTGACCGTGGAGTATGAGGGCCAGACAATCACCGTGCCGGTGGAGCCGCGCGCCGGTCTTGAAGGCACGCAACTGACGCTCGGCATTCGCCCGGAACACACCAGTCTCGAAACGGCCGACCTGAATATCAAGGTCGCGCCCAGCGTTATCGAGCGGCTGGGTGTGAATACGATCGCTTATGGCGTCGCGCCCACGGGTGAAAATTATTGCGCGCTTCTTTCCGGTTCTGCGCCTGTTGTCGTCGATGAAACCATCGTCACCGGTATCAAGGCGTCGGATTGCCATCTGTTTGATGAAAGCGGCACATCGCTCGAACGGCGTGTCGACCTTTCTGTCCTCAAACTGATACAATAAAGGGCGGGAACCGGGCCATGAAATCTGTCTCGCCATGCCCGGTTTTCTGCGACGCTATCGGTTTTCAGCGGTCTTCGTCCTGCAGACGAAAAAGCAACGCCGGGCTTTCGGCCCGGCGTTCAAAACGGTCTGGCAGGTCCGCTGGATCACGGCATGGGATTGGGCATGTATCCGGTGAAACCGCTGATTTTCCAGCGGCCCTCATGCAGTCGGCAATAATAGAGCGTCTGCCATTTCATGACGTCGAAGCTGCCATCGGCCTTGCGAAGCCCGCCGTCGAACTTCTTGCGAACCAGCGCGGTCTCACCTTCCACTTCGATTTCTTCCAGCGTGGTGGTGGTGAAGATCGCATTGCGCGGGTCTTCAGCGAATTGCTGGGTCTGGAAATCCTGCGCCTGTCGCAGCCATTCGTCGCGATAGGCGTCAAGCGAGGGGAAGGACAGGCGCCAGTTGTCCGGGTTTGCATCCCGGTTGGCGTTGATGCCGAGAAAGCCGTCCTTTACGAAATCATCCGCGACTTTCGACCAGTCGGCAGTGAGGAAGGCGTCGATATCCCGCGTTACCAGCATGTCCCAGATGGAGTGGCGGGCGACGTCTGTTTCGGGAAAAGGGTTTTTGAATGGGTCGCGCATGATTTAGGTCCGTTGTTGAAATTATTTTCAAGATTTGGATATTTCTCTGGCGAAGATTGTTGGCATATGCTCATCTCGCAATCAACAGAGAAAATAATTTTCAAATCAAAGGTGTCCGGCGTGTCGTCAACGGGGCGAAACATGGTCGATTCATGGGTGTGTACGGTTGACGGGCGTCTCGGATTAGGGTGCATCGGAAACGGGGCCAAGCCTTAAGTTTTGGCGGAACGGAGACCGGTGAGCATGGATATTTTCGCAAAGATTCAAGACGACAGGGGACAGTTCTCGCAATCGGAGCGGCGGATCGCCGATATTCTGGTTTCGGACTTCGAGTTTGCGGTCAATGCATCGATCATCGAGCTTGCCGCCCGCGCCGAGGTTTCCCCGCCAACTGTGACGCGGTTCTGCCGCCGTCTGGGGTGCCAGAGCTTTTCGGATTTCAAGGTCAGCCTTGCCAAGACCGCTTATGTCGGCATCCGCTACCTCACCTCGGAACCGACAAGCACGGGCCCGTCGGACGTCGCCGAGGAAGTGCTTGCCAAGGCGCAGGAGGCGCTTTTCCTGCTGCACAAGACGCTCGATCCCGCCCTGGCCGACGAAGCGGCCGTCCGGATTGCCAATAGCGGCATGATCTACGCGTTTGGAGCCGGTGGTAATTCCTCGATGATCGCCTCGGAAATTCAGAACCGGCTGTTTCGCCTTGGCCTGCGCGTTTCGACCAGCGCCGATCACAGCATGCAATTGATGATGACTGCCGCTGCGCGGAAGGAAGACGTCATCATCGGATCCTCCTTTTCCGGCCGCAACATGGAATTGGTGAAGTGCTTCAGGCTGGCGCGGGAAATGGGGGTTACCACCATCGCGCTGACCCAGAGCGATACGCCCGTCGCCTTGGCCGCCGATATGGTGGTGGCCGTCAACGTGCCTGAGGGAAACAATATCTTCCGCCCAACATCATCGCGTTATGCCTATCTGGCGGCGGTTGATGTTCTGGCGACGCTAGCTGCCTATCACCACCGGCAGCGGTCGATGGTGACCCTGCGGCACATCAAGCAGCAGCTTGTGGAGCATCGTGATCCGGACGACCGGCAATTGCTGGGTGACTAGAGCATTTCCAGTGAGCCGCGTAGCGGTTTCACGCCCGGAAAATGCATAAAAACAAAGATGTAGAGCGGCTTGACCTCAAAACCCGCTCTGGAAAGCTTCGAAGGAGTAGCATGACATGCAGGACAGGAAAGACCAGGTCGCCGTCGTAACGGGCGCGGCGGGCGACATCGGCCGGGCAATTGCCGCGGCGCTTTCTGAAAGCCACGCGAAGGTGGTGTTGGTGGATATCGATCCCGACGCCCTTTCCAATGCGCTTTCCCTGCTTTCCGGTTCCGCCTTCGTTTCGAAAACCTGCGACGTCACCGATCCGCAGGATCTTGCAAGGCTGGCCTTGGAGGTTGCGGAGCTGGGTGATGTCGCGACCCTCGTCAACAATGCTGGTGCTGCAAGGGCCGTCAGCCTGCACGACACGACCGCAGAGATATGGCGCAAGGACAATGCCCTTAACTTGGAAGCACCGTTTCTCTGCTTCAGGGCTTTCGAGGACGCGCTTAAGCGCACGCAAGGGTCTGTCATCAATATCACCTCCGTCAACGGCATGGCTGTGTTCGGCCATCCCGCCTATAGCGCGGCAAAGGCAGGCTTGATCCATCTGACGAAGCTGATCGCTGTCGAATATGGAAAATTCGGCATCCGTTCCAATGCTGTTGCTCCAGGAACCGTGCGCACGCAGGCTTGGGAAGCGCGGGCGGCAGTCAATCCTCAGGTCTTCGAGGAAGCGAAGCACTGGTATCCGTTGCAGCGCATCGTGAGGCCCGAGGATGTCGCCAACGCCGTCGCTTTTCTAGCCGGGCCACAGGCAGCGGCCATCAGCGGCGTGTGCCTGCCGGTGGATTGCGGCCTGACGGCAGGGCAGGCGCCGCTCGCCCGCACTTTCTCACAATCCGAACACTACTGACCGAAGTCCTCTCGGGCTTGAAGCACAATAAAGGGGAGCATCATGGCGCTCGCACAATTTCGTCTCGAAAACTCATGGCATCCGCTCGAAGATTCCGCATCGGGTGGCTTCACCTTCACCCTGTTCAATCTTTCCAGCGAGGCGGTGAAGGATTTCCGGATCGTCTATACGTCGCTGACGCGGACCATCGACAAGCCCGTTTGCGGCAACGCCGTCTATCTGCGCCGCAATGCCAATTTCCATGAATTTGCGCCGCCAACGGGTTTCGTGCTCGAAGCCGGGAAATCGTGGCGTTTTACCGTTGACGGCCTGCTCAGGCCTGCCCGCCATCGCACAGACGGTGCGAAATCCGCCTATATCAGCCTTGCCGACGGCACACATCGCGCGGTTGATGTCGCTGACCTGATGCTTGACGGGCGCCATAGCGAGCCGGCGCCAGCCCTGCTTCCCGAAGGAAAGCTCGATCTGCCCTTCGCCATCCAGCCCTGGCCTGCAGAAATCGATGCCGCGCCGGGCGAAGATTTCCCCGTCGCGCTCTTCCCGACGGAGGAGGCAGGCAAGGAAGAAGTGCTTGCGGTGGAAACTGTTTCGTCGCTGTTCCGCAGGCTTTTTGCCGTTGGTCACGTGCCTTTCAGCCTCGCGCCTGTTCATGAGGGCAAGCCGCTTCGTTTCAAGCAACATAGCGGTCTGGAAGCTGAGGGTTATCGCCTGTCTTTCTCTGATGACGCCGTCGTCGTGGAATATTCGGCCACTGCAGGTCTGCAATACGGCCTGACTGTGCTTGCGCAATTGCTGCACGGCGCGCGCACCGATACCAAATTCCGTTTCCCGGTTTCCGGCACCATCGCCGATGCGCCGCGTTACAGCTGGCGCGGTTGCCATCTGGATGTCTCGCGACAATTCTATCCGACCGGTGATGTCGTGCGGCTGATAGACATTCTTGCATGGCTGCGCATGAACCGGTTCCATTGGCACCTGACGGATGACGAGGCTTGGCGTCTCGAAATCAAGGCTTACCCGCTGCTGACGACAGTCGGCGCGACGCGCGGCCCGGATGCGCCGCTTCTGCCGCAGCTCGGCAATGGGGCTGAGCCGGTTTCCGGTTATTACTCGCAGGATGATGTTCGCATGGTCGTCGCGCATGCGGCGGCACTGAACATCGAAATCGTGCCGGAGGTCGATATTCCCGGCCACAGCACGGCAGCTCTCGTTGCCTATCCGGAGCTGACGGATGGGCAGGAAGCGCCGGACAGCTATCGCTCCGTACAGGGCTATCCCAACAATGCGCTCAATCCCGCCATCGAGCCGACCTATGAATTCCTTGGCAAGATATTCGACGAGATGGTGGAGCTTTTCCCCTCGCGGCTGATTCATATCGGCGGCGACGAGGTAGCAGATGGCTCCTGGCTTGCCTCGCCGCTTGCCAAGTCGTTGATGGAAAAGGAAGGCCTCGACGGCACATTCGGTATCCAGTCCTATTTCATGAAACGTATTCAGGGGATGCTGCATGAGCGCGGCCGCCAGCTTGCCGGCTGGGATGAAGTTTCGCATGGCGGCGGCGTCGATCCCTCGGGAACATTGCTGATGGCCTGGCAGAAGCCGGAAGTTGGCCTGGAGCTTGCAAAGCAGGGCTATGACGTCGTGATGACGCCGGGACAGGCCTATTATCTCGACATGGTGCAGGATGAAGCCTGGCAGGAGCCGGGCGCAAGCTGGGCCGGCACCGTTCCGCCGTCGCATACATATGCTTACGAGGCAGTCGGTGAGTTCCCCGAGGAATTGAAGGAGCGAATGAAAGGCGTTCAGGCCTGCATCTGGTCCGAGCATTTCCTCAATCGCGCCTATTTCAACCATCTGGTTTTCCCGAGACTGCCCGCCATTGCCGAGGCGGCGTGGACGCCGAAAGCGCAGAAGGACTGGCTGCGTTTCTCCGCCATCGTCCGCTTGAGCCCGGTCTATTGAGAGGAAGGCGAGATGCGTATTGCCGTTGGTGGAATTCATACCGAATGCAGCACCTATTCGCCGGTGCTGATGCGTCAGGAAGATTTTCGCGTCTTTCGCGGCGCGGAGTTGCTGGAAGCAGAGTATTTCAATTTCCTCGGCGAAGGTGGAGCGGAAGTGTTGCCGCTTCTGCATGCGCGGGCGGTGCCGGGTGGCCCGGTGTCGCGCGCGGCCTATGATGCGTTCAAGCAGGAATTCTTGGAGCGTCTCAAGGCTTGCCTGCCGCTCGACGGGCTTTATCTCGCCATGCATGGCGCGATGAATGTCGAGGGAATGGACGATGCGGAAGGGGACTGGATTTCCAGCGCCCGCGCCGTAGTCGGACCGGATGTGATCATTTCCGCCAGCTACGACCTGCACGGCAATGTCAGCCAGTCGATCATCGACCAATTGGATATTTTCGCCGGCTACCGAACTGCGCCGCATATCGATGTGCGCGAGACGATGGTGCGGGCGTGGACGATGCTCATCAAGGCTCTGAAAACTGGCGAGAAGCCCGGTGTGGCATGGGCGAAAATCCCCGTTCTCCTGCCGGGTGAAAAAACCTCCACGGAAGATGAACCGGCCAAAAGCCTCTATGCCGTCTTGCCGGACTACGACGCGCGGCCCGGCATTTGGGATGCGAATTTCATGATCGGCTACGTCTGGGCCGATGAACCAAGGGCGACGGCCTGCGCTGTCGTGACCGGGACGGACAAAGATGCCGCGCAGGCGGTCGCCTCGGAGATTGCGCAATCCTACTGGAATGCCCGACAGGATTTCCGTTTCGGTCCCGTGACCGAACCGCTCGAGGTCATCATGGATATTGCGGAAAAAACAACAACCGGGCCGATCATTCTGGCGGATTCCGGCGACAATCCGACCGGCGGCGGGGTGGGCGATCGGGCCGATGTTCTGGCGGCGTTGATTTCGCGCAATTGGCAGGGCGCGTTGATCGGCGGCATCACCGACAAGCCGGCGGTCGAGGCCTGTTTTGCGGCGGGCGAGGGCGCGGCGCTTTCCCTGAAGATCGGCGGCAGTCTCGATCCCGAAAGCCCTTCCATCACTGTCGAAGCCAAGGTCCTGAAACTGGACGATCCAGGTGCTTCCGATCAGCGGCAGGCGGTAGTCGTCATCGATGGCATTACCGTCATTCTGGCTGCAAGGCGCAGGCCTTATCACATGATCGCGGATTTCACCCGTCTGGGCTTCGATCCGAAGGCGGTAAGGCTGCTGGTCGTCAAGTCAGGTTATCTTTCGCCGGAGCTTGCGCCCATCGCCAATCCCAATCTCATGGCGTTGACGGAGGGGGTTATCAATCAGGATATCGAAAACCTCCCCAATCGCCGCCGGGATGGCGATTTTTACCCATGGAAACCGCATTTCAACTATATCCCGAAACCCATCCTTTCGGCCCGCTGGTGATGACAGCGGTTCGATAGCATTTCATTCAGCGATCCGGCCGTGCCGGATCATCTCAGGCGAACCTTCATGCCGTCGGCTCTTTCCATCGTTTTCAACAATCCGTCGATCCGCATCGGGGCGCTCGCCATCCTGTTCTTCGGATTTTCGAATGCCGCCACCGCCCCCTATCAGGCGGTGATCGGCATTCGCGAAATCGGGCTCAGCAACACCGTCTATTCCCTGCTGATGCTGTTTGCCGCCATCATCAATGTCAGCGCCAGCGTGCTGATGGGCATCGTTGCAGACCGGCTCGGCGAATATCGCAAACCCATGCTGCTGATCGCGCTTTTCGGCGTCAGCGGCTATCTGCTGGTTTATCTCGTTGGTAATGCCACCGCCTTCGTGACCGCAAAGCTGCTGCTCCTGCCGATTTTCGGGGCGATGAACTCTCTGATTTTCGCGCATGTGCGCGCCGATGCCCGCAATCTTTCGACGGGCGACATGATCGCGGTGAATTCGATCATGCGGGCCACGATTTCGCTTTCATGGGTGCTGGTGCCGGGTATCGTCGGTATTTTTCTGGTAAACTCCGGCAATATGCTGATGGCTTTCCTGTTCTCAGGCATTTGCGCGCTTATCTGCTTTCTGCTTGTCGCCTTCTGCCTGCCGCGCACGGCGACGCCGACATCGGTGAACACGCAAGCACGTTTCGGCGTCCGCGCTTCACTTGCGGAAATCGGGGAGCGACGGGTGCTGCTGCGGATCATCGCCATCGCGCTCATCTGCTCGATGCTGCATCTCAATGATTCCATCCGCTCGCTCATCATAACGGGTCAGGCAAAGGGAACGGTCGCGGATATCGGTATCGTCGCTGGCATCGTTGCCGCGCTGGAAATCGTCTTCATTCTGCTGTGGGGCTGGATCGAAAAGAAGGTGCGGCAAACGCTGACCCTTGCGGCGGGAGCGGGGCTTTATGCCATCTACCTCATCCTGCAGGGTCTCGCGACGGCACCTTGGCATATCTATGCGCAGACCTTGATCAGCGCGCTCGGCGCAGCCGCCATCATCAGTATCCCGATCACCTATCTGCAGGAACTGATTGCGGATCGGCCGGGGCTTGGAAGCTCGCTGATTGCCGTCAACATCTTCCTCGGCGCGGGTTTGGGTGCGCTGATTTTTGCCGTCGGCACGCTCGTCACGAGCTATTCAGGCACTTCAATCCTGGGAGCGGTTGTAGGTCTCGGCGGCGTTTACATGCTCTACGCGCTTGATGGGAAGGGCCGCCGCAGGTAGAGCGTCGGACCGAAAAGTGTGGGCGGTTTTCGGATTAGCCGGCGCGAAAACACGGCACATTCAAAAGAAAGAGGTTACGATGATTCTCGAGATTTGCGTGGACGACGTGGCCGGTCTGGAAGCGGCGGTCAGGGGTGGGGCCGACCGAATAGAACTTTGCGCGGCATTGTCCGGTGGCGGTGTGACGCCGTCTGCGGGTTTCATGCACCGGGCGGCGGCCTACGCCCTGCCGGTGAGCGTGATGATCAGGCCGCGCGCCGGGGATTTCGTGTTCACGCGCGACGAAGCCGATGTGATGAAACGCGATATCGATGCGGCGCGCGCGGCGGGGCTTTCCGGCGTGGTGCTCGGTGCCTCGCTTGGCGATGGCTCGCTCGATATTCCCCTGCTCGAAGAGCTGTGCCGCCACGCCAACGGGCTCGATATGACGCTGCACCGGGCGATCGACGTTGTTCCCGACATGGATGAAGCCTTGGAGGCCGCTATCGCGCTGGGTTTCCCGAGAATTCTGACCTCCGGGGGCGCGCGTTCGGCGCTTGAGGGCATCGAGACCTTGGCCCGATTATCCGAGCTTGCCGCCGGACGAATTGTCATCATGCCGGGGGCCGGGGTGCGTCCACCAGTCGTGCAGACATTGCTGGACCGCTTTCCCATTACGGAGATCCACGCATCCTGTTCCGCCATTCCGTTTTACGATCCGGAAAGCCGGGTGGCGAAACTCGGTTTCACCGGCGCAGGGCGCAAGGGCACGGATGAAGAGGCCGTTCGAGAGTTAAAGGCGATCCTCACCGCTCATCAAAAAGGCGGCGCAAAGCTCTAGCCGTTCCTGCGGCGCCATCGAGATCGAGGTGGATCACGTCCGGTCCCGGCAGGGCCAATGCCGCCCTGATGGCATCGGCCATGGATTGCGCAGAGATTTCCTTCTCTTCCAGAACCTGTGCCAGTCCCAGCCGCGCCAGCCGTTCGGCGCGGGCGCTCTGTTCCGTTTCGCCATCGGCCGCAAACGGGATCAGAAGCGAGCGGCATTTTGCCTGTAGAATATCGCAGACGGTGTTGTAACCGGCCTGCGAAACCGAAAGCCGCGCGCCGGCAAGCAGGCTTGCGAAATCCTTGCGGAAGCGGAAGATGGACACATTTTCGGGCGCCTGCGCCGAGATCGCATCGAAATCTGCCTGCGGCATGTTGGGGCCGGTTATGAGGCACCAGCTTTTGATCTCTTCCAGCAGAGGCGATGCCTCAAGTGCGGCCCGGATAAGGGCTGCACCAACGGCACCTCCGCCAGCGGAAACGACGATATCGAATTTTTCCGCCGGTTCCGGCGGTGGCAGCGGCGCGACGAGGCCGGTATAGACAACGCGCTGGCTGATTTCGCCGGCAAGGGGAAAGGTCTCCTCCAGCCGGACGAAATCCGGATCTCCGTGGACCAGCACCGCGTCGAAATGTTTCTTCACCAGCGACACGGTTTCTTCGTCCCGGCCGGGTTTGGTTTTTTCCTGCAGAATATCGCGCAGCGACGTCATGACGAGCGGGCGTGGTTCACTGTCCTCGATCTCGTGCAGAAGCGGCAGCAATTCGAAACGCACCTGCCTGCGGCCGAAGGGGAAGGCCTCTATGATGACGATATCCGGCTTTGCGCCGTGATAGGCGCCGATCAGCATATCCGTTCGAAGCTTCTTGAAGTCGTCATCGACCGGTTTGCCGGAACTATCGACAAGGCCGGAAAAGCTGCCGTCGCTGACGGCGATCGGCGGCAATTCGACATGGCGGATGCCTTCGCCCGGAAAGCCGGGAACCGGGGTGCCACCTGTCACCAGAACGACATCGAAACCATCTGCCTGAAGGGCATTGGCAACGCGGCTGGCGCGGGCGATATGGCCGATACCCAGAAGGTGTTGGACGTAGAAGAAAACGGAAGGGCGCTTTTCCGTATCGGTCATGGCGTTTTTTCCCACTCGGTTTCGAACAGCGTCTTCAACTCGGCAATGCTGGTGCGGTTGTCGAAGGCGGTTCGCACACGGTTTTCCGCCGCACTACCCAGACGCTCACGCAATTGTGGATCGGTAATCGCCGTGCGCAGAGCCTCGGCGAAGGCAACCGGATTTTCGGGCTCCGTCAGCAGGCCGTTTTCACCGTCCACGAAGAATTCCGGAATGCCTGATATATTGGTGGAAATGCAGGTCAGCGCCTGGCTGGCGGCCTCGACCAGCACATTGGGAAGACCGTCTCGGTCACCATCGCTGGTGATGCGGCAGGCAAGGGCGAAGAGGTCGGCCTCGCGGTAATTCTCCAGCACCTGTTTCTGGTCCATGGCGCCGGTCCAGACGATCCTGTCGGCGATGCCAAGCTCGTCGGCGAGTTTTTTCAACCCGGCAAGTTCGTCTCCGCCACCGATATGGGTGAAACGCCAATGGATGTCCTGTGGAAGCGAGGCCAAAGCCTGCAACAGAATATCTATGCCCTTTTTCTTGACGGCCCGTCCAACACTCAAAATCCTGACCGGATCATGAGCGTCCGATCCATCTCTTTGCGGACGCGGCGTGTCGAAATGCGGGAAGCGGGTGAGATCAAGACCGTGATAGCTCAAATGCACATTCTGTTTGACGCCGGAAAGGGTGCGAAGATGCTGAAAGCCGCTTGCGGTGCAGGTCACGGCCCAGCGGGCGCTTTCCAGCTTTGCGGCAAGGTCCCGGTCGCTGGAGGTCCAGATATCCTTGGCGTGAGCCGAAATCGTCCAGGGCGTGCCGGTGATAAGATGTGTATAGGCGGCGACCGACGCGGGTGTGTGGATGAAGTGGACATGCAGCCACCCGGCATCTACAGGCCATTCGTGCGCCAGCACGGCCGCCTGCCCGAAACGGCGGAAGCGGTTGCGGCTGAGATCATGCGGCAGATCGCTGAAAAACCGACGCAGCGCCTTGGTGAAGCCTGGCTTTTTGCGGCATGCCCACAGGGCCTTCAGCACGCGGATGGGCTCGTCATGCAGATATTCCGGCAGGTAGGTCACGGGTGCGCGGATTTCATCGTGAACGGGGTGGCGTTTTTTATCCGTCGGGCGGCGCATGGACATGAGTTCCAGCTTAAGGCCAGCCTTTTCAAGCCCCAGAAGTTCCTGGGCGATGAAAGTCTCGGACAGGCGCGGATAGCCCTTGAGGAGCACCACGATTTTTTTTGTGTCGGTCACGTTGCGCGTGTCTCTTTTGAAGCGGTGGTTGTCGGGGAGCCGGTTACGCTGTCAGCGTTATTGGCACCTTGTCGCCCTCGGGCGGCAGCCATTCGGCTATCCGTTTCGAAATGTTTTCCAGACCATCGAGCTTCAAGTCCTGCGAATTGACGGAAGGCGGCGCGCGATTCGGCAGCGCTTTAAGAGCTGCCGCCATTTTTGCCGGATTCTCGGCATCCTCAGGTAAAAGCATGTCGAAAAGGCCGAGCTCCGACGCGCGGCTTGCGCGGATAAGCTGCTCCTCCCTCGGCACCGTGCGCGGCACGACGAGGGCAGGCTTGTCGAACGACAATATCTCGCAGACTGTGTTGTAGCCGCCCATCGACACGACGGCCTGAGCGCCGGCAACGAGGTCTTCCATGCGGTTGTCGAATTCGATGATCTCGATGTACGGAATATCGGCAACACTGCTCATGAATCGCTGGCGCTGGTCTGCCGGCATGTAAGGGCCGAGCACCACGAGCGCCTTGTGCGTCAGTTCGCTATCATGACGGTAGGCGTTGATGACGTCATCGATCAATTCGCTGCCGTCACCGCCGCCGCCAGTGGTGATGAGAAGATAGTCGCCCTCCGGCCGGTGCGCCACGGTTTCCGCCTGCGTTTTGGAGCGTTGCAGGAAGCCGACGAAATCCATCTTGTCGCGAACGGTCTGGGGAACGTCGAGCCCCGTCAAGGGGTCGTGGAAATCCGGCGGGCCATAAATCCAGACGTGGTCATAGAACTTGCCGATCTTGGTCATCACGTCATTGCGCTTCCACTCCGCTTCAAGCAGCTGCGGTGCATCCATGACGTCACGCAGGCCGATGACAAGCTTGGTTCCCTGTCCCTTGAGATACGCAAGCGTTTCCTCCACCTCGCCACGAAGACCCATGGGCTCCTTGTCGACGATGAAGATATCCGGCTGGAAGCTTTCGGCAGTGTGATAGATGATGGAGCGGCGCATCTTCAGTGTTTCCTGAAGATCGATATGCCGGTCCATGGAGGTGTATTCGCCGTTGCGCAGCTTGATGACGCTCGGGATTTTCACGAAATCGACACGAGCGCGATAATCGAAGGCGCCGGCGATAGTCGCGCCCGAAATGATAAGCACGTTGAGGCCGCGATAATCCTCCACCAGCGCGTGAGCGATCGTGCGACAGCGCCGCAAATGTCCGAGGCCGAAGGAATCGTGGCTGTACATGAGGATGCGTGCGTCGTTCAGACGGGAGGTCATCGGCCACACCTCTTTTTGCCTTTCCCAAAAAAGGCGATGGCGGAAGAGCAGTTTATCAAGGCGTGTTCCATTTTATCTGAAGGGATCCGCAGCATCACGTAGTCCGTCACCGAAGAAATTAAAGGCCAGAATGACGAGAACAACCGGAATCGTCGGGATGAGAAGCCACGGATATAGCGCAATGACGCTGACGCTGCGCGCCTCCGTGAGCAGAATTCCCCAACTTGTGATCGGCGGCCTGAGGCCGAGACCAAGGAAGCTCAGCGCGGTTTCGCCGAGAATCATGCCCGGTATCGTCAGCGTCGCCGAGGCGATCAGATGTGACATGAAGCCGGGGATAAGGTGCCTGCCGATGATGCGCGGTGTGCCGGCGCCCATCAGTTGTGCAGCCAAAACATAGTCTTCCTCGCGCAATGCCAGCAATTTGGAGCGCACGGCGCGCGCCAGTCCCGTCCAGTCCAGCATGCCGAGAATGATGGTGATGCCGAGATAGACGAGGATCGGACTCCAGGTCACCGGCATGATTGCTGCGAGTGCGAGCCACAGCGGAATGCTCGGAATGGATTGCAGGACTTCGATGATACGCTGGACGATGAGATCGAAAGTGCCGCCGCGATAACCTGCAAGTCCGCCGATCACAATGCCGAGAACGAAGCTCATGGCGACACCGAGAAGGCCGATCGTCAGAGAGATGCGCGCGCCGTAGATGATTCGCGACAGCACGTCTCGTCCAAGCCGGTCGGTGCCGAGCAGGAACATTTCACCACCTTCGGCCGGACATACGAGGTGGGTTCTAGCCTCGATCATGCCCCAGAAATGATAGGTATCGCCCTTGCAGAAGAAACGCAGCGGCTGGATATCCGTCGGCACATCCCGGTAGACGCGCCGCAGATTGTCCATGTCGAGCGTCATTTCCCGACCATAGACGAAAGGCCCGACAAATTTTCCGTCATTGAAAAGGTGAATGGCCTGGGGTGGGGCGTAGATATGCTCGATATTGCGGGTGTGAAGATTGTAAGGCGCGAGGAACTCGCTGATCAGGATCGAAAGATAAAGCACCACCAGAAAGGCGCCGGACCAGACGGCGATCTTGTGCTGGCGGAACTGCCACCACATGAGCCGCAGCTGCGACGCCTTGCTGAAGGCCGCCATTCCGGACGTATTGGGTTCGATGAGCGACGGGTCGAACGGCGCCGTCGAAACGTAGTGGGGCAGCGCTTCGCCGGATGTCGGGATGGATGAAGTCATTTGACGTTACCACCTCCGAAGCGGATTCTCGGGTCAAGTATGGCAAGGGCGATATCCGACACAAGAACGCCGATCACCGTGAGGAAAGCAAGGAACATCAGGAAGGAGCCGGCCAGGTACATGTCCTGGCTTTGCAGCGCCCGGATGAGCATCGGACCGGTTGTTTCGAGTGACAGCACGACGGCGGTGATTTCCGCGCCTGATATGATGGCGGGCAGGATCGAGCCGATGTCCGAGATGAAGAAATTCAGCGCCATGCGCAGCGGATATTTGATCAGCACTTTGAAAGGGTGAAGCCCCTTGGCACGGGCGGTTACGACATATTGTTTCTGCAACTCGTCCAAGAGGTTGGCGCGCAGGCGGCGGATCATGCCGGCCGTGCCCGCCGTTCCGATGATGAGGACGGGTATCCAGATATGTTCGAGAATCGATTTGAACTTTGGCCAGCTCATCGCCTGGTTCAGATATTCCCGATCCATCAGATGGCCGATGGAGATACCGAACCAGATATTGGCGAAATACATCAGGATCAGCGCCAGCATGAAGTTGGGGATGGCGATGCCAAGCAGACCGAGGAAGGTCAGGCCGTAGTCGCCCCAGCTATATTTGTGCGTGGCGGAGTAGATGCCGATCGGGAAGGCAAGAATCCAGGTGACGATGATGGTGACGAAGGACACCAGAACCGTCAACCACAGACGGTCTCCCACAACCTCGTTTACCGGGAGCTGATATTCGAAAGAATAACCGAAATCGCCAACCAGCATGCCGGTTGCCCAGCGGAAGTAACGGATCGGCGCCGGCTGGTCGAAGCCATAGCGGACGCGCAACTCCTCGATTTCGGCAAGGTTTGCGGTCTCGCCCATGGCGCGCAGTTCGGCGACGTAGCTTTCGAAATAATCGCCCGGCGGCAATTCGATGATGGTGAAGACCAGCATCGAGATCAGGATCAGCGTTGGGATCATGACGAGGATGCGCTTGAGAATATACCGCAGCATATCAGGCGTCTCCGTCATACCAGAAGGCATCCGGCATGTAGATGCCGAGATACGATGTGGGTTCAAAGCCGAAAAGCGCCTTTTCCGGCACGTTTCGCATGCGTTTGACATGGACGACGGGTTGCAGCGCGCCGTTGACGATGCCGATGGAAAATACCTGCTGCGTGTAGATACCAAGCATTTCCAGCCAGATTGCCTCGCGCTCTTCCTCGGTGACGCTTCGGCGCCATTTTTTCAGGAGATCGAGCAGATGCGCTGCTTCCGGCAGGTCAGGCTCCTTGCCCTCGCGCCCGCCGGACAGATAGTGGATGCCCCAGACCGGCCATTGCAACTGGTCGTCGCCGGTGGGCGCAAGGCCCGAAGGCAACATGTCGGGGGTCGGCACGCCATTGTCCATGCCCATCCACACCGACATCAGCACCTCGCCGCCCATGGCACGCTTGCGGAAGACATCGCGCTGGGTCGGGCGGACCGAAACCGCAATGCCGATATGCCGCCAGTGGTCCGTGACCAGTTCCATCACGTCCGTTTCGAGCGTGCTTTCGCCTGTGGTCTCGACGATGATATAGGCTGGACGGCCGTCCGGCAGAAGCCGGTAGCCGGCGCTGTCGCGCTTATCGAGACCTGCTTCGTCAAGCAACCTGTTGGCCATCGCCCGGTCGAAGGCACTCCAGGCCTCGGCAAATTCCGGTCGGTAAAGCGGGCTTTCCGGCAAGACGGTGTCGGCGCTTTCCTTGGCCAGCCCGTAAAAGCAGACCATGTTGATTTCGTGCCGGTTTATAGCGAGCGACATTGCGCGGCGCACGCGCACGTCCTGGAAACAGCTCCGCCATACAGGATCGGCGCAGTTCAGATTGGGCAGAAGCGCAATGCGCGACCCTTGAGAGCGTTTGTAGAGGTTCACCTTCAGAGGAAAGCGCTTTTCGGCATCCTTCAGGAAGGTGTAGTCGGCGAAATCGAGGCCGAAATATTGCAGATCGCTGTCACCCGACGCCGTCTTGGCCGAGATGATGTCGGAGGAGGTGACGTTCAGCAGGAACCGGTCGAGATAGGGCAGTTGAAGGCCGTTTTCGTCGACACGGTGATAATAGGGATTGCGTTCGAAAACGAACTGTTCGGCCGGTGGCGAAGTCGTATTGCGCCAGGCGTCCAGCGTCGGCAGAGCGGGATTTTCTGGACGGACCTGCCGCGACATCTTGATATGCAGACCGCTCCAGTCATCCGCCTTGTTCTTCTTGATGAGCTTGGCGAGGTTTTCCGCGGTCTGATATTTGATGTGGAACTGCTTCATATAGGCGGCGGGCAGGAAAAGCCGCGCGGGCGATGCTGCTGCGAGCTTTGCCAGAAAATCGGGGTTCGGACCTTCCCAGGTATAGCGCACCGTCAGCCGGTCAATGACTTCGATCTGGGGAGGATTGTTGTTGACCAGCAGTTCGATTGGCGGGCCGCCCTTGTGAATTTCCTTGTTGAGAGCAACATCCTCCCAGAAATACCGGAAATCCTCGGAGGTTAAATCGCTGCCGTCGGACCATTTGTGGCCTTCTCGCAGCTTGAAGGTGAAGATGCGTTCGTCCTGAACGTCGTAGCTTTCCAGAATGTCGGGATGAAGCTCGAATTTTTCGTCGTAACCAACCAGGCGGGCATAGTTGCTGATGGGCATAAGCCGGATATCGCGCTGGCCGCCGATCAGCATGCGCACGGAACCGCCGTGTTTTCCGGGCTCCCGGCCGAGCGCCTTCATATCGATGACGCGCGGGTTTTTCGGCAAGCGCTCGGCAATATCAGGCAGCTCACCTTTTTCCCTCTTTTCCTTGAAGTAGGCGGGGTCGGTATAGGCAGCGCGCGCATAGGTCGGCAAAAAGACGGAGGCCATCAAGGCAAGGGTGGTGCGGCGCGTAATCACGAGCGAAGCTCCCTGATGTCGGCATTGCCATTTGCGAGAACGAAATGGCCATCGCCAAGATCGGCAGAGATCATTTCGCCGTCACCCTCGTCGCGGAATTGCTTGCCCCAGTCGAACTTGCCCGTCGCGCTGATCTTGCCGATGGTGCGGAAATCGAGCGGACGGTCGAGATCGGGAAAAGGCACGGCCGCCAGCAACGATTTTGTATAGGGGTGAACCGGAGAGCGCATCATGATTTCCCGCGGCGCCAGCTCGACGATGCGGCCCTCGCACATCACCGCCACGCGGTCCGCCATGTAATCCACCACCGCCAGATTGTGCGAGATGAAGAGGTAGGTAAGTCCGAGGTCCTTCTGCAAATCCTTGAGCAGGTTGAGGATTTGCGCCTGCACCGAGACATCTAGGGCAGAAACGGGTTCGTCGCAGATCAGCAGTTCGGGACCCAACGCCAGGGCTCTGGCAATGCCGATACGCTGCCTCTGGCCGCCTGAGAAACTGTGCGGATAACGGTTCAGCGCGCTTTCTCCAAGGCCGATTGCCTTGACGAGATTACGGACTTTTTCCGCGCGGTATTTCGCATCGCCCCGTCCATGGATTTCAAGTGGCTCGCTCAAAATATTGCGCACGGTCATGCGCGGTGAAAGCGATGAGATCGGGTCCTGGAAGACCATCTGTATCTTCGACCGCAATTCCTTTAGATCGCCGTCCCTAGCATTGAGGACGTCGATATCGCCCTGCGGCCGGTGAAATGTCACGGAGCCTTCATCCGGGCGAACGGCGCGCATGAGGATTTTGCTGACGGTTGTCTTGCCGCTGCCGCTTTCGCCGACGAGGCCAAGGCATTCTCCCCGGCGGATTTCAAAACTGACGCTGTTCACCGCCTTGGTGGCATTGGCATCGCGGCGGCTGAACCAGCTGGACTTCCGGGTCGTGAAGGTCTTGCTGATATTCTCCACGGTCAAGAGCGGGCCGGGGGTCTTGTTCACTGCGGCGGTCTTCTTGCCGACAAGGCTTTCGTGGTCGACGGTGATCTCACGAAGCGCCTTCAGCCTCTCACCCGGCTTCATGTCGAAATGCGGCACGGCGGCCATCAGGCCCTTGAGATAGGGGTGGCTCGGTGCCTTGAAAATATCGTCGACCGTTCCGGCTTCCATGATCTCGCCCTGATAGATCACGGCAACCTCGTCGGCGATGTTTGCCACCACGCCGAGATCGTGGGTGATGAGCAGCATGCTCATGTTCAGCCGGCTCTGGAGATCGCGCAGGAGTTTGAGGATTTGCGCCTGTATGGTTACATCAAGAGCCGTCGTCGGTTCGTCGGCGATCAGAAGCGCGGGGCGACAGATCAGTGCCATGGCGATCATGGCGCGCTGGCGCATGCCGCCCGACAATTCGAAGGGATACATGTTCACGACCTTCTTCGGGTTGGAAAACCCTACAAGGTCGAGCGTCTCATACATTTTTTCCGCGCGCTCGGCCGGCGACAGGATGCTGTGGATTCTCAGCGCTTCGTCAATCTGGTTGCCGATCGTGTGCAGCGGCGAAAAAGACGTCATGGGTTCCTGAAAAATCAACCCGATGCGATTTCCGCGTATAGCGCGGATTTCCCTGCCGTCCTTCGGCAGTTGCAGCAGATCGACGGGGCCGGCTGCGGCATTTGCGGGATCGGTAAACAGCACGCGTCCGTTCACGCGCGCCGTCTTGGGGTGGATGCCCATGATCGTCTGGCCGATGACGGATTTTCCGGAGCCGGATTCTCCGACAAGCGCGGTCACTTTTCCCGGAAGAATGCGAAGGCTGGCACCCCTCACGGCGTCAATCGTGCCACCCATAAGAGAAAACGAGACCCGCAGATTTTCAATACGGAGCAAATCTGCGCCTGCGCTCATGCTAAAGGGTTCCTTGCCGTCTCTCTTTATCGTTGTCTTGTGACAATTTGCTCAGGAGGGCTTAAAGGCACGTTATCGTAGGGTTTGTTGTCTGTCTATGCCTCTGAAACATCGAATTGTTTAGCGAATTCAAAGCCGGCTTCCAAATTGCAATGGCTTGCCTGATGGCTTGTGTTTGGCGATATGTTAACGAACGTTTCCGGGTGAGGATCCATGTCCGACAAGAAATATTACGATGCCCAGCTGGATAGAGCCCGGCAGTTGCAAAACCAAGGACAATATGCGGAAGCGCACGCGCTTCTCTTATCGCTGGTTGCAGTAAAGGACGGGCACCTGATGGGTGAACGGACAGTGCTCGGTCTGCCGCGCCGACTGCATGCGGCACGGCTGCGTCTTGCCAAGGCTGAAGGCGATGTGGTCGCGAGGATCGGCTATCAATATACGCTGGTTCCGCCGCCGCAGGTGCTTGCAAAATATGCGCATTTTTCCCTGGAGGAACACCGCGCTATCAATCTGAAAAGCAGGGAGGACGTGCCGAGGCGCATCCACCAGATTTGGATCGGAGACAAGGCCCCGCCCGTATCGGTCAAGGCCTGGGCTGCCCATGCCGCCTCGCATGGTTACGAATATCACCTCTGGCGGGAGGCCGATCTTGAGCGGGAAGGCGTGTTTTCGAATAACGTCTTCAGGACGATGCTGGAAGACGGCGATTATCCCGGCGCTGTCGATGTGGCCCGCTATGTCGTGCTGGAGCGTTTTGGTGGCATCTATCTTGATTGCGACTGGTATCCGGCGCGGGATGATGCGAGTTTCGATGCTTTCCTGCCACTGGTAGGGCTGACGGCGTTCGATGAAGAAACGCCGCGCGATACCGGGCAGGGCAGCATGCTTCTTGCCAACTCTTTCATTGCGACACCTGCTGGCCATCCGGTCTTCCGCAGGATGCTGGAGGCGTTTCCGAGGATTCTTGAGGAAATGCCGCGTGCGCCAGCCTGGTGGTCGACGGGTCCGCTGATCTTTACCGTCATCGCTCGGGCTGGGAGCATCAGCCTTGCGCCGGCGGGGTTTGTTGCCGCTTCTCTTGCCGATCGCGCCGCGTTGCAGGAGGTTGAAGCTGTCAGGCGCGAACTTGCCACCAAGACGGGTGGTTTGCTGATTGCCTGGAAGTCATGGTGATATCTGGTTGATGAGTTCCGCCGAGGAACGCCAGCGCGCGGCAGGATGTTTGCCGGTAATTTCGAACAGCCGTTTCAGAAAACGCCAGACGTTGTCATCATGCACGAGATGATGGGTGAGGATGCCGGTCGTGCCGCCGTGCTCCGCAGTCTGCAGGATGCGGGCGGCGGTCTCGGCGAAAAGGATGTCGTCTTCGCGCCCACCGCGGCTGCCGTGCCAGTCAATCACGTCGACATGGGTGTTCAGGCAAGGTGGCACGGCGTCTTTCTCCGGGCCGAAAACCGAAAGCGCTCGATATCCGAGGTCTGCCAGTCCCTGCACCACATTGGCATCTATGCGGTTCCACGGCGGAACGAGCATAGGCACGAAACGCCTGCCATGCAGATCGTTCAGTTTTTCCAGCCCGGATTGCAACTCGTCGAGAATGATGGACAGGTCACGGTGTGATCCGAGTTCCTGTTTCTTTTCTTTCTCGGTGGCATAGTTCGTATGGGACCAGCCATGCACGGCGACATGGGCAATGTCAGTCGTATCCAGGTGCCGCGCGAGCTTGTCCGTCGTCATCTCGGGGATAACCGCAAGCGTGACCGGCGCGGAAAAGCTGCTGCAAAGATCGAGCAGCGTGTCGAGCGCCGGTGTCGGTTCCACCGCATCGTCGTCCCTGAGCCAGAGATCGGCCGTTATGCCGCGTCGTCCACATTCATCCAGTGCCGCTACGAGTGTTTCCAGACTCATGATGTTCGTGCCTTTGCTCGCAACAGGATATCGTTCAGTTCTCTTGCGGCGTTTTCCAGAGATCGTTCATTTTTTACGAACTGGCGGGCTGCCCTTGCCAATTCCTCCCGCCGCTTGTCATCGCCGAGCAGAGTTTCGATTGCTCCAGCATAGGCGGCTGTATCATTTTCCGGTGTCAGTAATCCGGTGGTTCCGGATTTTACCACTTCGGGGACGCCGGCCACCGCTTCGGCGATAACGGGCAGGCCCGCAGCCTGTGCCTCGAGATAGGCGAGACCGTAGGCTTCGCCATGCCCCGGCCAGACGTAAACGGATGCTTTTGAAAGAAGTTCTGCGATTTCGTTTGCGTTTTTTCTCCGTGCCAGACAAGACGGCGATCGGGGAAAGAGCTGAACATGGCTTGCACGGCAGCGCGTTCCGGCCCGTCGCCGATGATATCCAATGTCCAGTTCAAGTCCTGCGGCAACAGCGCAAGCGCTTCGCGAAGCGCGCGATAGCTGTCAAACTTGTCGCCCGCCCGCATCATGGCGACGGTGATGAGTTTTCCCGGTGTGAGGCGCGGAGCAATTTCAAGAAAATTACTGGCATCGATAAAGGGCGCCAACATCGCCGAGCGGAGTGCGGGAGAGGCGCGGACAAGCCCGTCGCGATCACGCGCGGTGAAGCAGATATTGATGGCGGCAGCGTTCAATGCGGCCAGTAACTCGTCCTGAACCGCCTGCCAGCCCATGCCATTGCGCTTTGGGGAATAGGAGGCCTCGGCGGTGACGTAGGGAATATCGAAACGTGTGCCCAGTTCCGGCCCGAGCAAGTCCGGGGCCTTGTAATAGGGGTGATAACAAAACCACAGATCCGGCGCGCCTTCCCGCTGCCAGCGCTCCGTGATGGTCTCGATTTCGCGCGTCGCCGCATCGGCAAGTAAGGACCGCGCCGGATCGTCAGCCTGTTTGAGAAAGCTGCGCAGCTCGGAAGCGACGGAAACATCGTGGCCGCCCATCGCCATCGCCTTCATCAGCAGGCGGGCCATCAGCCGGTCTCCGGAGGGAACGGGATGGTTGGGCGATTTGAGCGGTGAATAAAAAGCGATCCTCATCCGGATGGTTGTGCGTCGCCCATGGCTCTGGCGTCAACTGGAATTTGAGAGGACCGAGCCTTGACAGCCTGACCATTCTTGCCCAACTGAAAGGCATCTTTTGCACATGCGCGGAGCGTGACACGCTTTGACTTCCCCAGTCGTTTCCCAGAACCTGCTTTCCAGCATCGAAAACAAAAGCGCCAAAGCGGCGGTGATCGGCCTTGGCTATGTCGGTCTGCCGCTAGCCATCACGATCGCCAAGGCCGGTTTCAAGGTCGTCGGTTTCGATATCGATCCCGGTAAAATGGTCGCGATCGATGCCGGTCGCAGCTATATCGAGGCGGTTTCGGACGAGGTGCTGGCAAGCGTCAGGCGCGATGATGGCTTCATCGCAACGTCTGATTTTTCCAGACTGGCTGAATGCGATGTGATTGCCATTTGCGTGCCGACGCCCCTGACGAAATATCGCGAGCCGGACCTCTCCTATGTCGAAAAGACCTGCCGGGACATTGCCGCGCATCTGCGCAAGGGGCAGCTTGTGGTGCTGGAATCGACCACCTATCCCGGCACGACTGACGGGGTTGTGAAGACCATTCTGGAAGGTACCGGACTTGTCTCCGGCGTCGACTTCTTCATCGGTTTTTCGCCCGAGCGGGAAGATCCCGGCAATCGCGATTTCGAGACCTCGACCATTCCAAAGGTCGTTGCAGGCGATGGTGAGGCTGCCGGAAAACTGATGGCGGCATTCTACGGCTCAGTGGTCAAGAAGATCGTTCCGGTCTCGACAAACGCCACGGCCGAGGCGGTGAAAATCACCGAAAACGTCTTCCGCGCTGTCAATATCGCGCTCGTCAATGAACTCAAGGTCGTCTACGAGGCCATGGGCATCGACATCTGGGAAGTGATCGACGCGGCGAAAACCAAGCCGTTCGGTTTCATGCCGTTTTATCCCGGCCCGGGTCTTGGTGGCCACTGCATACCGATCGATCCTTTCTATCTCACCTGGAAATCGCGGGAATTTGAGTTGCCGACGAGGTTCATCGAGCTCGCCGGCGAAATCAACACCGGCATGCCGCGTCATGTCATCGGACGGGTTGCGGAAGCCCTCGACATCCGTTCCGGCAAGGCGCTCAGCCGCTCCAAGGTGCTGGTGGTCGGTCTCGCCTACAAGAAGAATGTACCCGATATTCGTGAAAGTCCTTCGCTGAAACTCATAGAACTTATTCAGGAGCGCGGCGGCGAAGCGGCCTATTATGATCCGCACGTGGCAGAAATCCCGAAAACCCGGGAATATAGCCACCTGATGGGCATGAAATCCGTGGCTTGGGACAAGCAGACCGTCAGCGCCTTTGACGCTGTTCTGGTCGCGACCGATCACGACAGTGTGGACTATGCCGCTCTTTGCGAATGGTCGCCGCTGATTATCGATACGCGAAACGTCTTCGCACGTCGGGATATCGCCGCAAAACACATCATCAAGGCCTGATCGCCTTCTCCCGGGCATTTCCGGCAAAATCGCCATACGCTTTTACTGAAAATGCCCGGAATTCATGAACGGACGGACTATGAGCAGATTGGACAGTTTCATTCGCCGGTTGACCGCGCAGCGCGATATCCTCAACCACGTCAAGGCCGATCTTGATCTGCCTGACGAAGGTGCGATCATGGAAATAGGCCTCGGAAACGGGCGCACGTTCAATCATTTGCGCGAACTGTTTCCGCAACGCCGCATCGTTGCCTTCGACAGGGCCATGGGCGCGCACGCCTCTTCTGTTCCGGCGCAGGAAGATCTCGTCATCGGTGAAATATCGGAAACCGCTCCCGCCTTCATCGGTGTGGAGGCGGCCATGGTGCATGCCGATATCGGCACGGGCTACCCCGAAAAGGATGCCATTACCCTGACATGGCTGCCGAACCTTGCCGCGGGCATGCTGGCAAAAGGCGGCGTTGCGGTCAGCGGTCTGCCTCTGGATCATCCCATGCTGAAGCCTCTGCCGGTGCCGGAAAGCGTGCCGACCGACCGTTATTTTCTCTATCGCAAGATTTGAGGCCGGATGGCCCGTCAGCGAGAGCGCCGGTATTGCCCTATAGGTAACGCTCGCTCTCTTCTTTCGAGAGCAGGAAAACTTTCATTTGCGAGTTTCTCCCGCGAATGGCGATTTTTTCGCTTCGCAGATCGGCAATCTCCTGTCCCGCCTGAATGATGGCGGGTTCGGAAACGACAATGGCGGCGCCGAATTCCTTGGCCTTGGATTCCAGCCTGCTCGCCACATTCACGGTGTCACCGATGGCGGTCAGGGTTTTCGCTGCGCCATAGCCCATGACGCCGACTATCGTCGGGCCAGCGTGGATGCCTACTACCACTTCCAGCCGGACGGCAAATTGTTTTTCCAGTCCTTCATTCAGGATTGAAAGCTCCCGCAATATGATAGCGGCGGCCTTCATGGCGTTGCGGCAGGCATTTTCTGCATCGTCACCAAGTCCGAAAAGAGCCATGGCGCCATCACCGATGAATTTGTCGAGATGTCCTCCGGCCTGTTCTACGGCCTGCCCGACGATGGTGAAGTAGCGGTTTAGAAGAAACACGACGTCATATGGCAGTTTCGCCTCGGAAAGCGCGGTGAAATTGCGGATATCACAAAAGAGGATGGCGATCTCCTCTTCCTTGCCCGGCCGTGCCGGTTGCGCATCCGCTGGCAGGTCGCTCTGTTGGGGCGGCGATACCAGAAGCGCTATTCCAATATCCTGGGTGGGCCGCAACTGGCAGCCGAGCCGCACATCTGAATCGGCATGGATGCGCCTCAAAGTGGTTTGTTCGATATCTCCAGGAGGCGGAAGCGGGCCTTTGCTTTCGACAATCCTGACCCGGCAGGTCGAACAGCGTCCTTTGCCGCCGCATACGGAATAATGCGGTACGCCCGCCAGTCTGCTGGCCTCCAGAATGCTGAGCCCGGCAGGGACGCGCGCTTGCGCGCCATGCTCATATCGGATTTCGATAGCCGTCGATCTCTGTCGCCAGCTGCGCACGCCGCGCAAGACGAACACCAGCATGACCGCGCCGACAAAAATCGCTTCCGTTGCGTCGGTAACGAAACGGATACGCGTCTCCATCTCCCGTTGCAACGGTATGTCGTCTCTTTGAACGGTGGTATCTGCAAGCCCGGGAGGAAGTGAGTATTTTCTGTCCACCTCCTCCAGCCAGCGGCCGGCATCGCTGAAGCCCAGAAGCGCCAACAAAGGCAGCATCACCGCCACAGTCATGAATATCCCGGCAATTTTGGGATACCAGTCCCGATAACGCAACCAGAAAAACAGGCCGATACACCCGTGGGTCCAGATCACGATCAATGCGAGGCTTTGCCACGCGCCTGCCATCGGGTTGTTGATCCAGAGCCGGCGAACGACCGAGTAATATCCCACGTCGATGTTGTAGATCATGTGCGACACGCGAATATTGACGGCGTGGCTGATGATCAAAAACGGGATCGACAGGCCAAGTATGGCTTGCAGCGCTTCGCGAAGGGGCATGCGCAATGTCCGGCGCTGATAAAGCGAGCGCAGGACAAGACAGACGTGCACCACAACCGACCCATAAAACAGCAGGCTGCTGACGGGATTGAGCCAGATCAGGCTGAACCATTTTCGCGCCCGCTCGGCGGTATCGATGGAGATGAGAGCGAGCGAATGGTTGAAAAGATGGGAAAATACAAAGGCAAAAATGATGAGGCCGGACAAGATCCGGGCGCGTCTCAAATTGGTCTCCGAAAAGAAACGGATCATGCAAATCCCATCATGCGGTCATTTGGCGCAGAATCATCATTAAGTGTGCTCAGGTGTCTTTAATGCAGGGTATCTCGTGGCAATATCGTGGAGCAATGGGCCGGCGATGGTCAATTGTGCGTGTTCGAACGTCTGTTCGCCGCATGATACAAATCAGGCTTCAAAAAAGCGTCAAACGCACGCCAGCAACACGAGATTGGTGACCGCGATCAGAGGTCGATGATCTGGCCGTCCATTGTCGCGAATGCACCGCTGAACTGGGCTTTTGCCTGTTTTTCGATATCGTCCAGCTCATCGTCGCTGCGGCTTGGGGCGTGGTGGATGAAGCCGACATTTTTTGCGCCTGCCAGTTTGGCAAGGCGGATCGCCTCCTGCCAGGACGAATGGCCATAACCGCGATAAAGGCCCATCTCCTCATCGGTAAACATGGCGTCGTAGAGGAAGAGATCGACGTCCTTGATCAGATCAAGCACGTTCTTGTCGATATTGCCCGGTTCATGTTCCGTATCTGTGATGATGGCGAATGACTTTCCCGCCCAGTCCAGGCGATACCCGATGGCGTTGCCCGGATGATTGAGCATTCCAGTTCGGATCGAGAGGCCCGGATGAACATTCAGGACGTCGCCCGGCATAAAGTCACGGGTTGCCATTTTTGCGCAGCAGACTTCCAGCGGTACGGGGAACCATGGCGGGCTCATGAAGTCCTTGAGCATTTCCCGCGTTGTCATGGTGCCGGCAAGATGACCCGACCAGATGGCGACATCGTTGGAGCTATTGTAGAACGGCTTGAAATAGGGAAAGCCGACGATGTGGTCGTAATGGCAGTGAGAGAAGAACAGGTTGACGTCGGTAATACCTTCCGCCCGCAACGCCAGACCAGCAGGGTGTAACCCCGAGCCCGCGTCGAACAAAAGAACATGATCTCCGCATCGTACCTCGATGCAGATGGTATTCCCGCCATATTTTCGGAAGTTTTCACCTGAAACAGGAAGCGTTCCCCGCGCACCCCAGATCTTTACCCGAAAATCTTTATTACCTTCCCGACTTACGATGTCGGAATCGAACGCCATGACACACCCCGATTACAACGGAATCTTGCACGCTTCCTCCCATGAAGCCCGTTGTCTCTACAGATTATTATATCCGCTCTCTTTTGGCGGAGGCCCTTACCCTTATTCAGTCAGCATTTCATTTATATTGCAATGGTGCGACATTTATTTTTCCAACATCGCCATCCACGGTAGCAAGAAATTGCGGCTCATGTTCTCGCGTTTGCACGCGCTTTGCTAAGCTCCGTCGTCGTCTGGGTGAGACGTTCGGCAAGAACGCGCATGACCTTGATGGTAATGTCAGGGAAATCGGACATGAGCTTGAAGAACTGTTCCTTGCCGATACGCAGGGCTTCCACGTTGGTGGAGGCGCGCACGGTTGCTGTTCTGACGCTGTCGCAGAGAATGGCGATTTCACCGACGATCGCATTGCCGGTCATTTCGGCCACTTTTAACGTGCCCGACGGAGAATCGACCAGAACATCCACTTTGCCGGTCAAAAGGACGTAGGCCGCATCGCCGACATCTCCCTGCCGGAACAGCATGTCGCCGGTGTGATAGGACACGCGGTCGGATGCGAATGCGAGAAGTTTGAGCTTCGACGGTTCCATTTCCGAAAAAAACGGGACGCGTTTCAGCATTTGAATTTCGTCTTTGAAAAGCATTGCCTTACCCTGTTCTTGTTCCACCTCGGTCACTTTCTTGGATTTATGTTGCGACCATATCCTTGAATGTACCGTTTTCCTGCGCAAGAGTCTCGTAACTTCCATCAGCGCTGATAAGGCCCTGATGGACGACGATGACCCGGTCGAACATGCGCGAGAGCGTCGCATTCGACAGAACCCACACGATCGCCGGGTTATTATTGTTCTGTTTCAGGAATGTGATGACCCGTTCGACAATTTCCTCCTGTTGCCGCGGATCTAGGCCGGGAAGGGGGCGATTGAAGACGTAATAGTCGGACTTGCGGATGAGCGCCCTTGCGAGATTGAGCTTCTGCCGCTGGAGTGGCCCGAGCCGCTTGCCGCCGGCGCCGAGGTTGAAATCCAGACCCACCGCAAGCACACGCTCATAGACGCCCTGCTTGCGCATGACCTCGGCCACGATGTGGGTGATGCGCCGTGATGCGTCGGTATAACGATGGCTGACCTTGCCGAAGAGAATATTGTCCAGAAGGCTGGTGGCACTCATGTATTTCGTCGGATCGTAGATTTCGATCACGTTCTTCAAGCTGTCCGGCAGGTTTTCATGGAACATGTGCCGGACTTCAACGATCCGGTTCATGATTTCCGGTGACAGAAGGCCAAAACGCTGCCGGGGCTCAATGTAGAAGAAGCTCAGCCGCAGCATCGCGCGTCTTTCGCTTTCATTGGCCTCGTCGAAACTCCGGCTCTGAAGACGCTGCAGCATTTGCTGATAGACCGGAACATCGTCGGGTGTCATGAATGTGAGCTGCTGGAAGAAGGGGTGGTCACCCGGCAGGTCGGCGAAGATTTCCACGATGTTTTCGGCAATCGTATACCCCATTTCGAACAGGGTTTTGACGAGGCCTGTTTCGCGCATCAGCGAACGGAAATATTCGCTTTCTATGACGGTCCTGATCGACTGTGATGAGTCGCGCATGGTACCGAACAACAGGTTCTCGCCCACGGTGGCCTCACTGTTGTAGCTCTCCAGCTCAAACGGAGCAATGAGGCCGCTCAGGTTCTCCTTTTCCAGTTCGGCGCGCAGGACATGTCGCAGTTCCACAATGCGGGCCGCAAGATGCAGGTCGGTCAAAGGGTCGATCGTCGAGCGCAACGCGAATTCCAGAATATCCTGTGAAAGTTCCACGCTGTCGAGCACAGCCAGAACGGCCTGGATGAGGTTTTCCGGCTTGCCGTCACCGGCCGGGCTTGAAGCGTAGTCGATCCATTCGCTGTTGATGTCGATCGTCGGATTGCCCGCAAGCTTGGCTTCGCGGATCTCCCATTTGCGGTGTTCCAGCGCTGCACCTTCGTATTGCTTTTCGACAAGCGGTGCATGCTTGAGACCGTAAAGCAGATTGTCCTTCAGGCTGGCGTGGAAAAAATAGCTGTCCGAGGACACATAGGAGATGCGCCGGCCCGTCAGCGATTCAGGCAATTCCAATATGTCGACGTCGTTGATGCTCACCTTGCCGGAGGTCGGCCAGAGCGTGCGGCCGATAGCATCCGCGAGCGCCTCTGCTCCCGATCCACCGACGATGGCGATCACCTCGCCTGCCTCGATCTTCAACGATGCCTGTTCCAGAAGCCGGCTGCCGCTATCGTCTTCCAGCGTCAGATTGCTGACGACGATCGGTGCGGCAATTGCCGCGACTGCTCCCGGTGACAGTTTTTGCACCTTGTCATCGATCATGTTCGACGCATCGAACTGCTCGAAGACCTGCTCGTATTTTACCTGAACATCCTGACGCGCCTGATCCCAGTCGATCAGCTCCTTCAGCGGTCCTGGCAGTTCCTTATAAGCGTTGATGACGGCAACCAACTGCCCGACATCGAGGCTGCCCTTGAGCGTGAGATAACCGCCCAGTGCATAAAAGAAGAAAGGGGTGAGCTGCGCGAGGAAGTTATTGATGAATTTGACCAGAAACTTCCACTGGTAGAGATCGTAGCGGATCCTGAAGATGTCGCCGAGCCGGTGCGAGGCGTCGGCACGCTCGAAATTGGAGGTGTCATAGGCGTGGATGGTGCCGATGCCGTCGACCATTTCGCCGATGCGCCCGGCAAGCTGGCGTGCGCTTAGCTGCCGCTGGCGCCCGAGTTCGATGAGGCGACGGCGCATTTTGGGGATGATGCCGACCTGGATGGCGGCCATGAAAGCCGCAATCAGACCCAGCCAGAAATTCTGCACGAGAATGAAGAAGAGTGCCGAGAGCGCCTGACCGCCGAGAAGCGCCGGCTGCACAAAGGCGTCGCCGGTAAATCCGCCCAGCGGTTCGACCTCGTCCTTCACCATGCTGGAGATTTCAGCACCCTTGACCCGCTTGAAATGCGTGGGCGGGAACCGCAGGATCCGATCAATAAGTTCGAAACGGATACGCCTGAGAAGCCGCTCGCCGAGGCGGCCCTTGAAGGTGTTGATATAATATTTGAAAAGCCCGTTGATGACGACAAGCGCAAGGAAGGTGAGGCTGAGCGCCATCAGCATCGACATGCGGTTGAGTTCGAGCCCGGGGAAGAGCGTCACGGTGCCCCAATAGGGAATATCGACCGTGAGATGCATGAAAAGCTGTGTCGCGTTTGCCCCTTCGAAGCCGTCTCCCTGAATGGGCCCGTTGACGATCTGTTTGGGCAGATCGAAGGCGAGGAAATAGGGGATCATGGACAGGGCGACGATCAGCAGAATGAAAAGCTGCTGCCGCTTCGTATGCGACCAGATATAACGCGTAAGGCTTTGTTCCATATAAAACTTCTATGACCTGTCGGGCAGGGCCCGGCGTGTTGGTTTGCGCGGTGTCAAGACGGTCAGGCTGCCGGGTGGCGGGATCCCCTCCTGCAAATAGGTATGTGACTCGCTATTTATCAGTATATTCAAGCGGTTTCGAGCAAAATAGCGCCCGTGCCGAGGCTGGCCCACGATCCCCGATATTTGTTTTTGTAACGTGCATTCCACATTCGATATTGAGACGACTACATTTTTAGACTTCCCTAATGTTATTGGTTTTACTGTAGAACAGGACGTTAGGACGCTCCGGTATAGTTATCCCGCAAATGGTTGAGCCGACACAGGCGTAGTGATTGCAAGGTCGATGGCGATAGATATTTCAGAGCGTGCAAGCGGTGAACCGTCCCCTGACATGTTGTCGCTTTCGGGCATTGCATCCGATGGGTCGATCGCACATCCGGTTTCTTTTCAAGGATGCACGGGTGTTTTTCACCCGGCGCGCAAAGAGGTCAAACAGGATCATGCGGTTCTTTTCGTCAGCCCCTGGGGCATGGAGGAACTGTGCACTCGCAAGTTTCAGCGGGTTGTGGCTGAACGGCTGGCGGCGGCCGGCGTCGCCAGCCTGCGGTTCGACTATCATGGCGCTGGGGATGCGCTCGATCCGGAGGATGTCGGCCGTGCGGCGGATTGGCTTTCGGACACGCGAGCGGCGCTCGATTATCTAAAACGTCTTTCCGGCTGTTCCAGGGTGGTCGTCATCGCTCAGGGTCTCGGCTGTCTGATCGCCATACAGGCGCTCGCCGATGCGGCGGCCGTCGGTTCCATGGCGCTTCTGGCGCCCGTCGTCTCCGGTCGGAGCTATCTTCGCGAACTGGCGATGTGGTCGTCCATGATCGACGATGGCCTTGGTCTTCGTCCCGGGCAGCGCATGGCGGAGGCGGGGGCAATTGCGGGCATGGCCATGCCGGTGGGTGTTGCTGATGCTATCAAGAAGGTCAATCTTGCAAAGCTTGATACTGCTCCTGCGCGGAGCATTCTGGTGCTGTCGAGACCGGGCCGGGCGAGCGACAGCGATTTTGCCAAACAACTCGCGGCGATTGGTGCCGAGGTGGGGGAGGCGGAATTTGAGGGATATGACGATCTCGTATCCAGTCCCACACTCTCGAAAATACCCGGCGATGTGGTGAAGCGGATTCGGGATTGGGTCCTGTCCCAAACTCATGCCGCGGATGCGGCGGGTCCGCAGGAGGATTTCATCGTCAACGCTCCGCAGCGCGGTCGCGGTTTTCTGGAACAGCCGGTGCAATTTGGCGAAGCCGGCCGGCTTTTCGGTGTTTTTTGCGAGCCTGACGATCGGCCGGCGGTCTCCTCGGTCCTTCTGCTGGGCGCAGCCTACGACCGGCATGCGGGTTGGGGCAGGCTTTCCGTGCAAACGGCCCGTTTGCTCGCACGGGAGGGTATCGCTTCGCTGCGGTTCGACGCGGCCAATATTGCCGACAGCCCCCCGGTCAAAAACGCGCCCGATCAGGTTCTTTACGACGTGGCGCAGAATGACGACGTGGCCGCCGCGCTCGATTTTCTCAGTCGGCGTGACAAAGGACCCGTCGTTGCTGCTGGGCGCTGCAGTGGCGCCTACCTCGCCTTCAATGGCGCGCTTGCCGATGACCGGATCAGCGGGGTGGTTGCGGTTAATCCGGTTGTGTTCCACTGGCGGAAAGGCCGCTCGGTCGATGAAGCGCTGCACAAACCGCCACGGTCCTTTGGGGAATACAGCCAGCGTTTTCGCCAGGGCGCTACGTTCAAGCGTCTCGTCAGCGGCAATGTCGATGTGGTGAGCGCCGGTCGCAATATCGCCAAGGCGACGCTCAAGAAGCTTTCGATAAAAACGGCAAGGCTTTCCCGCCGGGGGAGCGAGGAAGGGCGTGCCGTCTACGGTGCTTTCGACAAGCTCAAGACAAGGGATGTGTCCATCAGCCTGCTTTACAGCGACAATGACGACGGGCTTGAGCATTTCCGGTATTATTTCAACGCCGATGGCAGGGGCCTGTCGGCCTATCGGAATGTGTCGCTGACGATTATTCCTGACGCCGACCATAATCTTTCAACGCCGGAGGCCAGAAAAGCCTACATCGATGCGGTGAAGCTGATGGCTCTAAAAGGAAAATCGCCGGCTGGAGCCTAGCGAGACGACATCGCCGGAAGGGGGCGTTTCGGATGTTGCTGTCTCCGGCAAAAGGTCGATTTTTCTGGTTTCACCGGGTGCGAGATGGAACCAGCTTTCCGAGGCGCGGTAATCTTGCGCCGTAATATGGACGGATTGCGCCAGCCGGTCCGTGCCGATCTCGAGCGACCAGATGCCGTTCGCCTCGCTCACCCCCACCTGAAGGTTGGCGGCGTGCAGTGCTTTTTTCCGACCGAGAGGAAAATGGAACGCGTCTGCGATGACAGATCCGGTCGCGACATCGCGGAGCCGGGCTACCGTCACATCATGGGAGGGCGGGCCGAAGCGATAGGCATAGGTCGTATCGAAAAAGGCGCCGAACAAATCGGTTGCGGCGATGGTCTGGCTCTGTCGCGGCGAGAGCGTGAGCGGCCGTTTGGCATGGACGACAGGTTGCGTGCCATCGCGCAGGCAGGTCAGTTCCAGCATGGCGTCAAGGTTGTCGCCGGTTTCGTTGATGACATGAATGTCCAGCCCGTTGGTGCCTTCATCGGAAAGGCTGACCTGGATGGGACGAAACGCTCTTTTCAGCGCATGCCAGACGGATTTGGGTCTGCCGGTGGCATCGATGATACCCCAGCCAGCGCCGGGAACGAGATCCTGCAAGGTCCAGACCAGGGCGCCCCGGCAAGGGGACGCGTCGCGACGCCATTCGGCGAAGGTTGCTTCCATGACCTCGGCAGTGACGGCACGAGACATGTCGAGATAGAGGCCGCCATCCTCCCGACGCAGCACGTCCGGCTCAACGTCGTAAAGCAGTTTCAGATAATGGTCGCGAATATCCTCGAAATCCCAGGAAGCGCCGCGATCGCGTGGCGTGCGCGCCTTCCAGCGCGGATCATGCACCGCCAGTGCGGGAAGATGTCTGTCCAGCGTTTCCTGTTCGGGAATATTGGCGAAGGCCAGGCACTCAGCGGCAAAGCGGAGATTGGCCCGGCGGGCATCTTCCAGCGGACGGCAATAGGCGCCCACACCGTAATAATGACCAACCCCGACATTGGGGAAGAAGGGCAAGGCGCCGCCTGAAGGGGAATTCGCCACATAGGCCGCGTCTGGCCGTTTTTCGGCCAGGACGTTGGGCAAAATTGCCTCGGTGAGCGTTCCCTTCCATATCTGTTCCGGCAGACCGAGCATCGCGCCCTGCTGGTACATTTCGCTACCACCGCAAAAAACGATCAGCGAAGGGGAAAGGGCGGTCGCCTCGAGGAACTGCGAGATTTCCGTAACGATATGCTGGCTGAGCGCCTCATCCTTTGCTGGATAATCAAAATTGGCAAGCATGGCGTCCTGCCAAACCATGATGCCGAGTTCATCGCACAGCGTGAAGAACTCCGGCGTTTCATAGGCCATCGTGCCGCCGATGCGGATCATGTTCATACCGGCTTCGGCAGCTTTTCGAAGCCAAGGCTCATAGTCCGGTCTTGTTCCCGGCAGGCGCACGATGTCGGCGGTCGTCCAGACTGCGCCCCGGCAGAAAACGGGGTGCCCGTTTATCTGGATGCCGAAACCGTTTCCGTCTTCGCCGTAATCCACCTCCACGCGCCTGAAGCCGGTGCGCCCGAGCCTGTGTTGCTTACCATCCAGTTCCAGAACGACTTCATGAAGCGCCGGTCTGCCGTGGGTATGCGGCCACCAAGTCTCGACATCGGGTATCCGGAGTTCGCCCAAGAATTCGCCGTTTTCACCTCTGGAAAGATCGGTGCTGTAACCGGCGCAGGTGAGCCGTGCGGATGGAATGTCGTGGTTCGCCTCCAGGGCGATGTTGACCGTTCCCGTCCCGGTTTCGTCGAGCGAGGACCGGACTGTGCAAAGCACGCCTGACTGTCTTATAAGGCTGATCGGTCGCCATGGGCCGGCGGCATGGATTTCCGGGCACCAGCCCGGCATATATCCGAGCGCCGTGGTGCGGATAAGCCGCAGACCTTGGGTGTTCATCATCTGCGGCCGCCAGCGGGCGCGGGGACCGGTTTTTTCGAGCCTTGGCGAAAGTGCCCGGAAGCAGATGGACAGTTCGTCCGCGCCTGTCAATTCAACCGGCACTTCCAGCCTTTCGAACATGCTCTGGCTGGCGGCGATCAGTTCGCCGTTGAGGAAGATTTCTGCAATCGTCGACAGGCCGTCGAAGCGCAGGATCGCCCGCTCCCGAACGTCGGAAATCATCGTCAGACGGTACCAGGCATCCCTGTCGTTCAATGGTGTCGGATTGAAACGGTCAAATTTTCCGGCCAGTTCCAGAGCTTGCGCCACTGTTCCGGGAACGGACACGTGAAGGCTTTCAAGGGTTGCGGGAATTTCCGAGGGCGTTTCGCAGGCATTGGCGGACGTCAGTGTCAGCGTCCAGCCTTCACTCAGCAATTTTTCGCTTTCGCGCGGAAGATAAGTCCTCACGCGGCCTCGCTGGTGTTCGACAATTTTGCCGCAAGGGCTTCCATCACACCATCCCATGCTTCCGCAGCCGGATCGAGCACCGAGGCGAGCGCGTCGAATTTACGGCGTGTGACGGCGCGAGCTAGCTGGAACTGCACGGTCTTGGCGACCTCGGATATGCGCAGCGCGTGGTCTCTCGCTTCAGCAAATTTGCTCTTGTCCAGCCATTCGAGGTGGCTCGCCGCCAGTTCGAAATTGGCGCCGAGCTGGCGCAGCGTATTGAAGGCATATTTGTGGAAAAAGCCGAACGGACGGTCTGCCACCTTCTCGACCTGAGCCGGAAACACGGCTGCAAAAGACCTGACCGGATTGTCGGATGGTCGCCGTGAAAAATGAAACTTCAGCAGCCGTTCGGCCGTTTTGCGGATATGCGCCGGCGAAGGGTTGCTGTCTGCGAATTTCGCAAATTCCGTATAAGGCAGAAAGGGCGGCTCGCTCTCTGACAGGTGATGCTGGAAAAGGCCGTCGAAATCTTCGCCCGACAGGTGGAAAAAGCCGGCATTATGAAAATAATCGAGTTCCCGGTTTGCGAGGTCCAGCCGGTTGATGGCGATGGTGGTCTTGCCATGTTCCTTCCGGTAGCCCACCCCGTGGGTATCGGGCATATAGAAGCTGTCCATCTCGATCAGGCAGATGCGACCGCGCTCCAGCTGCGCTTCGATATGGTTTTCCACCCGGTCGAAGATCGCAAGTTCGGTGGCGCGAACGCCATAAAGTGCTTCCAGATCTTCCAGCGGCACTTTGAAGAAGGTGAACTGGTCGCCTTCGAAATCCTGCGTCAGTGTGAAGCCGAACATGGCCTCAGGCGGCAACCTTTTTGAGGCCAGCACCTCGATCCACAAGTCGATGTAGCAATTGGTCTCCGGCCACATTCTTTCCGAAGAATGAAGCGGGTGCTGCACATAATTTTTGGGATCGAGATCGGGGAAAATCTGCCGCATGAATGGTTAGCCCCAGAGTGTTTTCAAGGCCTTTTCGGGCCATGTTTTTACATCCAGTCCGTGATGCGCAAAAAGTGCCAGCGCTATGCGCTCAAGGCCGAAACCGACGCAGGCAGTGTGAGCCACATCACCATTGTCGAGGTTCAATCCCCATTTCTGGCCAAAGGCGTCCTGATGGTAATTGAAGCTCATGCAGGCCGTCGGGTTGGTGGCGGATGTGACGGGGATCAACAGTTCGAATTTCAGGTTCTGGTCGCGCTGGTTGTTGGCGAGCATTTTGCCGGCGCGGCCGAAGAAGGGATCGTTGGCCACGTCGATGGTCACTTCAAGGCCCACGGCTTCCATCATCGCCACGCCGCGATCCATCCATGTCTGGCGGAATTCGGTCACATCACTCTCCGTGCCCATGCGCACATATTCCCGCATGCGGAAAAGCTGCTGACGTGCCGGGTCCTTCGAGGGTTCATGGCGGAAACAATAGGACTGGATGTCGTAGAGACCGCCGCCGGAAGGCAATGCGCCGCGCTTGGCGATGGTCGGATAAAGAGGGTAGCAAGCGGCCGGCGTCAGCACGATATCGGTTGCTTTCTGGTCCTTTGTCCAGTCGCCGCCCTCATCCATGGATTTGAGAAGGCTGACATGGTCAAGTTCGCAACCGCAGAAGGAATGCACCGTGCCCGCAAGCTGCGGGAAGCTTTTCATGTAACCGCTCTTTTCGAAATAGGCGCGGTTGATGCCGGGCGGGAAGCGGATCGCCTCTGCACTGTCCGGGCCGCCGGTGCGGTCGATCAGGCGTTCGAATGCGGCAATGACGTCCTCGAACTGGCCGCTGCGTCCGTAAAGACCATCGACACCCGTTTCAATCAGCAGGCCTTCTTCGAACAGTCGATCGAGAAACGATGTTTGCATATCCATGGTCTTATCCCAAGAGGCTGGTGTCCTGCTTGTGAACCAGCAGGAGATTGGCGGAATTGCCGAGAATACGGTCGTTGGAAATCATCAGGCGCGCGGAATGCGCGTCGCGCAGGTGTCGGCCAAGGCTGTAGGGCGTACCGTTCTTGTAACCCATGATGCCGCAGACCAGCATCGCTTGGTCGATGATCTCCAGAATGGTTTCCGAAGAACAGATCTTCACATTGTTCATGGCAACCGCGAACGCCATGGACATCAGCTTGTCCGGGTCGCTCTTGGTGTCTTCGTAAGCCTTTACGCCCGCAATGACGTTGGATTTGACCACCTGCAATTTCGTGGAAATTTCGGCAATGTGGATAGCGCCTGGCGGTGTGACACCGGGCGACTTGCGTGCAGCCGTCCTGACGAAGGATTGCGCGCGCAGCACCGCATCCGACGCGATGCCATACCAAACGGCACTCCACAGAAGATGCGAGCTTGCAAGCATGGATTGCGCGGCGATTTCCGCAAAGGGTTTTGGGAATATCTGCACCGCCGGCGCCTCGCCGCGGAACAGGAAACCGTCCGAACAGGTGCCGCGCATGCCGAGTGTGTCCCAGACATGGGTCTTCTCGAGTTTGTACTGATCTTTCAGGAAGACGGTCATCACCTGATCGGCCGGGGCGGCATCCTTGTGGGCGCGCGAGGTGATGAGGATGGCATCCGCATTGCTGCCGTAGGAAATGACGGTGGCGTCCTTCTCCAGCCGGCAGATGTCTCCTTCGACCTCAATCGCGCAGATGGAATTGCGCAGATTGCCGCCGATTCCGCCTTCGGTCGTGGCCGATGCGAGCAGAAGCTGTTCGCTTGCGATGCGGCTCATGAAGCCCGCATGCCATGGGCTTGTCTCGCCGTGTTCCACAAGGCTCGATGCCTTGATGTGGTGCATGGCGAAAATCATCGCGGTTGCCGAACAGGCTTGGCCAAGCCGGGCGCAGATATCGGCGATTTGCTGTATGGATGCGCCTTCGCCACCAAGAGAGGACGGGACCTGAATGCCGAGAAGGCGCTCTTGTCTCAGCGCGTTGACGGCTTCCTCCGGGAAGCGACCGGTGACGTCCACCTCGTCCGCGTGTTTGGCGGCAATTGCTGCGACGCGGCTTGCGCGCGCGGACAGCGTTTCATCCTGCGGCGCAACGGTCACATTCATCAGGCTGCCTCTTTACCATCCAGAATGAGCTTAACGGTGTCTTCAATGGCCTTGATGCTGGCAAAGGACTTGCGGTTCAAGAGGTTGTCGGGGAATTCGATATCGAAAGCTTCCTCGATACCCAGCATCAATTGCACCGAGGCAAAGGAAGAAAGACCTGCTGCATAAAGATCTGCTTCGTTTTCAATCGTATCGACGGGGGTAGGAAGCTGGCCGAATTTTGCCAGTATTTCACGAATAGTCGCATTCATTCCGACTTATCTCCCATGAATTTAACATCAGGATGGTTTGTGCTTATCGTTAATTTGAAAACGATAATATTCGCCTAAACCGTTAGGTTAATTACCACTAACGGCGCTTTTGTTGTTCGTCCACCTTTGCCAGCCATCAGCAGCACCCTTGACAAATGTCGGGCGGTGTTTTCTCTTGTGTCCATTCACCAGGGGTGTCCCGTCAAGGGGCTGAGATTCTGCTTTTATGCGCAGTGACCCGTTGAACCTGATCCAGTTCATACTGGCGTAGGGACGGTGCAAAGACCGAAGGTCGGAATGCGTGTAACTTGCGCTGCCGACGCGTCGGTATTTTCCATCATTCCGGCTCGAACTGGGTCTCCACTGTCAAACTTTGGAGCCTCATGATGAATATCGTTGCCAAGAATATCCCGCTTGTCGTCACAACCGGGCCGCATCCCGCCTCCACGAAAATCCACAAAACCGGAATTTTGCATCCGCATATTCGCGTGCCGATGCGCGAAATCACCGTCCACCCGACGGCGGGAGAACCGCCGGTCACGGTCTATGATTCCTCAGGCCCCTATACCGATCCATTGCATAACGTTCTGATCGAAAAGGGTCTGCCGCGCCTGCGTCACGACTGGGTTGTAGCGCGCGGCGATGTCGCGGCTTACGACGGTCGGCACGTCAAACCGGAGGATAACGGCTTTGCCACCGGCGAGCGGCTGACGCCTGAATTTGCCGTGCGCCACCAGCCGCTGAGGGCCACGGAAGGAAAAGCCGTAACGCAGCTTGCCTATGCACGGGCAGGCATCATCACGCCGGAAATGGAGTTCATCGCCATCCGCGAAAATCTGGGGCGCGAAGCGGCGAAGGAGAAGCTGGCTCGTGATGGGGAGAGTTTTGGCGCGCAGATACCCGATTATGTGACGCCAGAGTTCGTCCGTCAGGAAGTCGCATCGGGTCGCGCCATCATCCCGGCCAACATCAATCACCTCGAGCTTGAGCCGATGATCATCGGCCGTAATTTTCTGGTCAAGATCAACGCCAATATCGGCAATTCCGCCGTCACCTCCTCCATGGCCGAAGAGGTGGAGAAGATGGTCTGGGCGATCCGCTGGGGTGCCGATACCGTCATGGACCTTTCGACCGGGCGCAACATCCACAATATCCGCGAATGGATCATCCGCAATTCGCCGGTGCCGATCGGCACGGTGCCGCTTTATCAGGCGCTGGAGAAGGTCAACGGCATTGCCGAGGACCTGAACTGGGAAGTGTTCCGCGACACGTTGATCGAACAGGCGGAGCAAGGCGTGGATTATTTCACCATCCATGCCGGTGTTCGGCTGCATTACATTCCGCTTACCGTCAACCGTGTCACCGGTATCGTCTCACGCGGCGGGTCGATTATGGCCAAGTGGTGTCTGCATCATCACAAGGAAAGCTTCCTCTACGAGCATTTCGACGAGATCTGCGACATCTGCCGTGCCTATGACGTTTCCTTCTCGCTGGGTGACGGGTTGCGGCCCGGTTCGATTGCCGACGCCAACGACGCCGCGCAATTTGCCGAGCTGGAGACGCTCGGTGAGCTGACACAGATCGCATGGGCGAAGGATTGCCAGGTCATGATCGAGGGCCCCGGCCATGTGCCGATGCACAAGATCAAGGAGAACATGGACAAGCAGTTGAAGACCTGCGGTGAGGCGCCCTTTTATACGCTTGGGCCGCTAACGACCGATATCGCCCCCGGTTACGACCACATCACTTCCGGCATCGGGGCAGCGATGATCGGCTGGTTTGGCACGGCGATGCTCTGCTATGTCACGCCGAAGGAACATCTGGGTCTGCCTGATCGTAACGACGTGAAGGTCGGTGTCATCACCTACAAGATCGCGGCTCACGCGGCCGATCTCGCCAAGGGGCATCCGGCGGCACAGGTGCGGGACGATGCGCTGTCGCGTGCAAGGTTCGAGTTCCGTTGGGAAGACCAGTTCAACCTGTCGCTGGATCCGGACACGGCGCGCTCCTTCCATGACGAGACCCTGCCGAAGGAGGCGCACAAGGTCGCACATTTCTGCTCCATGTGCGGGCCGAAATTCTGCTCGATGCGGATTTCCCACGACATCCGCGCCGAGGCGCAGAAGGAAGGGCTGGAGGCCATGGCCGCGCGCTTCAAGGAAGGTGGCGAGCTTTACATGCCGCTCGCGACCCCGGCAGACGGCCAGTAGCATGCGTGTCCTTGTTAAAGGAACGGGGGTCGCCGGTCTGACGGCGGCCTTCGAACTGGCGCGGCGCGGCGCAACCGTGGAGGTTTCGGAGCGCAATGCTGAAGCCTCGCGCGGCGCATCCTTTTATGCGGGCGGAATGCTGGCGCCCTGGTGCGAGCGTGAAAGTGCGGACGAGGCGGTACTAACGCTCGGTCAGGCGGCTCTCGACTGGTGGGATGAGGCGACCCCCGGCCTTGTCATCAGACACGGCACGCTGGTCGTCGCGCCCGCCCGCGACAAAGCCGAGCTTTCGCGTTTCGCATCCAGAACAACTGGATACCAGTGGGTGGATGAGGGTGACATCGCCGCTCTGGAGCCTGACCTTGCCGGGCGGTTCCGCTCCGGGCTTTATTTCCCGGGCGAGGGGCATCTCGATCCGCGCCTTGCGCTCAAATCGCTGCATACGCGGCTTTGCGGCTTGGGCGTGCGGTTTCATATGGGTATTCCGGTGGATGAGCAGCCGTTCGATCGGGTGGTGGATTGCACCGGCGCTGCGGCGGTGGGCGAGATTGCCAATCTTCGCGGCGTGCGGGGAGAAATGCTCTATCTCGTCACGTCAGAGGTTTCCCTGTCGCGCGCCGTCCGGCTCTTACATCCGCGCATTCCGCTTTACATCGTGCCGCGTGAGCCGGGTCGCTTCATGGTGGGGGCGACGATGATCGAGACAGAGGATGCCGGAGCCATTTCAGCGCGCTCGATGATGGAGTTTCTGAACGCCGCCTATGCCGTACATCCGGCCTTCGGCGAAGCGGAAATCATCGAGACCGGAACGGGCGTGCGCCCCGCCTATCCCAACAATCTGCCGAAAGTTACGCAGGACGGCCGGACCGTCTTCATCAACGGCGCCCACCGGCATGGCTTCCTGCTGTCGCCGGCGATGGCGCGGCAGGCGGCTGAAATCATCTGCCAAGATATCTCTGGAAAGGAACAGGATCATGAAACTTTTGGTGAATGGCGACGAGCTTGATCTCGCCACCGAGACGCTGGCCGGGTTACTCACCAGCCTCGATTATGAAGGCGAGTGGCTGGCGACGGCGGTCAATGGCGATCTGGTGCATTCGGAAGAGCGCGCTGATTATCGATTGAAGGCGTTCGACCGTGTCGAAATCCTCTCGCCGATGCAGGGAGGTTGAGGCCATGCTGACGCTTTATGGCCGTGAGGTCTCGTCGCGCCTCCTGCTCGGCACGGCGCGTTATCCGTCTCCCGCCGTGCTTGCCGATGCAGTGCGGGCCAGCAACACGGATATTCTGACGATTTCGCTGCGTCGGGAAACGGCAGGCGGCAAGAAGGGTGGCCAGTTTTTTGAGCTGATCCGCGAGCTGGATCGTTACATTCTGCCCAATACGGCTGGCTGCCATACCGTGAAGGAAGCGGTGCTGACGGCGAAGATGGCGCGTGAGGTTTTTCACACCAACTGGATCAAGCTGGAGGTCATCGGCCATCACGACACCTTGCAGCCCGATGTCTTTGCGCTCGTCGAAGCGGCGAAAATTCTCTGCGACGATGGTTTCGAAGTCTTTCCGTATACGACTGATGATCTTGTCGTGGCGGAAAAGCTCCTGGATGCGGGTTGCAAGGTGCTGATGCCCTGGTGCGCGCCGATCGGCAGCGCCATGGGCCCGCTTAATCTGATGGGGCTGAAATCCATGCGGGCGCGTTTTCCGGATGTGCCGCTGATCGTCGATGCCGGTATCGGCCGGCCGTCACATGCGGTGACGGTGATGGAGCTTGGTTACGATGCTGTTCTGCTCAACACGGCGGTCGCGGGGGCGGGTGACCCGGCCTCAATGGCGGAAGCTTTCGCCCGCGCCATTGAGGCCGGGCATCAGGCTTTTGTGGCGGGGCCGCTGGAGCCGAGAGATATGGCCATTCCCTCGACACCGGTGATTGGCACGGCGGTATTTTCCTGATTCACCTTTTGCGTTGACAGTGCCCCGTGGCGGCGGGATACCGGGAGAAAAGGGGAACGGCATGGCGGCACGCAATAATCTTCTGACGGATATCAATGGGATTTTGGTCGGCAATGTCACCGATCTTGCACTCGGCTCCGGCGTCACCGCAATCGTTTTCGAAAAACCCGTAATCGCCTCCGGTTCGGTTCTTGGCGGGGCGCCCGGTGGTCGTGATACCGGCCTGCTCGACCCGGCGATGACGGTGGAAACCGTGGATGCCTTCGTACTTTCAGGCGGTTCGGCCTTCGGGCTGGATGCGGCGGGTGGTGTTCAGGCCGGTCTGCGCGAGATCGGGCGTGGCCTGCAAGTCGGTTCCACCCGTGTTCCCATTGTGCCGCAGGCGATCCTCATGGATCTGCTGAATGGTGGCAACAAGGAGTGGGGGCTGCATTCGCCCTATCGCGAGATGGGCTATGCGGCTTTCAGGGCGGCGCGTGCGGAGCCCTTCGGGCTTGGAACAGTCGGCGCGGGAACGGGGGCGACCACCGCCACCTTCAAGGGCGGACTTGGTTCGGCAAGCGCTATCAGTTCCGGCGGTTACAAGGTGGCGGCCATCGTCGCCGTCAATGCGCTTGGCTCGGCAACCGTTGGCACCAGCCGCCATTTCTGGTCTGCGCCTTTTGAAGAGCAGGGCGAGTTCGGCGACTGCGGTTTTCCTGATCGTTTCGAACCGGATCATACCGCGCTTCGTCTCAAGGGCGTCAACCTCACCGCGACGACCATCGGCGCCGTGGTCACCGATGCCGTCCTTACCAAAGCGCAGGCGCACCGCCTTTCCATCATGGCGCATGACGGGCTGGCGCGCGCCGTGCTGCCCGCCCATCTGCCGAGCGACGGCGACACCATGTTTTCGGCTGCGACCGGTGAGAAGCCGCTTGAGGGCGGCGCTCATTTCGCGGAACTCTGCCATCTCGCTACCATCGTTATGGCGCGCGCGGTGGCGCGCGGTGTTTACGAGGCGAAGGCTCTGCCGCAGCACGGTGCGCAGCAAGCCTATCACGATCTTCATGGCCGGGGTTTCTAGCCGATGAGCAAGATACATCAGCCACTGAAGCCCGTTCTCCGCATCGATTTTCCGCCCGGAGATCGTCTCGGCCACGGTAAGATCGAGTTGATGGAGCTGATTGTCGAGACCGGTTCGATCTCGGCCGCCGGGCGAGCGATGGACATGTCCTATCGCCGTGCATGGCTGCTTGTGGATGCGCTGAACCATATGTTCAGGCAGCCGGTGATCGAATCCCAGCGGGGCGGCAAGCAGGGTGGTGGGGCCGCGCTGACCGCATTCGGTGCCGAATTGCTTGAACGGTATCGCAGCATGGAAAAGCGGATGAATGAGGCCCTGCGCAAGGATATCGACTGGCTTGAGGCCAACCGCAATCCAGATGCCGCCATCATTAATACGGATCGAGAGCCGCCGACTTTATGATCGCATGTACCGGTTTCCCGGGTTCCAGCTGGAGACGTTCGCGCGACAGATCGGTGATACGCGACTGGATAATATCGCCGCCGCAATCCACCTGAACGGTTACCATGCCATCTTCGCTGGCGGAGATGCCAGCAATATGGCCTTCGAGGATGTTAAGGGCGCTCAGGCCTTCGGGTTTTGCCGTGGCAAGCATGACGTCACGCGCCGGTATCAGCACGCGTGCCGGGGTGCGGGGTGTTCCTCCTTTTGCTGGAACCTGCAGGAGCGACGAGCAGAGCCTTACGGCAGCAAGCCCGTGCCTTTCATCGAAGCTTTCGATGTGTCCCGAAAGGATGCTGCCCGCTTCTCGTCGCTCAAGATGTGCGCTGAAATCCGACCGTGACAGCACGTCGGCCGCTTTTCCCTGTGCCTCCACCTTGCCGTCCTTCATAACAACTATGCGGTCGGCAAGGCGGGCGACTTCCTGGATGGAGTGGCTGACATAGAAGATCGGGATTTTCGTCTCGTCGCGTAGCCGTTCCAGATAAGGGATGATCTCGGCCTTTCGTTCCTCGTCCAGTGAGGCGAGAGGTTCGTCCATCAACAGTAGTCTGGGCGATGACAGGAGTGCGCGGCCGATGGCGACCCGTTGTTTTTCACCGCCGGAAAGCTTGTTCGGACGACGCTGGAGAAGATGGCCGATGCCAAGCATGTCGATAATGCGGTTTTCATTCGCCTGCTCAGCTTTTTCCGTAGCGAACCATTTGCCGTAGTTCAGGTTCTGGGCAACGCTGAGATGAGGAAACAGCCGCGCTTCCTGAAAAACATAACCAAAATGGCGCCTGTGCGCCGGCAGGAACAGGCGCTTTCCGCTATCGGCCAGCACTTCGCCATCGAGCGATACCTGACCACTATCTGGCCGCAGCAGACCTGCGATGATGCGGATCATCGACGTCTTACCGGAGCCAGAGCGTCCGAAAAGCGCTGTAACGCCGCCATCAGAGGTGAATGACGCGTTGAGTTCGAAGGAGCCGAGGCGGTGGCGGGTGGAGACAGAAAGCGTCATTCCATGCTCACCCGTTTGCCGATGATGCGGGCCAGAAACTCCGAGACGAGCAAGGCCGACATGGAAATCACGACGGAAACGATGGTCAGCCGCAATGCGCCTGCATCGCCGCCCGGAACCTGCGTGAAAGTGTAGATGGCGGCGGACAGCGTCTGGGTTTCGCCGGGAATATTGGAAACGAAGGTGATGGTCGCGCCGAATTCGCCCATGGCCTTGGCGAAAGCGAGGATCATGCCCGCGATGATGCCGGGCAGGATCAGGGGAAGCGTGACGGTGAGGAACACCCATAGGGGGCTTGCACCCAGGGTTCCGGCCGCCTCTTCCAGCTTGCTGTCCACCGCTTCGATAGAGAGGCGGATGGAGCGCACCATCAGCGGAAACGCCATGACGGCGCATGCGAGCGCCGCCCCCGTCCAGCGAAAGGAAAAGACGATGCCGAACCAGCTGTCGAGAAACTGGCCGATGGCGCCTCTGCGGCCGAAGAGGACGAGCAGCAGAAAGCCGGTGACGACGGGCGGCAGAATGAGCGGCAGGTGGACAATGCCATTGAGCAGCGACTTGCCCCAGAAGCGCCCGCGCGCCAGCGCGACGGCAACCGCAATGCCGAAGGGCAGGCTGGCGAACATGGCGATGGAGGACACCCACAGGCTGAGCCTGATCGCCGTCCATTCTTCAGGGCTGAGTGTCCACCAATGCAAAGCCATATCCTACAATCGTCATCTCTCGCGGTCCCATACGGCATGGGACCGCGAAACGCAGTTTATTTCAAAACGGTAAAGCCTTGCTTTTCGAAGAAGGGCGTAGCCTTGGCGGACTTCAGGAAATCCAGATAGGATTTTGCCGCCGGAGATTTTGCTTCCGAGAGAATGGCGACGGGGTAGATGATCGGCGGATGGCTGTCTTCCGGGAAGGTGCCGACGATCTTCACGCCCGGATCGGCGGCCGCATCGGTCTGGTAGACGATGCCATAGGGCGCTTCGCCGCGCGACACGAGCAGCAGCGCTGCGCGCACGCTTTCCGCGCCGGCGACTTTCTTTTCCACGGATGACCAGACGCCGAGTTTTTCCAGCGCAGCCTTGCCGTATTTACCCGCCGGAACGGAATCGACCGCGCCCATGGCCAGTCGGCCATCGCCCACCAGTCCGGCGAGATCGAAGTCCTTTTTGATATCGACCGGCTTGGCCTTGTCGGCCGGGGCGACGAGAACGATGCGGTTGCCAAGAAGATTGGAGCGGCTTTCGACGTTGATCAGCTTCTTTTCGGCAACATAATCCATCCAGGCGAGGTCGGCGGAAATGAAGATATCCGCCGGTGCACCCTGCTCGATCTGTTTGGCGAGTGCGGAGCTTGCGGCGTAGGACACGGTCGCTTCATTGCCGCTTTCCTTCGCCCATTCGGCATTGATCGCATCAAGTGCGTTTTTCATGCTCGCGGCAGCAAACACCGTGACTTTTTCGGCGGCATGGGCGGGAACCACAGCAAAGGATGCAGCCACCCAGAAGGATGTTGCTGCGGCGATGGTTTTGAAGAAGGTGCGGCGTAAGAGTCTCATGGTGTGTTCCCCCGGCTCGAGATATCCTGATGAATATATCGATAGGCCTATAGGGCAATCATTATATTTTCAAGAATATATCGATGCCGTTTGAAAAAGCCGCCACGATCGGCGGCTTTCGGCCTGTTGATCAGAAGCGTTCACCGGCGAAATGAGCGATCTGTGCGCCCGCCTCGTAATAGGCTTCCTTCACTGCCCGGAAGGCCTGCGCTTTTGGTTCGGTTGCGGGAAGAGGCAGGTCGTTTTCGGCGATATCACCGAGAATATGTTGCGCAATCACCTTGCCGAAGGCAGTACCGGGTGCGATGCCGCGGCCATTATAACCGGAAAAACCGACGACATTTTCCGCGAATTTATGGAAACGCGGCACGGCATTGTCCGTCATGCCGATCTGGCCGTACCATTCGCATTCGAATTCCGTCTCGCCCAGTTGCGGGAAAAGCCGCTTCAGCGATCGTTTGGCCCATGCCCGGTGAATGGCGGCACCCGTGCTGCGCAAGGCGCCGACGCTGCCGAAGACCAGCCGACCCGCTTTGTCCATGCGGAACGAGGAGAGGATTTCCTTTGTATCCCAGCAACCTTCTCGGTTCGGCAGGATACTCTTTTGCAGATTGTCGCTAAGCGGTCTGGTCGCGAAGTTGAAGTAGGGCAGGTAGGTCTGTTCGTCGCGGACGATCTGCCACGGCCCGGTGCTGTAGGCTTCGGTGGCGACGACGATCCAGTTGGCGGTCACCGATCCCTGCGGTGTTTTTACCACCCATTTTCCGCCGCTACGTTCGGTCGACACGACGGGGCTCGCGGTGTGCAGCCGTGCTCCTGCCTTTTGCGCGGTGGCAGCCAGACCACGAACATAGGCAAGCGGCTGAAGCGTGCCCGCGCGCGTATCGAAAAGTGCGCCGGAATAGGCGGTGCTGCCGGTGTGTCTTGCCGTTTCATCGGCATCGAGAAGGTGGACGGGAGCGCCTCTGGCTGCCCATTGTTCGCAGCGCTCGCGAATTTCGGCGAGCCCTTTTTCACCGACGGCGCAATGCAATGTGCCATTCTTTTCGATCTCGCAGGGAATCGCGTGTTTTTCCACCAATTCGCGCACCAGCAACGGCGCATCACCCAGAAGGCTGAGAAGCCGTTCCCCGTAGGTTTCGCCCAGCACGCCGGGCAACTCCCTCGGCATGACCCACATGCCGCCGTTGATGAGACCGACATTGCGGCCGGCGCCGCCGAAGCCGATTTCCCTGGCTTCGAGAAGAACGACATCCATGTCCTTTTCAGCAAGATGAAGGGCGGCGGATTGTCCGGTGAAGCCGCCACCGACAATCACCACATCGGCAACCGCCTCGCCTTGCAGAGCAGGCGTTGCGGGCGGCTGCGGCGCGGTCTTTTCCCAGAGGCCGTGCGAGCGGGGATCATTATACATCGTTCCACCATTTTCCGGGCGAGTTCATTTGTTTTCCGTATGAGTGACAAGCCCTTGTTTATGAGACTTTACAAGCGGCCTCACCTGTTGAATATCGACATATCGTCAAGAGTTCATTCCGTGAGGGAATATGGTTCTGCCGCCTCGGCGCTTCTTACCGTCGCTTTCACTTCTTGCGGCCTTTGAAGCCGCCTCGCGCACCGGCAGCGTGACCGCGGCTGCGAGAGAACTCGGGCTTACTCAAGGCGCGGTCAGCCGGCAGATCCTCGCGCTTGAGGAGCAGCTTGGCGTGGCGCTGTTTCTGCGCGAGCGGCAGACAATCCGGCTCACCCGGGCGGGGGAGGGTTATGCGCGGGAAATCCGGGAGGCCCTGCGGCGAATATCGACCGCGTCGCTCAATCTGCGCGCCAATCCGGATGGCGGCACGCTCAATCTCGGTGTTCTGCCAAGCTTTGGTACGCGCTGGCTGGTGCCGCGTCTTCCCGATTTCATCGCCCGACATCCGGGCGTTTCGGTCAATCTTCTTACGCGTTCGTCGCTGTTTGATTTCCGTACCGATACAGTCGATGCGGCGATACATTTCGGTTTGCCGCATTGGCCGGGTACCGAACTCGTTTTTCTGATGCATGAAACAGTCATTCCAGTGTGCAGTCCCGCTTTCAGGGAGCGCTACGGGCTTTCACAGCCGGGCGATCTGCTGCATGTGCCGCTGCTGCACATGACGACCCGGCCGGATGCCTGGGAACAATGGTTTCGCAGCCATGATGTGGTTTTCGACAATGTGCATGGCATGCTTTTTGATCAGTTCACGACGATTGCCGAGGCGGCGAGTGCCGGGGTCGGGGCATCGCTCATTCCGTCCTTCATGATCGGGGAGGAGTTGCGAAGCGGCCGGCTTGTCGCGGCGGTTACCGGCGAGGTGGAGAGCGAAGAGGCCTATTATCTCGCCTGCATGCCGGATCGCGCCGGTTACGCTCCGCTTGAAAGTTTTCGAAGCTGGATCGTTTCTCAGGCCGCGATCGGAGTTGGTAGCAGCGGATGAGACTTTTCTGCCTAAACCGGCAGGCGGTCTTGCAAGACCGGCGCGGCTAAGCCAATAGTGCGCCATGACGCATGGCGAAGAGCCACGCACCACAAGTTCCAATACGGGAGATGTCCGTGAAGCCCATTTTTGTCCAGCTTCAATGCGAGCCCGGCAAGACCTATGATGTCGCCGATGCCATCTACAAAACGGAGCTGGTTTCCGAGCTTTATTCCACCAGCGGCGAATATGATCTGATGCTGAAGATCTATCTTCCGCAGGAAGAGGATATCGGCAAGTTCATCAACCAGAACATCGTCAATATTCCAGGCATCGTCCGCTCGTTGACGACGCTGACCTTTACCGCGTTCTGACGCGCGTCTGGGCGGCGAGAGAGTCTTTTCAGCCCCAGGATCTGGGCTGGCTGGATTCCTGCGACAAGCGCAGAAACGAGGAGCGGTGGGAGTTCTAAGAGCGCGTGGCTTTTGCACTCTAATCCGGATTTGAAAAAGCTATTTCACCTTAGTGCAGGGCGTATTGATACACCCCGTCGTGGTTTATGACAGACCAGTGGACGAATTGTCAGGCAATAGAAAAGCGCGCCATCGACCCGGTATTCGGGATCCGATATTGGGCGCGCTTTGGTTTTGAAAGGTCCGTGAGCGGGTGATGGGTTTCCCGCATCAGGCCGCGGCCAGGTTCCGGCTGCGCACGAGATTGCGAATTGCAATCCGCACATCGTCGGCGCTGTCGAACTTCTGTTCGTCCAGGTCGTGGACGTGGAACTTCACCGCGATGAACTTCAGCCGGTCGTTGTCCGGTATGACGATGCCGACGGGTTCGCCAGCGAATTCAATAACTTGCTTTTGCATAGGTATACTCCCGCTGTGGCTCATTAACACAGCATGTCGTCGAACTGATTTTCAGAAAATTGAGACCGTCAGGTCACATTCGACAGCAGCGGGAACACGTGGATTTAAATCCAGCATTCCAGGACTCAAGACCAAGGATTGCGTTGATGCGAATATATTTTGACATGACACACTCCCTGTATTGGTGTTGATCCGGAATCAGGAGACTCGCTCTCCAGTTCCACACTGATAATCCAGACCACCATTAAAATCAATGCTGATTGTTATAGGTAGAATATTTTTCTTTATGATGACAGGAGGGGGGCGGAAATGTGAAATTTTTGTTTTCGTTCGACGCCGCTTTGAAAAGCCCGGCACGGCGGGCTTTTTATGCTTTTTTTAATCGTCGCCGGATGCAGGCGGTGGGTAAATATGATCGTTTCCGTTGAAGTCCGAGACGGAGTAGCAGCCATCGCGGGTTTTTTCGGCCGCATTCGGGCCGATCGTGGCCTTGCCGTGACCGCCCGGAATGTCGAGGACGTAGGTCGGCTGGCAAAGACCGGAGACATGCCCGCGCAAGGCGGAAACGATTCGCTGACCTTCTTCTATCGTCAGCCGGAAATGGCTGGTGCCGGGCGCAAGGTCGGGGTGGTGCAGGTAGTAAGGCTTGATACGGTTCTCGACAAAGGCGCGCATCAGTTCGGCGAGAATTGCCGAATCATCGTTGATGCCCTTCAAAAGCACGGTCTGGCTGACCATGGCGATGCCGGCATCGATCAGCCGCGCGCAAGCACTTCTAGCTGCTTGCCCAAGTTCGCGTGCGTGGTTGGCGTGCAGGGCCACATAGGTGGTTTTGCCGCTGGCCTTCAATGCCTCGATCAGCGGCCCGTCGATTCGTTCGGGATCGACGACCGGCACACGGGTGTGGAAGCGAACGATCTTGACGTGCGGTACGTCTTTCAGCCGCGTCATCAGGTCGGACAATCGCCGCGCCGAGAGTACCAGAGGATCGCCGCCGGTGAGGATGACCTCCCAGATGGCCGGGTTGGCTTTTATATAGTCGAATGCGGCGTCCAGCTCTTCCGGGCTCATCATGCCGTTGCCCTGCGGCCCGACCATTTCGCGGCGGAAACAGAAACGGCAATAGACGGGGCAGACATGCACCGCCTTCAAGAGCACCCGGTCCGGGTAACGGTGGACGATGCCATGGACGGGACTATGTGCAGCGTCGCCGATCGGATCGTCCCGTTCTTCGGGAAGGTGGACGAGTTCGGCTAGGTCCGGCAAGAATTGCCGCGCGATGGGGTCCTGCGGATCGCCGCTGTCCATCAGATCGGCCATTGTCGCTGTGATGGCTAACGCGTAACGCTGCGTCACCGCGCGCACGTCCTCGAGCGCCTCGGTCTTGATCAACCCTGCCTCAACAAGTGCTTCGGGTGTCTTGATGGTTTCAAGCCTTGTCATCGTCCGTATTCCGCGACGGGTGCCCACATGACCAGATCGATTCGGGGCGCGCCGGTTGCCAGCATCACCAGTCGGTCGAAACCGAGTGCTATGCCGCTTGCCGGCGGCATGATCGCCAGCGCAGCCAGAAAATCCTCGTCCAAAGGATAGGTCTCGCCGTAAACCCGCTGCTTCTCAACCATCTCCATTTCGAAACGCCGTCTCTGCTCAGCAGCGTCTGTCAATTCGCCAAAGGCATTGGCAAGTTCCACGCCACACGCATAAAGCTCGAACCGTTCCGCCACCCGCGCATCCCCAGGCGATTTGCGGGCAAGCGCAGCCTCGCTTGTGGGATATTCATCGAGAATGGTGGCGCGGCCGAAGCCCAGTTCTGGTTCCACCCGCTCTACGATAACGCGGCTGAACATATCCGCCCAGGTATCGTCCTTAGCCACACGAATTCCGGCATTGGTGAGGCTTGCGGCAAGGTGCCGGCTATCCGTCTCGCCGTTTCGGTCAATCGTCGCCAGAAGATCAATTCCCGCATAGCGATCGAAGGCTTCCGCGACGCTCAGACGTTCCGGTTCGAGGAACGGATCGACGCTGCGGCCACGATAGGTGAAATTGTTTGTTTTGGCGGTTTCTGCCGCCAGCGCCAGAAGATTGGCGCTGTCCTTCATCAGGATCTCGTAGGTTTCTCCTACCCTATACCATTCCAGCATCGTGAATTCTGGGTGGTGCAGGGGGCCTCTTTCCCGGTTTCGATAAACATGGGCGAAACAGAAAATGCGTTCTTCACCGGCCGCGAGCAATTTCTTGCAGGCGAATTCGGGCGAGGTGTGGAGATAGAGCGGAGCGGCGTCGCCGGCCGGCGTCAGTCCCTGGGTAGCGAAGGCATGCAGATGTGCCTCGTTGCCAGGAGAAATCTGCAATGTGGCGGTGTCGACCTCTAGAAAGTCCGCACGCGCGAAATAGCTGCGAAATTCCGACTGGATCGCGTTGCGTCCAAGCAGAAAGGCGCGGCGGTCGGCATGGACGTCGGGCGTCCACCAGGGCGACATTGTCTCGTTGCTTGAGCCCATCTCTTTTTTCTTTTCCGTCTTACCTGCTGGCCTTGTTACGGATAAACGGCCCGCAAAACGCCTGATCGCATCATTTAAAGCAATTCCGGGCGGAAAACCGCTAGGCACTCTTCCGCGAATTGCTGTAGAAGGCTGGCAATTCGCGCGGATTTAAGGTAGTTGCGCCCCAGAAAAAAGACAAAACGTCTGCCGGGCCGGTGCTATCGCGCAGTCCTTTACGACGCATTTCATCGAGTTACAAGGAAGTCATATGGTCAAGGTTATCGCCTCATCCGTCCGCAAGGGCAATGTTCTCGACGTGGACGGCAAGCTCTACGTTGTTCTCACCGCGCAGAACTTTCACCCGGGCAAGGGCACGCCGGTCACGCAGGTTGACATGCGCCGCATCGTTGACGGCGTGAAGGTTTCCGAGCGCTGGCGCACGACCGAACAGGTGGAGCGTGCTTTCGTCGAAGACCTGAACTTCCAGTTCCTTTATGAAGACGGCGAAGGCTTTCACTTCATGAACCCGGCAAACTACGACCAGGTCGTTGTCGATGTCGAGACGATGGGCGACCAGAAGGCCTATCTGCAGGAAGGCATGACCTGCGTTCTTTCCATTCACGAAGGCAATCCGCTGGCTGTCGAACTGCCGCGCCACGTCACGCTGGAAATCGTCGAAACGGAACCGGTTGTGAAGGGCCAGACGGCTTCCTCTTCCTACAAGCCGGCAATTCTTTCCAACGGCATCCGCACCATGGTGCCGCCGCACATCGACGCCGGTATCCGCGTGGTCATCGCGACGGAAGACAATTCCTACGTCGAGCGCGCCAAGAGCTGAGCCTGACGGCAGGTTAAACAAAAAGCACCGGGCGACCGGTGCTTTTTTTGTATCTGGAATACAAAAAAAGCCCGCGTCTCGACGCGGGCTTTTCATTTGCCTTGAGGCGTTTCTTACATGCCCTTTGCAGCGGCCACGGTTGGGCCGGCGGACTTCTTCGGGGCAGGCTGGCCAACGGCATAACCGCCACCGAGAGCCACGTTGAGCGAGACATAATCCTGCGCGGTCGTCTGGATCGCCGTTGCAAGGTTTGCCTGCGCATCGGAGACCGACCGCTGGGCATCCAGAACGTCGAGCAGAGACGAAGCACCGTCACGATAGCTGGCTGTCGAGAGCTGCAGCGCTTCCTGGTAGGATGAGACAGTCTTTCTCAGCGCGTCGACGGTACGCTGGTCGCGATTGATAGCGGCCAGGGCGTTTTCGACTTCTTCAACCGCGTTGAGAACGGTTGCCTTCCAGACGAGATATTGCTCGCGTGCTTGCGAGTTCGCGATGTCGACATTGGCGCGCAGTCTGCCACCATCGAGGATCGGGAGAGTTAGGCTCGGACCGAAGGACCAGCTATTGGCCGTTCCCCTGCCGCCGCCACTCAGGAAATTGTAGCTCGGGGTGATCGCGCCACCAAGCTCGATGCTTGGATAAAGCTGTGCCTCGGTTACACCGATCGTGGCGACCGCAGCGGCGAGATTGCGTTCCGCGACGCGGATGTCGGGACGGTTGCGGATCAGGTCGGCCGGGATGCCGGTGCGGGGAACAGCGCGCGCAACAGGCTGGCGTGCGCCCTTCTGCAGCTCGGCGATGAGCGACGAGGCCGGCATGCCGAGCAGGGTCGCGATGCGGTGGGCTGACTTGCGGAAGCTGGTTTCGAGGCCGGGTATCTGCGACAGCGTTGAATTGACCAGACCTTCGGACTGGACGACATCGAGACGCGAGGCCGCACCCGCTTCGAGCTGCAGCTTCGTCAGATCAAGCGTTTCGCGGCGTGAACTCAGGTTCTGGCGGGCAATCGCCAGGCGCTCCTGATAATAGCGCACGTCGATATAGGCCGCGGCGACTGAGGAAATCAGCGTCAGGCGCTGAACGTCGACGGTGGAGTACGCGGCGTCTAGCGAAGCATCGGCGCTTTCCGTTGCCCGGCGATAGCGACCGAAAAGGTCGAGGAACCAGGAAATGCTAAGGCTGCCGTTGGACACGTTGGTGACGGGAACGTCACGGTAGCTGCCCTTGGTCTCGCTGGTCGTGTGGCTGCCACTGCCAGTCAGGCTCGGCAGGCCGCCGGCGCCGTCCACGATCACCTGGGCCTGCGCCTGATTGATGCGCTCGATTGCCTGCATCACGGTGAGGTTCTGCGCAAGGCCAGTGGAGACGTAACCGTTCAGGCGGTTGTCGTTAAAGGCCGTCCACCATGCAACGCTGCTGATGTCGCCATTACTGGTTTTTCCGGCTTCCGCGAACTTTCCCGGCAATTGAATTTCCGGCGTCTTGTGGTCGGGTCCGACAACGCAGCCCGAAAGCAGTAGCATTGTCAGGGGAATAGTAGCGCGAATAGACAGCATATAATTTTCCCAATTCTCTGGTTGGCTTACCAAGCGCGGCTTGCTGACAAATGGGCTGCGCGGTCGATATGCCCTAGAAACGTGCGTTTGCCAAATCGGCCATATTTCTAGCAGCGTATTAACGGTTGGCACAGCCCATTTTTGTTTTGTTAACGCCTTGAAAGGCGACGAATGATGACGAAAAAGGACGGAACGAAGAAAATTCCGAGCAGTGTTGCAGAAAGCATACCACCCAGCACCCCTATACCGATTGCATTTTGCGCAGCGGAACCCGCTCCGGTTGCGATCGCGAGAGGCACGACGCCGAGGATGAAGGCGAGCGACGTCATGACGATCGGACGCAGGCGCAGCTTCGCCGCCTCCAGTGCCGCCTCCACCAGACTTAACCCGTGCTCCTGCCTCTCCTTGGCGAATTCAACGATCAGGATCGCGTTTTTCGCGGCAAGGCCGATGGTCGTCAGCAGGCCCACCTTGAAGTAGACGTCGTTCGTCTGGCCGAAGAAATGGGCCGCAGTCAAAGCGCCGAGGACACCCACCGGGACAGCCAGAATGACCGAGAACGGGATCGACCAGCTTTCATAAAGGGCAGCCAGGCAAAGGAACACGATGAGAACCGACAGCGCGTACAGCATGGGCGCCTGCGAGCCGGAAAGGCGTTCCTGATAGGAGATGCCCTGCCATGCCACGGTGTAACCGCCAGGCATGCTTGCCGTCAGACGTTCCATCTCGTCCATGGCTTCGCCGGAAGCAACGCCTGCGCCGGCGGTGCCTTCAAGCGAAATCGCGCCCGTACCGTTGTAGCGTGCCAGTGACGGCGGCGCGTTGATCCACTTCACCTCGCTGAAGGAGGAGAAAGGTACCATTTCGCCGCTGGTGTTGCGGGCATACCAGAACTTCAGGTCGTCCGGCTGCATGCGATAGGGTGCATCGCCCTGAACATAGACCGGCTTGAGCTCACCGTTCAGGGTGAAGTCGTTGACATCCCGGCCGGCAAAGATCGTCGACAGCATCAGGTTCACGGAGGAAAGATCGACGCCCATGGCCCCCATCTTTTCCTGATCGAGAATGATCTTCATCTGCGTTTCGTTGTCCTGGCTGTCGCTTCGCAGAGAGCTGATCTTTGGATTGCTTGTTGCAAGCGCAATCAGGTCCTTGGAGGTTGCGGTCAGAGCGTCGGTGCCGTTGCGGCCGCTATCCACGAGATACATGGAGAAACCGCTCGACGTGCCCATCCCCTGAATTGCCGGCGGCAAAAGCGGGAATACCTGTGCATCGCGGAAGCCGAAGAACGTACCCATTGCCCGCTGCACAATGGCGGCGGCGTGTTGATCGGGTGCGGTTCGCTCGGAAAAGTCCTTGAGCTTGGTGAAGACGATCGCGTTGTTCTGACCCGAACCGCTGAAGCTGAATCCAAGCACGCCGAAAACCGATTCGACATTGGCTGCTTCTTTTTCACGGAAGTAGCTTTCGACCTGTTTTACCACCTCGTTGGTGCGTTCGATGTTCGAACCGGTCGGTGTCTGGATGATCGTCAGCAGCACGCCCTGATCTTCCTGTGGGAGGAAGGAGCTTGGCAGTTTGGTGAAGAACCAGGCGCAGCCGCCGACGACGATCAGGAAAAGAATCGTCACGCGCAGGGGCCGCTTCAGCAGATAGCCGATCGACGAAACATAGCCGTCCGTCGTCTTGCCGAAGCCGCGGTTGAACCAGGCACCCGGTCCACGCTGCTTTTTGGTATGGTCGATGGGCTTCAGCATTGTGGCGCACAGCGCCGGCGTCAGAACGATGGCGACCACCGCCGAAAGCAGCATGGCCGAAACGATCGTGATCGAGAACTGGCGATAGATGATACCAGTCGATCCGCCAAAGAAGGCCATGGGAATAAACACGGCGGTCAGGACGAGCGCGATGCCGATGATGGCGCCAGTTATCTCGCCCATCGATTTTTCCGTCGCCTCGACCGGCGACAGGCCCTCTTCCGACATGATGCGCTCGACGTTTTCAACAACGACGATGGCGTCATCCACGAGAAGGCCGATCGCCAGAACCATAGCGAACATGGTCAGCGTATTGATAGAATATCCGGTGACTGCGAGGATGCCGAACGTGCCGAGGAGCACGACGGGCACGGCGATCATCGGAATGAAGGTGGCGCGCAGGTTTTGCAGGAAGACCAGCAGCACGACGAAGACGAGAATGATCGCCTCGATCAGCGTATGCACCACTTTCTCGATCGACAGCTTCACGAAGGGTGTCGTGTCGTAGGGATATTCGATCGAGACGCCTGCAGGCAGCGAACCCTCAACGGCGGTAAGTGCGGACTTGACACGTGCTGCAGTATCGAGCGCGTTGGCGCCCGTGGCGAGGTTGACCGCGAAACCGGCGGAAGGACGGCCGTTGGAGCGGGAATCACCGCCATAGGTTTCCTGGCCGATTTCGATGCGGGCCACGTCGCTCAGGCGAACGGTTGCGCCGTCCTTCTCAACCTTCAAGATGACCGATTCGAAATCGGCGACGGTGGTGAGCTGGCTCTGCGCCGTCACCGTCACATTGAGCTGCTGGCCCTGGACGGCGGGAACGGCACCGAGGGAGCCGACCGAAACCTGGGTGTTCTGGCTTTCGATGGCGCCGGTGACGTCAGCCGTGGTCAGCTGGTATTTGTTGAGCTTGAACGGGTCGAGCCAGATGCGCATCGCATATTCGGAACCGAAGACGTTGATGCTGCCCACGCCTTCAAGGCGCTTGATCTGGTCTTCAACGCGCGAGGAGAACACGTCGCCGAGATCTGCCGAATTGCGCTTGCCGTCCGTCGAGATCAGCGCACCCACCATCAGAATGCTCGATGTGGAGCGGCTGACCTGAATACCGCGCTGCTGCACGGTGTCGGGCAATTGCGACTGCACGAGCTGCAGCTTGTTCTGCACCTGAACCTGCGCGATGTCAGGCAGGATGCTGTTGCCGAAGGTCAGTGTCACTTCGGCGCTGCCGGTCGAGGAAGACGAGGTCATATAGGTGAGATCGTCGAGGCCGGTCATGCCGTCCTCAATGATGGTCGTCACCGATTTTTCGACCGTCTCCGCGCTAGCGCCATTATAGGTTGCGCTGACGCGGACCGTCGTCGGGGCAATATCGGGATATTGCGAGATGGAGAGCGTCACAATTGCCAGAGCGCCGCCCAGCATGATGACGATGGCGATAACCCATGCAAAAACGGGGCGCCTGATAAAGAAATGGGCCATGGCAGTCCTGCCTTACCTTTTACGAGCTTCGACCGAGGGTTTCGTGCTCATGTTTATTTCGAGGGGGCGGCGGCAGGCGGAGCTTGCTGCGGCAGAACGACGATACCGCGATCGTCGATGGTCACTTCCACGGGCGCGACCGTCGCGCCGTCGGCAATCCACTGGAAACCGTCAACGATGAGCTTGTCGCCATCCTTGACGTTTTCCGTCACCAGCCAGGCATTGCCCGACTGCTGGCTGGACGGGAAGGTGCGCGTTTCCACCTTGTTTTCCCCGGTGACAAATTTTGCGGTCAGTTCGCCATTGGCGTTCCGGCTCGCTGCGCGCTGCGGGATGCGGAAACCCGTTTCCTTACCGATGGTCAGCGTTGCGCGAACATAGGTGCCGGGAAGCAGAAGATCGTCCGGGTTATCGAAGAGAGCACGGATGGAGAAGGTGCCCGTGGTTTCGCTCACCGCCATGTCCGACATGTCGATCTTGCCGTCATGCTTGTATTCGGTGCCGTCTTCCAGCGTCAGGTGAATGCCGGTTTCCTTGGTATCGCCGCCGAGCTGGCCCGACGAGATCGCCTTTTTCAGACGCAGAAGATTGATGCTGGATTCCATCAGATCGATGTAGATCGGATCGATGCGGCGCAGCGTCGTCAAAGCCGTCGTCTGGTTTGCCGTCACCACGTTGCCGATGCTGAAAGCGGTAGCGCTGGTGATGCCGTCGAAAGGCGCGCGGACCTTGGTGAGATCGAGATTGATCTCAGCCGTTTCCAGCGCAGCCTTGGTCTGGGCCACGTCGGCTTCGGCCTGAAGCAGCGTCACCTTGGCGTTTTCATATTCTATCTGCGTTGCGCCGCTGTTGACCAGCCGCTCGTAGCGGGCAAGGTTCGCCTGGGCGCTCGGAACGCTTGCTTCGGCTTTCGCTACGCTTGCCTTGGCCTGTGCCACTTCTGCCAGATAGGTGTTGTCTTCAATCTGGTAGAGAATGTCACCCTGCTTGACCTCGCTGCCTTCCTTGAAGGGAATGTCGCGGATGATGCCGGTGACGCGCGGGCGGATTTCCGCCGTCTGGAACGCGCTTGCGCGGCCGGGAAGAACGGTGGTCAGGGGATATTCGCTCGTCTTCATCACAATGATGCTGACCGGAGACGGGGGACGCGCGGCGCCCTGGCCGGCGGTCTGGCTGCTTTCGCCGCCATCGCTGCATCCCGCGAGAACTGCGGTCATGCACAGAGAAGCAAATAGGGGTAAAATACGTCGGCTCATTGTTCTTCCCTGCGTATCGGTCGCATTCAACTATAAGCGCAGTGTCGCTCGGCGGATGCTGGTCCGGGTGCAGGTACGATGGCTAAAGGCCCTATGGGGACCTTCTTCGTTCAATCTGCTCGGACCGCCATTCGCATAGAAGCGCAGGCTTTCACGCTTCGCAAGCAATTGCGAGAAGGTGACGTAAGTTGAGAATCGTCACTTAGCAAGCGGATTGCGCAATCCTGCCTCGATTAAATCAACCAGTTGATCGCAACGTGTTGCTAAATTGCCGATATCTTCCCGTGCGATGAGGACGGGATGGATGACGCTCGCGAGTGCGTGGAGGACGGTTTCCGCCAGAGGCGGGATGTCGGCGGGGGCGTAAATTCCCTTATCTACGCCATCGCGAATAATGTCAGCCACCAGGTTTGCTATGACGGATTTGTAATAGTCACCGCACTTCATGTCCTGCTTGGCCGTCATCAGGATCATTTCGAATATATAGGGATTGTCGTTGAGGTTCTGATGGTGTTGTTCCATCAGGGTGCGGGCGAGATGGCGCAGCCTTGAAACTGGTGCATGACTTTTATCGAGCGGGTGGATTTCCCGCTCGAATGCACCGATCTGCTCAAACCCGATGGCATCGACGAGCGCATTCTTCGAATTGAAGTTCTTGAAGACGTTCGCGGGCGACATGCCGAGTGCTGCGGCGATATCGGCAATCGCCACTGCATTGAACCCACGCTCGCGAAAAAGTTCTTCGGCTTTGGCAAGAATGTCCCGCCGCGTCTCTTCGGCGGAACGGCGAGGCCGGCGCTTGACAGGAACGTCGTTCTTCCTGTCACCCTTTCTCGCCTGTTCGATCGTTTTGCTCAAGGTCAGACTCCGGGGAAAAATTGCTCCAGGTTCCGGCGTACTCTTGCCAGCGGCGTCTCACCGCTATCGTCGGGAACGAAGCTTTGTCCGGTGATGCGTTCGTATGCATCAATATATACCCTTGACGTCTGCAATACGAGTTCCCGCGGAATTTCCGGAACGTCGTCCTTATAGGGATCGCAGCGTTCGGCAACCCAGGCTCTCACGAAATCCTTGTCGAAGCTTGCCGGCCGTGCGCCGTTGCGGAAGCTCTCTTCATAGGTTTCAGCCATCCAGTAGCGGCTGCTGTCAGGCGTGTGGATTTCGTCGGCCAGAATGATCGTGCCGTTTTCATCCGTGCCGAATTCGTATTTCGTATCGACGAGGATGAGGCCCTGCTTTGCGGCAATCTCCTGTCCGCGCTTGAACAGTGCGAGCGCGTAACGGGAAAGCGTGTCCCATTGCTCCTGCGTCAGAAGTTTCTTCTCCACTATCTCGGCCGGCGTCAACGGCTCGTCGTGACCACCATCGAAGGCCTTGCTCGTCGGCGTGATCACCGGCTCGGGCAAGATCTGGTTGTCCTTCATCCCGTCCGGCAGGCTCATGCCGTACATCTGTCTCTGGCCTTTCTTATAAAGGGTCAGGATCGATGTGCCGGTGGTGCCGGCCAGATAACCGCGAACCACCACTTCGACCGGCAATATTTCAAGCCTCTTGCCGATGACGACATTAGGATCGGGATAGCTGACCACGTGGTTGGGGCAGATATCCTTCGTCTGCTCGAACCAGTAGCGTGCCGTCTGGGTCAATACCTGCCCCTTATAAGGAACACAGGTGAGGATGCGGTCGAATGCGCTGAGGCGATCGGTTGATATGATAATGCGGTTGCCGTCGGGCAGATCGTAATTTTCACGCACCTTGCCACGGTAGTAATTCGGCAGCTCGGGAATGACGGCTTCATCGAGAATGCGCACGGGCTCTCCAATTCTTAAGGCTATAAGGGGCGTTGGACGCCCCAGTCTGGCTGAAACTCTTATCCGTTCCTATTGCATGTTTCCCGAAACAGAACCAGTCGGCACATACAGGAGGCTCCTCTTGCCCTCCCTTGCGGTCCACCTTGAAACTATCTTTTATTTTCATACGGTTAGCAAAAATGTCAGTTTTTTGACGATAGGTGTGTTGACTTGTTTGAGG